>NZ_JBVICF010000012.1:0-315765 GCF_055572995.1 Streptomyces sp. NPDC030245 | reverse complement strand
CCCCCCCCCCCCCCCCCCCCCCCCCCCCCCCCCCCCCCCCCCCCCCCCCCCCCCCCCCCCCCCCCCCCCCCCCCCCCCCCCCCCCCCCCCCCCCCGCGCGCGTAGAGGTGCGGAACTCAGGTCCACAGCACCGCGATGAAGATGTTCGCCGTGGTCAGCAGGCCGACCGCACCGAACATGCCCTTGTCGACCTTCTCCTCGTCCCGCTTCACGTAGACCAGTGCGAGGATCACGATCAGCAAGGCCAGCTTGATGCCGATCTTGACGTTGTTGACCGTGTTGTCGTCCGCCTGGTTGAGGCCCACCAGGACCACACCGGTGACGAGCATGATCAACGCGCCGTGCAGCATTCCGGGGCTGAAGCGCGCGGTGCCCTGGCCCATCTGCTTCATCTGGGTCAGGAAGCCGCCCAGGAGCGAGGCGATGCCGATGATGTGCAGGCCGACGAAGAGATGGATGAGTAGGTCCATGAGGCCGGAGCCTAGCCGGGCCTCGGGCCGGGCATGGCAGGCGCCCCCATATCACCTCGCTCCGGCCGGGCAAGCCGCAAACGAGCCATCGGTCACGGCCGCGCACCAAGCGGCCGTCGTCCGGCGAACGGCACGGTCGTTGTCGGTCACTGTCCGCCCACTTCCGCCAGATGCGCACAATCCCTCACCAACCCGTGACAGCCAGGTTTAGCGTCCTCCACCAGGTGACCGGCTCCCCAACCGCCGTCCGAACCTGGACGGCTGTCGGTCGCCACCGCCGAGAAAGCCGGCGGCGGCCCGTTCCCCCTGTGCGGGCCGCCGCCGGACACGTGAGGAGCCCCACTTCGTGGCAGCGCACCGCAAGCCCAGACAGCGCTCACTCAGCGGCAGCACCGCCCGCACCGCCGCGACCCTCGCCCTCGCCGGAGCCGCGTCGGCCACCGCCTTGGACGGCACGGGACACGCGGACCCCCGGCTCAGCCCCGCCGAGGTGAAGTCCAAGGTCGACTCGCTCTACCGCGAGGCGGAGACAGCCACCGAGAAGTACAACGGCGCGATGGAGAAGGCCGAGAAGGCCGAGAAATCACTCCGCGAGCTGCGCGACACGGCGGCCCGCAAGACGGAGAAGCTCAACACCGCCCGCAACAGCCTCGGTTCGTACGCCGCCGCCCAGTACCGCACAGGCGGCATCGACCCTTCCGTACAGCTCGCGCTCTCCTCCGACCCGGCACAGTTCCTGGACCGCGCGGCACGCGCCGACCGGGCCGGCAGCCGCCAGGCCCTCGCCGTCCACGATGTGCGGAAGCAGCTCCGGGAGATGGACCGGCTGCGCGGCGCGGCCGACGACCGACTGACCGCGCTCCGCGCACGCCAGGCGGAGCTGAACAAGCACAAGAAGACGATCACCAGGAAGCTCGCCGAGGCGAAGCGGCTCTTGTCCCGGCTCACCGCCGAGCAGCGCGCGGAACTCACCGGCCGGGAAGCAGACGACCGCGCCTCCCGCTCAACCACCCGGAACGCCCCCCTGGGCACCGCCAAGGCCCCCAACGCCCGCGCCGCGTCCGCCATCTCCTACGCGTACAAGGCCATCGGCAGCCCCTACGTCTGGGGCGCCACCGGCCCCGACGCGTTCGACTGCTCAGGGCTCACCCAGGCCGCCTACCGCTCGGCGGGCGTCGCACTCCCCCGCACCACCTACGCCCAGATCGCCTCGGGCGAGCGCGTCTCCCGCTCCGAACTGCGCCCCGGGGACCTGGTGTTCTTCTACTCGGGCATCAGTCACGTCGGCCTCTACGTCGGCAACGGCCAGATGATCCACGCCCCGAACCCGAGCGCCCCCGTGCGGCTCGCACCCATCGACCAGATGCCGTTCGCGGGGGCCACACGCGTGGCGTGAGCCGCACGCGTTGCCTGAGCCCCGAGCACCGCCGATCGCCGTCCGCCGTCCGGTCAGACCAGCCGCCGCGCCGTCGCCCACCGCGTCAGCTCATGCCGATTGGACAGCTGCAACTTCCGCAGCACCGCCGAGACGTGCGACTCGACCGTCTTCACGGAGATGTAGAGCTGCTTGGCGATCTCCTTGTACGCGTAACCACGCGCGATGAGGCGCAGGACCTCCCGCTCGCGCTGCGTGAGGCGGTCCAGGTCCTCGTCGATCGGGGGCGCGTCCGTCGAGGCGAAGGCGTCCAGGACGAATCCGGCGAGGCGCGGCGAGAACACCGCGTCCCCGTCCTGCACACGGAAGATGGAGTCCACCAGGTCGGTGCCGGTGATGGTCTTGGTGACATAGCCGCGGGCGCCGCCCCGGATGACGCCGATGACGTCCTCGGCGGCGTCGGAGACCGACAGCGCGAGGAAGCGCACCGGGCTCTCCGCGTCGGCCATCAACGGCGCACAGCGACGCAGGACTTCCACCCCACCGCCGCCCGGCAGGTGCACGTCCAGGAGGACGACCTCCGGCCGGGTGGCCGTGATGACCGTGACCGCCTGGTCGACGTCGGCGGCCTCGCCGACGACCTCGACGCCGGTGACGTCGGTCCGGCCGATCTCCGCCTGCACTCCGGTACGGAACATCCGGTGGTCGTCGACCAGGACGACCCGCACGCGACGCCCGCCCGCACCGCCGTCCTCGTCCGTCCCGGTCGGCTCCGTGGGCTCGCTCGCCCCGGTCGCGTCGCTCATGTCGTCGCCGTCCTCTCCATCTCCAGCTCGACTTCCGTGCCGCCGCCGGGCACCGCGCGCAGCCGCGCCGTGCCGCCGTTGCGCTGCATGCGGCCGATGATCGATTCTCGTACGCCCATGCGGTCGTCCGGCACGGAATCCAGATCGAAGCCGGGACCGCGGTCCCGCACGGACACGAACACCATGTCCTCCTCGACCTCGGCGAAGACCTGCACCGCGCCGCCCTCGCCACCGTACTTGGCGGCGTTGACCATCGCTTCTCTCGCGGCCTGCATCTGTGCGGTCAGCGGCTCGTCGAGCGGGCAGTCGCCGACCACGACGACCTCGATGGGGACGCCGTGCTTGTCCTCGACCTCGGCGGCGCTGCGGCGGACCGCCTCGGCGAGGGTGTCGGGCTCCTCGTCCTCGTCCTTGCCGCTGCCCTCGGGGTTGTAGAGCCAGGCCCGCAGCTCCCGCTCCTGGGCGCGGGCGAGGCGGCGCACTTCGCCGGCGCTCTCCGCGTTGCGCTGGATCAGGGTGAGGGTGTGCAGCACGGAGTCGTGGACATGGGCGGCGACCTCGGCTCGCTCCTGGGCGCGGATGCGCATCAGCCGCTCCTCGGACAGGTCCTGCATCATGCGGACGAGATAGGGGCCGGCGAGCAGCGCGATGCCGACGAGCACGGCGAGCGAGGCCTGCAGCACGGCGCCGAGGTGCGCGGCGGAGCCCTGCAACACGAAGATGCCGGAGACGCCGGCGCCGACCAGGAGCACACCGGCCGCCGACCGGGCGATGGTGAGGGTGCGCCTGCGACGGCCGACCGCCATCCAGCGCGCCCGGCGGGCGTTGTCCGCCTGCCGCCAGACGAGGGCGACACCCGCGGCGACGAGCAGGGTCGGGACGACATAGGCCTTGGTCGAGCCGTCCAGGTCCACATTGCCGACGAAGACCATGGCGACGACGACCATCGCGAGGAGCGCGACGAGCTGCCCCTTGTCGGGCTTGCGGGCCACGAGTCTTCGGCGGCCGTCCGGCGTGGTCTCGGCGGTGACGGCCGCGGGCGGCCGCTCGGAGTCGACGCCGCCGATCCCGAGCGGGACGAAGAACCAGAACGCCGCATAGAGCAGCGCGCCGAGGCCGTCTGCGGTGAACAGCCCGACGAAGATCAGCCGGACCCAGATCACGGGCAGCCCGAGGTGTCCGGCGAGGCCGCGCGCGACGCCGCCGAGCCAACGGCCGTCGCCGCTGCGATAGAGCTTGCGCAGCGGTCGGACGTCCTCGATGGGCGGGGCAGCGGCTTCCGGCATGTCATCGATCCTCACACGCGGGCCCGGGCACGAGCATCAGGGTCGACCCCCGAGACTTCCCTGATCTCGGCCCCTGCCCCGGCCCTGTCAGGGGTGCGCCCCGGGCCGTCTCAGGGGCGATATCAGGGTTCGGCCAGGGTCGTCCCGACTGCCGCGGCGGGCCTGCGGCAGTCACCATGGACGCATGAGAGATCAGCAGCCCGCCGAGACGGAGACCGAGGCCGCCATCCGCGATGCCCTGCGCACCGCGCACGGCGAGCCGGCCGGTCCCGCGGGCGGTCACGCGCCGGCCCTGCCCGCGGAGGAGCGGAAGTTCCGCCGCGACCGCAGGCAGAAGAAGCTCGGCGGCGTGTGCGCCGGGCTCGGCCGGCACTGCGACATGGATCCGGTGGTCTTCCGCATCGGCCTCGCCGTCCTCGCCATAACGAGCGGCCTCGGCCTGGTCTTCTACGGCTTCGCCTGGCTCTTCGTGCCGTACGAGGACGAGGAGGAGAACGAGGCGCGCAGGCTCCTCTCCGGCCGGGTCGACGGCCAGGCGCTGACCGCGGTGCTCTTCGCCCTGGTCGGCTGCGGCGTCTTCCTCACCTTGTTGAACAACGGCGGGGCGCTCACCTTCGCCGCCGTCCTGACCCTGCTCCTCGCGGGCGCGGGGTACTGGTCGCAGCAGCGTGACACCCTCGACACCGATCAGGCGACGGCGCAGGCCGCGGCGGACGCCCCGCCCGAGGCCAAGGCGCCACCCGTCGCCGGAGGGCCTTCATGGTGGCGCGACCCGATAGTCAAGGACGGTACGCACGACGGGATCTCGGGCTACTTCTGGGGCCCCGAAGGCCTCGACATCGGCTATCAGCCGGCGAGCCACCACCGCGGTATGCCCCGCAGGGAGACGGCGGCGGCCGACCCGGCGCCGCAGCCCAGCGGGCCGCGCTGGATCGGTGGCTGGGTGTTCCTGTTCGCTCTCCTCGCGGGTGGCCTCGGCACCAGCCTGACCTGGGAGGAGCACCCGCTCGGCACGACGCTTCAGGCCGGTCTCGCATGCGCGCTGGCGGTGTTCGGCCTAGGTATCGCGGTCAGCGCCTTCCTCGGGCGCACCGGCGCGGGGTCGATCGTGCTGGCGGTGCTCACCGCCGGTCTCCTCGCCGCCTCGGCGGCCCTGCCGAAGAACATCACGACGCACTACGCCCGCGCGGACTGGATACCCACGGCCGTGGCGGACGTCCGGCCGCAGTACGAGGTGGGGCTCGGCAGGGGCACGCTCGATCTGAGCAAGGTCGAGATCGGTAAGGGAAAGACGCTCGAGACCGGCGCCGAGGTCGGCGCGGGCGACCTCCGGGTGATCGTGCCGAAGGACGCCACCGTGCGGCTCGACGCGGAGGTGGGCGTCGGCGACATCGTGTTGCCGGACGACAAGAACAAGGACCTGGACATCGCTCCGGGCCGGGAGAAGAAGGTGACGCTGCGGCCGCCCGCGGGCAGCAAGGACGGCGGCACGATCGATCTGCGCCTCGAAGTCGGCGTCGGACAAGCGAAGGTGACCCGTGCTACGTCATGAATTCCACCCCGGAAAGCTGGTGGCAGGCCTCTTCCTGCTGTTGGTCGCCGTCGTGTACGCGGGCGACGCGGGCGGAGCCTGGGACGCGCCCTGGTTCGTCGCGCTGCCGCTCCTCATGGCCGGTCTGTTCCTCGCGGGCGTGACGGCGGCGATCACCGGGATACGTCGGAACGGGATACGTCGGAGGGGCGCCGCCCACCCGGCCGGCCGCTCCTGCGGCGCCAAGGACCAGCGGCAGGACTAGGACACGCCCTCGCCCGGTCCCGGTCCGTTCCCATCGCGGCGGGCGGCGCGCAGGGCGTCGACGGAGAAGACAGCGGCTCCGGCGAGCACCAGTGGCAGCCACGCCATCAGGTACGCCAGGTCGTTGCCGTAGTAGTAAGGCGTCTCCTGCCAGCTGACGGTGAGCCAGAGGCTCAGCGAGATGAGCGCGCCGCCGAGCGCCGCGACCCTGGCGAACAGGCCGATGAGTGTGCCGATGCCGACGGCCAGCTCGCCCAGGGCGATGGCGTAGCCGAAGCCGACGGGGCTCTTGAGGGACATGTCGACGAGAGGGGGGATCGCGGAGATGTCCCGGACGCCCTCCATCTGGGCGCCGATCGAGCCTGCGCCGCTCGCCTGCATGAAGGTGCTGTCGGTGAGCTTGTCCAGGCCGGCGTAGATGAAGGTGACGCCCAGGAAGATCCGTAGGGGGAGCAGGGCGTAGCGGGTGGCGGAGTCCCGCCAGTCGGCACGCCTGACGTGGTGGGTGGGGCTGTCCGTACGTATGCCGTGCGCCATGGCACTCCGCCGCCTCTCGCATGGTCCCGTCTTCCGACGATACGTACGAAGGGGCGCTGCTGCTCACCCATGTGCAGCGGATTTCACTACACGGGACACAGGCCACAGAACAGCAGGGGCACGGGTCACGGTCACGGGCCGGGATGCGGACAAAGAGGGGGAGACAGATGGTTCAGTCTGTGACATCGATCGTGACGCGGTTCGTCTCGACGCCCGCGGCCGTGACGACCTGGACATCGACGCGGCCGGGCTCGACGTCGACGGGGACGGGCACGGTCAGCGTGGCGTCGGTCGGGTTGGCGAAGCCGCCCGGCACGGGCACGAGCGGCACGTGGACGTGCACGGTGCCGATGCGGACGACCGTGCGGGCGAGCCGGTCCGCGTCCCCGGCTCCGGGCGGGACGAAGCCCGCGCCGCGGATCTCGATGTCGTCGCCGGTGCGGATGGGTGCGTCGAGGTCACCGGCCTCGCGGGCGCGGACGACGGAGAGGATCACGGGACGGCCGCCTTCGGAGTACTTCCCCGCCAGATATGTCGCGGCGGACACCAGCACGAGCAGGGCGAGACCCCACGGCAGGTCGGGCAGCTGCTCGGGCCGCCGCGCGAGGCGTACGGCGGTGAAGATCACGGCGACGGCGTTGACCAGGACGTACTGCGCGTCGCTGAAGCTGCCGCGCCCCTCGTCGTCCGTGAGTGGGTCGGCGGCCCGCGGCCGGTCCGCGCGCACCTTCTGCAGGCGCTGGCCGAGCACGCGCAGGCCGACGACTCTGCGTACCAGGACGGCGACCGCGCACACCACGGCGAGGACGGTCACCGTTCCGGCGGCGCGGGCCAGGTCGAGGCCGGCGATCAGTTCGTCGCGCTGCCGGTGGTCCGAGGCGGCGGCCAGTTCGCCCGCGAGGACGAGCACCGCGAAGACGACGAGGAGCACCCAGGCGGCGGCCACGGCGCGCGATGTGGAGAGCCGGTTGTCCTCGCCGATCACCGGCGCGAGGACTCCGCCGCGCGCACGGTGGGTGTATGCCGCGCCGGTCAGCAGCCCGCCCACGACGAGGGCCGCGAGGAGCCCGGCCGCCCGCGCGTCCGACCAGCCGGCGCCGATCGCGGTGAGCGCCTGGACGAGGAGCAGCACGCCGAAGGAGATCCAGACGACGCAGAGTGTGCGCGTCCAGAGCCGTCGCATCCAGGCCTCGCCCTCGGCCCTGCCGCGCTCGGCGACGGTGTGCGCGGACTGCGTCAGCTCGTCCGACACCCACTGCCGTGAGGCGCCCGCCGAGTGGGCGACGGCCGCCGGGAGCCCCTGCCCGGAGGCGAGTTCGTCCCGCTTGGCGAGGAACGCGGCCACGGCTCTCCGGTGCCCCTCGCGCGCCCCGTGCGGGCAGCCGCCGCATGTGCAGCCACCCCCGTGCACGCCCTGCCCCGCCTCCTGCACTGCCACCGCGTACGCCGCCTCTCCCACCCTCGAAGCCCCTGGGGGCCCATGCGAACTTCCTTGCAGAGAGAGCGAATTGTGCCGCACTGAAGGGCGAACGAACTGCCGGGGTCAGGTCAGTGGGGGTGAATGGCCCGGCCCGGCGTTGACGGCCGGGTCAGGTCAGCAGGTCCGGTTCGCTGCGGCTGATGTCCTGCCACAGGGACTGGTAGTTGATCCACGCGACCAGATCGCTGCCGAGCTGCTCGCGGGTCTGCACCGCCTGCTTGTGGCCGATCAGCACGGGCCGGCCGGCGGCCCGCGCGCTCAGCTGGACTTGGCAGGAGCGTTCCATGGAGATGAACCACCAGGCGGCGGCGTCGACGGAGTCCCCGACGGTGAGCAGGCCGTGGTTGCGCAGGATGACCGCCTTGTGGTCGCCCAGTGCGGCCGCGATCCTGCGGCCCTCCTCGGCGTCGACGACGACCCCGGTGTAGCCGTCGTACAGCGCGTGGTTCTCGTAGAAGGCGCAGGCCTCCTGGGTGATCGGGTCCAGGAGTTCGCCGAGTGTGGAGAGCGCGCGGCCGTGCAGCGAGTGGCAGTGGGCGACGGCGACCACGTCGGGCCGCGCCAGGTGGGCCTGGGCGTGGACGGTGAACGCGGCCTGGTTGACGTGATGGCGCCCCTCGACGACCTGCCCCGCGGCGTTGACGAGGACGAGGTCGCCGACGGTGACGTGCTTGAAGGGCATGCCGAAGGGGTTCACCCAGAAGCAGTCGGTGTGTTCCGGGTCGCGCGCGGTGATGTGGCCGGAGACCCCGTCCTCGTACCCGAAGCGGCCGAAGATCCGCAGCGCGCCGGCGAGCCTCTCCTTGCGGTGGCGGCGTTCGTCCGTCACGGACTCGTGGACGGGCGGCATCGCGAACTGCAACCGTTCGACGGGTATCGGTGTGGGCGCCTGCATGTGTCCTCCATCCCTGGCTGTACGGGGCGGAAGTTACCGGTGGGGAGCCAAGGAGGACAGAGGCGCGGCGCGATCAACGGTTCGCTAAAAGGCGACAGAAGGTGTCCGGTATCGGCGGAAGACTGGACACATGCCATTCAACGAGGAAGTCAACTGGGAAGCCTTCGCCGCAGCGGAGCCGGAGCTGGCCGCGACCGTCGAGGAGCGCTTCGGCGCGTTCACCCACCACATCCTCGCGACGCTCCGCAAGGACGGGTCGCCGCGCACCACCGGGCTGGAAGTCCGTTTCCTGCACGGGGAGTTGTGGCTCGGCATGATGCCGGGCTCGGTCAAGGCGCTCGACCTGCGCCGGGACCCGCGCTTCGCGTTGCAGGCCAACCCCGGCCCGGGCACGGGGATGGCGGGCGGCGACGTGCGCGTGGCGGGGCGGGCGGTGGAGGTGCGCGACCCCGAGGCCGTGGCGCGGTACACGGAATCGGTGAATCCGCCGGACCCGGACGCCTTCCACCTCTTCCGCACCGAGCTGACGGAGGTGGTCCGCACGTACATCGAGGACGAGAAGTACCTGGCGGTGCAGTTGTGGAAGCCGGGCGCCCCGGTCCGCACGACCCGGCGGACGTGAGAGCGCCGGTGCCGCCACTCCGTTCGGAAATGGCGGCACCGGCGCTCAGCAGGAAGCGTACGGAAAACCCTTCAGGCCCGAGGCCCCGGGACCTCAGCCCCTCGGGGTCACTCCCACTCGATGGTCCCCGGCGGCTTCGACGTCACGTCGAGGACGACGCGGTTCACGTCGGCGACCTCGTTCGTGATGCGTGTCGAGATCTTCGCGAGGACGTCGTACGGCATGCGGGTCCAGTCGGCCGTCATGGCGTCCTCGGACGAGACGGGGCGCAGGACGATCGGGTGGCCGTAGGTGCGGCCGTCGCCCTGGACGCCGACGCTGCGGACGTCCGCGAGCAGCACGACGGGGCACTGCCAGATCTCCCGGTCGAGACCGGCCGCCGTCAGCTCCTCGCGGGCGATGGCGTCGGCCTCGCGCAGCAGGTCGAGGCGGTCCTTGGTGACTTCGCCGACGATGCGGATGCCCAGGCCGGGGCCGGGGAAGGGCTGGCGCTGGACGATCTCGTCCGGCAGGCCGAGCTCGGCGCCGACCATCCGGACCTCGTCCTTGAACAGCTTGCGCAGCGGCTCGATGAGCTGGAACTCGAGGTCCTCGGGGAGCCCGCCCACGTTGTGGTGGGACTTGATGTTCGCGGTGCCGGTGCCGCCGCCGGACTCGACCACGTCGGGGTAGAGGGTGCCCTGGACCAGGAACTCGACCGGCTGGTCGCCGGGGGCCTCGGCGACGATCTCCGCCTGGGCCTGCTCGAAGACACGGATGAACTCGCGCCCGATGATCTTCCGCTTCTCCTCGGGGTCGCTGACCCCGGCGAGGGCGTTCAGGAACCGCTCCTGGGCGTCGACGACCTTCAGCTTGACGCCGGTCGCGGCGACGAAGTCCTTCTCGACCTGCTCGGTCTCGCCCTTGCGCATCAGGCCGTGGTCGACGTAGACGCAGGTGAGCTGCGAGCCGATGGCCTTCTGCACGAGCGCAGCGGCGACCGCGGAGTCCACGCCGCCGGAGAGGCCGCAGATCGCGCGCTTGTTGCCGACCTGCTCGCGGATTGCGGCGACCTGCTCGTCGATGACGTTGCCGGTCGTCCAGTTCGGCTTGAGGCCGGCGCCGCGGTAGAGGAAGTGCTCCAGGACCTGCTGGCCGTGCGTGGAGTGCATCACCTCGGGGTGGTACTGCACGCCGTACAGCTTCTTCTCGTCGTCCTCGAAGGCGGCGACCGGCACGACGTCCGTGGACGCGGTGACCGTGAAGCCCTCGGGTGCGGCGCTGCACGCGTCGCCGTGCGACATCCACACGGACTGCTCGGTGGGGGTGCCCTCGAAGAGAGTGGAGCCGGCCTTGGAGACGGCCAGCGGGGTGCGGCCGTACTCACGGGCGCCCGTGTTGTCGACCGTGCCGCCGAGGGTGGTGGCCATCAGCTGGAAGCCGTAGCACATGCCGAAGACGGGGACGCCGGCCTCGAAGAGCTGCCGGTCGACGGCCGGCGCGTTCTCCGCGTACACCGAGGAAGGGCCGCCGGACAGGATTATGGCGGCGGGCTTCTTGGCGAGCATCTCGGAGACGGGCATCGTGCTCGGCACGATCTCGCTGTAGACGCGGGCCTCACGGACGCGACGGGCGATGAGCTGGGCGTACTGCGCTCCGAAGTCGACGACCAGAACGGTGTCGGGAGCGGCGGCAGCGGGGGGCGCTGATGGCACGGCGGCGGCCTTCCGGCGTTGAGCTTGAGCGGTGCGTGAGCAGAGGCTCGTGCGTGAGCAGGGGGTCTGTGTTTGTCAATTCTAACGGTCTCGGCGCGACGCCTTCGTCGTATCCGACGGCGCCCCCGCGGATCGGGAGCCGTCTCAGGGGAGGATCAGAAGCCGTCTCAGTATCCGAGCCGTACGGAGTCCGGATTGACCCGGCACGCGCGCGTGGGGGCATACTGATCCCGTGACCAAGCACCTCAGCTTCCTCTTTACCTATGGCAACCGGCCTGCCGGCTGCCATGGTCGAGCTGCTTGATCCCACCGACAAGCGACTTACCGGGCGCCCCGGGCCGACAAGGCCCGGGGCGCTCTGTCGTACGCGGGTCCTGCCGCTCCGGGGCACCTCTTCCGACAAGGAGACCCCACATGACGACCACGACCGCCGCCATGACGACCACGACCGCCGCCGCGGACAAGACCGGCGCCCGGACCCCCGAGGCCGCCGACGTGATCGAGAACGCCCGGGAGCGGATCGACGCGCTCGACGACCGGATCATCGGCCTCGTACAGGAACGCATGGCCGTGTCGGCCGTCATCCAGGAAGCACGTATGACCTCCGGCGGCCGCCGCGTGAACCTCTCCCGCGAGATGGAGATCCTCGGCCACTACAGGGACGCGCTCGGCAAGCCCGGCACGACGCTCGCGATGACGCTCCTCGAACTGTGCCGGGGCCGCGTCTGACCCGCGCGGTCCGGCCCCGCGCACGAGTTCGGGTCGGTTCTCACCCGTACGGCGCGTGACCGGTTCCGGGCGGGCCTCGTTGGTCCCGGTGTCCGTGTCAGCCAGGTGCGGGCCCGTAAGAACCACGCGTGGCTCCGCTGGAGGGATGAGGCGTGAGGATTGCGTCCTCGCGCCGTGGGACCTCACTCCAGTGATGTGACCGGACGGCAGGGGACAGCAGCCCGGTCACCCAAGAGAACGGTCGGTTCCGGGGACGCCCGGAGCCGGCCGGCCTCCGTCCCCGACGCCGTCCCGAACCCCGTCCCTGGCGCGAGCAGGATCCCCGGCCCTTCCCCTGCGGAAGTGGGTCGAAACAGAAGTGGGTCGAAACGGTTGCGCAGCCAACAGCACTTCCAGCACGATGCGTAGAAGGGCGGACCGCACGTCCTCCGTCCACAGCTTCATTGCCATTGGTCGATACCACGCGAGCGCCCCCTGTGCGCCGGGTCGGCCACCGGCACCTCGACCAAGCGGCGTACTCCCCCCCGGCGCCGCTCCGAGGCCCCGACGCAGCCCTGACGTCGGTGCCGACCGCCAAGGGCCCCGCGGATCCGTCCCGCGGGGCCCTTCGCTCCACCCCCACCCGAGCCGCCGGCCCCACCTGGGCCGCCGGCCCCACCTGACCCGCAGGCCCCACCTGACCCGCAGGCCCGGCCTCGGCTACTTGCTCGTCTTCTCCAACTTGTTCACCTGCGCCTCGACGATCTCCGTCGGCACGCCGAACTTCTTCGGCTTGAGCAGGTTGATCGAGTAGAAGGCCGCGACCGTCGACCCGCTGCGCACGACGGTGAAGCTCATCGGCGTCTTCTGGCCCTCGATGTCGCCCACGAGCTTGTACGAGACGGCCTCGTCGCCCGCCTTCGGGGCGCTCAGGGCGGTGACGGCGCGGTACTCGGAGTCCGCGTGCTCGTACGAGGTGCACTTCTTCGTGGCCGTCCGCAGGCCGTCCATGACCTTCTCCGCGCCGGCCTGCTCATGGGCGAGCAGCGCGAACGAGATGACGGTGGCGTCCATCTCGTCGGTGCTGGTCACGGTCCGGCCGACGCGGGCTTCCGCCGCCGGCCGGCCGGCGAACATGAACATGTCGGCGAGCGGCTGGCAAGCGGCCGGGTCCGCGGGCACGGTCTGCGCGGGCATGTCCGCCGCGGACATCTTCTCGACCTTGTAGCCCTTCAGGTCGCCCTTGACGAGCGCCGCCTTCTCCAGGTCGGCGGTGGTCAGCACGGCCGGCTTCTTCGCGGCCGGCTTCCCCGCGGCGGGCTTCTCCGACGCCTTCTTGCCGCTGTCGCCGCCGTTGCCGCTGTCGCTGCCACAGGCTGCGGTCAGGCCCAGCGCGACCGTGACGGACGCGGCCATGATGGCCCGAGACACAGATGACTTCACGTTGTTCGTTTCCTGCCTTCAGTTTCACGCCGCGGGCGACGGCCCGCGCCGAGGCGACATGAAAGCGGCAAACGCACGCCTGCCACCAGCGTTTTCCGTAACGATCGGAAACCGCTGGAAAGGTTGTACGCGGCGCGTGTGAGTTCGGTCAGACCTCTCGGTCAGACCTTGCCGAGCTGCGCGTCGACGATCTCGGCGGGCACCTTCGGGTCCTCGTCCGCCGTGGGCGTCTCGAAATCCTCCATGCCGCCCATGCCGTCCTTCGCGTCCTCCTTGTCGCGCTGCACGCCCTCCGGGTCGTACAGGTTCGACGCGTCGAAGACCGCGAGCGTCGAGCCGCTGCGCACGACCGTGACGCTGTCCCGCAGCGTGAACTGACCCGTGCGATGGACGATTTTGTACGAAACGGCCTCGTCGCCACCGCCCTCCGGGGCCGGCAGCGACTTCACGCCGAGGTAGCGCTGCTCGCCGACGCGGAAGGCGGAGCACTTCTTGGACGTCGACGCCGTGCGCAGGGCCTCCATCGCTCGCTCGGCATCGGCCTCGGTGAAGGAGGCCAGTTCGACGCCCGTCGTCGTGGAGCGCGCGCCGTCGGTCGGCGTCAGGACGCGGACGACGTGCGCCTTCGCCTTCACCGAGCCACCAAAACCGGAACCGGAACCAGAACCAGAACCAGAACCGGAACCCAATGCGGAACCAGAACCGGAACCGGAGCCGAGCATCGCGGCGAGCGGGGCGCACTCCGTGGGCGACGACTTCCCGGCAGGGACGGCCCCCTTCGCCCGCGCGCTCTTCTTGGGCGTCTCGACCTTGTAGCCCTTGACATCCCCCGCGGCGAGAGCCGCCTTCTCCAGCGCGGCGGAGGCCGCGCCGGCACGCGGCTTCGCCGGCTTCTCGGCGTCATCGTCACCGCTGCCGCTGCACGCGGCGCTCGCTCCGAGAGCCGCCACGACCGAGACGGCCACCACGACACGCGACACAGCTGACTTCACGTTCTGTTTCCCCCGAAGGCTTCCCTGCTTGTCACCGCTTGCACTTCTACGACGGGGGAAGATCCATTCTGGTTCCGCGCGCCGCCCTCACCAGCCCCAGAGCCAGAAGCGGAATGGACTGAGCAGTACGATCGCGAGGGCCATGCCGCCGATGACGATCACCACGCTCCACACCCTGCGGCTGCGCTCGGACCGCCCGCTGCGCCGCGGACCCGTCGGCGCCGCCCGCCAGTCGTCCGGCCGCCACCGCTCGCTCGCGGCCTCCCGCTTCGCGCGCCTGCGGCGGAACCGCCCCGCCTCCTCGATCCGTCGGCGCGCGGCCTCCTCGTCGAGGCGCCGCAGCCTCTCGGCCACCATGCGCGCCCGCGCGGACGGCTCCTTCGGCGCGGACGAGCGGATCGCCCGCTCGCTGTCGTTCTCGAATCTCTCCCACACCTCGTCGGGTATGGCCACGCTGTCCCCTCCCCTTGCATCCGTCGCTGTCGTAGCTGTCGTAGCTGTCGTAGCTTCCGTAGCTCCCTGGCTTCCTACGGCACCCGTTCACGACAGCACAAGCGCTGTGATCCACCCCACATAAGAATTCCGTGAGGTCGAGGACAACCATTCGCGGGGATCGCAGGTCATGCATGCGTAACAACGGCCACAACCGCGTCCCCACCTCGGACGCCTCCACCTCCGTGTTGCCCCGACGGGCAGCGCGCCCGGACTTCCTGAGGTCTTCATGAAGCTTCGTCGTGCCATGGCTGCCGCGGCCGCTACGGCTGCCCTGGCTCCGCTCGCGCTGCTCTCGGCCCCGGCCTCCTTCGCGACCGAAGAGGCCGGCTCCGCCACGTCGGCCACGACGCCCTCCGGGACGCCCACGCCGACCGGGACGCCCACGGGCACGGCCACCTCCACTCCGCCCGCGACCGACACGGACAAGGACAAGGAAACGGGCGAGCCGGGGGGCAAGCCGACGTCCACGCCGCCCTCGAAGCCCGGGAAGACCGCGCAGCCCGCGAAGCCCCCGAAGCCCGCGAAGGACGACGACGTCCTCGACGACATCAAGGACGAGGACCTCGACGACGAGGAGCTGGAGGACGGGGAGGCGGAGGAGCCGGTCGACTGCCCGGTCGACGACGACGGCGTGGACACCGAGTCCGAGCTGGAGGTCGACCTGGTCGGCCTGCCCAAGAAGATCGTCAAGGGCAGCGGCTGGCACCGGTTCGAGCTGTCCCTCACCAACTCCAGCGACGAGGAGCTCGGCGAGGTCAAGTGGATCGCGGCCGTCAACGACTTCTCGTACGGCAAGGACGACGAGGACCGGCTCGGCAGCCACGCCGACCTCCAGTACTACGACGCCAAGACCGGTGCCTGGAAGACGATCGACGGCGATGTGAACGGCGGCCTCGCCTTCGACGTCACCGACCTCGGCCCCGACGAGCAGGTCGACGTGAAGCTGCGGGTCGACATCGACTCCAAGGCCCCGACCGGCAAGGGCTACGCGGTCGGCCTCGGCGGATACCTCAACGCCGAGGAGAACTGCACCCACAACTCGGACGACTACCAGCCGATCCACATCGTCAAGTCGGGCGACACCGACGAGACCCCCGGCACGGCCACCCGCACCCCGGCGAAGCCGTCGCCGACGCCGACCGCCGAGAAGTCCCCGCAGGGCGGCGCCAGCGCGTCCCCGGCCGCCGGTACCACCGGTGACACGGGCAGCCTCGCCGAGACCGGCTCCAGCTCGGTGCTGCCGACCGTCGCCCTCGTGGGCGGCATCGCCGTCGTCGCGGGGGCGGGCGCGATGTTCGCCGTACGCCGCCGCAAGGCCGACACCGCCGCGTAACGCGGCACTTGATCACGCGGAAGGACCTGCGCTCGGAGGGGGGCGCAGGTCCTTACGTGTGTCCGGGGACTTACGTGTGTCCGGGCACACCCGGACGCACGCGGGCCGTTACTCCGCGGGCCTCGGCGGCACCGCCGGCATCCCGAGGAACGGCAGCCGCAGCGCGCCGAACGCGTCCGCGGGGACCGCCGGGGTCTTCGGTTCGACGGCCGCGAGCCGCACGTACCGCTCGCCCTGCGCCGGACGCGGGTCCTCGCCGCCCTTGTTGGGCCAGAACGACATCGCGCGCTCGGCCTGCGCGGTGATCGTCAGGGACGGGTTCACGCCCAGGTTCGCGGAGACCGCGGCGCCGTCGACGACCGAGATGCCGGGATGCCCGTAGAGCCGGTGGTAGGGGTCGATGACGCCCGTCTCCGGCGAGTCGCCGATCGGGCAGCCGCCGAGGAAGTGCGCGGTCAGCGGGGTGCCCATGAGCTCGCCGATGTTGGAGCCCGCGAAGCCGTTGATCTCCTTGGCGAGGATCGTCGCCGCCCGGGTGGCCTCGGGGATCTGGTCGGGGTTGGGCGCGCCGTGGCCCTGACGGGCGGTGAGCAGCCCCTTCCCGATGCCCTTCTCCTTGCGGTACGTCGTCAGGGAGTTGTCGAGCGTCTGCATCACCAGGCCGATGATGGTCCGCTCCGACCAGCGGCGGTTGGAGAGGGAGCGGAGCAGGAGCGAGGGGTGGCGGGTGACGTTGCCGAGCCATCCCGCGACGCGCGCCTTGCCGCCCTTGACGCTGTACGGGACCTGGAGCACGGTCAGGCTGCCCATGGCGTTGGACTTCTTGCCGTAGCGGACGGGCTCGATGTGGGTGGTGGCGTTCGGGTGGATCGACGAGGTGATCGCGACGCCCTTGGTGAAGTCGACCTTCTCGACGCCGTGGCGCTTGCGGTAGCGGCGGTCGGTGGTCTGGGCGCCGACCAGCGCTTCGGAGTTGGTGCGGGTGAGCGTGCCGAGCCGCTTCGACAGGTGCGGCAGCAGGCCGGTGTCCTTCATGCGGTGCAGGAGCGTCTGCGTCCCGTACGTACCGGCGGCGACGACCACCTTGCGGGCGCGGAACGTCCGGCCCCGGCCCTTGCGCCTGTCATCCGTGGGCAGGGTGGAGACGGCGAAACCGCCCTGCGAGTCCTCGGTGACGGCGACGACCGACGTCATCGGGTGGACGACCGCGCCCGCCTTCTCCGCCAGGTAGAGGTAGTTCTCGTTGAGGGTGTTCTTCGCGCCGCGCCGGCAGCCCGTCATGCACTCGCCGCATTCGGTGCAGGCCGTGCGGGAGGGCCCCGCACCACCGAAGTAGGGGTCGGGAACTTCCGTGCCGGGGCGGGTCGTTGAACGGCCGTCCGCGTCGTCCTTGTCACCGAAGAAGACACCGACGGGCGCCATGTGGAAGCTGTCGCCGACCCCCATCTCCTGGGCGGCGGCCTTCAGATGGACGTCCGACGGCGTCGTCGTCGGGTTGAGCCGCACCCCGAGCATGCGCTTGGCCTGCTCGTAGTAGGGGTGCAGTTCGGCCTGCCAGTCCGTGATGTCCTTCCACTGCGGGTCCTTGAAGAACGGCTCGGGTGGTACGTAGAGGGTGTTGGCGTAGTTCAGCGAGCCGCCGCCGACCCCGGCGCCCGCGAGCACCATCACGTTGCCGAGCAGGTGGATGCGCTGGATGCCGAAGAGGCCGAGCGCGGGGGCCCACAGGTAGTTCTTCAGGTCCCAGGAGTTCTTGGGCAGCGTCGCGCGCGTGAAGCGGCGGCCCGCTTCGAGCACGCCGACGCGGTAGCCCTTCTCCGTCAGCCGCAGCGCGGATACGGCGCCGCCGAACCCTGAACCTACGACGATGACGTCGTAGTCGTACGAAGCGTCGTCGCCCACCCGGTTCTGGGCAGAGCTCTCCTGTGACATCGACTCTCCTCGTCAAATTGCCCGCGGGCCGTCTGTGGTTGCTCGCGCAGTTCCCCGCGCCCCTGGCGGGGTGCTGCTAACGCAGTCGGAGCGCCTTCATGACCTTGAGGCTCGTGGTCATGAACGCCGCGTACTTCTCGTCGTCCAGGCCGAAGGACGGGGCGAGCGGCATGATGCGCTGGGTGGCGACGGTCTGTGCCTCGGTGTACTTGAGGATGCCCTCGGAGCCGTGCCGGCGGCCGAGGCCGGACTCCTTCATGCCGCCCATAGGGGACTGCACGCTGCCGTAGGCGGGTGCGTAGCCCTCGTTGACGTTGACCGTGCCGGTGCGCAGGCGGGCGGCGAGCTTGCGGCCGCGGCTGCCGTCCTTCGTCCAGACCGAGGAGTTCAGGCCGTACGGTGTGGCGTTGGCGAGCTCGACCGCCTCGTTCTCGTCCGTGAAGCGGTAGATGGAGACGACCGGGCCGAAGGTCTCCTCGGTGCAGACGGCCATCGGGGCCTCGACGCCGTCCAGGATCGTCGGCTCGAAGAAGTAGGGGCCGATGTCCGGGCGCGCGACGCCGCCCGCGACGAGCGTGGCGCCCTTGGCGACGGCCTCCTCGACGTGCCGGGTCACCGTCTCCAGCTGCCGTTCGCCGACGAGGGAGCCCATGTCGGCGCCGTACGCGAGGGACTTGCCGAGCCGCATCGCCTTCGTGCGCTCGGCGAAGCGCGCCACGAACTCGTCCGCGATCGACTCGTGGACGTACAACCGCTCGATGGATATGCACAGCTGGCCGGCGGAGGAGAAGCAGGCGCGCACCGCGCCCGACGCGGCCTTGTCGATGTCGGCGTCGTGCAGCACCAGCATGGCGTTCTTGCCGCCGAGTTCGAGCGAGACGCCGACCAGGCGCGCGGCGGCGCCCTGCGCGACCTCGCGTCCCGTGCGGGTGGAGCCGGTGAAGGAGACGTAGTCGGCGTGCTTGACGACCTCGGGGCCGACGACGGGGCCCTCGCCGAGGACGACCTGGAAGACCTCCGACGGCAGGCCCGCCTCGATGATGAGGTCGCGGGCCCACAGGGCGGTCAGGCAGGTCTCCGTGTCGGGCTTCATCACGAGGGCGTTGCCCGCGACGAGGGCGGGCAGCGCGTCGCCGATGGAGAGCTCGAACGGGTAGTTCCAGGGGGCGATCTGGCCGACGACGCCGCGCGGCTGGCGGTTCTCGGTGACCTTGGTGAGGGTCGGGACGACGCCGGTGTGCCGCTTCGGGCTCAGATAGGCGGGGGCCTTGCGGCCGTAGTGCCGGGCGGCGACCGCGACGGCCTGGATCTCCTCGTGCGCGTGCAGCCGGGACTTGCCGGTCTCCAGCTGTATCAGGTCGAGGACCTCGGCCTGGCGCTGGAGCACCAGGTCGTGGAAGCGGAGCAGGACGGCGGCGCGCTGCTTCACGGGGGTCCTGGCCCAGGCGATCTGGGCGGTGCGGGCCCGCTGGAAGGCGGTGGCCACGTCCTCGGGGGTGGACTCGGGCAGGTCGGCCAGCTTCTCGCCGGTGAGCGGCGTGTGGTTGGCCGTCCGCCCCGACCCGATGACGTCACGGGTGAGCTGGGCGATCAGCTCGGGCGTGACCACGTCGGCGGCGGTGCGCGCGCCTTCGGGGGCAGGGGCGGTCGGGTTCGTGCCGAGGGGCGCTGCGATGGCCTGCGAGTCCGTCATGCTCGTGAGAGTAGGCCCACGTCAGGCTTTTGGGTACCCATCGGTAATGGGCTTCACCGGTCACTCCCACCACGCCAGTGATTGCTGGCGACAAAGCCGCTGATCAGGGCGTTGTCACCAGCGGGACGGGCTTCTGAGCAGTTTTCAGAGCTTGTCGAGTGCCAGGTGTTCAGAGCTTGTCGAGCTCCAGGTCCGCGATGGCGGTCGCGGCGACCTCGCGGCCGCGGGCGGTGAAGTCGCCCTTGCCGGGATAGTCGATCCACAGCCGGTACATGTCACCGGACTTGGTCCGGTAGTAGAGGATCTTGGCCTCGTGCGGCAGCTCGGTCTGCGAGTCGGTGTACGTGACCGTGTTCTCTGCGGCGCTCCGGTCCTGGTACTTCGTCTCCTTCGTCTTGACGACGGGAGCGGGTTCGCCGGCCATGTGACTGAACGACGTCTCGCCGCTCTCCTCGAACCTCTCCGCGTCGGCGTACGCCTGGGCCGCCGCCGTCCCCGCGACCTCCAGCGAGGTGTTCCCCTTCTCCGCGAGGTCGAGTGTGATGAAGACGGCGCCGCTGGGATCGGTGTACCTGACCCAGGACTTGTCCGTGTCGGGGTCCTCCGGCTTGCTCTCCACATACCCCTCGGGGGCGGCGACCGTGGCGGCGACCACCTTCGCCTCGTGCTTCTTCCAGCCCCCGGCGTCCGAGCCGCCGAAGGGGTCCACCGCCACCAGGACCCCGGCGGCCACGGCCGCGACGACCACACCCGCGACGACCGCCAGGGCCTTGCGGCTCAGGAAGACACCCTTGCCCCGCTGCCCCGCGCCACCGCCGTCGCCCGCGACCGTGACGACCTGTGTCGGTGCCGGCTGCGGAGGCCTGGACGCCTCCTCCAGGAGGGTGCGGACCTGCGCGGCGTTCGGGCGGTGGGCCGGGTCCTTGGCCAGCAGTCGGTTGATCGCCTCGGCGAGCGGACCGGAGGCGGACGCGGGCGCGGCGGGGGTCGCGTTCAGGACGGACTGGAGCGTCGCGGGGGTGTTGTTGCGGCGGAAGGGCGAGACGCCCTCGGTCGCGGCGTACAGGACGACGCCCAGCGACCAGAGGTCGGACGCCGGTCCGGGCCGCTGGCCCAACACCCGCTCCGGCGCGATAAATTCGGGGGAGCCGACGAAGCCACCGGTGTCCGTCAGATTGGTCTCGCCCTCGATCTGGGCGATGCCGAAGTCGGTGAGGACGACGCGGTCGTGGCGGCCGAGCATGACGTTGTCCGGCTTCACGTCGCGGTGCAAGATGCCCGCCTGGTGCGCGGCGTCCAGCGCGTTCAGCACCTCCAGGCCGACGCGCGCGGCGTCGCGGGCGCCGAGCGTGCCCTCCTGGAGCGCGGCGCCCAGGGAACGGCCCTGCACGAGCTCCATCACGATCCACGGCTGGCCGTCCTCGACCGCCACGTCGTGGACGTTGACCACGGCCGGATGGTCGAGGCGGGCCGCGGCGCGCGCCTCGCGGCGCATCCGCTCGAAGGCGTTGGCGCGCTCGCGCTCCGGCAGGTGGTCGGGGAGGCGCGGCTCCTTCACGGCGACCTCACGGTCCACCGTCTCGTCCTTGGCGCGCCACACCGTGCCCATGCCGCCGTGGCCGAGCTTGGCGAGCAGCCGGTAGCGGTTCGCGATCAGCCGGCCCGCGCCCGGCTCGGACCCGGCCGGCTGGTGGGGCACGGCCTGGGCGGGCATGGCTTGGGGGGCGGGCTGGGCGTACGGATTGCCGGGGTGCGGGTTGCCGGGATGAGGGCCGCCCTGTTGGCCGGATTGTTCCGGTATTCCCGGTGCTCCCGGTCGTTGTGGTGGCTGAAGGCCGAAGCTGGTGGGTTCGTACGGCCCGTAGGAGGCTCCCCCGTCGTTACTCATGCACACATCAGTACCGTGCCGGGCCCCCACGTTTCCAGCCAGGCCCCCCATTGTGACCGGGGTGATGCACGCCGGGGATGTCGGACGCACGCCCAGGGATGTCAGGCGCACACCGAGGGCGTCATCGGCGTACGAACGTGTCCACCGCCGCGTCGAAGTACCGTCGCGCCTGCCCCGCCTCCGCGGCCGGCGCCGACACCCACACGTCGAACCTCCGGCGGCCCTCCTCCCAGCACAGGTCGAGCGTGCGCCGGCCGCCCTTCTCCTGGCTGTAGCCGTCCCAGGTGAACTCCCACAGGGCGGCGGGCCTGCCGTTGCGCGTGGTCTCCGTGATCCTGCTGTCGCGGTAACCGGGGTTGGTGCGCGGCCCTTCGGCGTCGGCGCGGCGCTGTGCGGCGAGCGGGCCGCCGGGCTCGGAGGGCGCCTCTTTGATGCCGATGCGGTAGGTGCCGTCGGGCGACACGTAGAAGACGCGGGGGCCGTCCTCCTGGCGACGGAAGCGCTCGGGCACGGCGAGCGCGAAACCCCTCGGGTCCTTCGCGATGCGGTAGCCCTGGGGCGCCTCGGGCGACGACGGCCTCGGCGTACGCGTCGTCACGGTGACCGTGGGCGTCGGCGAGGCCGGCGTCGCGGAGGACGTCGCGGAGGACGACGGGGTGGCCGGTGTGTCACTGCCGTCACCGCCCCTGCCCAGCAGCAGAGCGGCCGAGACCCCCGCCCCCGTGAGGGCGGCCACCAGCGCGGCGGCGACCATGAACGCCCTGCCGTGCTTCTCCGGCTTCACGAGCCCCGCGGCGGCCTGGCTCGCGAGGAGTTCCCGCTCGGCCGGTGTCTGGACGCCGCGTCCCGACCTCCCCGGCCTCCCGGACCTCCCCGGCCGCCCCACGCGTCCCGGCTGCCCCGGTCGTCGCGGAAACCCCGGCAGGCCCGACCGCCCCGGCCGCTCCGACAAGCCCGCCCGCCCCACCCGCGCCGCCCGCCCCGGCAGTACCGTCAGCCCTGAGCCGGGTCTCTCCCGCACCACGGCCGGCATCCGCCCCGTCTCGACGTACGCCTTCAGCAGCCCCTCCACCTCCGCCGCGTCGAGCCGCCGGTCCGGATCGCGGTCGAGGAGGCCGAGCACCACGGGCAGCAGCGGCGCGACGGCCACGGGCGGACGGAAGTCGTCGTAGACGACGGCGTGCAGCACCCCGCCGATGGAGTCGCGGCGGAACGGCGACTCGCCGGTCAGCGCGGTGACCAGCAGCGCGCCCAGCGACCACAGGTCGGACTCGGGCCCCGTCCGCTCGCCCGCCATCCGCTCCGGCGCGGTGTACTCGGGCGATCCGACGAACGACCCGACCTCCGTGAGCGTCGTCGCCCCGGTCAGCTGCGCGATCCCGAAGTCGGTGAGCACGACGCGGCCGGTCGCCCGCTCCATGAGTACGTTGGCGGGCTTGAGGTCGCGGTGCAGGATGCCCGCCTCGTGGGCGGTGCGCAGCGCGCCGACCAGGTCGATGCCCATGCGGGCGACGGCGTCCGCGTCGAGCGGCCCGCCCCGCGCGATCCGCCCGGCCAGCGAACCGCCCTCGATCAACTCCATCACGATGTACGGCTGTTCGTCCTGCACGACGACGTCATGGACGACGATGACGTGCGGGTGCCGCAGCTGCGCCACCGCCCGCGCCTCGCGCAGGGTGCGCTCGCGCTGCTGCTCCGCCTCGGCGTCGGAGAGCGTCTCGTCGCGCGTCAGTTCCTTGACGGCGACCTGGCGCCCCAGGAGCAGATCGGTGGCACGCCACACGACCCCCATGCCGCCCCGGCCGAGCCGCGCCTCGAGGCGGTAACGGCCCGCGATCACACGGGCGTTGCCCTCACCGGCACCGCCGCCTCCGACGCCGTCGACGCCGCCCCCACCGGCACCTGCACCACCGGCGTGGTCTCCCAGGCTCCCCATGCGGCCATCATGCCCCACACGTGTGCGAACGGAATGGGGTGAAGCGCGCGCGGGGCCGGTTCCGGCCGTCGGTACGGGCCGCCACAGCGTCATCAGAGGTGAGCGCGGGCGCTCAGCGCTCCCGCCACCCCCGGAGCATCGCGTCGAACTGCTCCCGTGTGGTGTCCCAGCCCGCTGCCGGGGCGGACATGTACAGCACGTACTCGACACCGTCACGGCTGAGATACGTCTGCGAGATGGCCCGGCGCGGCCCCTTGGTCGTGTCGTTCGCACCCGCCGTCCAGCTGAACTCCCAGAGCGAGCCCGACTGATCCCGAAACGTGTTCGAGTTCAGTTCCAGCCGCCGGTACTGGGGAAGTTTCACCCGGAGGTTCTTCTCCAGGGACACCTGATGCGCGTAGGAGCTCTCGTACTGCGGGTTCTTCTCGACGGCGATGCGCAGGAACCGGCGGCCGCCGTCGGGCGTGTAGTCGACCTGGTTGCCGTTGACCTCGCGCTTCCACTCCTTGGGCAGCATGAGGCTGAAGCCCTCGGGGTCCCTCACCCGCCGCCAGTCGCCGGGGATGCCGCCCACCGCCGTGCCCCGCTCACCGATCGACTGCTCCTGCGTACCGCCGGCGAAGTTCACGTACGCCAGCACGCCGCCGCCGCCGAGCAGCGCGGCCGCCACGACGAGGGCGACGATCCCGGGCCAGCGACGGCGCTCGCGCGTGGGCCGCCCCTGCCCGCCGACGACGGTGAGGCCGTCGGGGCCGGTGGGGACAGGGGTGGAGGTGGGTGTGAGGGTGGTCGTGGGTGTGGTTGTGCGGGTGCCGGGGGCCGGGTGCGTCTGTGTCGGCACGTACGCCTGCGCGTGCTGCGGACGCCGTCCCTCCGCGGCCTCCGCCAGCATCTGCTCGGCCTCCTCGGCGGAGGGCCGGGTCTCCGGGTCCTTGCGCAGCAGCGCGCTGATGACGGGTGCGAGGACTCCCGCGTGCCGGGGCGGCGAGGGCTCCTCCGTGACCACGGCCTGCATGGTGCCGAGCGGTGACGTGCGCCGGAAGGGCGAGAAGCCCTCGACGGCCGTGTACAGCGTGGCGCCGAGCGCCCACAGGTCGGAGGCGGGGCCGGGGTTGCCGCCGCTGACCCGCTCGGGCGCCAAGTAGTCCACCGAGCCGACGACTTCCCCGGTCCGCGTGATGGTGGAGTCGCCCTCGATCGCGGCGATCCCGAAGTCGGTGAGCAGGATGCGCCGGTCGTCGGCGAGGAGGACGTTGCCGGGTTTGACGTCGCGGTGCAGGACCCCGGCGGCGTGTGCGGCACGCAGGGCCTTCAGGGTCCACAGGCCGATGCGGGCCGCCTCGACGGGCTCGACGCGCTCCTCGTCCTTGACGGCGTCCGCCAGCGAACGCCCCTCGACCAGCTCCATCACGATCCAGGGCCGGTCGTCGTACTGAAGGACGTCGTGCACGGTGACCACCGCGGGGTGGTTGATGCGGGCGGCGGCCCGCGCCTCCGTCTGCGTACGCGCGAAGAGGACGGCGCGGTCGGCCTCCTGCACGAACTGCGCGGCCGTCAGCTCCTTCACGGCGACGGCACGGTGCAGCACCTCGTCCTGCGCGCGCCACACCCGTCCCATGCCACCGCGGCCGATGGTCTCAGTGAGTCGGTAGCGGCCCGCGAGGAGCAGGCCCTGCATCTGGTTCACGTTCCCCCGCAATGGTCTTGTCAGGGCCAGGTTAAGGAGCGGGAAGCGGACAGGGAACCACAGGGGGCCTCAGGAGACCGCACTGTGACGCATGCGGTGCATGTCCGGAGTGCCGGAATCGGTTCAGCCGTGCCGGAATCGGCTCAGCCGGTGACCCGGTACGTGGCCGAGGCCTGCTCGTACAGCCGCGTCACCTCGTCCCGCTCGGCCTCGGGCCCGCGCACCTGCACCACGTGGTACTTCCCGCCGACGATCATCGCGAGATTGCGTACGAAGACCTCGCGGCCCGCGGCGTCCTGCCAGGTGAACTGCCCCTCCGCCATGGCCCGTCCGCCGACGTCGATGCGGCGCATGCCGCTGGAGGTGGCCCAGGAGGAGTCACGGAACGGCTGCAACTCGCGCTCGTCCTCACGCTGGTACTTCATGGGGTCGCTGCCGTAGCCGTCGGTGGTGTCGCGGCCGGGCACGATCAGCAGCTCGAAACCGGCGTGCGTGTAACGCACCTGGCCCCGGCCGTTCTTCGGCTGCCGGTCCCAGCCGCCGGCGACGGCGACGTGGAAGCCCTCGGGGTCCTTGCGCAGGGTGAAGCCCTGCGGCAAGTCGGGGGTGGTGGTCTGCGGCTCCTGCGAGCCGGGATTCTTTCCTTCGCCTTCTTCTTTGTCCTTCTCTTCTCCCTTCCCTTCTTCCTTCTCCCCGTCCTTGCCGTCGGCCGGTCCGCCCGTCGCCTCCGGGGCCGAGCTGACCTCGCCCGCCGTCCCCGCGCGGTCGCCCGACGCACCGTCATCGGCCTTGGGCAGGAACACCATGGCGTACACGACGGCCGCGGCGAGTCCGACCAGGATGGCGATCAGCAGCAGCCGCCCCAGCGAACGGGGCTTGGCCGGCCCCCTGCCGCGCTTGTGCCGCCCGTGACCGTGTCCGTTCCCCGCGTCGGCGGCGGCCGCCGCGACGCCGCGCCGCTTGCGCACGACCTCGCCGCGGCGGCGTACGACAGGCAGCCGGCCCGCGTCGTACGGCGGCACCGGCACGACGTGCGCCCCGGCCTCCGGCTCGGGCGCGGACCGCACCAGTGAGCGCAGCCAGCCGCTCAGCTCCTCGAAGTCGAGCCGCTCGGTGGGGTCCTGACGCAGCAGCGACTCGACCACGGGCCGCAGCGGGCCGCACTCCTCGGCGAAGGCGGGCGGCTCGGCGCAGACGAGCTGGACGAGTTCGGCCGGGCTGTCCTCCGGGTACGGCGCGTGCCCCTGCACGGCGCGGAAGAGCAGCGCTCCCAGGGCCCACAGGTCGGTGGAGGGGCCTATGGGCGCGGCGAGCCGCCAGTTCTCGTGCACGGGCCCGGCCTGTTCGGGCGCCCACCGCTCGGTGACGGCCCCGACCACCACCATGCGCGCGTGCCGGGCGCGCTCGGCGGCCAGAGCGGTGGAAGGGCCGCGCGAGGCGGCTCCGTCGGCGCCGCCGTCGTCCCATCCCCCGCGTCCGCTCTCGTCCGCCGAGGCCCGTGCCGCCGGAATGCCGTTCCGCGGCACGGCGCCGTGCCAGGGCTGTTGCCTGTCCGCCACGCCGTAGGGGTCCGGTATCTGCCCGGCCGGGCCGGGCACCCGGCCCTCGGTGTCCTCCTCGGCCGTCCGGCCCGCGGCCCTCGCTCCCGCGCGGTACGCCGCGGCCGCGCCCGGGCGCCCGGCCCGCGCACCGCTCGCGGCGGACTCCGGGGCGGGGGCGAGCTCCCTGTCCCCCATGCCCCGTGTGTCGTACGCCCCCTCAGCGGGCGCGTCCGCGTGCCCGGCCACATTGCCGACCGACCCCGCCGAGCCGGCCGCCTCCCCCGCCTCCACAGGCCGGGGGTCGTACCCGCAGAGCGCCTCCTCGGCCGCCCCGGCCGCCAGGCCCGTCAGCATCACGCGGCCGTCGTCGCAGATCAGCACGGTCCGCGCGGTGATGTTCCGGTGCACCCAGCCGTGCCCATGCAGGACGCGGAGCGCCGCGAGGACGTCCGCCGCGACCTCGGCGGCCCGGTACGGACTCAGGGGCTGCTCCGCGAGGAGCGCGGCCAGCGGCCTCGCCGCCACCAACTCGCTGACGATCCACAGCGAGCCGCCCTCCGCGAACACGTCGAAGACCTGGTCGAGCCGTGGGTGGTCGGGTATCTGCGCGGCGGTCTGCGCCGCCTCGATGGCGCGCCGCACCGCCGGCTCCGCGGGCCTGCGCGTCGTCCGTGCCCCGGCCCGCCGCACACCGGCCCCGCCCGCCGCGCCGCCCCGGTCCCGGGGCGCGAAGCCGTCGGGCAGGCCGTGCTCCTCGTCGAGCATCTCCGCGTCGACGATCTCGGGCAGCGGCACCTGCCTGACGAGCACTTCCTGCCCGCTGTACGTGTCGAAGGCGCGCGACTCGGCGAGTTCGTACTCGTCGGAAGGCGGTAGCGGCAGGCGGTAGCGGTCGGCGAGCACCCGACCCGCGTAGTCGTCCACGATGCCTTCCCCGTCCGCCCGGTGGTCAAATCCGTTCGTCTTACGGCCCGTTGCGGCTGTGTACGGTCCGCAAGCACTCACGATACGTGCCGTGGGCGGACCGCAATGAGGGGATACGAGATCTCAGCTCAGGACTTCGGCTCGAACGTCCTTGTGAACGTCCGCCACGCGGTCCGCCGCTCCTCGCCGCCCCATTCGTCGGCCTTGGCGGTGTACATGATCCCGTAGCCCAGTCCGCTGTTGACGACGAAGCCGCGGTCGATGGACCGGTACTTGGTGCCGCCGTCCACGTAGGTGAACTCCCAGTCGGCCGTGTTCCAGCCGCGGAAGCCGACCTTCTCTATCCGGATCCGGTCGTACTGCGGCCGGACCATGTAGTTCTCCTGGTTCTTCCAGTCACTGACCGGGTTGTCCTTGGGCGTGGTGGTCCAGCCGACCAGCAGCTTCTGCCCGTTGGGCCCGCCGAACCGGGCGCCCGCCCGGCCCGTGGACTGGTACTTCCACCCCTTCGGCAGCCCGATCTCGAAGCCCTGGGAGTGCTTGTACGTCGAGGCGGCGCCGTCCTGCGGCTTCTTGCCCTCGTCGCCCTTGCTCGGGTCGCTGCCCTTGCCCTCGTCCGGCTCGGGGCTCTCCTCCTTGCCCTGGCCGTCACCGGCCCCCGAACCCTTGTCCGTCTCCTTGCCGGTGTCCTTGCCCGCGTCCTTGTCGGCGTCGCCCTGGCCACCGCCACCGGCGGTCGCCCCACTGGACGCGGCCTTGTCGCCGCCCTTGCTGTCCTTGCCGGAGTCGCCGTCGCCCCCGCCGGACAGCGCGAAGGCGAGCACCGTACCGAGCACGGCGAGCAGGGCCACCACGGACACGATCACCAGCGTCCGGCGCGGCACCACATCGGTGAGCGACGCCTTGGGCGGCACCCGCGGCGGCACGCTCCGGCCGTCGGCAGGCGAACCGGTGGACGTGGACGTCGAGCGGGTGGTGGCCGTCCCCGGGCCGCGCTCGGCGGCGGCCGGAGCGGTCGCGGCCGACTTCCGCACCGACTGAAGGGCGCCCTTCAGCCGGTCGGCGACCTCCTCGGCCTTGCGCGCGGCAGTCCCGGCGGAACCACCGGCTCCGGTGGTTCCCGAGGTCCCGGCCGGGGCCGACGGATCGGCGGCGTTCCCGGAGACGCCGGCCGCGCCGGCCGCACCCGCACCGGCGCCCGCGGCACCGGCGGCGGCTGCGGAACCCTTCGTGCTCCTCACCGACTTGGTGAGCCGCGTGGACCTGGGCGTCTTCGGTGCCTTCGGCGGCTGGTTCGGCGGCACGGGCGGCAGCGGCACCACCTTGGTCGCCTCCACCGGCTCCGGCACCGCCTTGGCCTCCGGCGCGTGGATGACGTCCATGAGGAGCGCCCGCGCTCCCGCGTCGTCGAGCCGCTGCTCCGGGTCCTTGGCGAGCAGGCCGTAGATGACCTTCTCCAACGGGCCCGCGTTCACCGGCTGTTCGACGTCCTCCGTCATCACGGCGGTGAGGGTCGCGATGGCCGACCCCTTGTCGTACGGGGGGACGCCCTCCACGGCCGCGTACAGCAGGCCGCCGAGCGACCACAGGTCGGCCGCGGGGCCCGGCTTGTGCCCGCGGGCGCGCTCCGGGGAGATGTAGGACGGAGCGCCGACGAGCATGCCGGTGGAGGTGATCGACGGGTCGCCCTCGACCTGCGCGATGCCGAAGTCCGTCAGCACGACGCGGCCGTCCTCGGCGATGAGCACGTTCGACGGCTTCACGTCGCGGTGCAGGATGCCCTCGCGGTGCGCCGACCGCAGCACGTCGAGGATGGCGAGGCCGACCTCGGCCGCCCGCCGCGGCGTGAGCGTGCCGTCCTCGCGGATCGCCTCCGCGAGCGACTTGCCCTCGACCAGCTCCATCACGATCCACGGGCGGTCGTCCTCGTCGACCACGTCGTAGACGGTCACGGCGCTGGTGTTGCGGATCCGCGCGATCGCCTTCGCCTCACGCAGCGTGCGCGTGATGAGCCGCCGCTTCTCCTCCTCGTCGATGCTGGAGGGGAAACGCAGCTCCTTCACCGCGACCGTACGCCCAAGGGTCTCGTCCTTGGCGCGCCAGACCGTGCCCATGCCGCCGCGGCCGAGCACCTCTCCCAGCCGGTACCGGCCGGCGAGGAGACGTTGGCTCTTGTCCCGACGGGCGTCACCCGTCTGCTCCGCGTCCGACATGCGTCCCCTCTGCTGCTACCGCTGCTACCCGAGCAACCCGCCCTGACAGAGCCTTCATTGTCCCTTACTCGGGGACCGGCCGACGCCCAGGGTCCACCGACCCCTGTCCCGCCCTTCATCCCGTCTCTCATGAAGGACAGCGCATGACGAGGTACCGGCATGCCAACACAGCGTTGAATACCGGCCATACTCTTCCCCCGCCGGCCATCCGAGGCAAGCCCCGGCCGTCGCGCTCGCCCCGGGCGCACGCACCTTACGCCACCGGGCACCCGGGCGTTCACCACGCGGTCCCCCCTCAACTCGCCATGAACCAGCCGGAAATACCCGCCTAGGAGAGCGGCACGATGTCCGGCGCGCCGAGCCGCGCCGCGTCCGCCGTCAGGTCGTCCGGCTGGAGCTGCGACTCCCGCTCGGCCTCCACACGCTTCTCGTAGTGCTGCACCTCCCGCTCGATCTGGTCCTTGTCCCAGCCGAGGACGGGTGCCATCAGCTCGGCGCACTCCCTGGCGCTGCGCGTGCCGCGGTCGAACGTCTCGATCGAGATACGGGTCCGCCGCGTCAGGACGTCGTCGAGGTGGCGGGCGCCTTCGTGGGAGGCCGCGTAGACCACCTCGGCGCGGAGGTAGTCGTCGGCGCCCGGCAGCGGCTCGCCGAGCTTCGGGTCCGCGGTGATGAGTTCGAGCACTTCCTCGGCCATCGAGCCGTACCGGTTCAACAGGTGCTCCACGCGCACCACATGAAGACCCGTCCGCGCGGCGATCCTCGCGCGGGCGTTCCACAGCGCTTTGTACCCCTCTGCGCCGACGAGGGGGATGTCCTCCGTGACGCAGTCGGCGACCCGCTGGTCGAGGCCGTGCACCGCCTCGTCGACGGCGTCCTTGGCCATGACTCGGTACGTCGTGTACTTGCCGCCCGCGACGACCACCAGGCCCGGCGCCGGATGCGCGACCGTGTGCTCGCGGGACAGCTTGCTCGTGGCGTCCGACTCGCCGGCGAGCAGCGGGCGGAGCCCGGCGTACACCCCCTGGACGTCGTCCCGGGAGAGGGGCACGGCGAGCACCGAGTTCACATGCTCCAGGAGATAGTCGATGTCGGCGCTGGAGGCGGCCGGGTGTGCCTTGTCCAGGTCCCAGTCCGTGTCGGTCGTCCCGATGATCCAGTGCCGCCCCCACGGGATGACGAAGAGGACGCTCTTCTCGGTGCGCAGGATCAGCCCGGTCGTCGCGTTGATCCGGTCCTTCGGCACGACCAGGTGGATACCCTTGGACGCCCTGACGTGGAACTGGCCGCGCTCGCCCACCATGGCCTGGGTGTCGTCCGTCCACACCCCGGTCGCGTTGACGATCTGCTTGGCGTGGATCTCGTACTCCCCGCCGCCCTCCACGTCCTGGACGCGGGCGCCGACGACACGCTCGCCCTCGCGCAGGAAGCCGGTGACCTTCGCGCGGTTGGCGACCTTCGCGCCGTACGCCGAGGCGGTGCGGACCAGGGTGGCCACGTAACGCGCGTCGTCCATCTGGGCGTCGTAGTACTGCATGGCGCCGACGAGGGCGTCCTTCTTCAGGCAGGGGGCCACGCGCAGGGCGTGGCGGCGCGTCAGGTGGCGGTGCATGGGCAGGCCCCGGCCGTGTCCGCGGGACATCGACATGGCGTCGTAGAGCGCGACGCCCGATCCGGCGTACAGCCTCTCCCAGCCCTTGTGCTGCAAGGGGTAGAGGAACGGCACGGGCTTCACGAGGTGCGGGGCGAGGCGCTCCAGGAGCAGGCCGCGCTCCTTCAGGGCCTCGCGCACGAGTGCGAAGTCGAGCATCTCCAGATAGCGGAGCCCGCCGTGGATCAGCTTGCTCGACCGGCTCGACGTGCCCGATGCCCAGTCCCGCGCCTCGACGAGGCCGGTGGACAGGCCGCGGGTCACCGCGTCGAGCGCCGTCCCCGCGCCGACCACGCCCGCGCCCACGACCAGGATGTCCAGCTCCCGCTCGGCCATTCCCGCCAGTGACTCGGCGCGCTCCGCCGGCCCCAGTGTCGCTGTCCTCACCGCTGCCTCCCGCTGTGATCGGGTGTGGTCGGACTCACATCATGCCCAGATTTCGCCGTCGCCCGCTGAACACGACCCCAGCCTGTGGACAACACTCCGGAGCTCCACGCGGTGCAATACCGCAAATCGGTCATATTTACTCCTAGTCTGACATTGCGCTGCTCCGCCTTGTCCACAGGGCTTGCGCACTCGTCCCGGTCCGGCTATTGGGAGGACGGCCCACCGCCATGCCCGCAGATCTCGCTGTCATCGGCCTCGGCCACCTCGGCCTGCCCCTCGCCCAGGCCGCCGTCTCCGGCGGCATCGCCACCATCGGCTACGACCCCGTCCGCGCCGCCGACCTGGCCGGCGGCCGGCTGCCCTGCGACGGCGCCGAAGGCACCCTCACCGCCGCCGACGTCCGCCGGATGCTCTCGGGGGGCTTCCGGCCGACCGTCAACCCGGCCGAGCTCGGCCGGGTCCGCACCGCCGTCATCTGCGCCCCCACCCCACCGGCCGCGGACCGCTCGCTCGACCTCGGCCAGGTGGCCGAGGCGGCCAGGGCGCTCGCCGCGCGCCTGCGGCCGCACACCACCGTGATCCTCGAATCCCCCGCCTACCCGGGCACCACCGAGGAATTCCTCCGCCCGATCCTCGAATCGGGTTCGGGCCTGCGGGCGGGCCGCGACTTCCACCTCGCGTACTCCCCCGGCCGCCTCGACCCCGGCAACCGCACCCACGGCTACGCGGGCACCCCCAAGGTCATCGGCGGCCTCACCCCGGCCTGCACCGAGTCGGCCGCCACCTTCTACGGCCGGCTCACCGACAAGGTCGTACGCGCCCGCGGCCCCCGCGAGGCCGAGACCGTCCACCTCCTGGAGACCAACTACCGGCACGTGAACATGGCCCTGGTCAACGAGATGGCGGTCCTCTGCCATGACCTCGGCATCGACCTGTGGGACGTCATCCGCTGCGCCGAGACCAAGCCCTTCGGCTTCCAGGCCTTCCGCCCCGGGCCCGGAGTCGGCGGCCACGGCGTCCCGCTGGACATCCCGAACCCCTCACGCGGCGTCCGCCCCCTGCGCATGGTCGAACTGGCCCAGCAGGTCAACGACCGCATGCCGCAGTACGTCATCCAGCGCGCGGCGACCCTGCTCAACGAACACGGCAAGTCCGCCCGCGGCGCCCGCGTCCTGCTCCTCGGCGTCACCTACAAGCCCGACCTCGCCGACCAGCAGGGCGCGCCCGCGCAGGAGGTCGCGACCCGCCTGATGGAGCTCGGCGCGGCGGTCAGCTACCACGACCCCTACGTGCCCAGCTGGAGCGTCCTCGGCCGCCCCGTCCCGCGCGCGGACTCCCTCTACGAGGCGGCGGCCGACGCCGACCTCACGATCCTGCTCCAGCACCACCGCACGTACGACCTGCAAGGTCTCGCGGTGAAGGCCCAGCTGCTCCTGGACACCAGGGGCGCCACTCCGGCAGGCGCCGCCCACCGGCTGTGACGACGGAAGGGCCCCGGTACCAAGTACCGGGGCCCTTCTTGTACGTCAGTTTGGAAACCGGACCGTCAGCGCTTGTGCTGCGAGTCCGCGACCGTCACCTCGACGCGCTGGAACTCCTTGAGCTCGCTGTAGCCCGTGGTCGCCATGGCGCGGCGCAGCGCTCCGAAGAAGTTCATCGAGCCGTCCGGGATGTGCGACGGACCGGTGAGGATCTCCTCGGTGGTGCCGACCGTGCCGAGGTCGACCTTCTTGCCGCGCGGCACGTCCTCGTGGACGGCCTCCATGCCCCAGTGGTGGCCCTTGCCGGGCGCGTCCGTGGCGCGGGCCAGCGGGGAGCCCATCATCACCGAGTCGGCGCCGCAGGCGATGGCCTTGGGCAGGTCGCCGGACCAGCCCACGCCGCCGTCGGCGATGACGTGGACGTACCGGCCGCCGGACTCGTCCATGTAGTCACGGCGGGCGGCCGCGACGTCGGCGACGGCGGTGGCCATCGGGACCTGGATGCCCAGGACGTTGCGCGTGGTGTGCGCGGCGCCGCCGCCGAAGCCGACCAGGACGCCCGCGGCGCCGGTGCGCATCAGGTGCAGGGCCGCGGTGTACGTGGCGCAGCCGCCGACGATGACCGGGACGTCCAGCTCGTAGATGAACTGCTTCAGGTTGAGCGGCTCGGCGGCGCCGGAGACGTGCTCGGCGGATACGGTGGTGCCGCGGATCACGAAGATGTCGACGCCGGCGTCGACGACGGCCTTGGAGAACTCGGCGGTGCGCTGCGGCGAGAGCGCGGCGGCGGTGACCACACCGGCGTCGCGCACCTCCTTGATGCGCTGACCGATCAGGTCGGCCTTGATCGGGGCCGCGTAGATCTCCTGGAGGCGCCGGGTCGCGGTCTCCGAGTCCAGCTCGGCGATCTCGTCGAGCAGTGGCTGCGGGTCCTCGTACCGCGTCCAGAGGCCCTCGAGGTTCAGGACGCCGAGGCCGCCCAGCTCACCGATGCGGATGGCCGTCTGCGGCGAGACCACGGAGTCCATCGGGGCGGCCAGGAAGGGCAGCTCGAAGCGGTAGGCGTCGATCTGCCACGCGATCGAGACCTCCTTCGGGTCGCGGGTGCGCCGGCTCGGTACGACGGCGATGTCGTCGAAGGCGTACGCGCGGCGGCCGCGCTTGCCGCGCCCGATCTCGATCTCAGTCACGTTGTGGGGCCTTTCCCTCTTGGTCTGCCTGTCCAGTATCCCCGACGCACACGGAAGGGGCGGCCCCGGTTGAACCGGGACCGCCCCTCCACGCGCGCGTGGAGCGCGGCAGACTACTTCGTACGGCTGTAGTTCGGCGCCTCGACCGTCATCTGGATGTCGTGCGGGTGACTCTCCTTGAGCCCCGCGGACGTGATGCGGACGAAGCGGCCGTTGGCCTGGAGCTCGGGGACGGTGCGTCCGCCCACGTAGAACATCGACTGGCGCAGGCCGCCCACCAGCTGGTGGACGACCGCCGAGAGCGGGCCGCGGTAGGGCACCTGGCCCTCGATGCCCTCGGGCACCAGCTTCTCGTCGGAGGCGACGCCCTCCTGGAAGTAGCGGTCCTTGGAGAAGGACTTGCGCTCGCCGCGGGTCTGCATCGCGCCCAGCGAGCCCATGCCGCGGTACGACTTGAACTGCTTGCCGTTGATGAACATCAGCTCGCCCGGCGACTCCTCGCAGCCGGCGAGCAGCGAGCCCAGCATGACCGTGTCCGCGCCGGCGACGAGCGCCTTGGCGATGTCTCCGGAGTACTGGAGGCCGCCGTCGCCGATGACCGGGACACCGGCCTCCTTGGCGGCGAGCGACGCCTCGTAGATGGCCGTGACCTGCGGTACGCCGATACCGGCGACGACGCGCGTGGTGCAGATGGAGCCCGGTCCGACACCGACCTTGATGCCGTCGACACCGGCGTCGATGAGCGCCTGGGCGCCCTCGCGGGTGGCGATGTTGCCGCCGATGACGTCCACGCGCGGGGCGTCCGACTTGATCTTGGCGACCATGTCGCCGACCAGGCGGGAGTGGCCGTGCGCGGTGTCGACGACGATGAAGTCGACACCGGCGGCGACCAGGGCCTGGGCGCGCTCGAAGGCGTCGCCTGCGACACCCACGGCGGCACCGACGAGGAGGCGGCCCTCGCCGTCCTTCGCGGCGTTCGGGTACTTCTCGGCCTTCACGAAGTCCTTGACCGTGATGAGGCCCTTGAGGATGCCCGCGTCGTCGACCAGCGGCAGCTTCTCGATCTTGTGGCGGCGCAGCAGCTCCATGGCGTCCACGCCGGAGATGCCGACCTTGCCCGTGACCAGCGGCATCGGCGTCATGACCTCGCGCACCTGGCGCGAGCGGTCCGACTCGAAGGCCATGTCACGGTTGGTGACGATGCCGAGCAGCTTGCCCGCGGCGTCGGTCACCGGCACACCGCTGATGCGGAACTTCGCGCAGATCGCGTCGGCCTCGGCGAGCGTCGCGTCCGGGTGCACCGTGATCGGGTCGGTGACCATGCCGGACTCGGAGCGCTTCACCAGGTCGACCTGGTTGGCCTGGTCGGCGATGGAGAGGTTGCGGTGCAGGACACCGACACCGCCCTGGCGCGCCATGGCGATCGCCATGCGGGACTCGGTGACCTTGTCCATCGCCGCGGAGAGCAGCGGGACGTTCACCCGGACGTTCTTGGAGACGAGCGAGGAAGTGTCGATCTGGTCGGGCGCCATGTCCGACGCGCCCGGCAGCAGCAGCACGTCGTCGTAGGTCAGCCCGAGTGTCGCGAATTTTTCGGGCACCTCAGTCGAAGAACCGCTGTTTGCAGACATGACACCTTCCCCAAATGGCCTTGATCGGTGCGGATGTCCATGCTAACGGGCTTCGGGGGTGTCTCATTCCACGATCAAGATCATCGGAGCTCTTTGTACGTTCGTACGTGAGGGCTCACTGCTCGGCGAGCGCCCGCAGGCGGCTCAGTGCCCGGTGCTGCGCGACCCGCACCGCCCCGGGGGACATGCCCAGCATCTGTCCGGTCTCCTCGGCCGTGAGGCCGACGGCGATCCGCAGGAGCAGCAGCTCGCGCTGGTTGTCCGGGAGGTTGGCGAGGAGCTTCTTGGCCCACTCCGCGTCGCTGCTGAGCAGCGCGCGCTCCTCCGGGCCGAGCGAGTCGTCGGGCCGCTCGGGCATCTCGTCGGAGGGCACGGCGGTGGATCCGGGATGCCGCATCGCCGCGCGCTGGAGGTCGGCCACCTTGTGCGCCGCGATCGCGAAGACGAAGGCTTCGAAGGGGCGTCCCGTGTCCTTGTACCGCGGCAGGGCGAGGAGGACGGCGACGCAGACTTCCTGCGCCAGGTCCTCCACGAAGTGCCGTGCGTCACCCGGCAGTCGGGACAGGCGGGTGCGGCAGTAGCGCAGCGCGAGGGGGTGGACGTGGGCCAGCAGGTCGTGCGTGGCCTGCTCGTCGCCCTCCACAGCGCGAAGAACGAGGGCACCAATAACCGTCGTCTTGTCATCGCGCATCGGTCCATGGTGCCTTGACGGCGACTGATCCGCGGCACCGCGTCCGTAGTTGTGCACTGAAGCGTTATGAGCAGGTGCGCCGGAACTCATCTCCTGCGCCCTCCCCTCCCGCTCGATCGACTCGTCCCCGAGGAACTCCACACCTCAAGGATGCGGCATCGGCGGCGAAACAAGCAGCCACGGGCGTCGGTCGCCCCGCCCACCGGGTGGCGGACGGGGATCGCCGTGTCCCCGCGGCGGTGCACTCAGCGGACCAGACCCCAGCGGAATCCGAGCGCCACGGCGTGTGCCCGGTCCGAGGCGCCGAGCTTCTTGAACAGGCGCCTGGCGTGCGTCTTCACCGTGTCCTCGGAGAGGAAGAGCTCACGGCCGATCTCCGCGTTCGAGCGGCCGTGGCTCATGCCTTCGAGGACCTGGATCTCGCGCGCGGTGAGGGTGGGCGCGGCGCCCATCTCGGCCGAGCGCAGTCTGCGCGGCGCGAGCCGCCACGTCGGGTCGGCGAGCGCCTGGGTGACGGTCGCCCGCAGCTCGGCGCGCGAGGCGTCCTTGTGCAGATAGCCGCGGGCGCCGGCCGCGACCGCGAGTGCGACCCCGTCCAGGTCCTCGGCGACGGTGAGCATGATGATGCGCGCACCCGGGTCGGCGGAGAGCAGCCGCCGGACGGTCTCCACACCCCCGAGTCCGGGCATGCGTACGTCCATCAGAATCAGGTCCGAGCGGTCGGCGCCCCAGCGGCGGAGGACTTCCTCGCCGTTGGCCGCAGTCGTCACACGCTCTACGCCGGGCACGGTCGCGACCGCGCGGCGGAGCGCCTCTCGGGCAAGCGGGGAGTCGTCGCAGACGAGGACCGATGTCATGACTGTCCTCCGCGGCTCTCACAGCTGCTGCGCGTCACCTTGAGCCTCCAGGCTGGTACTTATTCGTCACCTGTGCGGTCGACGCTCTCGGACGCCTGCCCGAGCGCTTGTTTCTTCAACCGCCTCCGCACTCTCAACGACGGTCACCCGAAAGAGTTACGGGGCGGTCAGCCACCTTCGGCACTCTACGTGAGGGGGCGGACACAGCGGAGAGCGCGCGGAAGACCCTCAACCTTTCATCACAACCTATGCCCCATTTAGCGCCTTTTCTTCCCTTTTCCTGGTGTCTATGGCTAGATTCGCAATGAGTCATATTTTCATCTCCTTAGACAGTAGATGTACGGTCATCCGCACCGTATCCGCGTAGAACGGCACCAAGGGGACCAGCAATGGCAGATTTCTCCCGCCTTCCCGGACCGAACGCAGATCTGTGGGACTGGCAGCTCCTCGCGGCCTGCCGCGGGGTCGACAGCTCGCTCTTCTTCCACCCGGAGGGCGAGCGGGGGGCGGCGCGCAGCGCACGCGAGAACTCGGCCAAGGAGGTCTGCATGCGGTGCCCGGTGCGGGCGGAGTGCGCCGCGCACGCGCTGGCGGTGCGCGAGCCCTACGGCGTATGGGGCGGGCTGACCGAGGACGAGCGCGAAGAGCTCATGGGGCGGGCCCGCAACAGACTCGTCACGGCGTCCACCTCGCCGGGCGGCACCGCGTCACACGGCTGAAGCGCCGTGCCACACGACTGAAGGAACGTTTCTTCACAGGGCGCCCCCGCAGGGGTGCCGATCAGCGTGCCGCGGCCCGCGCGAGGTGGTCCAGCGTGGCGGCGACGGCCGGCACCTGCGCCAGATCCGGCAGGGTGAGCGCGACGATCTCCCGCTGCACGGCAGGCTCCACCGTCACGGTGCGTGCACCCTTCGGACGTACCGACTCGATAGCGAGCTCGGGCAGCACCGCCACTCCCAGGCCGGCCCCGACGAGGCCGATCACCGCCGGATAGTCGTCGGTCGCGAAGTCGATCCGGGGCACGAAGCCCGCGCTCTCGCAGACCTCCACCAGTTGCCTGCGGCAGCGGGGGCAGCCCGCGATCCACGACTCGTCCGCGAACTCACCGATGGTGACGGACTCCGCGCCGGCGAGCCGGTGCCCCTCCGGCACGAGGCCGACGAGCCGGTCCGCGAGCAGCGGACGCACGACGAGGTCGCTCCACTCCTCCGCCGCCGTCGCCCCTTCGTACCGAAAGGCCAGCGCGACGTCGCAGTCGCCCTCGCGCAGCATCTCCACGGAGCGCGGCGGCTCGGCCTCCACGAGCGAGACGCGTGTGCCCGGGTGCGCGGCGCGCAGTGCGGCGAGGGCGCAGGGGACGAGCGTGGAGCTGCCGCTGGGGAACGAGACGAGCCGGACCCGGCCCGCGCGCAGGCCCGCGATCGCGGCGACCTCCTCCTCCGCGGCGGTGAGCCCGGCGAGGATGCCCGCGGCGTGCCGGACGAGGGCCTCGCCCGCCTGCGTCAGGCGCATCTCGCGGCCCGTGCGGATCAGCAGCGGCGTGCCGGCGGAGGATTCGAGCGCCTTCATCTGCTGGCTGACGGCGGGCTGGGTGCAGCCGAGCTCGCGGGCCGCGGCCGAGAAGGAGCCGGTGGCGGCCACGGCGCGCAGCACACGGAGATGACGGGCCTCGATCATGATTCGATCATAAGCGATGCTTGGACATGTCGCGAAAAATTACGTCGCGTGTTTTAGGGTGGCTCGCTTAGCCTGCCTGCCATGGAGCTTCTTTCTGTAAATGTGGGCCGCCGCAAGGCGTCCGAGCACACCGGCGCGCCCTCCGGTCACACCGCCATCGACAAGCGTCCGGTCCTGGGCCCCGTGCTGGTGGCCGCGCCCGGCGCGAAGGGGGTCGGCGGGAGCGGGCTCGACGGTGACGAGATCGGTGACCTGCGGCACCACGGGGGCAACGACCAGGCGGTGTACGCCTACGCACGCGAGGACCTGGACGCCTGGGAGCGCACGCTCGGGCGGTCCCTGCCCGACGGCTCCTTCGGCGAGAACCTCACGACGTCCGGCGTCGACGTGAACGGCGCGAGGATCGGCGAGCGCTGGCGGGTAGGCGCGGATCTGGTGCTCGAAGTGACGAGCGGCCGCATTCCCTGCCGTACGTTCCAGGGCCACCTCGGCGAGAAGGGGTGGGTCAAGCGGTTCACCGAAGGGGGCGCCCCCGGCGCGTATCTGCGGGTGATCGAACCGGGTGAGATCCGGGCCGGCGACCGCATCGAGATCCTGCACCGGCCGGCGCACGAGGTCACGGTCGGCCTTCAGTACCGGGCCGTCACGACGGAGAAGGCGCTGCTGCCGCAGTTGCTCGCGGCGGGCGACGCGCTGCATCCGGAGACGGCCGAGCGGGCGCGCAAGTACCTGGCGCGGCAGGCCTCGCCGGCCACGGCCTGAGCTCCGCGATCCGAGGGGCGGGCCGCCGCGCGACACGGCGGTCCCGCGATCTCACTAGCCTTGGCCCATGACTACGGCTCTGATTACGGGATCCACCGCCGGCATCGGCGCCGCCTTCGCGCGGCGTCTGGCGGGTGACGGGCACAACCTCGTGCTGGTGGCTCGCGACACCAAGCGGCTGCGCGAACAGGCGACCGAGCTGCACGACCGGCACGGCATCGAGGCGGAGGTGCTCACCGCGGACCTCTCGACGGACGCGGGCATCGAGGCGGTCGAGCAGCGGCTGTCGAACCGGAGGGATCCGGTCGACCTGCTGATCAACAACGCGGGGTTCGGCAACAAGGGCCGCTACCTGGAGGTCTCGCTCCAGGACGAGCTGACGATGCTCAAGGTGCACTGCGAGGCGGTGCTGCGGCTGACGTCGGCGGCGACGGCGTCGATGCGGGACCGCGGCCGCGGCGGGGTCGTGAACGTCGCGTCGGTGGCGGCGTTCGTGCCGCGCGGGACGTACGGCGCGTCGAAGGCGTGGGTCGTGCAGTTCACGCAGGGCGCGGCGAAGGACCTGGCCGGGTCCGGGGTGCGGCTGATGGCGCTCTGCCCCGGCTTCGTACGCACGGAGTTCCACCAGCGCGCCGGGATGGGCACGTCCAACATCCCCAACTGGATGTGGCTCGACGCGGACAAGCTGGTCGCGGCGGCGTTGGCCGACCTCGCCCGCGGCAAGACGCTGTCCGTCCCGGACCCGCGGTACAAGGCGCTGATGGGGGTGGTGAAGGTGACGCCGCGTAATCTGCTGGGCGGGCTCACGTCGCGGACGGGCCGCAAGTACGGCCCGCAGTAGTCCCCGACGCCGGGTCCCGCACGGCCGCGAGGACGTACTGGAGAGCGCGGGGTTCCAGAGGTAGGACGAAGGTCAGCACGTCCGTCCACGGGTCCGTGCGCAGAGCCGTGGCCGCGATTGCGCGTAGCCACGGCGGCCGCATGTGCGGCGCGAGTGCCTCGGCGCCGGACCAGAGGGTCTCGGTCAGGCCCGCCACCAGTCGGGCCGCCCTCTCGTGCTCCCCCACGTCGACCAGCGCCTCGGCGACAGCGTCGAGGACGGCCTCGCGGATGTCCCACGCGGCGCAACCCTCGGCCAGCTCCAGCGCCCGCTCGTGCTGTCCGGCCCTCACCAGCGCCTGTGCCACCAGCGGAACGGTGTTCTCCTCGCCGCCTCGGGCCCGGTGCGTGGCCGGGTCGGTCCAGGCGCCGAGGGCATCCTCCGCGCGGGCGGTGTCGTCCAGGACGGTCCAGGCCTCGAACAGCGTCGTCCGCAGGCATACTTCGTCGTCCGGGAAAAGGTCGCCCGCGGACTCCTCCACCCAGGAGGCGGTCACGAGGAGGTCCCGCGCCTCGCCCGTCCTTCCCCCCTCCGCCCATACGCGGGCGATCCGTGCCCTGGTCAGGGCCCGGCGGCGCGGATCGCGGACGGCGTCGAGGCAGCCGACCGCGGCCCCCGCCTGTCCGGCGGCCGCCAGGGCGGGAGCGACCGACTCCCACAACCGGTCGGCGTAGGGCTGCTGCCGAGCCACGACGACCCCCACCGCCCGGTCGTACTCCCCCCGCTCGATCAGCCCCAGAGCGAGGGCCCGCCAGGCCCGAGTGTGGTCGGCGGATTCGGGGCAGTCCCGCATGACCGCCTCCGCGCGCCCGAACTCCCCGACGCCCGCCAACGCCTCCGCCGCCGAGACTCGTCGCATCCTGTACGCGTACTGCTCCAGTGCGGAGGTCTCCCCCGAGGGCTCCGGCGGCAGCAGGTTCTCGAACCCGTCGAGAAGTTCACGCGCGGCGGCCTGCCGCCCGGTCGCCACGAGAGCCCTGGCCACCACCGCGATGTCACCCGCCTTCTCCAGGTCCCGCAACCGACGGCACGCGGCCACTTCGGTGGCAGCCAGGAAGTCCCGGGCCTCGGCCATCCGCCGGGCCCGGCCCCAGGATGCCGCGCCTAGCGCCAACGCCCGGACCGCCGCGAAGACGTCGAGGCGCTCCGCCAGGAGCGTGGCCTCGCTCAGTCGGCCGGTGGCCGCGGCCGTCTCGACCGTTTGCTCCAGCGTGCGTTCGCGCAGACCCGCCTCGGCGATGCAGCAGGCCAGTTCGACGGCCCGGTCGAGGTCACCCGCCGCGGCCAACGCCCGCACCACGGACTCCAGCGCCTCATCCCGCTGCTCGTCGTTCTCGACGCGGAGCAGGCGTACGAGGGCGTAGTCGAGCGCCCCCGCCGTGATCAGCAGCTCGATTTCCAGCACGCGCCAGGGAAAGCCGGGAAAGTGGCGCACTGCCTGGCAGCCGAGCTCCGCGGCCCGCCCGGTCTCCCCCGCCGCCAGGAGCGCTCTGGTCAGCGCCCACGCGTCAGCCTCGTCGACGAGGAGTGCGGTGGCTCGGTCCAGTAATGCGTCGGCGGCGGTACGGCGGCCCTGACTGGCCAGCGCTGCGCCCACGCCGACCAGGGCGACCGGCGGAACGTGCGGACGGTCGCGTACGAGCGCCTCGACCCGCCCGTACTCACCCACCACGGCCCAGGAGCGCGCGAAGCGGGGCAGTAACTCCGCCCCGTCGAGGCCGTCGAGAAGGATGTCCTCCAACGCCTCGGCGCGGGCGTGGAGCCCTTGGTCCGTGAACACCTCGTGCAGCAGCGGAGCCGCGTCGACCACCTGCCCGCCGTTCCGGCATCGGCGGATCGCGGCCTCGGCCTCGTCCGCCAGACCGAGCGCCCGATCCGTGTGGCCTTGGCGGTAGAACTCCCGCACCAGCAGCGCGGGGCCGAGAACGTCGTGGGAGTACAGGCCGCGGCGCGCGCGCAACAGCGCCTCGGCCCGCGCGGTCTCCCCGAGCACCGCCCAGGCCCAGGGCACCTCCTCGGTGAGGGCCGCCGTGCGCTCGCATATCGCGTCACGCCGCATCGCCACGCGCAGCAGGGTCAGCAGGTCCGGGTCGTCCGCGTCGGCGACGGCCTGTTCCACCACGCGGATCTCCTCCAGGGCCGTCCCGTCGGTACCGGTCTCCCGCCGAATCCGGTCCTGCCGCGCGGGGTCGAGCACGCAGTCGGTCATGCGGTCCAGATCGCCCTGGGAGCGCAGCATCGGAAAGTATTCCCGCAGCAGATAGCTGGGCGTACTGGCCGGCCAGCCGTGCTCCCGCCACCACCGCGCCCATACGTGCAACCTCTGACGGTGCTCGGCGAGCACCCTCGGCCCCAGCATCTCCACGGCCTGGGCCCGCAGTTCCTCGTGTGCGAGCAAATACGCCTCCCCGCGTAGGGCGAACGTGCGCCCCGCGCGCGTGCGCAGCACGTCCCGCACCTCGTACGGCACCGCTGCCGTCAGCTCCACCAGATCGCCGTCCGTCAGGCCGCCGCCCGCGGCGGTGATCAGGCCGAGCAGCGCGCGCTCCAGGTCGCCCGCCTCCCGCAGCCGTTTCAGTTCGCGTTCGGCCTCGACGCGGATGACCTCGGCGTACGGAGAGGGGGCCAGCGTCCGTACGACCGACGGGTCGCGCAGCGGGTGGCCGGTCGGGACGTCCCGCGGCAGGGGCGGGTGGAGGCGGCCCGACACCAGGACACGGAGGGCCGGCATGTCTCGGGGCAACAGGCCGGCGACACTGTGCGCGCCCGAACCCGTCGTCACTCCCTGGTCCTCGTCCAGGCCGTCCAGAAGCAGGATCAAGCGCTCGCCGCGCTCGGCGCAGACCTGGGCGGCCGTTCCGTACAGGCGCAGCAGGTGGGCTTCGCGGGTGGATTCGGTCAGCCGGCCCGGCAGGCCTTCGCCCGCGATCTCCGCCAGCTGTTCGAGTATGACGTCGGCGTACGCCACCACGTCGTTCTGCGCGCCGAGGCGGGCCGTTACGAAGAACGGCACGATCCGTACCCCGGGCGGCGGGTGCAGAGCGAACCAGGCCATGAGCGCGGACTTGCCCGCCCAGGCGTCCGCCCGCCACCAGGCGTACGCGGGACCGGAGTCGGCGCGGCAGAAGGCGGCCAGCTCGGCGAGTTCCCGGTCGCGGTCGACGAGTTCGGGTGGGGCGATGCGGCGCACCTGCTCCCAGTAGGCGGAGCGCACCGGCGGCGACAGGACGACGTGGTTGTGGTCGCCCGTGACGGCCACGCCGATGTCCCGGCCTGCCGACACCGAACGACTGCCCGGTTCAGGATGGCTCATCGGGTCCGGACGGCTTCCCCACGCTCTCATCCGCCCATCCTGCCAACGGCCGAGGCCCGGCACCCCCGTATCGGGGGCACCGGGCCTCGGCGTGCGCTGTGCCTGGGATCAGTGGGAGTGACCGTGACCGTGGCTGTGACCCGCCTCGGCCTCCTCCTCCGCCGGCTTCTCGACGACCAGGGTCTCGGTCGTCAGGAGCAGGGAGGCGATGGACGCGGCGTTCTCCAGGGCGGAGCGGGTGACCTTGACCGGGTCGATGACGCCGGCCTTGACCAGGTCGCCGTACTCGCCGGTCGCGGCGTTGAAGCCGAAGCCCTTCTCCAGCTCGGCGACCTTGGAGGTGATGACGTAACCCTCCAGGCCGGCGTTCTCGGCGATCCAGCGCAGCGGCTCGACGGCGGCGCGGCGGACGACGGCGACACCGGTGGCCTCGTCGCCCTCCTTGCCGAGGGAGTCGCCGAGCACCTTGGCGGCGTGCACCAGGGCGGAGCCACCACCGGAGACGATGCCCTCCTCGACCGCGGCGCGGGTCGCGGAGATGGCGTCCTCCAGACGGTGCTTCTTCTCCTTCAGCTCCACCTCGGTGGCGGCGCCGACCTTGATGACGCACACGCCGCCGGCCAGCTTCGCGAGGCGCTCCTGGAGCTTCTCGCGGTCCCAGTCGGAGTCCGTGGCCTCGATCTCGGCCTTGATCTGGGAGACGCGGCCCTCGACGTCGGCCTTGTTGCCGCCGCCGTCGACGATCGTGGTGTCGTCCTTGGTGATGGTGACGCGGCGGGCGGTGCCCAGCACGTCGAGGCCGACCTGGTCGAGCTTGAGGCCGACCTCCTCGGCGATGACGGTGGCACCGGTGAGGGTGGCCATGTCGCCGAGCATCGCCTTGCGGCGGTCGCCGAAGCCGGGGGCCTTCACCGCGACGGCGTTGAAGGTGCCGCGGATCTTGTTCACGACCAGGGTCGACAGGGCCTCGCCCTCGACGTCCTCGGCGATGATCAGGAGCGGCTTCGAGGAGTTGGCCTGGATGACCTTCTCCAGGAGCGGCAGGAGGTCCTGGATCGAGGAGATCTTGCCCTGGTGGATCAGGATGTACGGGTCGTCGAGGACGGCCTCCATACGCTCCTGGTCGGAGACCATGTACGGCGACAGGTAGCCCTTGTCGAAGGCCATGCCCTCGGTGAAGTCGAGCTCCAGGCCGAAGGTGTTGGACTCCTCGACGGTGATGACACCGTCCTTGCCGACCTTGTCCATCGCCTCGGCGATGAGCTCGCCGACCTGCGGGTCCTGGGCCGACAGACCGGCGACGGCCGCGATGTCGGCCTTGTCGTCGATCGGACGGGCGGTGGCGAGGAGCTCCTCGGAGACGGCCGCGACGGCGGCGTCGATGCCCTTCTTCAGGGCGGCCGGGGAGGCGCCGGCGGCGACGTTGCGCAGGCCTTCCTTGACGAGGGCCTGGGCGAGCACGGTGGCGGTGGTGGTGCCGTCACCCGCGATGTCGTTGGTCTTGGTCGCCACCTCCTTCACCAGCTGGGCGCCGAGGTTCTCGTACGGGTCGTCGACCTCCACCTCGCGGGCGATGGTGACGCCGTCGTTGGTGATGGTCGGGGCGCCGAACTTCTTGTCGATGACGACGTTGCGGCCGCGGGGGCCGATCGTCACCTTGACGGTGTCGGCAAGCTTGTTGACGCCGCGCTCAAGGGCGCGACGGGCGTCCTCGTCGAACTTCAGGATCTTCGCCATGGGAGCGATTCAGCCCTCTCGAAAACTCGGTTGTCACGAACTGCGCCCCTCGCCGCCCGGCAATCAGCGGGGTGACCAGGGGCGCAGCTCGGAAAGTAAATCTGCTGGGTGAATTACTTCTCGACGATCGCGAGCACGTCGCGGGCCGAGAGGACGAGGTACTCGTCGCCGTTGTACTTCACCTCGGTGCCGCCGTACTTGCTGTACAGCACGACATCGCCGACCTTCACGTCGAGCGGCAGGCGCTCGCCGTTCTCGAAGCGGCCCGGGCCCACGGCGAGGACAGCACCCTCCTGGGGCTTCTCCTTCGCGGTGTCCGGAATGACCAGGCCGGAGGCCGTGGTCTGCTCGGCGTCGAGCGGCTGGACCACAATGCGGTCCTCAAGCGGCTTGATGGCAACCTTGGAGCTGGCGGTCGTCACGATCCGGTCTCCCCCTTCGGAGATCTCACGGGGTTAAGAGTCTGAGGTGTGGCGACCAGGTGGATCCGTCGTCGCGGGTGCCGGACCTGCCCGTCGCGTGTTGGCACTCTCCAGTGGGGAGTGCCAGAAGCGAGACTAGGACGCGGGTTAGCACTCGGTCAAGCGGAGTGCCAATCGGCTGCGCCGGGCTTCAGCGGATCGGGGTGGGAGGCACCCCTTCGGGGCAACGGGTTGCGGTCGTCCGGGGTTCCCCCTCGGCGATAGGAGGGTGCCTCGTTTCCTCTGGTCCGGCACCGGGGGCTGTGCCCACCCGTTCCGCCCAGCGGAACGCCTGCCCACAGCGGGGCGGTGCATCCGGAGCGTCCGTGGCTCCGGGCCTGGACGGGAGTTTCTGCGCTGCCTTTCTGCCCAGTCTTTCGATCGGGTCCACCGATTCCGCGCAGCCCGTGAGCAGTGCGGGCGCGAGTGCTCCGCACAGGAGGGCCCCGGCGAGGAGGCGGCGGTGTGCTCGCGCCCGCGGGGTCACAGGTAGTCCTCCAGTCTGGCCACCGCGTACCCCTTGTCGGTGACCGTCTTCATGACCCGGCGGACCATGTCGGGCATGGTGCCCTGCCAGTCGTCGCGCCCCCGGAAGTGCGTGAGGATGATGTCGCCGGGGTGCAGGTCCTTGTCCCACTCGCGCCACTCCATGCGGTCGGCGAAGGCCTCCGCCGCCCACAGGGGCACCGCTTTGATCCCGCAGGCCTTGGCGGCGCGCAAGGTGTCCTCGTTGTAGTTGCCGTACGGCGGCCGGAAGAGCTCGGGGCGTTTGCCGTAGCGCTTCTTGATGGTCTTCTGCATGCCGCAGATCTCGCGGCGCTGTGCCGCGTAGGAGAGTCCGGGCATGTAGCGGTGGTTCAGGGTGTGGTTGTTCAGGACGACGCCGCGGGACTGCATCTTCTTGAAGTAGGCGTAGTCCTCCTTGACGAGGTAGTCGCTGAGGAACGCGGTGTACGGGATCCGCAGGTCGCTCATCATCCTCAGCAGCGCCGGGTCCTTCTCGGCGCCGTCGTCGATGGTCAGGAAGACGACCTTCTTCTTGGTGGGGATGGTCGTGAAGACCGGTGGCAGGTTCTCGTGCCCCTCGACCTCGAAGCCCTTGCGGGTGGTGATGCGCGGCTTGGTCCTGGGCGGCGCGGGTGCCGGCAGCGGGGTCTTGGCGAGGCCCCAGCGCTTGGCCGCCGCGGCCCGTGCCATCTGGACCGCTGCGAGTCTCCTGGCGTAGGAGTCGAGGGCGCGGGCGGGCGGGGCGTCGAGCCGCTGCCGGCCGTGGGCGCCTGTCACGCCGTCGGAGCCGTCTCCGGAGACGCAGCCCGAGGCGACCGCCGAGACGGAGAGGACGGCCACCAGGACACGGACTTGATTCTTCCGTCTTCTGGTGGATTCTTCTTTTTGTCTTACTAGTTGCATGGCGCCGGATCCTCCCAGGCCATGGCCCGTGCGAGGGCCCGACACCGCCACCGGCCGCGCACCATCCACCGACTGGCCCACAATGGGGCAGGTGAACGACCCGAACACGCCGAGCGGCCACGGGGCCGACCTCGGCGACCCTCTCGCCGCCTTCGCCGCCCTGCGCACCGACGAGGGCCTGGCCCTGCTCGACGAGGTGCGGGACGTCGAGCCCGCGCAGGAGCTCGCCGCCGCCACCCGGCTGCGCCGCACGCACCCGGCCCTCCTGGTCTCCGCCGCCATCGCGCAGGCCCGGCTGCGCCGCCGGGCCGCGGCGAAGTTCGGCGCCGAGGACGCGGCCCGAATGTTCTTCACGCCGAACGGCGTCGAGCAGTCCACGCGCGCCTCCGTCGCCGCCCACCGCGCCACGAGTTTCCGGGCCCTCGGCGTGCGTTCGCTCGCCGATCTCTGCTGCGGCATCGGCGGCGACGCCATCGCCCTCGCGCGGGCCGGCATCTCCGTGCTCGCCGTCGACCGCGACCCCCTCACCTGCGCGGTCGCCCGCGCCAACGCCGAGGCCCTGGACCTCGCCGGCCTCATCGAGGTCCGGGAGACCGACGTCACCGAGGTGGACACCTCCGCGTACGACGCCGTCTTCGTCGACCCGGCGCGGCGGGGCGGACGCGGCCGGATCTTCGACCCCGAGGCCTACTCCCCGCCCCTCTCCTGGGCGATCGGCGCCGCGCTCAAGGCCCCGCTCGCCGCGCTGAAGATCGCGCCCGGCATCCCGCACGAGGCGGTCCCCGCCGAGGCCGGCGCCGAGTGGATCTCGGACGGCGGCGACGTGAAGGAGGCCGTGCTCTGGTTCGGCACGGACACCCCCGCCTCGCACCGCGCGACGCTCCTGCCCGGCGGCGCCTCCCTGTGGACCCCACTCGCCGCGATGCTGCCGGACCCCGAGGTGCGTCCCGTCGGGCGCTACCTGTACGAGCCGGACGGCGCCGTCATCCGCGCCCACCTGGTCGCCGAGGTCGCCGCGCGGGTCGAGGGCGGGCTCATCGACGAGACCATCGCGTACGTCACCTCCGACGCCCGGCACGACACCCCGTACGCCACCGCGTACGAGATCACCGACCAGCTGCCCTTCAACGTGAAGAAGCTGAAGGCGCTGCTGCGGGAGCGCGGCGTCGGCATCCTCACCGTGAAGAAACGCGGCTCCGCCGTGGAGCCGGAGGAGCTGCGGCGCAAGGTGAAGCCGCAGGGGAAGAACGCGGCGACCGTCTTCCTGACCCGCGTCGCGGGCGCCCCGACCATGCTGATCGGCCACCCGGTCACCACCAGCGCATAGACCTGGCGCCCTAGCAGCCCGCCGCCCGCTCAAGGAGCAGCTCGCGTTCCCGCATGTTCCGTGCCAGCGACGCCGCCCGCTCGAACTCCGCGCGCGCCTCCGCCCGGCGGCCGAGCCGGGCCAGGAGGTCGCCGCGCACGCTGGGCAGCAGGTGGTAGTCGCGCAGCGCGGACTCGGCGGCGAGCGCGTCGACCAGGATCAGACCGGCCTCCGTGCCCTGGGCCATCGCGACCGCGACCGCCCTGTTCAGCTCGACCACCGGGGACGGGGCGCGGGCGGCGAGCAGGCCGTAGAGGACGGCGATCTGCTGCCAGTCGGTGTCCTCGTACGTGTGTGCGTGTGCGTGGCAGGCGGCGATCGCGGCCTGGAGGGCGTACGGGCCGAGGCCCCCGGCGGGCGAGGCCGCCATGCTCTGCGCCCGCGCGAGCGCGGCGAAACCGCGCCGGATCAGCAGCTGGTTCCAGCGGGTGCGGTTCTGGTCCTTGAGGAGCACGGGTTCGCCCGCCGGTCCCGTGCGCGCCGCCGTGCGCGAGGCCTGGAGCTCCAACAGGGCGGCCAGGCCGTGGACTTCGGACTCCTCGGGCATCAGGGCGGTGAGCACCCGGGCGAGGCGCAGCGCGTCCTCGCAGAGGGCGGGGCGCAGCAGGTCGTCCCCGGCCGTGGCGGCGTACCCCTCGTTGAAGATGAGGTAGATGACTTCGAGGACCGAGCCGAGGCGGGCCTCGCGGTCGGGGCCGTAGGGCACCTCGAAGTCGATGCCGCCGGCGGCGAGGGCACGCTTGGCGCGCACGATCCGCTGCGCCACGGTCGACTCGGAGGCGAGGACCGCGCGGGCGATCTCCCCGGTGGTCAGGCCGCCGAGGAGGCGCAGCGTGAGCGCCACGCGGGACTCGGCGGAGAGCACCGGGTGGCACGTGGTGAAGACGAGGCGCAGCAGGTCGTCGTCGATGGCGTCGGGGTCGGGCGGCTCGTCGACGTGGGGCGGCGCGGACTCCAGGTCGCGGCCGACCTCCGCCAGCTTGCGGGCGTACCGCTCGCGGCGGCGCACCAGGTCGACGGCGCGGTGTCTGGCGGTGGCCATGAGCCAGGCGCCCGGGTTGTCGGGGACGCCCTGCTCCGGCCACTGTTCCAACGCCGCCACCAGGGCGTCCTGCGCCAGCTCCTCGGCGATGCCGACGTCCCGTACGATCCGCGCGACGCCGGCGATGACGCGCGGCGACTCCATGCGGAAGACGGTCTCGATGACCTGGCGGGGGTGCTCCGGCGGATGGCTCACGGCCATCCATCAGAGCATCCCCGCACGAGACCCGCAAAGGCGCGCGCCGGTCGCGGCCGACGGCTCACGGCCGTCGGCCCGCGGTTCTCAGCCCTCGATCTCCCGGACCTCCGCGGTGATCGTCCAGTAGTCCTCGTGGGTCTTGAGGAACCGCTTGGTCCACTCGACGGCCTCCGCCATGTCCTTGGCCTGGCAGATCGAGTAGCCGCCGATGACCTCCTTGGTCTCGGTGAAGGGGCCGTCGGTCGTGGACAGTTCGCCCTTGTCCCACGTGACGCGGGTGCCTTCCGAGGTCGGCCGCAGGCCCGCGGTGTCGAGCATGACGCCCGCCTTGGTGATCTCTTCGAGCAGCGCGCCCATCCGCTCCTGCAACTCGGGGCTCGGGCCGCCCTCGGGCGCGTTGTTCTCGTCGATGCGGATCATCGTCAGATAGCGCGGCATGGTGGTCTCCCATCGGCTGGCGGCGGGGCTTCTCCCCGCCGCTCACCCATGCGTCGAACGAGAGGGGCCCGTTTCGACATCGTCGCCGGAATTCTTCGAAGTTTCTTCCTGTGCGCCTGTGCGCCTGTGCGCCTGTGCGCCTGTGCGCCTGTGCGAGGCTCCCGGGCATGCCCTTCGACCACAACGACCACTACCACCGGCTGCTGCTGCGGAAGCTGCCGCCGCACGGCCGCACCGCCCTCGACATCGGCTGCGGAACCGGCCGCTTCGCGCGGCTCCTCGCGGCGCGCGGCTACGAGGTCGATGCGCTCGACCCCTCGGCGGAGATGATCGCCGAGGCGGAGAAGGCCGGCGAGGCGGAGAAGGCCGGCGGCGGCCCCCGTTTCCGCCGGGCCGACGTGACGGAGGAAGACCTTCCCGACGGCCACTACGACGCCATCACCTGCCTGGCGAGCCTGCACCACATGCCGTTCGCCACGGTGACGCGCCTGCGCGACGCGCTCGCCCCGGGCGGCACCCTGCTCGTGCTCGGCTGCTACGCCGGGGTGACCTGGATGGACCTCGTGGCGTCCCCCGCCAACGCGGTGGCGCGGGTGACGGTGTACGCGGCGGAGCGGCTGCGCGGCGCGTACGAGCCGCCCCTCAAGGCCCCCGTACGGCAGCCGGACATGCGACTGCCCGCGATCCGCGCCGAGGCGGCCCGCCTCCTGCCCGGCAGCAGCGTGCGCCAACTGCTCTTCTGGCGCTACCTGCTGACGTACCGGAAGCCCGCCGGGAACTGACGCGGCCCTCCACGGGCGACGAGGAGCCCTAGGCCTCCTCGGCCGCGACCGACTCGAAGCGCCACCGGTGCACCGCCCGTGTCACCAGGCCTTCGTCGGGCTCCGGCAGTTCGGGCAGTGCGGTGTCGAGCGTGGCGTCCCACCAGGTGATGACGAGCACCCGGTCCTGCGGCGCGCGGAAGGTCTCGCGGCGGAGCGGGGCGCCGTCGAGCTCCTGTGCCCGCGCCCACGCGAGCAGCTCCACTCCCCGCCCCTCGGCGGCCCGCGCCTCCCACATCAGGGCGACGGTCACGAGTACAGGTTCTCCTTGCTGACCTCGTGCACGTGGTCGTGCGTATGCGTGTGCCCCGGCACGTGCGGCTCGGTCACCGGGAGCGACGAGTCCGCCGAGAGGTCCCAGGCCGAGGCCGCCCGGTTGCGGGCCACCATCTCGGCGCCGAGGGCCGCGACCATCGCGCCGTTGTCCGTGCACAGCTTCGGGCGCGGCACGCGCAGCCGGATCCCGGCCTTCTCGCACCGCTCCTGCGCCAGCGCCCGCAGCCGCGAGTTGGCGGCCACGCCACCGCCGATCATGAGGTGGTCGACGCCCTCGTCCTTGCAGGCGCTTACGGCCTTGCGGGTGAGCACGTCGACGACGGCCTCCTGGAAGGACGCCGACACGTCCCGCACCGGCACCTCCTCGCCCGCGGCCCGCTTCGCCTCGATCCAGCGGGCGACGGACGTCTTCAGGCCGGAGAAGGAGAAGTCGTAGGCCGGGTCGCGCGGGCCGGTCAGACCGCGCGGGAAGGCGATCGCCTCCGGGTCGCCCTCGCGCGCGTAGCGGTCGATGACGGGGCCGCCGGGGAAGCCGAGGTTCAGCACCCGCGCGATCTTGTCGAAGGCCTCGCCCGCCGCGTCGTCGATGGTCGACCCGAGGGGCCGCACGTCCGAGGTGATGTCGGCGGAGAGCAGCAGCGAGGAGTGGCCGCCGGAGACCAGGAGCGCCATGGTGGGCTCGGGCAGCGGTCCGTGCTCCAGCTGGTCCACACAGATGTGCGAGGCGAGGTGGTTGACGCCGTAGAGCGGCTTGCCGAGCGCGTACGCGTACGCCTTGGCGGCGGAGACGCCGACGAGCAGCGCGCCTGCGAGGCCGGGGCCCGCGGTGACGGCGATGCCGTCGAGGTCCTTCGCGCTGACGCCCGCTTCCTTCAGGGCGCGGTCGATGGTGGGCACCATCGCTTCGAGGTGGGCGCGGGAGGCCACCTCGGGCACGACGCCGCCGAAGCGCGCGTGCTCGTCGACGCTGGAGGCGACGGCGTCCGCGAGCAGCGTGGTGCCGCGGACGATGCCGACGCCGGTCTCGTCGCAGGAGGTCTCGATGCCGAGGACGAGGGGTTCGTCGCGCGAGTCAGCCATGAATCTCGGTTCCTTGTACGCCTGATACGGGGGTGGAGGGATCGGTGCGGCGCATGACCAGGGCGTCCACGTTGCCGGGCTGGTAGTAGCCGCGCCGGAAGCCGATGGGCTCGAAGCCGAAGCGCTCGTACAGCTTCTGCGCCCGGGTGTTGTCGACCCGCACTTCCAGCATCACTTCGGAGCACTCGAAGGCGGTCGCGGCCTGAAGCAGGTCGGTGAGGAGCCGGGCGCCGAGCCCGGTGCCCCAGTGGTCGCGGGCGACGGCGATGGTCTGGACGTCCGCGAGGTCACCCGAGGCGGCGAGGCCCGCGTACCCGACGAGGCGGTCGCCGTCCACGGCCACCACGTAGCGGCGGGTGGCCAGCGGCCCGCGCGCGTGAGCGAGTTCGGACCAGAACATGCCGCGCGACCAGGCGTCGTCGGGGAAGAGTTCCTTCTCCAGGGTGAACACCGCGTCGATGTCCCACCAGCGCATCTCGCGCAGCACGGCGGACTCGGTCACCTGCGTCGCCCGGGTCACTTGGGGGTGACCACCTTGTAGTTCTTGGGCACCTGCGCGTCGGGCCTGCGCAGGTACAGCGGCCGTGGCTCCAGGAGTTCCTCGCCCGCCGCCAGCCGCTCGGCGGCCAGCGACGCGAGGGCGCCCGCCGACACGTGCTCGGGGGCGCGGGCGTCGGGGAACGTGTCGGGGTAGAGCAGGGCGCCGGCGCCGACGGCGGGCATCCCCTCGACCTCGGCGGCGATGTCGGCGGGCCGGTCGACGGCGGCGTCACTCGCACGAGTGCGCACGTCGTCGTAGCGGGCCCAGTAGACCTCCTTGCGCCGGGCGTCGGTGGCCACCACGAAGGGGCCGCTTTCGATCCCGGAGGCGTACGCGAGGCCGTCCAGCGTGCACACCCCGTGCACGGGGACGCCGAGCGCGAGGCCGAAGGTGTCGGCGGTCATCAGGCCGACGCGGAGGCCGGTGTAGGGGCCGGGGCCCACGCCGACGACGATGCCGGTGACGGCGTCGAGCCCGAGGCCAGCGTCGGCGAGCACGCGGTCGACGGCCGGAAGGAGCAGTTCTCCATGGCGCCGGGCGTCGACCTGGCTCGACTCCGCGATGACGGAGGAGCCGTCGTGGAGGGCGACGGTGACAGCGGGCGTTGCGGTATCCAGAGCGAGCAAGAGCACGCGAACAGCCTACGGCTCCGGCGCCCGTCGCACGGCCGACCCGGGATGCGGGGTGCCTGCTGCTACCGTCACTCCGTAGCCGTACGCAGTACGAAGAGGTGGGTGGCGCAAGGTGTCAAGGAGCAGCTCGGGATTCGTGGCCGGGCTGACCGCCGCTGCGCTCGCGGCGGTCGCCTTCCTCGCCTATCAGGCCTCGGCCAGCGCCCCGGACAGCCTGGGCAAGCCCGACGCGTCCCCCTCCGCCTCGGCCTCGCAGTCCCCCAAGGACAAGAAGGACCCCGCGGTGCTGCCCGCCCGGTCGGGCACCGGCGAGCGGGTCGTCTACTCCCTGGGGGACGACCGGGTCTGGCTCGTCGAGGCGTCCGGCAAGGTGAGGCTCACCTTCGGGGTGACCCCGGGCACGGTCGACCCGGCCCCGGGGACGTACGCCGTCACCTCGCGCACGGGCCGTGTCACCGGTACGGACGGCGTGCCGATCGAGCACGTCGTGATCTTCACGAGCAGTCAGGGCGTCGCGGTCGGCTTCAGCGCGGCCGTCGACGGCTCGACGCCGAAGCCGGACCCGGCGAAGAAGACGGGCGGCATCCGCGCGTCGCGTGCGCACGGCAACGCGATGTGGGAGTTCGCGCTGCGCGACAAGAAGGTCGTCGTCGTTCCCTGATCAGCGGGCCGGACGGCGTCGCTCGGCGGGCGTACCCCCTGCGGGGGCCGGGTCGCGCGGCGGCGTGGAGACGGCGCTCGCGGCGGCGCACGACGCGAGCAGGTCGCTCATCGAGAAGTTCGAGACATTCGAGACATTCGAGACTGTCGAGGCGTTCGAGACGGTCGAGACATCGGAGGCGGTCGACGGGTGCACCGCGGCCGAGGGTCCCGGCAGCCTCTTCCCGCGCGGCTGAGCGTGTGCGTCATGTTCTGAAGCCGACATGGATGCCTCCTGGGGGCTCCGGGGGCAGACGAAGTTAGGTAGACCTAACCAGCACCGGTATCCATGTGACCACGCCCGGCGCACGCAGCGCAACATTTTGCCGACGTCTTGTCGGAACGTTCGGTCGAACGTACGAGAAAGCCCCGGGCGAGCGGCCCGGGGCTGAGGGTTCCGGAGAGGGTCAGGCGCCCAGGGACGCCAGGTCCGCGTCCGCCCACCGCGCGCCGAGTCCGGTGAACGTCACCTCGCGCACCTCGTCCGTCGTGTCGCCCACCGCGCGGTCGATCACGACGTGCAGCCGGTCGTCCGACAGCTCCTCGACCTTGCCGTCGCCCCACTCCACGACGATCACCGATTCGGGCAGGGAGACGTCGAGGTCCAGGTCCTCCATCTCGTCGAGCCCGCCGCCCAGGCGGTACGCGTCGACGTGCACCAGCGCGGGGCCGTCGCCGAGCGGGGGGTGCACGCGGGCGATGACGAAGGTCGGGGAGGTGACGGCGCCGCGCACGCCGAGGCCCTCACCGAGGCCGCGGGTCAGCGTGGTCTTGCCGGCGCCGAGCTCGCCGGTGAGCATGACGAGGTCGCCGGGGCGCAGGAGTTTGGCCAGCCGGCGGCCCAACTCGCCCATCTGTTCGGGAGAGTTGACGGTGATGTTGAGGGTGGCGGCGGGGGCCTGGTGGTGCGGTGCTTCCATACCGCCCACGGTAGCGGCTGCGACCCGCCACGCTCAGCCGCCTTTTGGCCGGGCCGGGCCGGGCCGGGCCGAGCCGAGTCGGGCCGAGCCGAGCCGGGCGGGCCGAGCCGGGCCGAGCCGGGCGGGCCGAGCCGGGCCGAGCCGGGGTGGGCCCAGCCGGGGTGGGCTGGGCCGAGTCGGGCCCCGCGGCCGCTCCCGCACTCAGCCGCAGTCGGCCGAGCCTGGCTCCGCGACCGCGACCGCAACCACGCCCTGGCCCTGGCCCTGGCCCTGACCCTCGCCCTCGCCCTCGCTTGCGCTCATCCGCCGTCCGCGAGGCCCGCCTCCGGCACCGCCCCCGCCCGCACCAGCAGATCCGCGAGACGGTCCATGACCACCTCCGGGTGCTCCAGCATGACCAGGTGCCCGGCGTCCGGGACGAGGACCAGCTCGGCGTCCGGCAGCCGCTGCGCGATCGCCTCGCTGTGCTCGCTCGGCGTGACCAGGTCCTTGTCCCCGGCCAGCACGAGCACCGGCAGCTCGGCGAAGTGCTTGAGCGCCTCCGCCTTGTCGTGCTCGGCGAACGCCGGATAGAACTCCGCGACCACGTCGATCGGCGTCGACTCGATCATCCGCTCGGCGAACCGCGCGATGGCCGGGTCCACGTCCCTGCGGGAGAACGAATAGCGCTTGATGACGCCCGCGAACAGGTCCGCGGTGGCCCGCCGCCCCCGCTCCACCAGCTCGGCCTGCGACCCCATCGCCCGCAGCAGCCCGGGCAGCACCCGCCGCACCGCGTTCATCCCGGCCACCGGAAGGCCGAAGTTCACCTGACCGAGCTGCCCCGACGACGTGCCGACCAGGGCGACGCCCACCACGCGCTCGCGGATCAGCTCCGGGAACTGGTCGGCGAGCGCCATGGTCGTCATGCCGCCCATGGAGTGTCCGACGAGGACGAGCGGCCCCTCGGGCGCGGCGGCGTCGATGACGGCCTTCAGGTCGCGCCCGAGCTGGTCGATGGAGACCGGCACGCCGCGCTCCAGCTGGTCGGCGCCGCGCCCCGACCTGGCGTGGCTGCGCTGGTCCCAGTAGACGGCGCGGACGACGCCGCGCAGGGCGGCCCGCTGGAAGTGCCAGGAGTCCTGGTTCAGGCAGTAGCCGTGGCTGAAGACGACGGTGACGGGCGCGGGAGCCCGGCGGCCGAAGAGCCTGCGCCGCCGCGGACCCTCGCCGCCGTCGTCCTCGACCTCCTCGACCTCGTAGGCGAGCTCCGTGCCGTCGTCCGCGTACGCCGTGCCGGGCATGCCGCGCAGCGAGCCGTACGGCCCCGCCGCATCCAGCGCGAGCCGCGCCTTCTTGCGCATGCCGCGGCCGACGGTCAGCCGCTCTATGGCGACACCGGCGGCCGCGCCCGCGGCGATCACACCTATCGCGGCGCCCGCCACCCCGGCCCTGCGCCAGTTCCCGGCCGCGGCGGCGACCTCCGTCACCGCTTCCGCAGCGGCCGCCCCCGTGCTGCTCTCGCTCACGTGCCGCTCCTCGTCAGTTCCCGGTGTCGTCAGGCCGCTCGTTCACGTGGACGCGCGGGACGCGCGATCCGATGCGGGTGACGATCTCGTACGCGATGGTGCCCGCGGCCTGCGCCCAGTCCTCGGCGGTCGGCTCGCCGCGGTCGCCGGGGCCGAACAGCACCGCCTCCGCGCCCACTTCGGGCTCGTCCCCGCCGAGGTCCACCACGAACTGGTCCATCGCGACCCGGCCCGCGACCCTCCGCAGCTTGCCGTCGACGAGCACCGGGCCCGTGCCGGAGGCGTGCCGCGGGATGCCGTCGCCGTACCCCGCGGGGACGAGGCCGAGGGTCGTCTCGCCGGGGGTGACGTAGTGATGGCCGTAGCTCACGCCGTGGCCGGCCGGGGCGTGCTTCACATGGGCGAGCGAGGCGGTGAGCGTCATGACGGGCCGCAGCCCGAAGTCCTCGGGGGTGCCGACCTCGGGGCTCGGCGAGACGCCGTACATCGCGATGCCGGGCCGCACGAGGTCGAAGTGCGTCTCCGGGAGCGTCAGGGTCCCCGGCGAGTTGGCGATGTGCCGCACCTCGGGCCGTACGCCCATCTCCTCGGCCTGCGCCACCATGTCGCGGAAGACCGTGAGCTGACCGGCGATCGAGGGGTGCCCCGGCTCGTCGGCGCACGCGAAGTGCGACCAGAGGCCGGTGACGCGGACCAGCCCCTCGGCCTCGGCGCGCAGGGCCCGCTCGACGAGCTCGGGCCAGTCGGCCGGCATGCAGCCGTTCCGCCCGAGGCCGGTGTCGGCCTTCAGCTGGATACGGGCGGTCCGCCCCGCCGCACGCGCGGCGGCCGTCACCTCGTCCAGCGCCCACAGGGCGCTCACCGACATGTCCAGATCGGCCTCGACGCCCTCGCGCCAAGGCCCGCCCGGCGTCCACAGCCAGCACATGATCCGCCCCGGCAGACCCGCGGCACGCAGCGCGAGGGCCTCCTCGGGGGTCGCGGTGCCTGTCCAAGTGGCGCCGGCCTGGCGGGCGGCCTTGGCACAGGGCACCATTCCGTGGCCGTACGCGTCGGCCTTCACCACGGCCATGAACGCGGCGCCCGGCGCGTGGGCGCGCAGCGCGCGCACGTTGGCGCGGAGGGCGGCGAGGTCGATCTCGGCGCGGACACGGAAAGGTGCTGTCTCGTTCATCGCGGACAAGTGTCTCAGAGCCCGCCGACAGCCCCCGCTCGCGCGGGCCCTGAACGCCCCGCGAGCAGCGCCCCGCCACCCCGGACCCGCCCCTGCCTACGCCCCCCTGACCTCCCGCCACACGGCAGGGATCGCCTCGGCCACGTCCTGTGCCGCCGCGGGAGCGCCGTCCGCCGCGTGGCGGCCGGCGAGGCCGTGCAGATACGCGCCGACGGACCCCGCGTCCCGCGCGTCGAGGCCGGCCGCCAGCAGGGAGCCGGCGAGCCCGGACAGCACGTCGCCGCTGCCCGCGGTGGCGAGCCAGGCTGTCCCGGTCGGGTTGACGCGCACGGCCCCCGCCTCCGAGGCGACCAGGGTCGTGGACCCCTTCAGCAGCGCTGTCGCCCCGTACCGCCGCGCCAGCTCCCGTACGGCGGAGAGGCGCCCCGCCTCGACCTCCTCGCGGGCGACGCCGAGCAGGGCGGCGGCCTCCCCCGCGTGCGGGGTGAGCAGCGTCGGAGCACCGCGCTCCCGCACCGCGCGCTCCCCGGCGAGCCGCAGCCCGTCGGCGTCGATCAGCACCGGCACATCGGCGGCCAGGACCTCGTCCAGCCGCTCCCCGTCGTCCCCGAGCCCCGGCCCCACGACCCACGCCTGCACGCGCCCGGCCTTCGACGGCGGCCCCGCGGACACCAGGGTCTCGGGGAAGCGTGCGAGGACGGCGTCCGCGGCGGGCCCCACGTACCGCACGGCACCCGCGCCGCCGCGCAGGGCCCCCGCCACGGCGAGGACCGCGGCGCCCGGATACCGGGCGGACCCGGCGACGACCCCCACCACCCCCCGCCGGTACTTGTCGCTCTCCCCACCGGGCACGGGCAGCAGCCGGGAGACGTCCGCGAATTGCAGGGCCTCCAACTCCGCCTCTTCGGCGGGCAGTCCGAGCCCGATGTCCACGAGCCGCACGGCACCGGCGTGCTCCCGCCCGGGATCGACCAGCAGCCCCGGCTTGTACGCCCCGAAGGTCACCGTCACATCGGCCCGCACCGCGTCCCCGCGCACCTCACCGGTGTCGGCGTCCACCCCGCTGGGCAGATCGACGGCGACGACCAGCGCGTCCCGGGCAGCCGCGACGAGCGCCGCGGCGCGCTCCCGCAGCCCGCCCCACCCGCCGATCCCCACGATCCCGTCGACCACGAGATGCGCCCCGCGAACCAGCCCCTCGGCCCGCGGGTCCGCGGCCTCCACCACCGAGCCGCCGGCCCTCCGCAGCGCGGCGAGCCCACCGGCATGCGCCCGTCCCGGGTCGAGCAGCACGGCGCCGACCCCGGCCCCCCTCCGCGCCAGCCGGGCCCCGGCGTACAGGGCGTCGCCTCCGTTGTCCCCGCTGCCCACCTGCAGCGTGACTCTCGATCCGTACACCTTGCCGAGCAGCTGCGCGCACTCGGCGGCGAGCCCCGCCGCCGCGCGCTGCATCAGCACACCTTCGGGCCCCCGCGCCATGGCGGCGCGCTCACCCGCCCGGACCCTCTCCACGCCATACGCAGTACGCATCCCCCCAGTCTCCCCCGCCGGGCGCCCCCTACCCCTCCGCCACCACCACCGCGGAGGCAACCCCCGCGTCATGGCTCAGCGACACGTGCCAGGCCCGGACCCCCAGCGCGGAGGCCCGCTCGGCGACGGTCCCCCGCACCCGCACCCGCGGCTGCCCGCTCTCCTCCACGTACACCTCGGCGTCCGTCCACCGAAGCCCCGCGGGCGCCCCCAGCGCCTTCGCCAGCGCCTCCTTCGCCGCGAACCGCGCCGCCAGCGACGCGATCCCCCGCCGCTCACCACCCGGCAGCAGCAACTCACTCGCCACGAACAGCCGGTCGGCCATCCCGGGCGTCCGCTCCAGCGCCGCCCCGAACCGCTCGATCTCCGCCACGTCGATGCCAACCCCGATAATCACCGGCTCAGCCTGACACAACCCCCCGGCCCGAGCGGCGGGTGACGTACCCCACCCTCCACCCACCACCCCATCCCGTTCAACCAGCCGTAACAATGGAACGTGATCTCTTCGGTCTCTGTGCCTTCGACGGCACCGCGGAGCGCCCACCGGCCCAAGCCGGAGGCGACTCCCTACGTCGACCTCACTCGCGCCGAGTGGAGCGCGCTTCGCGAGAAGACGCCTCTGCCCCTGACAGCGGAGGAGGTGGAGCGGCTCCGCGGCCTCGGCGACGTCATCGACCTGGACGAGGTCCGCGACATCTACCTCCCGCTCTCCCGCCTCCTGAACCTCTACGTGGGCGCGACGGACGGCCTGCGCGGCGCCCTCAACACGTTCCTGGGCGAGAAGGGGTCCCAGTCCGGCACCCCCTTCGTCATAGGAGTCGCCGGTTCCGTGGCGGTCGGCAAGTCCACCGTCGCCCGCCTCCTCCAGGCGCTGCTCTCCCGCTGGCCGGAGCACCCGCGCGTGGAGCGGGTCACGACGGACGGCTTCCTGCTGCCCACCAAGGAGCTGGAGGCCCGCGGCCTGATGTCCCGCAAGGGCTTCCCCGAGTCGTACGACCGCCGCGCCCTCACCCGTTTCGTCGCGGACATCAAGGCCGGCAAGGACGAGGTCACCGCCCCCGTCTACTCGCACCTGATCTACGACATCGTCCCCGACCGCCGCCTCACGGTCCGCCGCCCGGACATCCTCATCGTCGAGGGCCTGAACGTCCTGCAACCCGCCCTCCCCGGCAAGGACGGCCGCACCCGCGTGGGCCTCGCGGACTACTTCGACTTCAGCGTGTACGTCGACGCCCGCGCCGACGACATCGAGCGCTGGTACCTGAACCGCTTCAAGAAGCTGCGCCAGACGGCGTTCCAGGACCCGTCCTCGTACTTCCGCAAGTACACCCAGGTGTCGGAGGAGGAGGCCCTCGACTACGCCCGCACGACCTGGCGCACGATCAACAAGCTCAACCTCGTCGAGAACGTGGCCCCGACCCGCAGCCGCGCCACGCTCGTCGTCCGCAAGGGCCCCGACCACAAGGTCCAGCGCCTGAGCCTGCGCAAGCTCTGAACGGCCCGCTCCCCGACAGCTCTCCCCCGGCTAACCTGCGCACATGCTGCACCTGCGCCTGATCACCCCGCCCGACAGAACCGACGCCGTGGTCCACCTGATCGAGCGGACGGTCGGCACCACCCACCTCGCGGTGCTCGCGGGCGCCGCCCGCAATCCCGCGGGCGACGTCGTCATGTGCGACGTGGCCCGGGAGGCGGGCGACGAGCTGATCGGCGGTCTGCGCGCGCTCGGCATCGACGAGTCGGGGTCGATCGCCGTCGAGAACATCGACCTGTCGCTCTCCCACCACGCGGACCGGGCGGAGGACGACGCGCCGGGCGAGGGGGCCGACGCGGTCCTCTGGGAGCAGCTGGCCGACGCGACGCACGAGGAGTCGACGCTCTCGGCCACGTACGTCACGTTCATCACGCTCGCCACGATGATCGCGGCCTGCGGCGTGGTCCTCGACAACGCGATCCTGATCGTGGGCGCGATGGCGGTGGGCCCGGAGTTCGGCCCGCTGGCCGGTGTCTGCACGGCCGTGGCCCAGCGCACGCCCCGCCTCGCCCTGCGCTCGCTGGCCGCCCTGCTCGTGGGCTTCGCGGCGGCGATGGTGGTGACGGTGGGGTTCAGCTACTTCATGGACGCGATGGACCTGTTCACGCGCGACGCACTGGAGTCGGAGCGCCCGAACACGAACTTCATCTACCGGCCCGACTGGTTCTCGTTCGTCGTGGCGGTCCTCGCGGGCTCGGCGGGCATGCTCTCGCTCACCTCGGCGAAGTCGGGCGCCCTGGTCGGTGTGGCGATCTCCGTCACGACGGTCCCCGCGGCGGCGAACGCGGCGGTCGCCTTCAGCTACTCCGAGTACAAGCAGGCCTGGGGCTCCACCGAGCAGCTGCTCCTCAATCTGCTCGGCATCGTCCTCGCCGGCACGCTCACGCTGCTGATCCAGAAACTCCTCTGGTCCACACAGCGCGAGCGCACCGCACGGCGCGAGCGCACCGCGAAATCACCGCGCGTCTAGCCGAGCGCCGACTTCACCACATCGGCGAGCCGGCCGGCGACGGACCGGGCCTGCTCGATGTCGGCGGCCTCGACCATGACCCGCACCAGCGGCTCGGTCCCGGAGGGGCGCAGCAGCACGCGTCCCGTGGAGCCCAGCTCACGCTCGGCCTCGGTGACGGCGGCGGAGAGCTCCGCGGAGGTCTTCACGCGCGACTTGTCGACGTCGGGCACGTTGATCAGGACCTGCGGGAGCCGCTCCATGACGCTCGCGAGCTCCGCGAGGGACCGCCCCGTCTCGGCGACCCGGGCCGCGAGCAGCAGTCCGGTCAGCGTGCCGTCACCGGTCGTGGCGTGGTCCAGGACGATGACGTGCCCGGACTGCTCGCCGCCGAGGGCGAAGCCGTGCTCCTTCATCGCCTCAAGCACGTACCGGTCGCCGACGGCGGTCTGCACCAGGGAGAGCCCCTGGCCCTCCATGGCGAGCTTGAAGCCGAGGTTGGACATGACCGTGGCGACAACGGTGTCGTGGCGCAGCGTGCCGTGCTCGCGCATGGCGAGGGCGAGCACGGCGAGGATCTGGTCGCCGTCGACCTCGGCGCCCGTGTGGTCCACGGCGAGGCACCGGTCGGCGTCCCCGTCGTGCGCGACGCCGAAGTCGGCCTTGTGCTCGACGACGGCGGCCTTGAGCAGGTCGAGGTGGGTGGACCCGCACCCGTCGTTGATGTTCAGGCCGTCGGGCTGGGCGCCGATCGTGATGACCTCGGCGCCGGCGCGGGCGAAGGCCTCGGGCGAGACGCGGGACGCGGCGCCGTGCGCCTCGTCGAGGACGATCTTCAGTCCGTCGAGGCGGTTGGGGAGGACGCCGATGAGGTGGGCGACGTACTGGTCGAGGCCCTGGTCGTACGCCTTCACGCGGCCGACGGCCGCGCCGGTGGGCCGCTGCCGGGGGGTGCCGGTGCGGCTCACGAACTGCTGGTCGTACTCGGCCTCGATGCGGTCCTCCAGCTCGTCGGCGAGCTTGTGGCCGCCGCGGGCGAAGAACTTGATGCCGTTGTCGGGCATGGCGTTGTGGCTGGCGGAGAGCATCACGCCGAGGTCGGCGCCCAGCGCCCCGGTGAGATGCGCCACCGCGGGGGTGGGCAGCACACCGACGCGCAGGACGTCCACACCCGCGCTGGCGAGACCCGCGACCACCGCTGCCTCCAGGAACTCCCCGGACGCGCGCGGGTCACGCCCGACCACCGCCACCGGGCGATGGCCTTCAAAGGTGCCCGCCTCGGCCAGTACGTGCGCCGCCGCCACGGAGAGTCCGAGCGCGAGCTCGGCCGTCAGATCCGCGTTGGCGACACCGCGCACGCCGTCCGTGCCGAAGAGTCGTCCCACTGCTGTCCTCCGAACGTTCCAGAAAAACGAATTGCCTCAGGGGTTCCTGCATGGTTCCTGCATGGTCCTGAATAGACGAACGCCCCGGCAGCACGGTGAGTGCCGCCGGGGCGAACGAAGAGTACGAGCAGGCAGCGATTAGCGCTTGCTGTACTGCGGAGCCTTGCGGGCCTTCTTGAGACCGGCCTTCTTGCGCTCGACCGCACGGTCGTCACGCTTCAGGTAACCGGCCTTCTTGAGGGCGCCGCGGTTGTTCTCGACGTCGGCCTCGTTCAGCGCGCGGGCGACACCGAGACGGAGCGCACCGGCCTGACCGGAGACGCCGCCACCCGAGATGCGGGCGATGACGTCGTAGCGGCCGTCGAGCTCGAGCACCTTGAAGGGCTCGTTGACTTCCTGCTGGTGGACCTTGTTCGGGAAGTAGTCCTCGAGCGTGCGCCCGTTGACCTTCCACTTGCCGGTGCCCGGGACGATCCGGACACGGGCGATCGCGTTCTTGCGACGGCCCAGGCCGGCGGCCGGCTGCGGGTCGCCGAAGCGCGCGGCGTTCGACTCCGAGGTGTACTCGCCCTCGACGGGCGCCTCGGACTCGGTGGTGTACTGCTCTACGTCGACACCCTCGGTCTCTTCGACCGGCTGCTCAACGGTGGTCTCGGCCACGATTCTCCTCAGATTTCTTTACGTCTTAGGGGGTGGCCGGAACTACTGCGCGACCTGGGTGATCTCGAACGGGACCGGCTGCTGAGCGCCGTGCGGGTGCTGGTCGCCCGCGTAGACCTTCAGCTTCGAGAGCATCTGACGGCCCAGGGTGTTCTTGGGGAGCATGCCCTTGACGGCCTTCTCGACAGCCTTCTCGGGGCTCTTCTCGAGGAGCTCGTCGTAACGGACGGAACGCAGACCACCCGGGTAGCCGGAGTGGCGGTACGCCATCTTCTGGGTCTTCTTGTTGCCCGACAGGTGAACCTTGTCGGCGTTGATGATGATGACGAAGTCACCGGTGTCAACGTGGGGGGCGTAGATCGGCTTGTGCTTGCCGCGCAGGAGGGTGGCAGCGGTGGTCGCCAGACGGCCCAGGACGATGTCCCGGGCGTCGATGACGTGCCACTGGCGGGTCACATCGCCGGGCTTGGGGCTGTACGTACGCACTTAGTAGCCTTCGCTTCTTCAGTGGATGGGGTCCAGACACACGGCACCCAGGAAGCGATCATGCAGCTGGGGCTCACAATGCCGGGGACGCTGCCCGTATGCGAGCCACTGGTAACTGCTCCAGGGAACCTACGTAAGGGCCCTTTCGCGTGAGATCGAGGACACCAATACGTATCAATCGTCGAGAGTACCCGTGCCGCCCCGTACGGGTCAAAACGCGGCCCTGGAGGCCGGCAGCGCGGGCTCCCTGCGCTCCCCCGGCACACCGGCGCGCGCCCCCCGCACACACGCCCACCCGGTCGCCCCCGCGAGCAGGCACAACGTCACCGCGTCCTTGAAGGCCCGCCGCGTCCCCGGCTCCAGCCACGGCCACGCGAACCCCGGCACCTGCGGCACCAGCGCCACCCAGAACCACGGGCTCCGCGCCGCCGCCCCCGCCGTCAGCGCCCCCGCGAGCAGCAGCGGAAGCACGACGAGCAGATAGTGGTCGTACGACGGACGGGAGACGAGGAAGGCGGAGAGCATCAGCATCACGGCACACTCCACCGTCCTCCCGGGCCCCTCGTCCCCCCGCCGCCACCGCCGCCGGGCGCACCACACCCCGGCCGCCGCCGCACACACGGCGACCAGCGTGGCGCCCGTCTGCGGCGCCCCGACCCGCGCGAGCACCGCGGACGGCGACGCCTCATAGAGACGTACGAACGAGTCCTCCCCGCGCAGCAGGAAGGGCAGCGTCCGCGTGAAGAACCCGGCGGGGTCCGGCATGACCAGCGCCGCGGCCGCCGAGACCAGGGCGGGCACCCCCACCGCGACCCCCAGCGCCCGCCACCTGCGCGCCAGGACGAAGAGCAGCACGACGGGCGCGAGCAGCGGCTTCACGGCGACGGCGGCGCCGACGACGAGCCCGGCCGCGACCCACCGGCCGCGGCACACGAGCAGCAGGGCGAGCGGCAGCGCGGCGGCGGAGCCGGCCGTCCAGTTGCCGAGCTGGACGAGGTGCCCGAAGGGCGCGAAGCCGAGCGCGAGCCCGAGCAGGCCGTACACCGCGAAGCGGCTGCGCCACGGCACCCCGTGGATCCGCAGGGCGCACGCCCACCCGGTGACGAGCCCGGCGGTCACGCCCGCGGGCACGAGGAACCGCACGACGTCCACGGGCAGCAGGGCCTGCGGCACCGCCGCGAGCACGGCGCCGGGGAGATAGAGGAAGTGCCGGTCGGCGTAGGGCGAGTGGCCGTCCAGCCACGCCTCGGCGGCCCGCACCACGATGTCGTTGTCCATGCCGCCGTCCGGCACGCGCAGCCCCACCCGGACCACCCCGGCGGCGAGCACCATCCCGAGCACCCACCGGACGTGCCACCCGGCCGGCTGCGACAACCATCCGCTAACCGCCGTTTTGCCCGTATTCATAGGGCTCAGGCTAGGCCGCGGAGCCCGCGCAACCCCCGCTCAACATCCCCGACAGCACGTCTAAGATGCGCCCCATGAGCTTTGGGCAAGGGGGACCTCAGTGGGGTCCGGGGGGAACGGGCGGACCCGGTGGCGGACCCGCGCCCGACTGGGCGGCGCTCGCCGAGGCCGCCGAGGCGCGCACCCGCCGCCGGAAGTGGCTGATGATCGGCGGCGGCGCGCTCGCCACCGTCGGCATCGCGGCCGCCGTGGCCATCACGGTCGTCTCCGCGAACAGCGACGACACCACCGCGTCGAACAAACCCGCGAGCGAACTGCCGACGGCCGCTGACATCCCCGGCGCGAGCAAGGACGCCGAACCTTCGTTCGAGGCCACCACGCCGCCGCCCCCGCCCAACCCCAAGGACTTCATCTCCAGCGCCAAGAAGGACAAGGCGCCGCTCACCCCCGAGGGCCTCTTCCCCGGCAAGTCCCTGCGCGCCGGCGAGCGCGTCTACAAGAAGGGCCCGACCGCGAGCACCAACCAGTGCGCGTCCGTCACCCAGCCCGCCCTCGGCTCCCTCCTCACCCAGCACGACTGCACCCGCCTGATCCGCGCCAGCTACATCAGGAACGGCATCGCCGTCACGGTCGGCGTCGCCGTCTTCGACACCGCGTCCGACGCCAAGAAGGTCAAGGACCAGGTGAAGAGGGGCCTCGTCGACTCCCTGTCCGGCAAGGGCGTGCCCGCCTTCTGCCGCACGGGCGTGTGCCGCGGCACCTACAACGCCTACGGCCGCTACGCCTACTTCACCACCACCGGCTACACCAGCGGCAAGAACGTGACGACGTCGGACCGCAAGGCCTACGGCGTCGGCGACGACCTGGCCCGCTTCGCCTTCCACCGCATCAACCAACGGGGCGAGGCCCAGGCGTCGGCCGCCGCCAACGCCCCGCAGTAGCGCCCCGGCCGGAGCTCAGCAGCACCCGGCCCCGGGCAGCGTCCGCTTGTTGCGCGCCTCCTTGCTGCGCGCGGCGAGCAGGTCGTCGGCGGGGTAGCCGACCTCTTCGAGCGTGAGGCCGTGCGGCCGTACGACGTGCACGGCGGAGTCCCGCACGCCCGCCGCGAGCACCTTCCCCGGCCACTCCACGGGCCGGTGCCCGTCCCCCACGAACAGCATGGCGCCGACCAGGGACCGCACCATGTTGTGGCAGAACGCGTCGGCCCGCACGGTCGCTTCGAGGATCCCGTCGGCCCGCCGCTCCCACCGCAGCTCCTGGAGCGTACGAATGGTCGTGGCGCCCTCACGCCGCTTGCAGTAGGCGGCGAAGTCGTGCTCGCCGATCAACCGCTCGGCGGCGGCGTTCATGGCGTCGAGGTCCAGCTCCCAGTCGTGCCACAGCACGTGCCCGCGCAGCAGCGGGTCGACGCCGCCGGGGTGGTCCGTCACGCGATAGGCGTACCGCCGCCACACCGCGGAGAACCGCGCGTTGAACCCGGCGGGCGCCTCGGCGACCTTCCACACCCGAACGTCGTGCGGCAGCCGCCCGGCGAGCCGGCGCAGCAGCTTGTCGCTGTGCTCGGCCCACACGTCCTCCGGCAGATCGACGTGGGCGACCTGCCCCCGTGCATGCACCCCACTGTCGGTGCGCCCCGCCACGGTCAGCTCGTACGTCTCCTGCGACCGCGTCACGGTCCGCAGCGCGGCCTCGATCTCTCCCTGGACGGTCCGCTGCCCCTGCCGCTGCTTGGCCCAGCCGGAGAAGTCCCTGCCGTCGTACGAAAGATCCAACCGCACCCGCACGAACCCGGGCTCTACTTCATCGCTCACACGTGGATCCTCTCAGGCAACGAAAAAAGCGGGCCTACCCCGGCAAGGGGGCGGGCCCGCGGCGCGCCCTGAAGGGGCGCGGGGAACTGCGCGACAAGCCACGGCGAGGCCGCAGCCGGCGCCGCGCAGTCCCCGGCAGAACGCTTACGCGTCCTTCGACTCCTCGGCCGGAGCCTCGGCTGCCTCGTCGGACTTGGCCTCGACGGCGTCGTCCTTCTTGAGGGCGTCTTCCTTGACGGCACGCTTCGTCGCCGCCTCGGCCTCACCGGTGGCCTCCTGGGCCACGGTCAGGGCCTCCACCAGCTCGATGATCGCCATGGGCGCGTTGTCGCCACGACGGTTACCGATCTTGGTGATACGGGTGTAGCCACCCGGGCGGTTCTCGTAGCGCGGGCCGATCTCCGTGAAGAGCGTGTGCACGATGCTCTTGTCGGTGATGACGGACAGCACCTGGCGGCGGTTGTGAAGGTCGCCCTTCTTCGCCTTGGTGACCAGACGCTCCGCGTACGGACGCAGACGGCGGGCCTTGGCCTCGGTCGTCGTGATCCGGCCGTGCTCGAAGAGCTGCTTGGCGAGGTTCGCCAGCAGAAGCTTCTCGTGCGCGGCGCTGCCGCCCAGACGGGCACCCTTGGTGGGCTTCGGCATGGTGTTTCTCCTAGTGATCTGCCCCGGCCGTATCAGGTACCGGGGTCAGTGGACCCGAGCCCCGTCAGGGGCGCGGGGAACTGCGCGAGCAACGACAACGCACGCGCAGCCAAAATCAAACCGTCAGTCCCGAGCTCTTAGTACTGCTCGGTCTCGACGAACCCGGCGTCGGCATCGTCATCCGCGCCGAAGGCGTCAGCGGCGGCGGTCGGGTCGAACCCGGGAGGCGAGTCCTTCAGCGCGAGGCCCATGCCATTGAGCTTCATCTTGACCTCGTCGATCGACTTCGCACCGAAGTTGCGGATGTCGAGCAGGTCCGCCTCGGAGCGCGCCACGAGCTCACCCACGGAGTGGATGCCCTCGCGCTTGAGGCAGTTGTACGACCGAACGGTGAGCTCCAGCTCCTCGATCGGCAGCGCCAGGTCGGCGGCGAGGGCGGCGTCCGTCGGGGACGGGCCCATGTCGATGCCCTCGGCGTCGATGTTGAGCTCACGGGCGAGACCGAAGAGCTCGACCAGCGTCTTGCCGGCGGAGGCCATGGCGTCACGCGGACGCATCGCCTGCTTGGTCTCGACGTCGACGATCAGCTTGTCGAAGTCGGTGCGCTGCTCGACACGGGTCGCCTCGACCTTGTACGTGACCTTGAGCACCGGCGAGTAGATGGAGTCGACCGGGATGCGGCCGATCTCCTGGCCGACCTGCTTGTTCTGCACGGCGGAGACGTAGCCGCGGCCGCGCTCGACGGTCAGCTCCATCTCCAGCTTGCCCTTGCCGTTGAGCGTGGCGAGGACGAGGTCGGGGTTGTGCACCTCGACACCGGCCGGGGGCGCGATGTCGGCGGCGGTGACCAGACCCGGACCCTGCTTGCGCAGGTACATCACGACGGGCTCGTCGTGCTCGCTGGAGACCACCAGCTGCTTGATGTTGAGGATGAGGTCGGTGACGTCTTCCTTGACACCCGGCACGGTGGTGAACTCGTGCAGGACACCGTCGATACGGATCGACGTGACCGCCGCACCCGGGATCGAGGAGAGAAGCGTCCGGCGGAGGGAGTTGCCGAGGGTGTAGCCGAAGCCCGGCTCCAGCGGCTCGATGACGAACCGCGAGCGGAACTCGTCGACGACCTCTTCGGTCAGCGACGGGCGCTGTGCAATAAGCATGAAGGAATCCTTCAGTCAGGGGCACCCACTATTTGATGCCCTGATTCGTTACAAGGGTACGGGCGATACGGCTCCGGAGAGCCGTACCGCCCGAATCCTCAGATCAAGCAGCAGCCGACGTCAGACGCGGCGGCGCTTGGGCGGACGGCAGCCGTTGTGCGGCGTGGGCGTCACGTCCTGGATCGAGCCGACCTCGAGGCCGGTCGCCTGGAGCGAACGGATGGCGGTCTCACGACCGGAACCCGGGCCCTTGACGAAGACGTCGACCTTGCGCATGCCGTGCTCCTGCGCGCGACGGGCAGCCGACTCGGCGGCCATCTGCGCGGCGAACGGCGTGGACTTGCGCGAGCCCTTGAAGCCGACGTGGCCGGCGGAGGCCCACGAGATCACGTTGCCGGTCGGGTCCGTGATGGACACGATCGTGTTGTTGAACGTGCTCTTGATGTGAGCGTGCCCGTGGGCGACGTTCTTCTTTTCCTTGCGGCGCACCTTCTTGGCAGCGCCCTGACGACCCTTGGGGGGCATCTATAACTCCTACGGGAGGTGGTCGGTCCTGCAGCGTCAGCTGTCGATAGACCGCTGAGCGAGGACTACTTCTTGCCCGGCTTCTTCTTACCGGCGATGGCGCGACGCGGGCCCTTGCGGGTGCGGGCGTTCGTGCTGGTGCGCTGACCACGGACGGGCAGGCCACGGCGGTGGCGCAGACCCTGGTAGCAGCCGATCTCGACCTTGCGACGGATGTCGGCCTGGATCTCGCGACGCAGGTCACCCTCGGTCTTGATGTTGGCGTCCACGTACTCGCGGATCTTGACGAGGTCTTCCTCGGTCAGGTCGCGGACGCGGGTGTTGCGGTCCACCTCGGTGGCGTCCAGCGTCTGCTGGGCCAGCGTGCGGCCGATGCCGAACACGTAGGTGAGGGCGACCTCGATGCGCTTTTCGCGCGGGAGGTCAACGCCTTCAACGCGTGCCATTCATGGCTCCTGTTGATTCTTCGGAGGTCTTCAGCAGAACCACTCCCAGCGGCCGTATGAGGTACCTACTGGGTCCCCGGCCTCCGACCGGGGGTGTCGCCCTCCATTACCTGAATGGAACTGAAGAGGGACGGGTCCTGCGTATCTACTTACTTGCGTCGCGCGAAAATCTGCGAACTGCAGTCGTGCGTCAGCCCTGGCGCTGCTTGTGGCGCGGGTTGTCGCAGATGATCATGACCCGGCCGTGACGGCGGATCACCCTGCACTTGTCGCAGATCTTCTTGACGCTCGGCTTGACCTTCATTGGGTGAGGTTCTCCGGGTCAGTGCCAGTACCCCGCGCGAGCGGGATGCGGGCAAGATCTACTTGTACCGGTAGACGATCCGGCCACGCGTCAGGTCGTACGGAGACAGCTCCACCACGACCCGGTCGTCAGGGAGGATGCGGATGTAGTGCATGCGCATCTTGCCGCTGATGTGTGCCAGGACCTGGTGGCCGTTCTGGAGCTCCACCTTGAACATGGCGTTCGGAAGAGACTCGACGACAGTGCCTTCGATCTCGATGGCACCTTGCTTCTTGGCCACGCTTCGCCCTTCGAATCGACTACCTTGATCGGCCGCGTACTTCCATGTCTCCGTACGGAGACACACGGATGCACGAGAGCCGACGCGTCAGTCTACGTCAGTGCACTCGGAAAGACGAATCGAGAAAGTCTGCCCCATGCCGTAGATCCTTAAGCAACGAGGGCACCCCTCAGCCCAGCGGGTCCGGCGCCGCCGTGACGCCGTACTCCGCCAGCTTCGCCTTGCCGCAGTCCGGGGCCGTCAGGACCAGCGGCCCCGCCTCCGTGAGGGCGACCGAGTGTTCCCAGTGCGAGGACCAGGTGCCGTCCGTGGTGATGACGGTCCAGTCGTCCTCCAGGACCTCCGTGCGGGGCGTGCCGAGGGAGACCATGGGCTCGATGGCCAGGCAGAAGCCGGGGACCAGCTTGGGGCCCTTGCCGCGCCGGCGCTCGACGTAGTTCAGGAGGTGGGGGTCCATGTGCATCTCGGTGCCGATGCCGTGGCCGCCGTAGTCCTCGACGATCCCGTACTTCCCGCCGCCCGGCTTCGGCTGGCGGCGGATGTACGTCTCGATGGCCCGGGAGATGTCCACCAGCCGGTTGCCCTGCTTCATGGCCGCGATACCGGCCCACATCGACTCCTCGGTCACCCGGGAGAGCTCGACCAGCTCCGGAGCGTGACCGGTACCCACGAACGCGGTGTAGGCCGCGTCACCGTGCCAGCCGTCGATGATCGCGCCGGCGTCGATGGAGATGATGTCGCCGTCCTTCAGGACGGTCTTGTCGTCCGGGATGCCGTGCACGACGACCTCGTTGACCGAGGTGCAGATCGTGGCGGGGAACCCGCCGTACCCCAGGAAGTTCGACTTCGCGCCGTGCTCGGCGATCACCTTGCGGGCGACGTCGTCGAGATCCTTCGTGGTGGCGCCGGGCACCGCGGCCTCCCGGGTCGCGGCGTGAATGGCGGCGACGACAAGGCCCGCCTCACGCATCTTCGCGATCTGCTCGGGGGTCTTGATCTGCACCATGGGGCTTCCGCTCTCCGTCATCCGTCCAACAACCGGCTACGTACGAACCGACTACGTACACAACAGTACGGCCGCGGTCCCCCGAGGGGCACCGCGGCCGAAACAGCGTACTGGTTACTACCGGCTCACTGGCTACTTGTCGCCCTTGAGCGCGTCCATCGCCCGCTCGGTGACCTCGTCCACCTTGCCGAGCGCCGAGATCGTCACTACCAGACCCTGGGTCCGGTAGTAGTCGATGATCGGCTCGGTCTGCGTGTGGTACACCTCGAGGCGCTTGCGGACGGTGTCCTCGCTGTCGTCCTCGCGCTGGTAGAGCTCGCCGCCGCAGACGTCGCAGACGCCCTCCTGCTTCGGCTTGCTGTACGTCACGTGGAAGACGTGGCTGGAGTCCTTGCGGCAGATCCGCCGGCCCGCGATCCGCTTGACGACCTCGTCCTCCGGGACCTCCAGGTCCAGGACGGCGTCGAGCTTCACGTCATCGGCCTTCAGCGCCACGTCCAGCGCCTCCGCCTGCGACACGTTGCGCGGGAACCCGTCGAGCAGGAAGCCGTTCTCGGCGTCCGGCTGCGCCATCCGGTCCTTCGCCATGCCGATGGTCACCTCGTCGGGGACCAGGTTCCCGGCGTCCATGTACGCCTTCGCCTGCTTGCCCAGCTCCGTGCCCTGGCTGATGTTGGCGCGGAAGAGGTCGCCCGTGGAGATGTGCGGGATCGACAGGTTCTTGGCGAGGAACGCGGCCTGCGTTCCCTTGCCCGCACCGGGCGGCCCGACGAGGACGATACGCATCAGCGGAGGAACCCTTCGTAATTGCGCTGCTGGAGCTGGCTCTCGATCTGCTTCACGGTTTCCAGACCCACACCCACGATGATGAGGATGCTCGTCCCGCCGAACGGGAAGTTCTGGTTAGCCCCGAAGCCCACCAACGCCATCGTCGGCACAAGAGCGATCAGACCCAGATACAGCGAACCCGGCCAGGTGATCCGGTTGAGTACGTAGCTCAGATACTCAGCGGTCGGACGGCCAGCCCGGATGCCCGGGATGAAGCCACCATACTTCTTCATGTTGTCCGCGACTTCCTCGGGGTTGAAGGAGATCGCGACGTAGAAGAAGGCGAAGAAGACGATCAGGATGAAGTACGTGGCGATGTAAATCGGGTGGTCACCCTTGGTCAGGTTCGCCTCGATCCACGTCTTCCATCCCGAAGTGCCGCCCGCGAACTGGGCGACGAGCGCCGGAATGTAGAGCAGCGACGAGGCGAAGATCACAGGGATGATGCCCGCCTGGTTGACCTTCAGCGGGATGTACGTCGACGTCCCCCCGTAGGACCGGCGGCCGATCATGCGCTTCGCGTACTGGACCGGAATGCGCCGCTGGGCCTGCTCGACGAAGACCACGAGGCCGACCATGACGAGACCGACCGCGATGACGGTGCCGAACTCGATCCAGCCGTTCGCCAGGTCACCCTGCTGCTTGATCGCCCACAGGGCGCTCGGGAAGGTGGCGGCGATGGAGATGAACATCAGGATGGACATGCCGTTGCCGATGCCGCGGTCGGTGATGAGCTCACCGAGCCACATCACACAGGCCGTACCGGCGGTCATCGTGATGACCATCGTGATGGTGACGAAGATGGACTGGTCGGGAACGATCTCGCTGGCGACGGGGCAGCCCTGGAAGAGGGTGCCGGTGCGGGCGGTGGCCACCAGGCCGGTGCCCTGAAGAATCGCGAGCGCGATGGTCAGATAGCGCGTGTACTGCGTGATCTTCGCTGTGCCGGCCTGGCCCTCCTTCTTGAGGGCCTCGAGTCGCGGGATCACCACGGTCAACAGCTGCAGAATGATGCTCGCCGTGATGTACGGCATGATGCCGAGCGCGAAAATCGTGATCTGCAGCAGCGCGCCACCGCTGAACATGTTGACGAGACCGAACAGGCCCTGGTTCGCATTGGCGTTGTCGATGCAGGCCTGGACGTTCTTGTAGTCGACACCGGGGATCGGTACATGCGTACCCACCCGGTAGATCACGATGATGCCGAGCGTGAAGAGCAGCTTCTTGCGCAGGTCGGGCGTCTTGAACGCCCGGGCGAACGCGGTGAGCACGGTGCCTCCTGCGACCCCCGCGCGCGTGCGCCAGAGGTGGTGGTCTGAGGATCGACGAATACATATCAGTCAAGAAAACCGTGCGGGCAGACCGCACGGAGCTTAGACAGTGCACGCCACCTTACCGGCGACCGTGCCCCCCTTGGAACGACCAACCGGGGATGCCCCTTTTGTGGGGCATCCCCGGCTGGGAATCGCTCATGTCAACGACACGTCCGAATGAATCAGACGAGCTCGGTGACGGTACCGCCCGCGGCGGTGATCTTCTCCTTGGCGGAGCCGGAGACGGCGTCGACCGTCACCTGCAGCGCCACGGTGAGCTCACCCTGGCCGAGCACCTTGACGAGGCTGTTCTTGCGAACGGCACCCTTGGCGACGAGACCCTCGACGGTGACCTCGCCACCCTCCGGGTACAGCGCGCTCAGCTTGTCGAGGTTCACGACCTGGAACTCGGTCTTGAACGGGTTCTTGAAGCCCTTGAGCTTCGGGAGACGCATGTGGAGGGGCATCTGGCCACCCTCGAAGCGCTCCGGAACCTGGTAACGGGCCTTGGTGCCCTTGGTACCACGACCAGCGGTCTTACCCTTGGACGCCTCACCACGACCCACACGGGTCTTGGCGGTCTTGGCGCCCGGGGCGGGCCGGAGGTTGTGGACCTTCAGCGGGTTCTGCTCCGCCATGTCAGTCGACCTCCTCAACCGTCACGAGGTGGCGGACGGTGTGCACCATTCCGCGGAACTCGGGGCGGTCCTCCTTGACGACCTGCGTGTTGATGCCCTTGAGACCAAGGGTGCGCAGGGTGTCGCGGTGGTTCTGCTTGCTGCCGATGTACGACTTCGTCTGCGTGATCTTGAGCTGCGCCATTACGCACCAGCCCCGGCACGCGCACGAAGCAGAGCCGCGGGGGCGACGTCCTCGAGGGGCAGACCACGGCGAGCCGCGATCTCCTCGGGACGCTGCAGGCCCTTGAGGGCCGCCACGGTCGCGTGCACGATGTTGATCGCGTTGTCGGAGCCCAGGGACTTCGACAGGATGTCGTGAACGCCCGCGCACTCGAGCACGGCACGCACCGGGCCACCGGCGATAACACCGGTACCGGGGGAAGCAGGCTTGAGCAGGACGACGCCCGCGGCCTTCTCACCCTGGATGGGGTGCGGGATGGTGCCCTGGATACGGGGGACCTTGAAGAAGTGCTTCTTGGCCTCCTCAACACCCTTGGCGATGGCGGCCGGCACCTCCTTGGCCTTGCCGTAACCGACACCCACGGTGCCGTCACCGTCGCCCACCACGACCAGCGCGGTGAAGCTGAAGCGACGACCACCCTTCACAACCTTGGCGACGCGGTTGATCGCGACGACGCGCTCAACGTACGCGGTCTTCTCGGCGGCGGCGTTGCCACCGTCGCGACCCTTCCGGTCCCGCCGCTCGCCGCCACCGGCACCGCCACCGCGGCGCTGGGGTCCAGCCATTGGAATTACCTCTCTCTGTTTCCGCTAGCTACGGAACCAAGACTCAGAACTTGAGTCCGGCTTCGCGGGCGGCGTCCGCCAGGGCGGCGATGCGCCCGGCGTACTGGTTACCACCACGGTCGAACACGACGGTCTCGACACCGGCGGCCTTGGCGCGCTCGGCGACCAGGGCGCCGACCGACTTGGCCTGCGCGGACTTGTCGCCCTCGCCACCGCGGATCGTGGTGTCCAGGGTCGAGGCCGACGCCAGGGTGTGACCCTTGATGTCGTCGATGACCTGGGCCACGATGTGGCGGTTGGAGCGCGTCACGACCAGGCGCGGACGCTCAGCCGTACCCGAGATGTGCTTACGGATGCGGATGTGACGACGCTTGATGGCAGCACGCTTGTAAGCGTCGCCCTTAGCAATCTTGACACCGTATGCCATGGCTTACTTACCCGCCTTTCCGACCTTGCGGCGGATGACTTCGCCTTCGTACTTGACGCCCTTGGCCTTGTACGGGTCGGGCTTGCGCAGCTTGCGGATGTTGGCCGCAACCTCGCCGACCTTCTGCTTGTCGATGCCCTCGACCGAGAACTTGGTCGCCGATTCGACCTTGAAGGAGATGCCCTCGGGCGCCTCGATCAGGATCGGGTGGCTGTAGCCGAGCGAGAACTCCAGGTTGGAGCCCTTCGCCAGGACGCGGTAACCGACACCGCTGATTTCGAGCTTCTTCACGTAACCCTGGGTCACGCCGGTGATCATGTTCGCCACCAGCGTGCGGGACAGGCCGTGGAGGGCCTTGTTCTGACGCTCGTCGTTCGGGCGGGTGACGTTCAGAACGCCGTCCTCACCCTTAGCGATCTCGATCGGCGCGACGATGGTGTGGCTCAGGGTGCCCTTGGGTCCCTTGACCGCGACCGTCTGGCCGTCGATGGTGACGTCCACGCCGGCGGGAACCGTGATGGGGAGCTTGCCAATACGCGACATTAGCTATTCCTCCGTTCCCGACTACCAGACGTAGGCGAGGACTTCCCCACCTACGCCCTTCTTGCCTGCCTGCTGGCCGGTCAGGAGACCGTGCGACGTGGAGATGATCGCCACGCCGAGGCCGCCGAGGACCTTCGGCAGGTTGGTGGACTTCGCGTAAACCCGGAGACCGGGCTTGGAGATCCGCTTGATGCCCGCGATGGAGCGCTCACGGTTCGGGCCGAACTTCAGCTCGAGAACGAGGTTCTTGCCGACCTCGGCGTCCTCGACCTTCCAGCCCGTGATGAAGCCCTCCTGCTGGAGGATCTCCGCGATGTGAGACTTGATCTTGCTGTGCGGCATCGCCACGGTGTCGTGGTACGCCGAGTTCGCGTTACGCAGACGAGTCAGCATGTCCGCGATCGGATCAGTCATGGTCATGAATTGGCCTTCGGCCTCTCTCGCCGGGGTTTCCTATCTGCGCCATCCCTCTCCCCACTCAGAGGCGGGACGGGTGCGGCGCGGGGACCTACGGCGTAGTAAGTCGGTCAGGGCGGCAGACGCCCAACCCTCCTAGCCTAAGCCATGGAGAGACGGGCCTCTGCCGACCCTTTACTTACCGAGAGATCCAGGAGTCCTTTTAAACCCTTGAAAAGGGAGGACTACCAGGAGCTCTTGGTCACGCCCGGGAGCTCGCCACGGTGAGCCATCTCACGAAGGCACACGCGGCAGAGGCCGAACTTGCGGTAGACGGAGTGCGGACGGCCGCAGCGCTGGCAGCGGGTGTACGCACGCACACCGAACTTGGGCTTACGAGCAGCCTTGGCAATCAGAGCCTTCTTCGCCATCTCGCTTACGCCTCCTTGAACGGGAAGCCGAGGTGACGAAGGAGCGCACGGCCCTCAGCGTCGTTGGTCGCCGTGGTCACCACGGTGATGTCCATACCCCGGACGCGGTCGATCTTGTCCTGGTCGATCTCGTGGAACATGACCTGCTCCGTGAGACCGAAGGTGTAGTTGCCACGGCCGTCGAACTGCTTGGGGGACAGACCGCGGAAGTCGCGGATGCGCGGCAGCGCGAGCGACAGGGTGCGGTCCAGGAACTCCCACATGCGGTCGCCACGGAGCGTGACGTGGCAGCCGATCGGCTGGCCCTCGCGCAGCTTGAACTGCGCGATGGACTTCCGGGCCTTCGTCACGGCCGGCTTCTGGCCGGTGATCGTGGTGAGGTCGCGGATGGCGCCGTCGATCAGCTTCGAGTCACGGGCGGCGTCGCCGACACCCATGTTGACCACGATCTTGACCAGGCCGGGGATCTGCATGACGTTCTCGTACGAGAACTCCTCACGCAGCTTGTCCTTGATCTCGTCGCGGTACTTCGTCTTGAGACGCGGAGTGGTGGTGGTCGTCATCAGATGTCCTCACCCGTCCGCTTGGCAACGCGGATCTTGTTGCCCTCGTCGTCGAAGCGGTAACCGACGCGCGTGACGACCTTGTTGCCGTCCTTCTCCACGACCAGCTGGACGTTGGAGACGTGGACGGGGGCCTCGGTGGTCACGATGCCGCCGGCCTGCGAGCCGCTGGCGGTCGGGCCGGCCTTCGTGTGCTTCTTGACCCGGTTGACACCCTCGACCAGGACGCGCTCGTCGCGCGGGTAAGCGGCAATGACCTTGCCCTGCTTGCCCTTGTCCTTACCGGTGATGACCTGGACCAGGTCGCCCTTCTTGATCTTCATGCTTACAGCACCTCCGGCGCGAGCGAGATGATCTTCATGAACTTCTTCTCGCGCAGCTCACGGCCGACAGGGCCGAAGATACGGGTGCCGCGAGGGTCGCCGTCGTTCTTCAGAATGACGGCGGCGTTCTCGTCGAAGCGGATGTACGAGCCGTCCGGACGGCGGCGCTCCTTGACGGTGCGAACGATGACCGCCTTGACGACGTCACCCTTCTTCACGTTGCCACCGGGGATCGCGTCCTTGACGGTGGCGACGATGACGTCACCGATGCCCGCGTAGCGGCGACCCGAGCCACCGAGAACACGGATGGTGAGAATTTCCTTCGCACCCGTGTTGTCGGCGACGCGCAGTCGCGACTCCTGCTGGATCACGTCTATCTCCTGATTGTCTGCCGGTTCCCCCGGGGCAGTTCAGCGAACTGCCCCGGGAGCCTGGCGGAACGAACTCCGAGGGGGGTGCCCCTCGGAGAATTACTTGGCCTTCTCGAGGATCTCGACGATGCGCCAGCGCTTGGTGGCGGACAGCGGACGCGTCTCCATCAGGAGGACGCGGTCGCCGACGCCGGCAGCGTTCTGCTCGTCGTGCGCCTTGAGCTTGTTGGTACGGCGGATGACCTTGCCGTACAGCGCGTGCTTGACGCGGTCCTCGACAGCGACGACGACGGTCTTGTCCATCTTGTCGCTGACGACCAGACCCTCACGGGTCTTGCGGAAGCCGCGGGCGGCCTTCGTCTCTTCAGTCACGTTGCTCTCGCTCATCAGGCGCTCTCCACCGTCTCGATGCCCAGCTCGCGCTCACGCATCAGGGTGTAGATCCGCGCGATGTCCTTACGGACGGCCTTGAGCCGGCCGTGGTTCTCGAGCTGGCCCGTCGCCGCCTGGAAGCGGAGGTTGAACAGCTCTTCCTTGGCCTCGCGAAGCTTGTTGACAAGCTCCTCGTTGCCCAGCTCGCGCAGCTCGGACGCCTTGGTACCGGCCGACATCACGACTCACCTGCCTCGCGCCGGACGATGCGGCACTTCATCGGAAGCTTGTGAGCAGCGCGGGTAAGCGCCTCACGAGCAATCTTCTCGTTCGGGTACGACAGCTCGAACATGACGCGTCCGGGCTTGACGTTGGCGACCCACCACTCCGGCGAACCCTTACCGGAACCCATGCGGGTCTCGGCAGGCTTCTTGGTGAGGGGGCGGTCCGGGTAGATGTTGATCCAGACCTTGCCGCCACGCTTGATGTGACGCGTCATCGCGATACGAGCTGCCTCGATCTGACGGTTCGTCACGTACGCCGGGGTCAGCGCCTGGATGCCGTACTCGCCGAACGCAACCTGCGTGCCACCCTTGGACATACCGCTGCGCTTCGGGTGGTGCTGCTTGCGGTGCTTGACCCTACGGGGGATCAGCATTTCGGTCAGGCCTCCGTTCCGGTGCTCTCGGCAGCCGGAGCAGCGGCGGGCGCCTCGGCCTTGGGGGCCTCGGCGGCCGGAGCCGACTGCTGCGGCTTGCGACCGCGACCGCCACGCTCGCCACCGCGGCCACCACGGGCCGGGCGGTCGTTGCCACCACGGGCCGGGCGGTTGCCGGCGCGGGCAGCGGCGTTCTCGGCGCGGACCTCGGCGATGTTCTTGACGTCGCCCTTGTAGATCCAGACCTTCACGCCGATGCGGCCGAAGGTCGTCTTGGCCTCGAAGAAGCCGTAGTCGACGTTGGCGCGGAGCGTGTGCAGGGGCACGCGGCCCTCGCGGTAGAACTCCGAGCGCGACATCTCGGCGCCGCCGAGACGGCCACCACACTGGATCTTGATGCCCTTGGCGCCCGCCTTCATCGCCGACTGCATGCTCTTGCGCATGGCACGACGGAAGGAGACGCGGGAGGACAGCTGCTCCGCCACGGCCTGGGCCACGAGCTGAGCGTCGACCTCGGGGTTCTTGACCTCGAGGATGTTCAGCTGGACCTGCTTGCCCGTGAGCTTCTCGAGGTCACCGCGGATGCGGTCGGCCTCGGCGCCACGGCGGCCGATGACGATGCCGGGACGAGCGGTGTGGATGTCCACACGCACGCGGTCACGGGTGCGCTCGATCTCCACCTTCGAGATGCCGGCGCGCTCCATGCCGGACGTCATCATCCGACGGATGGCGACGTCTTCCTTGACGTAGTCCTTGTACAGCTTGTCGGCGTACCAACGCGACTTGAAGTCGGTCGTGACACCGAGCCGGAACCCGTGCGGGTTTACCTTCTGGCCCATTACCGGGTTCCTTCCTTGCTGCTGACGACCACGGTGATGTGGCTGGTCCGCTTACGGATCCGGTAGGCACGGCCCTGAGCACGCGGACGGAACCGCTTCAGGGTCGGGCCCTCATCCACGTACGCCTCGCTGATGACCAGCGAAGAGGCGTCGGTGTGGTCGTAGTTGTGCGCGGCGTTGGCAATGGCGCTGTCCAGCACCTTGCCGACCGGCACGCTCGCGGCCTGCGGGGCGAAACGCAGGACCGCCTGAGCCTCCGTGGCATCCATGCCACGGATGAGGTCCACCACGCGGCGGGCCTTCATGGGCGTGACGCGGATGTACCGCGCCTGGGCCCTGGCTTCCATGGTTGTCCCTTCGGTGTTAGTCATAGTCGTTCCACCCCGCGTTAGCGGCGCTTCGACTTCCGGTCGTCCTTGACGTGGCCGCGGAAGGTGCGAGTCGGCGAGAACTCGCCGAGCTTGTGGCCGACCATCGACTCGGTGACGAACACCGGGATGTGGGTCTTGCCGTTGTGCACCGCGATCGTGTGACCCAGCATGCTGGGAATGATCATCGAGCGACGGGACCAGGTCTTGATGACGTTCTTGGTGCCGGCTTCGTTCTGGGCGTCCACCTTCTTTACGAGGTGGTCGTCGACGAAGGGCCCCTTCTTGAGACTGCGCGGCATCTAAACCCGCTCCTAGCGCTTCTTGTTCGACTTGCGGCGGCGGACGATGTACTTGTTGCTCGCCTTGTTGCGATCACGAGTACGACCCTCCTTCTTGCCCCACGGCGAGACCGGGTGACGACCACCGGAGGTCTTGCCTTCACCACCACCGTGCGGGTGGTCGACCGGGTTCATCACGACACCACGCACGGTCGGGCGGACGCCCTTCCAGCGCATACGGCCGGCCTTGCCCCAGTTGATGTTCGACTGCTCGGCGTTGCCGACCTCGCCGATGGTGGCGCGGCAGCGGACGTCGACCAGGCGGATCTCACCGGACGGCATGCGAAGGTGCGCCATGGCGCCTTCCTTCGCGAGCAGCTGCACGGAGGCACCCGCGGAGCGGGCGAACTTCGCGCCGCCGCCGGGCCGCAGCTCGATGGCGTGGATCGTCGTACCGACCGGGATGTTGCGCAGCGCCATGTTGTTGCCGGGCTTGATGTCGGCGCCGGCGCCGCTCTCGATCCGGTCACCCTGCTGCGTGCCGCGCGGGGCGAGGATGTAGCGCTTCTCGCCGTCCGCGTAGTGCAGCAGCGCGATGCGCGCGGTGCGGTTGGGGTCGTACTCGATGTGCGCGACCTTGGCCGGCACGCCGTCCTTGTCGTGGCGACGGAAGTCGATCACGCGGTAGGCGCGCTTGTGGCCACCACCCTGGTGGCGAACGGTCACACGACCGGAATTGTTACGGCCACCCTTGCTGTGCAGCGGGCGAACCAGCGACTTCTCCGGCGTGGACCGCGTTACCTCGACGAAGTCGGCTACGGAGGAGCCACGGCGGCCCGGCGTAGTCGGCTTGTACTTGCGGATTCCCATTTCTCAGTCCTCGTCCGATATTCGGACCAGGGCGCTCCGTTAGGAGGCCTGGCCGAAGATGTCGATACGGTCGCCCTCAGCAAGGGTCACGATGGCGCGCTTGGTGTCGGCACGCTTGCCGAACCCGGTGCGCGTACGCTTCCGCTTGCCCTGACGGTTGATCGTGTTGACGCCGGTGACCTTGACCGAGAAGACCGCCTCGACGGCCTGCTTGATCTGGGTCTTGTTGGCGCCCGGGGCCACGATGAACGTGTACTTGCCCTCGTCGAGCAGCGCGTACGACTTCTCGGAGACGACCGGCTTGACGAGGACGTCGCGCGGGTCCGAGAAGGACTTGCTCAGCGGGGTGGGCTCAACGGCGATCTTGCCCTCGGTCGCGATGCGCTTCGCCTTGGCGACGCGCGCGGCCTTGGCGGCCTTCGCAGCCTTGGACGCGATGCTCTGGTGACGGATAGCCATCAGGCTTCGCTCCCTTCGGTCTCATCGGCCTTGGGGCCAGACACGAAGGACTCGAACGCGGCCTTGGTGAAGACCACGTCGTCCGAGACGAGCACGTCGTACGTGTTCAGCTGGCCCGGCTCCAGGATGTGCACCTGGGGCAGGTTGCGGGCGGAGAGCAGCGACAGCTCGTCCGAGCGCTCGATGACCAGGAGCACGTTCTTGCGCTCGCTGACCTTGCCGAGCAGGCTCTTCGCGGCCTTCGTCGAGATCTCGCCCTCGACCACGCCGGAGACGACGTGGATGCGGGAGTTGCGCGCCCGGTCGGTGAGGGCGTGACGCAGGGCGGCAGCCTTCATCTTCTTGGGGGTGCGCTGGGAGTAGTCACGCGGCACGGGGCCGTGGACGACGCCACCGCCGGCGAACTGCGGCGCACGGGTCGAACCCTGGCGCGCGCGGCCGGTGCCCTTCTGGCGGTAAGGCTTCTTGCCACCACCACGGACTTCGCCGCGGGTCTTGGTCTTGTGCGTGCCCTGACGGGCCGCGGCCAGCTGCGCGACGACGACCTGGTGGATCAGCGGGATGCTGACCTTCTCGACGTCGAAGATCTCCGCGGGGAGCTCGACCGTCCCGGTCTTGTCGCCTGCCGGCGAAAGGATGTCAATGGTGCTCATGGGTTACCTCAGGCCCCCTTGGCCGCGGTACGGACCAGGACGAGGCCGCCGTTCGGACCGGGGACCGCGCCCTTGATGAGCAGCAGACCCTTCTCCGCGTCAACGGCGTGGACGGTCAGGTTCTGGGTGGTGACCCGCTCGTTGCCCATGCGACCCGCCATGCGCATGCCCTTGAAGACACGGCCGGGGGTGGCACAGCCACCGATGGAACCGGGCTTGCGGTGCACGCGGTGGGCACCGTGGGAGGCCTTGCCGCCGTGGAAGTTGTGACGCTTCATCACACCGGCGAAGCCCTTGCCCTTGCTCTTGCCGGTGACGTCGACCTTGATACCGGCCTCGAACGTCTCGGCAGTCAGCTCCTGGCCGAGGGTGTACTCGCTGGCACCAGCGGTACGGATCTCGACGAGGTGGCGACGGGGGGTCACGTCGGCCTTGGCGAAGTGGCCCTTGAGGGGCTTGTTCACCTTGCGCGGGTCGATCTCGCCGAAGGCGATCTGGACCGACTCGTAGCCGTCGCTGTCATTCGTACGGACCTGGGTAACGACGCAGGGCCCGGCCTTGACCACGGTCACCGGGACGACACGGTTGTTCTCGTCCCAGACCTGGGTCATGCCGAGCTTCTCGCCCAGGATGCCCTTGATCTGCTTGGTCATCTTCTTCGCGCCCTTCAGAGCTTGATCTCGATGTCAACGCCGGCCGGAAGGTCCAGGCGCATCAGCGAGTCAACGGTCTTGGGGGTGGGGTCGAGGATGTCGATCAGGCGCTTGTGCGTGCGCATCTCGAAGTGCTCGCGCGAGTCCTTGTACTTGTGCGGCGACTTGATGACGCAGTACACGTTCTTCTCAGTGGGCAGCGGCACCGGGCCCGCGACCGACGCACCAGTGCGAGTCACCGTCTCGACGATCTTCTTCGCCGAGGAGTCGATGACCTCGTGGTCGTAGGCCTTGAGCCGGATGCGGATCTTCTGTCCCGCCATGGCTACTTAGTAGTCCTTTGTCTCGAACGCTCTGGCTCCCGCTAGGCCCTTTTTTCTACTTCCTCCGACCCACGCGGTCGGGCGTGTCGCAGTCCCACTCACACAGTTCTCCCGAAGGAGAATCCCTGCCAGGGGCTGCGGCCCTGATGACCGCGGGTCCGGGGGAAGAAACCCACCGGGCGCCTGGCTGAACCACCGCGCTGCACTTCCCGAAAGATTCCCGTACGTCCGCCTCAGCGCTGCCTACGGGCCTTTACGGGCCCTGCGACAGATGAGGCGACGAGTACTGTGGGACTCGCTTCCGGTCCTCCCGGCGGGAGGCGCGCAGCATCGGCACTCAGCCGAGCAACTAGGACAGTCTGCCATACGGGGCATGCCCGGTGCCAATCGAGCCGAAGAGCGTACCCCGTGTGTGACGGAGGTCAAACCCGGGGTGGGGTCGGACCACGGCACCGTACGCACGCGAAAGGGCCCGTACGACCGAAGTCGTACGGGCCCTCCCGTTACTGCGAAGCGCTCAGTTCAGAGCGACCGGGTCTCCCCGATCAACGCGCAAGCGGAAAGCTTACTTGTTGATCTTGGTGACCTGGCCGGCGCCGACGGTCCGGCCACCCTCACGGATGGCGAACTTCAGGCCCTCTTCCATGGCGACGGGCTGGATGAGCTCGACGCTCATCTCGGTGTTGTCGCCCGGCATGACCATCTCGGTGCCCTCGGGGAGGGTCACGACGCCGGTCACGTCCGTGGTGCGGAAGTAGAACTGCGGGCGGTAGTTGTTGAAGAACGGGGTGTGACGGCCACCCTCGTCCTTCGACAGGATGTAGGCCTGGGCCTCGAACTCGGTGTGCGGCGTGACCGAACCGGGCTTGATGATGACCTGGCCGCGCTCGACGTCCTCGCGCTTGATGCCACGGAGGAGCAGACCGACGTTCTCACCGGCCTGGCCCTCGTCGAGCAGCTTGCGGAACATCTCGATGCCGGTGACCGTGGTGGTGGTCTTCTCGGTCTTGATGCCGATGATGTCGACGGTCTCGTTGACCTTGAGGACACCACGCTCGATGCGGCCGGTGACGACGGTGCCACGACCGGTGATCGTGAAGACGTCCTCGATCGGCATCAGGAACGGCTTGTCGACGTCGCGCTCGGGCTCCGGGATGGACTCGTCCACGGCCTTCATGAGCTCGAGGACGGTGTTGCCCCACTCCTTGTCGCCCTCGAGGGCCTTCAGAGCGGAGACCTTGACGACCGGCAGGTCGTCGCCCGGGAACTCGTACTCGGAGAGGAGCTCACGGACCTCGAGCTCGACGAGCTCCAGGATCTCCTCGTCGTCCACCATGTCGGCCTTGTTCAGGGCGACGACGATGTACGGAACGCCGACCTGGCGGGCCAGGAGCACGTGCTCCTTGGTCTGCGGCATCGGGCCGTCGGTGGCGGCGACCACGAGGATGGCGCCGTCCATCTGCGCGGCACCCGTGATCATGTTCTTGATGTAGTCCGCGTGACCGGGGCAGTCGACGTGGGCGTAGTGACGCGCCTCGGTCTGGTACTCGACGTGCGCGATGGAGATCGTGATACCGCGCTGGCGCTCCTCGGGAGCCTTGTCGATCTGGTCGAAGGCCGAGGCCTCGTTCAGGTCGGGGTACGCGTCGTGCAGCACCTTGGTAATGGCGGCCGTGAGGGTCGTCTTACCGTGGTCAATGTGACCGATGGTGCCGATGTTGACGTGCGGCTTAGTCCGCTCGAACTTCGCCTTCGCCACTGGGTCCTCCTGGGAGTGGTTCTGTACGCCTTGCTTCATCGGCGCCAGGTGATCTTTGCTGGGAAGCCAGCCGCCGGGGTTCTCGCCCTGCGGGGTCGAACCCCGGCGGATGGTGTCAAGCCTAAAGCGTTAACTCGGGTGAGTTACTCGCCCTTGGCCTTCGCGATGATCTCCTCGGCGACGTTCCGCGGAACCTCGGCGTAGGAGTCGAACTGCATTGAGTAGCTTGCGCGACCCGACGTCTTGCTGCGGAGGTCTCCGACGTAGCCGAACATCTCCGAGAGGGGCACGAGGCCCTTCACGACGCGAGCGCCGCTGCGCTCCTCCATGGCCTGGATCTGGCCACGGCGGGAGTTGATGTCACCGATGACATCGCCCATGTAGTCCTCGGGCGTGGTGACCTCGACGGCCATCATCGGCTCGAGCAGCACGGGGCTGGCCTTGCGCGCGGCCTCCTTGAAGGCCTGCGAACCGGCGATCTTGAAGGCGAGCTCGGAGGAGTCGACCTCGTGGTAGGCGCCGTCGATGAGCGTGACGCGGACGCCCGTCATCTCGTAGCCCGCCAGGATGCCGAACTGCATGGCCTCCTGAGCACCCGCGTCCACCGAGGGGATGTACTCCTTGGGGATGCGGCCACCCGTGACCTTGTTCACGAACTCGTACGACGCGTCGCCGCCCTCGATGGGCTCGATCGCGATCTGCACCTTCGCGAACTGACCGGTACCACCGGTCTGCTTCTTGTGGGTGAAGTCGACGCGCTCGACGGCCTTGCGGATCGTCTCGCGGTACGCCACCTGCGGCTTGCCGACGTTCGCCTCGACGCGGAATTCGCGCTTCATGCGGTCGACGAGCACCTCGAGGTGAAGCTCGCCCATACCACCGATGATGGTCTGGCCGGTCTCCTCGTCCGAGTGAACGCGGAAGGAGGGGTCCTCCTCCGAGAGACGCTGGATGGCGACACCCAGCTTCTCCTGGTCACCCTTGGACTTCGGCTCGATGGCGACCTCGATGACCGGCGCCGGGAAGTCCATGGACTCCAGGATCACCGGCTGCTTGTCGTCGGAGAGCGTCTCACCCGTGGTGGTCTGCTTCAGGCCCATGACGGCGACGATGTCGCCGGCGCCCACCGACTCGATCTCCTCACGCTTGTTCGCGTGCATGCGGTAGATCTTGCCGATGCGCTCCTTCTTGCCCTTGACGGAGTTCAGCACCGCGGTGCCGGAGTCCAGGCGACCGGAGTAGATCCGGACGAAGGTGAGCTTGCCGAGGTGCGGGTCGCTCGCGATCTTGAACGCGAGGGCCGACAGCGGCTCGTCGTCGGACGGCTTGCGCTTGACGACCTGCTCCGGGTCCTTGACGTCGTGGCCCTCGATGGCCTCGACGTCCAGGGGGGACGGCAGGTAGCGCACGACCGCGTCGAGCAGGGGCTGGACGCCCTTGTTCTTGAACGCGGTACCGCAGAAGACGGGGGTGACGGTGGTGTCGCCGCCCTTGCCGGAGGCGATGGTGATGCGACGGATCGCCGCGTACAGCTGGTCCACCGAGGGCTCCTGGCCCTCGAGGTACAGCTCCATCATCTCTTCGTCGTTCTCCGCGACGGCCTCGAGCAGCTTGCCGCGGTACTCCTCGGCAGCCTCGGTGTGCGTGTCGGGGATGTCGACGATGTCGTAGGCCTCGCCCATCTTGGTCTCGGCGGACCAGACGAAGGCCTTCATGGTGACGAGGTCGACGACGCCCTTGAAGTCAGCCTCTGCGCCGATGGGCAGCTGCATGACCAGCGGGGTCGCACCGAGGCGGTCGACGATCATGTCGACGCAGCGGTGGAACTCGGCACCCGTGCGGTCGAGCTTGTTGACGAAGCAGATGCGCGGGACGCCGTAGCGGTCCGCCTGACGCCACACGGTCTCGGACTGGGGCTCGACGCCGGCGACGCCGTCGAACACCGTCACGGCACCGTCGAGCACGCGGAGCGAACGCTCCACCTCGACGGTGAAGTCGACGTGGCCCGGGGTGTCGATGATGTTGATCGTGTGATCGACGTCGTTCAGCGGCCAGTGACAGGTGGTGGCAGCAGAGGTGATCGTGATGCCACGCTCCTGCTCCTGCTCCATCCAGTCCATCGTCGCGGCGCCGTCGTGGACCTCACCGATCTTGTACGACACACCGGTGTAGAACAGGATCCGCTCGGTGGTCGTCGTCTTGCCCGCGTCGATGTGGGCCATGATGCCGATGTTGCGCACCTTGGCCAGGTCAAGTGAAGTGGTAGCCATGTCGGCTCAGTCTTCTCTCGGTCTCGATGTGGGTAGCGACTACCAGCGGTAGTGCGCGAAGGCCTTGTTGGACTCGGCCATCTTGTGGGTGTCCTCGCGCTTCTTCACAGCGGCACCGAGGCCGTTGGAGGCGTCGAGGAGCTCGTTGAGCAGACGCTCGGTCATGGTCTTCTCGCGACGGGCGCGGGAGTAACCGACGAGCCAGCGCAGGGCGAGCGTGTTCGCACGGCCCGGCTTGACCTCGATCGGGACCTGGTAGGTCGCGCCACCGACACGGCGGGACTTGACCTCGAGGGTCGGCTTGATGTTCTCGAGCGCGCGCTTCAGCGTGATGACCGGGTCGTTGCCGGTCTTCTCGCGCAGGCCCTCCATGGCGCCGTACACGATGCGCTCGGCGGTGGAGCGCTTGCCGTTCAGCAGCACCTTGTTGATGAGGGAGGTCACCAGAGGAGAACCGTAGACCGGGTCGATGATGACCGGGCGCTTCGGGGCGGGGCCCTTACGAGGCATTCTTACTTCTCCTTCTTGGCGCCGTAGCGGCTGCGGGCCTGCTTGCGGTTCTTGACACCCTGGGTGTCGAGGGAACCGCGGATGATCTTGTAGCGAACACCAGGCAGGTCCTTCACACGGCCACCACGCACGAGCACGATGGAGTGCTCCTGCAGGTTGTGTCCCTCACCCGGAATGTAGGCCGTGACCTCGATCCCGGAGGTCAGACGCACACGCGCGACCTTACGGAGGGCCGAGTTCGGCTTCTTCGGGGTGGTCGTGAACACACGCGTGCAGACGCCACGGCGCTGGGGCGAACCCTCGAGTGCGGGCGTCTTGTTCTTCTCGACCTTGTCCTGCCGGCCCTTACGGACCAGCTGCTGGATCGTAGGCACTACTTCTCCGGTTTCTGTGTGCCGAATAGTAAAGCTAACCCGGAACGTCGCCGACCCACGCGGTCGGGTGTGTCGAATCCTGCAGACTCCCGCCGCAAGGCGGAAAGGGGCGCAGATCACGGTGGCCTTGTTGACGGACTCGCGATGCGGTTGAAGACACGCGCACGAGCCCAGGCACACCCCAGGCACAAGGTCTGAGCGTACCTACCTCATCGAGTCTGGTCAAAACAAATGCGATGGGGAGCGACACGCCGGGCTTTTCGATTCCTGCGCGACTGCTCCCGGCCAGTGCGGCCGGTTGTCGCCGGTTCCCCTATCGGTCACCTCAAGTACGTTGACTGGTTGCGAGATCAGAGGCATCGGCGCAGGTGGACACGGGGGAAGCGGGATGACCGGGGGGCAATCGCACACGTGGGACGACGGTCTGGACGACCGGGTGCCCTTCCTCGCGCGGCTGGAGAGGGAGGACCGCACGTCCCTGCTCGCCATCGGCCGCCCCCTGCACTATCCCGCACGCGGCGTCCTCATGCGCCAGGACGAGCCGTCCGCCCACGTCCTGCTGCTCCTCCAGGGCTGGACCAAGGTCACCGCGACAGCGGCCAACGGCTACGAAGCGCTGCTCGCCCTGCGGGGACCCGGCGACATCATCGGCGAAGGCGCGGCCCTGAGCGGCCGCGGCCGCTCCGCCACCGTGACCGCCCTCGAACAGGTCGAGGCGGTCGCCATCGAGCAGAGCCGCTTCACCGGCTTCCTCGCGGGAAGCCCCGAGGTCGCCCTCAAACTCCTGGGCCTCGCCACCGACCGCCAGCGCTCGACCGACCGCCGGCGACTGGAGTGGGCGGCCCTGGCCGTGCGCGAGCGGCTGGCCGTCCTGCTCCTCGATCTCATCCGCACGCACGGCACGCGGACCGACGAGGGCATCACCCTGGCCATCCCCCTCAGCCAGCAGGAGTTCGCGGGCTCGGTCGGCGCCTCCCGCGAAGCGGTCGCCCGGCTCCTGAAGGAGCTCCGCAACCGGCGGATCGTCACGACGGGCCGCCGCCGCATCGTCGTCGTCCGGCCGGACGTGCTGCGCCGCATCGCACGCTCCGAACAACCCGACCTCTGACGCTTCACGGAGGCCGCCCGCGGTCCCCTTCTGTGCACACGGTCACAGTTCGAGTGCGTCGTCCGCCCTCACAGCCACCGGCCCGTCCTGGCCAAGCTGCTGCCTGGCACGACTCCCCACTTGAGAGGTGGCCATGACCGACCCCGTGAGCCGGACGATCCTTCTCCTCGACATCGAGAAGTACAGCGATCGAGACAACGTCGAACAGGCGTACTTGCGGCGCATGCTCTACACCGTCACCGACCGTGTCCTGGACAGCTGCGGAATCGACGAGACCCTCCGGCTGCGTGCCGACCGCGGCGACTCCGTGATGGAGCTGATCGATGCCGGCGCCTCGGTGACGGCGCTGCTGCGGGCCCTGCTCGCCGAGACGCCGACGGAACTGCGGGCCGTGAACCGGATGGCTTCGCAGTCGGCGCAGATCAGGCTGCGGGCCGTACTCGCCACGGGTTACGTCGCCGTCGACGAGCTCGACGGATGGGTGGGGGCCGACCTCAACCACGCCTGCCGGCTCCTCGACGCGGACGTACTGCGCAGAGCGCTGCGCGAGCGTCCGGACGACTTCGCGCTGTGCGTCTCGGAGAGCGTGCATCACGGCATCGTCCAGCACGACTACCGGGGCATCCCGAAGGACGCCTTCCACCCCGTTACGGTGGAGAGCAAGAACGGACCGCTGAGGGCCTGGCTGCACGGCCCGGCACCCGCGGGCGTGGCGAACCCCACCGATGCCCCCGGCACGCGGGAGCGGGAGGACCGCGCGGCGGCGGCACCCCGGCCGCGTACGAAGACCGCGCCTCCCGCTCCCCTCGACCTCAGCAATGCCTCCTTCGGGGGCAGCTACGTAGCCGGTGATCAGCACGGCGTGTCCGGCAACGGCACGGTCTACGGCGACGTGCACCTCGGAGGCGGCGGCGCACCCGGGCCCGGTGACCGGGGATGAACACGGGCGAGCCGGGCCCCCGGCAGCAGGCGGGCGGCGACAGAGACGTTCCCGAGAGCCCGCAGCAGCCGGGCCCCGAGGCAGCGGAGGCCGACGACCAGAAGGACGAGCGGGATCAACCTCAGGACGCGTGGTCCGCCCGCCGGGACCTGGTCGACCACAGCCCGAAGGCGATGGGCGTCGGCGACAACGCGCGCTTCGGCGGCAGCCTGGTCGCGGGTGACCAGCACGGCGTGAGCGGTGGTCTGGTCGCGGGCGACGTGATCATGGGAAGCAAGACGGAGGTCTACCACTTCGGTGTCTCCGCAACGAGTCACGGCTCCGGAGAGGTGCCGCCGTCGACACTGGAGCGCCTCGCCCCGTACTTCGTCGCCGACGAGTCCGTATTCGAGAGCCTTCTGGAGCGGCTGCGCACGGAGCGGGTCATCGTGCTCTCCGGCCCGCACTTCAGCGGCCGCCGCACCGCCGCGCTGATGCTCCTCCACCGCCTCGGCGTCTCCCCCATCCGCTCCCTCGTACGCGACACCACACCGGCGCAGCTCGTGCAGCAGCTCAGCGACGACCAGCGACCGGCCAAGGGGTACGTGCTGTGCGACCTGACCACGCGCCGCGAGCAGCCGCTCAGGGAACCGCACCTTCTCGCCGCCCGCGGTCAGCTCGAGGACGACGACGCGTACTTGGTGATCACGGTCGGCCCCTTGGCAGCCCTGGAGGACATCACCGCCGTCGAGTGGAAGCCGCCGAGCCCCCGCGACGTACTGACGAGCCATCTGCGTGCGCTGACCGACCGCACCACCGCGGACCGGCTGCTCGCGCTGCCCGCCGTCGCCACGTTCCTGGAACGCGGCCATCAGCTGCGGGAGGTGGCGGCCTTCGCCAAGCACCTCAAGCGGTACGCCGACGGAGAGGTCACGGAAGAGACGGTCGGGACGTTCTCGCTGGCCACTCTCGAGAACCAGGTCCAGGAGTGGTTCGACGAGAACGAAGAGCTGATCCCGCTGCGGGACAAGGCCTTCCTCATCGCGCTGGCCGCCTTCGACGGAGGCCCCTACGCGCTCACGGCTGAGCTCAGCGACCTGCTGTACGCCTTCCTCCAGAGGACCGCGAACTCCGCCCTGCAACCGGAGGTACCCGTCTTCGGCACCCACATCGGCAAGCGCCTCCAGCTCGCCCGTGCCCGGTGGTATCCGGAGGAGGAGAACACGGAGTGGGGGCCGGTCACCCAGTCCAAGGCCGCCTTCCTCGACGACCGGGTCTCACTGGTGCTGCTGCGCGAGGTGTGGACCGGACACCCGTCGGCCAGGCCCGCTCTCGTCCACTGGCTCCAGCGGCTCGCCGGTGACGGAAGGCCGCTGGTGCGCACCCGCGCGGCATCCACCGTCGCCGTCCTCGCGTACGCGGACCTGCCCTCCACCATGGCCCTGGTCATCGAGCCGTGGGCCACGTCCCACCTGTTCCGCCACCGTCTCGTCGCGGTCAACTCCCTGACGCTCGCGCACCTCCTGGAAGCGCCCAACATCCCGAGCGTCCTCGACTCCTGGTGCGAGAGCGAGGACCAGGCGCTGCGGTGGGTGGCCATCCGCGCCTATGGCCTGATCGGCGCCGAGCGGCCGGACCAGACCCTCGCCGCGCTGCGGAGCGCCGTCCGCAAGGAGTACGCGGCCGTCGACGAGGGCGGCGGCGAGCGGGACATCGACGAGCGGATGGTGCAGCAGCTCGCCCAGTCCGTGGAACTGCTGCTGCTCTCCCCGGCCGGAGACCGCGTCCTCACCGAACTGCTGCGCAGGCTCGATCAGGACCGCGCCGTGCGCGATCTGGCCCTGCTCGGATTTCTCAGCGCGTGCGCGCGGCGGGACGGTGACGCGCGGTACGGACGTCCGCTGGTCCTCGACTGGTACGCGACATCGGTGGCGGACGGGGCCCGCGCGGCCGGCGGGATCGCACATCTCTGGCGCGCGGCGCTCGACGATCGCGGACACACGAAGGACGCCCTGGAGGAACTGGGCGCCTGGGTCCGCGCGGCCGATCACGACCCGCCGACGGAGCGGGCACTGGCCGGCCTGCTCCCGGCCCTGGTCACCACCGCCTCCGAACACCAGCGCCTCAGCCACCTCCTGCGCACCCTGCACGGCGAGGACGGCGCTCCCCCGCCCGCCGCCGCGGCCCGGCTGCTGGCCGCGCTCCCGCCCCGCCGCTGACCCACCGGCACACCACCCGCACGCCCCTTCGAGGAGGCAAGCGCCATGCCCGACTTCCGCCAGCCACCGGACTGGCAGCAACCGGCCGACCGGCACACACCACTGATCGACCCCGTCATCACCGTGCGGCAGCTCTCACGGTTCGGATTCACCCGCAAGTCGCTGACCCGCATCGACCACGCCCTGGTCTTCTCGACCCCCCGCGGCGGGTACGACTCCTATCTGCCGCCCCTCCGCCCGAGCCGCGGCGAGGTGGCGGCGAAGCGCTACACATCGGTGTACGAGGTGGACATGGGCGTCCACCCGTACGAGGCCGAGGTCTCGCTGCCCAGCGACAACGACGCCTTCGAGTTCGTCGCCGCGATCGACCTGTCGTGGCAGGTCACCGACCCGGCCGCGTTCGTGAGGAGCGGCCATCGGAACGTACCGGTCCTGCTGCTCGGCGAGCTCCAGCAGGCCGCGCGGCCCCATACACGCCGGTTCGCCATCCACGACAGCGCGAACGCCGAGCGGCAGCTGCTGCACGTGCTCTCCGGGCAGGCACCGCCCGGCGCGGCCGCGGGACTACAGGTGATCTGGACGTTGCGGCTCCGCCGCGACCAGCAGGACATCGAACACCAGCGGCGGCTCCAGTCCATCGATCACCACGCCGCCGAGCAGATACGCACCGAGCAGCAGAGCGCGGAGTACGACATCGAACTCGACCGGCGCACCCGCCGGCAGGACGCGCTCCAGATGAGGCGAGCCGCGGAGTACGGGCAGCTCGACCACGAGCTCGCGCTCCAGCGCCAGACGTGGCAGCAGGAGCAGGACCGGCTGCGGGCCCGCCACGAGGCGGAGCTCAGGAAGATCGAGGCGGAGAAGATCGCGTTCTACCAGGAGTACCTGGAACAAGGGGGTGTGGTGGCCTGGGCCATGCATCTCGCGGGCAACCCCCAGGATTCACGGCTCGTCGTCAACAGCATGCGTGAGGACCGGCTCCGTCTGGTCCTCGCGGAGGTGGAGCTGGCGAAGGAGCTGCTCGGCGGCGACAGCGCCGAGGACTACGAACTGGAGGGCCCGAAACGGCGAGCCCTCGACTTCATGTACGAGATCTTCAACCAGCACGTCGAGGGACTGTCCCAGGGCCGGGCGCCGACACAGCCGTCGCCGGCTCCCACACCTCCGGAAGCTCGGCCCACCGAGCCCGGCCCGCTCCGTGACCTGCCGCAGTCGGCGCACCCGGACGAACGGCCGACGGCAGAGGCCCCCGACCAGGCCCCCGCCCCGACCGAACAGACCGAGTCCTTCCGCGGCTGGCGACCACCCCCCGGCTACGACGGCGAAGAGCACGAGGACCAAGTCCCGTGACGGCCACGAACCCACAGCCGACGGCACCGCCCCCCGCCCCCGCCCCCGTCCCCGGAGCCCACGTCGCCGAGCGGCTCCTCGCGGACCTGCGTGCCGAGATCGCCCGCGCGGACTCGAAGGCAGCCGTTCTCGCGGCGGCTCTCGGAGTGGCAGCCGGCGTCTTCAGCACCCTGCTGACCACGCAGGGCTGGAGTCCGGCCGCGCTCTCCGCGCCGGGCAGCTCGACGTGGTGGTCCGGAGTCCTCGCCCTCGCCGTGGCACTCCTGTCGATGCTTATGGCTGTGCTGCCCCGCTACAACAGCACCCGCATCGGATGGGCGCCCGGCGCTCCCCTGTCGTACTTCGGCGACATTCAACGAGCAGTCCGCAGCGGGCACCTGGCACAGGCACTGGCCGAAACCGAACGAGCACCCCTGCTCGGCACTCTCACCGCCCTGTCCGAGACCAGTCGCATCGCCCTGCGCAAACACCAGTGGATGCGCGTGGGCCTGATCTCCTTCGCCGCGAGTGCGGTGCTGCTTCCCGGCTCCCTGCTCATCGGCTGACATCCCACTCACCGGCTGACGTCCCCCTCCCGGAGGTTGACCATGGACCGCCCGACCGATCCGCCGCGCCCCGACCCACCCGACGACGATCTCGACTACCGCCACCGCGGCGGCCGCGTCCACTACACCGCTCACCAGCGCGGAGTCGACGCGACAGCACTCGGCCAGCTGGTCCTGCTCCTGCCCGGCACGATCATGAGCCTGCTGGTGATTCTGCTGTTCTCCGGCGGACTCGATGTCTGGCTGGGGCTTCCGTTCTGGGTGCTGCCGCTGGTCTGGCTGGCATCCGGAGCTCTGCTCTTCCACCGCCCGACCGAGGACTTCCTCGCGCGCTACCTCCTGCGCCTGCAACGCCCCATGCCCGAGGAGTACGCGCGTCTCGACCCCGTCTGGCGCGAAGTGACCGCCCGCGCGGGCGTCGACGGCCGGGCCTACGAGCTGTGGATCGAGGACAGCGACGGCCTCAACGCGTACGCGGCCGCCGGCCACATCGTGGGCGTCACCCGGTTCGCCCTGGACCACCTGCCGAGCTCCCAGCTCGCCGCGGTCCTCGCCCACGAGCTGGGGCACCACACCGGAGGACACGTCTGGACGTCGTTGCTCGGCTATTGGTACGCGCTGCCGGGCCGAGCGGCCTGGTACGTGATCCGGCTGATCGTCGTCTTCGCGATAGCCGTCGCCAGCTCCTTCTCCTGGCTGGCCACCGCGGCACTGATCCTCGTGATCGGCTTCCTCACGTACTCCACGATCACCTACCTCTACGGCCTGCCTCTCGTCCTGCTCGTCACGCCGTACCTCATCGCGGCCGTGGGGCGCCGAGCCGAACTGCGCGCGGACCAGCACGCGGCGGCGTTGGGGTTCGGTCCGATGCTCGCGCAGGTACTCGTGGCGATGCACGCGGCCGAGACCGAGGCCGGCCACCGCTCTCTGGCGGCCGCGGGGGCCGGGCACGACGCCCCGGGCATGCTCGCCCGGCTCCTCTCCACACACCCCGACTACCCGACCCGGCTGCACCGCCTCAGGCCGTACCTGGAGCCGCGCCGATGACGGGAACGCCAAAGGGCGCCCACCCCACCCACGGGATAAGCGCCCTTCAGCAATGCGACAGACCTAGGCCTTACTGGTTGTACGGCCCATAGTCGTAATCCTCCAGCGGCACAGCCTGACCCGACCCCGTCCCGAAGGGCGAGTAGTCGATGTCGTCGTAGCCGACGGCCGAGTACATCGCGGCCTTGGCCTCCTCGGTGGGCTCCACCCGGATGTTGCGGTAGCGGGAAAGACCCGTACCGGCCGGGATGAGCTTACCGATGATGACGTTCTCCTTGAGGCCGATGAGGCTGTCGGACTTGGCGTTGATCGCCGCGTCCGTCAGGACTCGGGTCGTCTCCTGGAAGGAGGCGGCCGACAGCCAGGATTCCGTCGCCAGCGAGGCCTTGGTGATACCCATCAGCTGCGGACGGCCGGAGGCCGGGTGGCCGCCTTCGGTCACGACCCGACGGTTCTCGGTCTCGAACTTCGAGCGCTCGACGAGCTCGCCCGGCAGCAGCTCCGCGTCGCCGGACTCGATGATCGTCACGCGGCGCAGCATCTGCCGGATGATGATCTCGATGTGCTTGTCGTGGATCGACACGCCCTGGCTGTTGTAGACCTTCTGGACTTCGCCGACCAGGTGGACCTGGACCGCGCGCTGACCGAGGATCCGCAGCACGTCGTGCGGGTTGGTGGCACCGAAGGTGAGCTTCTGGCCCACCTCGACGTGGTCACCCTCGCGCACCAGGACCTTGGCACGCTTCGAGATCGGGAACGCCGTCTCGTCGCTGCCGTCGTCCGGGGTGACGACGATCTTCTTGGTCTTCTCGGTCTCCTCGATGCGGACACGGCCCGCGGCCTCGGAGATCGGGGCGACACCCTTCGGCGTACGAGCCTCGAAGAGCTCGACGACACGGGGCAGACCCTGGGTGATGTCGTCACCGGCCACACCACCGGTGTGGAAGGTACGCATGGTGAGCTGCGTACCCGGCTCACCGATGGACTGGGCGGCGATGATGCCGACCGCCTCACCGATGTCGACCAGCTTGCCGGTGGCGAGCGAACGGCCGTAGCAGAAGGCGCAGGTGCCGACCGCCGACTCACAGGTCAGGACCGAGCGGGTCTTGACCTCCTCGACGCCGTTGGCGACCAGGGCGTCGATGAGGACGTCACCGAGGTCGACGTTGGCCGGCGCGATGACCTTGCCGTCGATGACGACGTCCTCGGCCAGCATGCGGGCGTACACCGAGGTCTCGACGTTCTCCGTCTTGCGGAGCACACCGTCCTCGCCCTTGACCGCGATCTTCAGCTTCAGACCGCGCTCGGTGCCACAGTCCTCCTCGCGAATGATGACGTCCTGGGAGACGTCGACCAGACGACGGGTGAGGTAACCGGAGTCGGCGGTACGGAGAGCCGTGTCCGCCAGACCCTTACGGGCACCGTGAGTCGAGATGAAGTACTCGAGCACCGACAGGCCTTCGCGGAACGAAGCCTTGATCGGACGCGGGATCGTCTCGTTCTTCGCGTTCGACACCAGACCACGCATACCGGCGATCTGCCGCATCTGCATCATGTTTCCTCGGGCACCCGAGTCAACCATCATGAAGATGGGGTTGGTCTTGGGGAAGTTCGCGTTCATCGCCTCGGCGACCTCGTTGGTCGCCTTGGTCCAGATCGCGATGAGCTCCTGCGTGCGCTCGTCCTTGGTGATCAGACCGCGCTCGTACTGCTTCTGGACCTTCTCGTCCTGCTCCTCGTAGCCCTTGACGATGGCCTTCTTGGCCTCGGGCACGACGACGTCGGAGATGGCCACGGTGACACCGGAACGGGTCGCCCAGTAGAAGCCCGCCGCCTTCAGGTTGTCGAGCGTCGCCGCCACGATGACCTTGGGGTAGCGCTCGGCGAGGTCGTTGACGATCTCGGAGAGCTGCTTCTTGCCGACGGAGTAGTCGACGAAGGGGTAGTCCTCGGGCAGCAGCTCGTTGAAGAGCGCGCGGCCCAGGGTCGTACGCAGCCGGAAGCTGTCGCCCTGCTGGTACGCCCGCTCGCCCTCGAAGTCGTCGCCCTCGGCGCTGACCGGCGGGGTCCAGCCGCGCGGCGGGATGGTGCCCACCGGGAAGCGGATGTCGACCTTCGCCTGGAGCGAGAGCTCACGCGCGTCGAACGCCATGATCGCCTCGGCCGTGGAGCCGAAGGACCGGCCCTCGCCGATGACCGTGCGCTCCTCCTCGTCCGTGGTGAGGAAGAAGAGGCCGAGCACCATGTCCTGGGTCGGCATGGTGACGGGACGACCGTCGGCCGGCTTCAGGATGTTGTTCGAGGACAGCATCAGGATGCGGGCCTCGGCCTGCGCCTCCGCGGAGAGCGGCAGGTGGACGGCCATCTGGTCACCGTCGAAGTCCGCGTTGAACGCGGTGCAGACGAGCGGGTGAATCTGGATGGCCTTGCCCTCGACCAGCTGCGGCTCGAAGGCCTGGATGCCGAGGCGGTGCAGCGTGGGCGCACGGTTCAGGAGAACCGGGTGCTCGGCGATGACCTCTTCGAGGACGTCGTACACGACCGTGCGGCCGCGCTCGACCATCCGCTTGGCGCTCTTGATGTTCTGCGCGTGGTTCAGGTCGACCAGGCGCTTCATCACGAACGGCTTGAAGAGCTCCAGCGCCATGGCCTTGGGCAGGCCACACTGGTGCAGCTTCAGCTGCGGACCGACGACGATCACGGAACGCGCGGAGTAGTCCACACGCTTACCGAGCAGGTTCTGACGGAAACGACCCTGCTTACCCTTCAGCATGTCGCTGAGGGACTTCAGCGGACGGTTGCCGGGGCCCGTCACCGGGCGACCACGACGGCCGTTGTCGAAGAGGGCGTCGACCGCCTCCTGGAGCATGCGCTTCTCGTTGTTCACGATGATCTCGGGCGCACCGAGGTCGAGAAGGCGCTTCAGGCGGTTGTTGCGGTTGATCACGCGGCGGTACAGGTCGTTCAGGTCGGAGGTCGCGAAGCGGCCACCGTCCAGCTGCACCATCGGACGCAGGTCCGGCGGGATGACCGGCACGCAGTCCAGCACCATGCCCTTGGGGCTGTTGCTGGTCTGAAGGAACGCGGAGACGACCTTGAGGCGCTTGAGCGCACGGGTCTTCTTCTGGCCCTTGCCGGTACGGATGATCTCGCGGAGGCGCTCGGCCTCCTCGTCGAGGTCGAAGGACTCCAGGCGCTTCTGAAGCGCCGCGGCACCCATCGAGCCGTCGAAGTACGTGCCGAAGCGGTCACGCAGCTCGCGGTAGAGCAGCTCGTCGCCCTCGAGGTCCTGGACCTTGAGGTTCTTGAAGCGGTTCCACACCTCGTCGAGACGGTCGATCTCGCGCTGCGCACGGTCGCGCAGCTGCTTCATCTCACGCTCGGCGCCCTCGCGCACCTTGCGGCGCACGTCGGCCTTGGCACCCTCGGCCTCGAGCTCGGCCAGGTCGGTCTCGAGCTTCTTGGCGCGGGCCTCCAGGTCGGAGTCGCGACGGTTCTCGATCTGCTGACGCTCGACGGAGACGTGCGCCTCCAGGGACGGCAGGTCGCGCGTGCGGCGCTCCTCGTCCACGAACGTGATCATGTACGCCGCGAAGTAGATGACCTTCTCGAGGTCCTTCGGGGCGAGGTCGAGCAGGTAGCCGAGGCGCGACGGGACGCCCTTGAAGTACCAGATGTGCGTGACAGGGGCGGCCAGCTCGATGTGGCCCATCCGCTCACGGCGCACCTTGGCGCGAGTGACCTCGACGCCGCAGCGCTCACAGATGATGCCCTTGAAGCGGACACGCTTGTACTTGCCGCAGTAGCACTCCCAGTCCCGGGTCGGACCGAAGATCTTCTCGCAGAAGAGTCCGTCCTTTTCGGGCTTCAGGGTGCGGTAGTTGATGGTCTCCGGCTTCTTGACCTCGCCGTGGGACCACTGTCGGATGTCGTCCGCGGTGGCAAGGCCGATCCGCAGCTCGTCGAAGAAGTTGACGTCGAGCACTTTGTCGTCAATCCCTCTTTCGGGGTCGAGTCTCAATCATGGTCTGTACGGGTCCGGGGCAGGGCCGGGGCCTCACGAGGAGGCCCCGGCCAGACCCGTCAGACCTCTTCGACGCTGCTCGGCTCGCGCCGGGACAGGTCGATGCCGAGCTCCTCCGCCGCGCGGAAGACGTCCTCGTCGGTGTCGCGCATCTCGATGGACATGCCGTCCGAGGACAGCACCTCCACGTTGAGGCAGAGCGACTGCATTTCCTTGATGAGCACCTTGAAGGACTCGGGAATGCCGGGCTCGGGGATGTTCTCGCCCTTGACGATCGCCTCGTAGACCTTCACGCGGCCGGTCACGTCGTCGGACTTGATCGTCAGCAGCTCCTGGAGGGCGTACGCGGCGCCGTATGCCTCCAGCGCCCACACCTCCATCTCACCGAAGCGCTGGCCACCGAACTGAGCCTTACCACCCAGCGGCTGCTGGGTGATCATCGAGTACGGGCCGGTCGAACGAGCGTGCAGCTTGTCGTCGACCAGGTGGTGCAGCTTGAGGATGTACATGTACCCGACCGAGATCGGGTCCGGGAACGGCTCGCCGGAGCGGCCGTCGAACAGCTGCGCCTTGCCGGACGGAAGCACCATGCGCTCGCCGTCGCGGTTCGGGATGGTGTGCTGGAGCAGACCGGCGAGCTCGTCCTCACGCGCACCGTCGAAGACGGGGGTGGCGACGTTCGTACCCGGCTCGACCTTGTCGGCGCCGATGGCCTGGAGGCGCTGCGCCCACTCGTCCGCGAGACCGGAGACGTCCCAGCCGCGGCTGGCGAGCCAGCCGAGGTGGATCTCCAGGACCTGTCCCGGGTTCATTCGGGACGGCACACCCAGCGGGTTCAGGATGATGTCGACCGGAGTTCCGTCCTCGAGGAACGGCATGTCCTCGATCGGAAGGATCTTCGAGATGACACCCTTGTTGCCGTGGCGGCCGGCGAGCTTGTCACCGTCCGTGATCTTGCGCTTCTGCGCCACGTAGACGCGGACCAGCTGGTTCACGCCCGGCGGCAGCTCGTCGCCCTCTTCACGGTCGAAGACGCGGACGCCGATGACCTTGCCGATCTCGCCGTGGGGCACCTTCAGGGAGGTGTCACGGACCTCGCGCGCCTTCTCACCGAAGATCGCGCGGAGCAGGCGCTCCTCCGGCGTCAGCTCGGTCTCACCCTTGGGCGTGACCTTGCCGACGAGGATGTCGCCGGCGACGACCTCGGCACCGATCCGGATGATGCCGCGCTCGTCGAGGTCGGCGAGGACCTCCTCGGAGACGTTCGGGATGTCCCGGGTGATCTCCTCCGGGCCGAGCTTGGTGTCACGGGCGTCGACCTCGTGCTCCTCGATGTGGATCGAGGAGAGGACGTCGTCCTGCACGAGGCGCTGCGACAGGATGATCGCGTCCTCGTAGTTGTGACCCTCCCACGGCATGAACGCCACGAGCAGGTTCTTGCCGAGGGCCATCTCGCCCTCTTCGGTCGCGGGACCGTCGGCCAGGACCTGGCCCTCGATCACGCGGGCGCCCTCGTCGACGACAACCTTCTGGTTGACGGAGGTGCCCTGGTTCGACCGGGAGAACTTGGCGATGCGGTACGTGGTGTACGTGCCGTCGTCGTTGGTGACCGTGACGTAGTCCGCGGAGACCTCCTGGACCACACCGGCCTTCTCGGCCTTGATCACGTCACCGGCGTCGACCGCGCAGCGGTACTCCATGCCGGTGCCGACGAGGGGGGCCTCGGCGGTGATCAGCGGCACGGCCTGACGCATCATGTTCGCGCCCATGAGCGCGCGGTTGGCGTCGTCGTGCTCGAGGAACGGGATCATGGCGGTCGCGACCGACACCATCTGGCGCGGCGAGACGTCCATGTAGTCGACGTCCGTGCCGGGCACGTAGTCGATCTCGCCGCCGCGGCGACGGATCAGGACGCGGGCCTCGGCGAAGTGGAGGTCGTCCGTCAGCGGCGCGTTGGCCTGCGCGATGACGAAGCGGTCCTCCTCGTCGGCCGTCAGGTAGTCGACGTCGTCGGTGACCTGGCCGTCGACGACCTTGCGGTACGGCGTCTCGACGAAGCCGAACGCGTTGACGCGGCCGTACGAAGCCAGCGAACCGATCAGACCGATGTTCGGGCCTTCAGGGGTCTCAATCGGGCACATGCGGCCGTAGTGAGACGGGTGCACGTCACGGACCTCGAAGCCGGCCCGCTCACGGGAGAGACCACCCGGGCCAAGCGCCGACAGACGACGCTTGTGGGTGAGACCCGACAGCGGGTTGTTCTGGTCCATGAACTGCGACAGCTGCGAGGTGCCGAAGAATTCCTTGATCGACGCCACGACCGGGCGGATGTTGATCAGGGTCTGCGGCGTGATCGCCTCGACGTCCTGCGTCGTCATGCGCTCGCGGACGACGCGCTCCATACGAGCCAGACCCGTGCGGACCTGGTTCTGGATGAGCTCGCCGACGTTGCGCAGACGGCGGTTGCCGAAGTGGTCGATGTCGTCGGTCTCGACGACGATCGACGTGCCGCTGTCGCCAACGGTCTCGGTCTCACCGGCGTGCAGCTTCACCAGGTACTTGATCGAGGCGATGATGTCCTCGACCGTGAGGATGCCCGCGTCGAGCGGAGCGTCCGCACCCAGCTTCTTGTTGACCTTGTAGCGGCCGACCTTCGCGAGGTCGTAGCGCTTGGGGTTGAAGTAGAGGTTCTCAAGCAGCGTCTGAGCGGCCTCACGGGTCGGCGGCTCGCCCGGACGGAGCTTGCGGTAGATGTCGAGCAGTGCGTCGTCCTGGCCCTGGGTGTGGTCCTTCTCCAGGGTGGCGCGCATGGACTCGTACTCGCCGAACTCCTCGAGGATCTGCTCGGTCGTCCAACCGAGAGCCTTGAGCAGAACGGTGACCGACTGCTTGCGCTTGCGGTCGATGCGGACACCGACCATGTCGCGCTTGTCGATCTCCATCTCCAGCCAGGCACCCCGGGACGGGATGATCTTGGCGGAGAAGATGTCCTTGTCGGACGTCTTGTCGATCGAGGAATCGAAGTAGACACCCGGCGAACGGACCAGCTGCGACACGACGACACGCTCGGTGCCGTTGATGACGAAGGTGCCCTTGTTGGTCATGAGCGGGAAGTCGCCCATGAAGACCGTCTGGGACTTGATCTCGCCGGTCTCGTTGTTGGTGAACTCGGCGGTGACGAAGAGCGGGGCGGCGAACGTGAAGTCGCGCTCCTTGCACTCGTCGATCGAGTTCTTGGGGGGCTCGAAGCGGTGGTCGCGGAACGTCAGGGACATCGACCCGGAGAAGTCCTCGATCGGGGAGATCTCCTCGAAGATCTCCTCCAGACCGGACTTGGTGGGGACGTCCTGTCCGCTTTCCAGAGCCGCCTCGACACGAGCCTTCCACGCGTCATTGCCGAGCAGCCAGTCAAAGCTCTCGGTCTGCAGCGCAAGAAGGTTCGGAACCTCGAGGGGCTCCTTGATCTTTGCAAAGGAGATGCGCAGCGGGGCGGTGCTGGCGCCGTTGTTCGTATTCGCGGTCGAGGCAGTGCGCGAGGCGGCCAAGAGGGGGTCCTTCCGAGGGCTCGGACTCACTACGCGCGTACCGGTCCCAGGTTGGACACAGGGACAGACCTTTCTGATCTGGCTGTTTGGCCAGGTCAGGGAAGCTTCAGTCCACGGTGCTCAAGCATGGGCATGCCCCTGGTGACGGGCAGGAGGCAGCTAACAGGCAGCGCAAAGGGTCAGTGTAGCCAGTTGGCCCACTGATGTCCAGTGCGGGTTCTGGGAGACCCTCGTTGTTCTCAACCCCTGCTGCAAGCCACGCCCTCGATGCACATCGATACTGCCCTCTTCGCCGCCGATCCATGCCTCGGATCCGGATCGTTGTGACGACGCGTCCTGAGAATTGCGCGCTGCGTGCGGTTCGTCAAGGCCCCCCTGCCCAGACGTCGCCCTGGGACACTCACCGTCACGGGCTGTCCCGAGGCACAACGAAGATCACCATACTCGCCGGGACCGACATCGCAAGGCGCCCTCACACGCGTGCCCGGGAACGCCGAAAGGCGACCACCCACATGGGTGATCGCCTTAGGCGTCCCGCGCGTTACAGCGTTTCTGCCGTACGTGCGGTGAAGAGAGTCAGACGACTCGTGAGGTCACTTGACCTCGACGGAGGCGCCGGCGCCCTTGAGGGCCTCGGCGGCCTTCTCAGCGGCGTCCTTGGCGACCTTCTCGAGGACCGGCTTCGGGGTGCCGTCGACGAGGTCCTTGGCCTCCTTGAGACCCAGCGAGGTCAGCTCACGCACGACCTTGATGACCTGGATCTTCTTGTCGCCGGCGCCGGTGAGGATGACGTCGAACTCGTCCTGCTCGGCCTCGGCCTCGGCCGGAGCGGCAGCGGCGCCACCAGCGGCGACGGCGACCGGGGCGGCAGCGGTGACGTCGAACTTCTCCTCGAAGGCCTTCACGAACTCGGAGAGCTCGATGAGGGTCATCTCTTCGAACTGCGCGAGCAGGTCGTCCTGGGACAGCTTCGCCATGATGGCGTCCTTCCACTAATTCGGCTGGTGCCGTGTGTACATGGAGGCGGGCGTACGTTGGGCCCGCTGTGACCGTCGCCTCAGGCGGCGGTCAATGTGCGAGCCGAATTACTCGGCACCGCCCTGCTCGGCCTTCTTGGCACGAAGCGCCTCCGCGGTGCGGACGAACTTCGAGGGAAGCGCCTGGAAGAGCGCGGCAGCCTGGGACTGCTTGCCCTTCATGGCGCCCGCCAGCTTGGCGAGCAGAACCTCGCGGGACTCGAGGTCCGCGAGCTTCTTGAACTCATCGGCGGACAGCGCCTTGCCATCAAGGACACCGCCCTTGATGACGAGGTTCGGGTTGTCCTTGGCGAAGTCACGAAGACCCTTCGCCGACTCCACCGGGTCACCGGTGACGAAGGCAACCGCCGTCGGACCCGTGAAGAGGTCGTCCAGCGTGTTGATCCCGGCCTCGTTGGCCGCGATCTTGGTCAGCGTGTTCTTCACCACGGCGTACTCGGAGTTTTCACCGAGGGAACGGCGCAGCTGCTTGAGCTGGGCCACGGTGAGACCCCGGTACTCGGTCAGCACGGCGGCGTTCGAGCTGCGGAACTTGTCCGTGAGCTCGGCTACCGCGGCAGCCTTGTCGGGCGTCGGCATAGAGCGTCGGCCTCCTTCCGGGTGATGAGGACCGCTCAGAAGGGGCCGACAAAACGAAACGCCCCGGCGCAGGCGCACGGGGCGTGAGCTCGACCGAATCGCATGCGATTCAGGAGCACATCCACAGTCACCTGCGCGGGTCGTCCGCCGTTTCAGCGGATCCTTCGGCCGCCGTCCCCTCTTGCGGGAGAACGGCAACGACCAGCGGTCTTTGGCTTCTGTGGAAGAGTACGCGAACGGGTCCGCGCCAGGCAAATCCGGCGGGAACCGTCAGTCCTGGAGGCCCTTCATCTCCTTGGAGAGGTCCATGACCTGCGACTTCGGCGGCGCCTCGACGTTCACCGGCTTGTTGTAGTCGAGGAAGGTGAAGGTCATGTCGAGGCGGCCCTTGTCGCCCTTGCCGCGGGCGCGGAACTGCTTGGTGTGGTCCTCGCCGTCGACCCACATGTCCATCGTGAGCTTCTCGACGCCCATGTCCTCGTACTGCTTGATGCTCTTCTCGCGGCGCTTCTTGGTGGCCGCGTCCTCGTCCTCGACGAGCTTGCGCATCTGGTCCAGCGTGACCGTGCCCGTGTAGTGGGTGGTCTCGACGCCGCCGACGGTCTCGCTGCCGACCTTCTTCAGGTCCTTGGAGCCGGTCAGGAGCGTGGACTGGTCGGCCGGGTTGTTGTCGGCCTGCCCCGAGGCCGAGGTGGCGGCGGCCTTGCCGCCCGCCTCCTCCATGGCCTTGGCGTCGAACTTGATCCAGCTCTTGCCGTCCATCTCCTTCGCGGCCGCCTTGCCGCCGCCGAGGTAGACGCCGCCGTCGACGTAGCGCAGCTCCATCTTCTCCGGGCCCTGGTCAGGCGCGGACATCTTCATCTGCATGGCGAGCGGCTTGGTGCTCATCGCCGCGTCGGCCTGGACCCGCCCGTCACCGGGGACGGTGCCCTTCATCCGGAACGTGAACGAGGTGAGGTCCTCGGTCTTGTCCGCGGCCTTCTTCACGGCCGCCGCGGGGGCCATGTCCTCCCCCGCCTTGTCGGCCTTCTCCGACCCGCAGCTGACCGCGCCGCCGGCGAGCAGCACGGCCGCCAGCGCGGCACCCGCGGTTCTCTTGCGACCCGCTCGTACGGAAAAACTCATGACCCCACCCCTAGGAACACATGATCGACTCATTTTCTGATTGCAGAGAGTACCCGAGGGGCGGGGCCGGAGCTCACGGGTTATGCCGCGGGCTGCCTGTTCAGCAGGTCCTTGAAGCTCATGGTGTCCTCGGCCGGGGGCTTCTCGACGGAGAGCGGGGTGCCGTAGTCGCTGTAGTAGGCCGTCTGCTGGAAGGGGCCGTTCTTCGTGTCGGCCTTCTCGATCTTCTTGACCAGCAGGTCGTCCTCGTTGACCCAGATGTCGATGGTCTCGGTGCTGATGCCGGCCTGCTCGAACTGCTTCTCCAGCTCGGACAGCTGGTCCTTGTCCAGGTCCGAGCTCTTGGCGGTGAAGTCCGCGATGTCGACCTTGCCGGAGTAGTGGGTCGTCTGCGTGCCGCGGACCTTCTCCTTGCCGACGCGCTTGACGTCACCGGAGGCGAGGAGCATCTTCACCGACTGGTTCGGCGTGCTGTTCTGCATCTGGTCCTGGAAGGCCTGGCCGGCGGCGCCGCTCATCTCGGCGAGCGTGTCGTAGTCGTACTCGAGCCAGTGCTTGCCCCCGCCCGCCTGGGCCGCGAACTTGTCGCCCATGTTCGCGTAGAAGCCGTTCTTCAGGTAGCGGTAGTCGAGGGTCGTCTGGCCCAGCTGCCGCATCTGCTGGGCCTGCGTGCCGCCCGTGAAGGTCACCGTCACATTGCCCGTGATCCCGTCGGACCAGCCCATGACGCCCTTCATGTCCATGGACGTGAGCGTGCCCATGGTGGTCGAGCCGTCGATCCGGGCGGTGTCCGCCTTGTCGGTCGACTTCTCGACCGTGCGCAGGGCGGCTATCGGGCTGAGGTTGATGCCGCCGTCGCCCTTGCCGCCGCCGTCGGCCTTGTCCGAGGAGTCACCCGACCCGCAGGCCGACAGACCCGTCAGCGCGGCGACGACCGCGATCGAGAGACCGGTCCGGCGCATGATCGTGCTGTTCATGTTGTCCCCACCCCTTGGCGTCATGGTGTCTGCACGCTAACGCAGGCCTCTGACAGACGTATCCGAAAGGCCCGTACGCAAACAGGACGGGCCCCGCACCTCGAAAGGTTGCGGGGCCCGTCCACAGAACGCGTACGCGACGCGGTTGCCGTCAGTTTCAGACGGCGGCCGGGTCCTCCTCGACGAGGAGGTTGCGGGTGCGGTTCGAGTCGAGCGGAATGCCGGGGCCCATCGTGGTGGTGATGGCGGCCTTCTTGATGTAGCGACCCTTGGCGGCCGACGGCTTCAGACGGAGGATCTCCTCCAGGGCCGCGGCGTAGTTCTCCACCAGCTTGGTGTCGTCGAAGGACACCTTGCCGATGATGAAGTGCAGGTTCGAGTGCTTGTCGACGCGGAACTCGATCTTGCCGCCCTTGATGTCGTTGACAGCCTTCACGACGTCGGGGGTGACGGTGCCGGTCTTCGGGTTCGGCATCAGACCACGCGGACCGAGCACGCGGCCGAGGCGGCCGACCTTGCCCATGAGGTCCGGGGTGGCGACGACGGCGTCGAAGTCCAGGCGGCCCTTCGCGACCTCGTCGATCAGCTCGTCGGAGCCGACGATGTCGGCGCCAGCGGCTTCCGCGGCCGCAGCACGGTCACCGGTCGCGAAGACCAGGACCCGGGCGGTCTTGCCGGTGCCGTGCGGGAGGTTCACGGTGCCACGGACCATCTGGTCGGCCTTGCGCGGGTCGACGCCCAGACGCATGGCGACCTCGACGGTGCCGTCGAACTTGGTCGCGGAGGTCTCCTTGGCGAGACGGACGGCCTCGAGCGGGGCGTACAGCTTCTCCCGGTCGATCTTGGCGTCCGCAGCGCGGAGAGTCTTGCTGCGCTTCACTTCTGCTCCTGGTGTGTTCAGGTATGGAGTCGTGGTGCGGGCCAGCGCTTGGCCCTACCACTGGAGAAAGGTCAGACGGGGGAGGAGTCTCAGCCCTCGACCGTGATGCCCATGGAACGGGCGGTGCCGGCGATGATCTTCGACGCGGCGTCCAGGTCGTTGGCGTTGAGGTCTTCCATCTTGGTCTGCGCGATCTCACGGATCTGCGCCTCGGTGACCTTGGCGACCTTGGTCTTGTGGGGCTCGCCGGAGCCCTTCTCGACACCAGCGGCCTTGAGGATCATCTTGGCGGCCGGCGGCGTCTTGGTGATGAAGGTGAAGGAGCGGTCCTCGTAGACCGTGATCTCCACCGGGATCACCCAGCCACGCTGCGACTCGGTCGCGGCGTTGTAGGCCTTGCAGAACTCCATGATGTTGACGCCGTGCTGGCCCAGCGCGGGGCCGACCGGCGGGGCCGGGTTGGCGGCACCAGCCTGGATCTGGAGCTTGATAAGCCCCGTGACCTTCTTCTTCTTGGGAGGCATAGCTCTCTCCGGGTCCTAGTGAGAGTTTTCAGCCGGCCATCCGGTCATCCGGATGGAGGCATACCGCACAACGATAACGGGTATAGTCGCGCGGCTAAAAACCGAGCAGGTCAGACCGGCTTTGGCAGCCCGTCTGACCTGGTCGGAGGTGTGTGGTCCAGAGGAAGCTCAGGAAGCCGCGAGGGCTAGTTCTTCTGGATCTGGTCGAAGCTGAGCTCGACCGGGGTCTCGCGGCCGAAGATCTCGACGAGGCCCTTGACCTTCTTCGAGTCGGCGTTGATCTCGTTGATCGTCGCCTGGAGCGTCGCGAACGGGCCGTCGGTGACGGTGACCGAGTCGCCCACCTCGAAGTCCAGGACCTGGACCTCGACCTTGCGGGCCGGAGCCGGCTTGCCCTCGGCCTCGGCGGCCTCGCGGGCGGCCTTCTCCTCGGCCTCCGGGGCGAGCATCTTGACGATCTCGTCCAGGGTCAGCGGGTACGGGTCGTAGGCGTTGCCCACGAAGCCGGTGACACCGGGGGTGTTACGGACGACGCCCCACGACTCGTTCGTCAGGTCCATGCGCACCAGCACGTAGCCGGGGAGCTTGTTCTGACGGATCGTCTTGCGCTCGCCGTTCTTGATCTGGGCGACCTCTTCCTGCGGCACCTCGGCCTGGAAGATGAAGTCCTCGACGTTGAGCGAGACGGCGCGCTGCTCGAGGTTGGTCTTCACGCGGTTCTCGTAACCGGCGTACGTGTGGATGACGTACCACTCGCCGGGGAGGGTGCGGAGCTCCTCGCGCAGGGCGACGATCGGGTCGACCGGCTCGGCCTCCTCCTCGGGCGCCTCGTCCTCGTCGATCTCGGCGTCGGCGGCAGCGGCTTCGTCCTCGTCGGACTCGGCCACGGCCTCGGCGTCGCCCTCCAGGTGGATCGCGGCCTCTTCGGCGGGCTCGCCGGCGGCGGCGTCGGCAGCCTCGGCCTGGTCCGGCTCCTCGGCGTCCGCCGCCTCGACGATGTCGAGCTGGTCCTCCACGGACTCCGCGTCCTCTCCGCGAGGCTCAACGGCGTCGTTCAGGTTCGGGTCAGACACGGTGGCTGCTTCTTCCTGGATACAGAGGGGTGGAACACGCGAAAGGGGCGCCATGAACGGCGCCCTTCGCTTTCGGCTCAGCCGAAGATGTACTTGACGGCGTTGCTGAAGCCATAGTCAATCACGGTCACGAGGCCGATCATGATGACGACGAAGACAATCACCACGGTGGTGTAGGTCGTGAGCTGACTGCGAGTCGGCCAGACGACCTTGCGGAGCTCCGCGACGATCTGGCGGTAGAAGAGCGCGAGACGCCCGAAGGGGCCCTTCTTGCCGCGCTTGCCGCCCTTGCGGGACTTCTTCTTCGACTCCGGCGCCTCGTCCTGGGCATCAGGCATGTCGATGGAGCCCACGGCGTCCGTCACTCGTCCTCACCTGATTCCGGGTCGTGGCCGTGCCGCGCCCGGTTGAGCCGCACGGCGGTGCAATGCAGTACGTACATGTGCACACATCCTGGCGAAGGAGTGTGTAGCAGGGCCGGAGGGACTTGAACCCCCAACCGCTGGTTTTGGAGACCAGTGCTCTACCAATTGAGCTACGACCCTTTGATTTCCCCCAACCTACCGCATCCGCCCACGTGCACGGAGTGCGTCGAGAGGAAGCGGCCGGTGAGGGCCAACGAGCAGTGAGTGTACGTGCTCAGCGGCGCCCCGTCGAACAGAAAGGGATCCGGCGCTCCTGGAAACCCGCGCGCCGGGCCCGTTCGGGGTCTGGAACGATGGGGTGATGAGCGCTGCAACTTCTCCGACCGAGCGCCGGGTGTCCGCGCGCATCGGCGCGATCTCCGAGTCCGCGACCCTCGCTGTCGACGCCAAGGCCAAGGCCCTCAAGGCCGCGGGCCGCCCGGTGATCGGCTTCGGTGCCGGCGAGCCCGACTTCCCGACGCCGGACTACATCGTCGAGGCGGCCGTCGAGGCCTGCAAGAACCCGAAGTTCCACCGCTACACGCCGGCCGGGGGCCTGCCCGAGCTCAAGGCCGCGATCGCCACGAAGACCCTGCGCGATTCGGGGTACGAGGTCGACGCGTCCCAGATCCTGGTGACCAACGGCGGCAAGCAGGCCATCTACGAGGCGTTCGCCGCGATCCTCGACCCGGGCGACGAGGTCATCGTCCCGGCGCCCTACTGGACGACGTATCCGGAGTCGATCCGGCTCGCCGGCGGTGTGCCGGTCCCGGTCGTCGCCGACGAGACCACCGGTTACCGCGTCTCCGTGGAGCAGTTGGAGGCCGCGCGCACGGAGCGCACGAAGGTCGTCCTCTTCGTGTCGCCGTCGAACCCCACGGGTGCCGTCTACAGCGAGGCCGACGCCGAGGCGATCGGCCGCTGGGCCGTCGAGCACGGCCTGTGGGTCATGACCGACGAGATCTACGAACACCTCGTCTACGGAGACGCCAAGTTCACCTCGCTCCCCGCGATCCTCCCCGAGCTGCGCGACAAGTGCATCGTGGTCAACGGCGTCGCGAAGACATACGCGATGACCGGCTGGCGAGTGGGCTGGATCATCGGCCCGAAGGATGTCGTGAAGGCCGCGACGAACCTCCAGTCGCACGCCACGTCCAACGTGTCGAACGTCGCGCAGGCCGCCGCGCTCGCGGCCGTCTCCGGTGACCTGGTCGCCGTCGAGAAGATGCGCGAGGCCTTCGACCGGCGCCGCAGGACCATCGTGCGGATGCTCAACGACATCCAGGGCGTCGTCTGCCCCGAGCCCGAGGGCGCGTTCTACGCGTACCCGTCGGTGAAGGGCCTCATCGGCAAGGAGATCCGCGGCAAGCGCCCGCAGGACTCCGTGGAGCTGGCCGCGCTCATCCTGGAGGAGGCCGAGGTCGCGGTCGTGCCGGGCGAGGCCTTCGGGACGCCGGGTTACCTGCGTCTTTCGTACGCGCTCGGCGACGAGGACCTCGTCGAGGGCGTCTCGCGGATCCAGAAGCTGCTCGCCGAGGCCCGCGACTGACGCCCTGGTGAGTTCTCGCGCTCCACGCGCGCGTGCGGGCCGTCTCCCCTCTGCGGGGAGGCGGCCCGTTTCTTCGTTCGGGAGAGGGCCCGAAGGGGGAAAGGCGCTACCGGCGCGCCACGTGCGTACGGCAAGATCCTCCAATGGAGCGTGTACGAGACGTAAGAGAGCTGCCCAAGGCCCATCTGCACCTGCACTTCACCGGGTCGATGCGGCCCGCGACCCTGCTGGAGCTCGCCGACAAGTACGGCGTACGGCTTCCGGAGGCGCTGACCGGCGCCGAGCCGCCGAAGCTGCGCGCCACGGACGAGCGCGGGTGGTTCCGCTTCCAGCGGCTCTACGACGCCGCGCGCTCCTGTCTGCGCGAGCCGGAGGACATTCAGCGCCTGGTGCGTGAGGCCGCGGAGGAGGATCTGCGGGACGGGTCGGGGTGGCTGGAGATCCAGGTCGACCCGACGTCGTACGCGCCGCGGCTCGGCGGACTGATCCCGGCCCTGGAGATCATCCTGGACGCGGTCGAGAGCGCCTCGCGGGAGACCGGCCTCGGCATGCGCGTCCTGGTCGCCGCGAACCGCATGAAGCACCCGCTGGACGCCCGCACGCTGGCGCGGCTCGCCGTGCGGTACGCGGGCCGGGGCATCGTCGGCTTCGGCCTCTCCAACGACGAGCGGCGCGGTATGGCGCGGGACTTCGACAGGGCCTTCGCGATCGCGCGGGACGGCGGTCTGCTGGCGGCGCCGCACGGCGGTGAGCTGACGGGGCCCGCGTCGGTGCGGGACTGTCTGGACGACCTGGACGCGACGCGGATCGGGCACGGGGTGCGGGCCGCGGAGGACCCGCGGCTCCTGAAGCGGCTCGCGGATCGGGGCGTGACGTGCGAGGTGTGCCCGGCGTCCAACGTGGCCCTGGGGGTCTACGAGAAGCCGGAGGACGTGCCTCTGCGGACGCTGTTCGAGGCCGGGGTGCCGATAGCGCTCGGCGCCGACGACCCGCTGCTCTTCGGGTCGCGGCTGGCCGCGCAGTACGAGATCGCGCGGCAGCACCACGCCTTCACCGACGCCGAGCTGGCCGAGCTGGCACGGCAGTCGGTCCGCGGCTCGGCCGCGCCCGCCGACGTGCGGGACAAGCTGCTGGCCGGGATCGACGACTGGCTGACCGCCCCTACAGGCTGACGCCCACCGTCACCGGTTCGTTGACCAGCGTGACCCCGAAGGCGTCGCGCACCCCGGCGACGACCTCGCGGGCCAGGGCGAGGAGGTCCTCGGTGGTCGCGCCGCCGCGGTTGGTGAGCGCGAGGGTGTGCTTGGTGGAGATCCGGGCACGGCCCTCTCCGTAGCCCTTGGTGAAGCCGGCCTTGTCGATGAGCCAGGCGGCGGAGGTCTTCACGCGGCCGTCGCCCGTCGGGAAGGTGGGCGGGGTGACGTCCGGGCCGAGGCGGTCCGCCACGCGCGCGTGGAAGGCGGCGAACTCCTCCTCGGTGAGGATCGGGTTGGTGAAGAAGGAGCCCGCGGACCAGCTGTCGTGGTCCTCGGGGTCGAGCACCATGCCCTTGCCCGCGCGGAGCTTCAGGACGGTCTCCCTGGCCACCGCGGCCGGGACCCGGTCACCCGCCTCGACACCGAGCGTGCGCGCCGTCTCCGGGTACTTGATGGGGGCGCTCATCCCCTGCGCGTCCTCGAGCTCGAAGCGCACCCGCAGCACCACGAACCGGTCGGGGTCGGCCTTGAAACGACTGTGCCGGTACGAGAAGTCGCACTCGGCGTTCGTCATCTCGACCGTTTCCCGTGTCTTCCGGTCGTACGCGATCACTTCGGTGATGGTCGACGAGACCTCCTGGCCGTACGCCCCCACGTTCTGGATCGGCGTCGCGCCCGCGGAGCCGGGGATTCCGGCAAGGCACTCGATGCCCGCGAGGCCGGCCTCGACGGTCCGCGCGACGGCGTCGGTCCAGATCTCGCCGGCCGCCAGCTCCAGCTTCGTGCCGTCGAGCGCGAAGCCCTGGGTGGCGATGCGCAGGGCGGTGCCGTCGAAGCCCTTGTCGCCGATGACGAGGTTCGAGCCGCCGCCGATCAGCAGCAGCGGCGTTCCTGAGTCGTCGGCCTCCCGGACGGCGGCGATCACCTCGGCGTCGGTCGTCGCGGTGATCAGACGGGTCGCGGGACCGCCGAGCCGGAAGGTGGTCAGCGGGGCGAGCGGGGCATCGTGGAGTTCCTGCACGTGCTCAAGGGTACGAGAACGGCCCCGCCGGTCAGGGCGGGGCCGTTCTCGCGGACTTCGGGATGAGGCGTCAGGCGGCGACGAGCTCGCTCTCCTCCGGCTCCTTCGACGTCCCCGGGGCGGACATGCCGGTCCTCCCGCGGGAGGGGATGACCAGCGCGGCCACCGCCGCGAGGGCCACCACCGCGGCACCGACCCAGAGCGCGGGCTCCAGACCGGCCACGAAGTCCTGTCCGGAGCCGTAGCCGCCCTGCGCCGAGAAGATCGAGGACATCACGGCGATGCCGAGGGCGCCGCCGACCTCGCGCAGCGCGTTGTTGGCCCCGGAGGCGATGCCCTGCTCCTGCGGACGGACGCTGGACATGACCAGGTTGGAGGCCGGGGCGAAGTACAGGGACATGCCGAGGCCGCTGATGATCAGGGCGGGCAGTTGCGCGCCGTACGTGGCGTCGGGCGCCACCACGACGGCGTACCACGCGAGACCGACAGCCTGGAGGAACAGCCCGGCAGCGACCACTGGACGGCCGCCGAACCGGTCGGAGAGATAGCCCGCGAGCGGCGAGACGAGCATCGGCATGCCGGTCCAGGGCAGCATCCGCAGCCCGGCCTCGGTCGGCGAGTAGCCGAGGACGTTCTGCATGTACTGGCTGAGCAGGAAGATCGAGCCGAACATCCCGAGGAACATCAGCAGGCTCGCGGCGTTGATCCCGGAAAACGCACGACTACGGAAGAGGCGCATCGGCAGCATCGGCGCCTTGTGCTGAATGCCGTGCCGGACGAAGCCGCCGAGCAGCGCGATGCCCACCCCCAGGCTGACGAGGACGGTGGCACTGGACCAGCCGTCGATGGGGCCGCGCACCAGGGCGTACACGATTCCGAAGAGTCCACCGCTGGCGAGCAGGGTGCCCGCGATGTCGAGACGGGCGCCGCGGGCGTACGACTCGGTGAGGCGGAGGCGTGCGAGGGGCAGCACGATGAGACCGAGCGGGACGTTCAGCCAGAAGATCCACTGCCAGGAGACGTGCTCGGTGAGGCTGCCGCCGATCAGCGGCCCGCCCGCGACCGCCAGGCCGTTGACGGCGCCCCAGATGCCGTAGGCCATGCCGCGCTTGGCCGGTGGTACCGCCGCCGTCAGCAGGGTCAGCGTGAGCGGCATCATGATCGCGGCGCCGACCCCCTGCACCGCGCGGGCGGCGATCAGCGCGTCGAGACCCGGCGCGAGCGCCGCGGCGGCGGAGGCACCGGTGAAGATCGAGAGGCCGACCATGAAGAGTCGCCGGCGGCCGAACCGGTCACCCAGGGACGCGCCGAACATCAGCAGCACGGCGAAGGTGAGGGTGTAGGCGCTCACCGTCCATTCCAGGTCGTGCAGCGCTCCTCCGAGGTCCTTACGGATGGAGGGCAGGGCGGTGGTGACGACGAGGTTGTCGAGTGCGGCCATGAATCCGGCGACGCTGGTGATGACGAGGGCCCAGACCGCTCCCCTGCGCTGCTCTGCTGTCTGCTGTGACATTGCCTTCCCCCCTGTGAGGTTAGTTATTGATGACTAACTTTCGCGGTCACGGAAAAGCGTCCGCCGTCGGCCCGCCCGCTCACGCCTTGGGCTGCGCCGAATCGTAGAAGCCGGTCCACACCCGGTGATCAGGCGTGAATCCCATCGACACCAGGACGTTGATCAGCATCCCGTACGCCAGGAACTGCGTCGTCTCCTCGACGTCCGCGCCCAGCGCGAGGCGCACCGTGTCGTACATCTCCATCCAGGCGGCCCGCAGCGCGTCGCCGAACTCCCGGTCGCCGGACGCCTCCGCGGAGGCCACGGCGACGTACATCTGCATCTGCATGAGGAGCTTGTCCGGGTCGTCGGCGATGAGCGCCTGATAGGCCTCACCCATGGCGTGCAGCGCCTCCTCCCCCTCCAGCCCCTCGGACGCCTTCCGGAAGACCTCGGTGACCTCCTGGCAGCAGCGCCCGGACGCGGCGAGAAAGATGGCCTGCTTTCCCGGGAAGAGGCGGAAGAGGTACGGCTGCGAGACACCCACCCGCTTGGCGATCACCTCGGTGGACGTGCCGTGGTAGCCCCCGCGGGCGAACTCGACCATCGCCGCACGGACGACGCTCTCGCGCCGCTCTTCTGCGCTCATCCTGACCATGCGGAGTAAGTTAGTGGCCAATCACTAAGCGGTCAAGGGCGGGCAGCGGGCTGAGCAGCGGGCCGCCGAGGCGGGCGGGTGGGCTGCTCTGCGGATACGCGTAAGGGGCACCCCCAGTTGCAGGGCGCCCCTTACATACGTCTACGTAGAGCCTCGCCAGCCGTCAGGCCAGCTGTACGACCGCCCGCGACATGCCGAGGACCTTCTGGTCGCCGCTCTTCGCCAGCAGGTCGACCCGCACGCGGTTGTCGTCCAGCTTGGCCGCGACCTTGGCGCTGACGTCGATGGTGGCGCCCTTGTCGTCGTTCGGGACGACGACGGGCTTGGTGAAGCGGACACCGTACTCGACGACCGCCCCGGGGTCGCCCAGCCAGTCGGTGACGACGCGGATCGCCTCGGCCATGGTGAACATGCCGTGGGCGATGACGTCGGGGAGGCCGACCTCGACCGCGAACTTCTCGTTCCAGTGGATCGGGTTGAAGTCACCGGAGGCGCCCGCGTACCGCACGAGTGTGGCGCGGGTCACCGGGAAGCTCTGGGCCGGCAGCTCGGTGCCGACCTCGACGTCGTCGTAGGAAATCTTCGCCGTCATCGCTTCACGCCCCCTCTGCCGCGCGCGCGACGAGCTTGATCCAGGCGGTCACGACATGCTCGCCCGCCTCGTCGTGGACCTCGCCGCGGACGTCCAGGATGTCGTTGCCCGCGAGCGACTTGATGCCTTCGATGGTCGAGCTGACCGTGAGCCGGTCACCCGCGCGCACCGGGCGGCTGTAGGCGAACTTCTGGTCGCCGTGCACCACGCGGCTGTAATCGAGACCCAGCTGCGGGTCCTCGATGACCTGACCCGCCGCCTTGAATGTGATCGCGAACACAAAAGTGGGCGGAGCGATCACATCGGGGTAACCGAGCGCTTTGGCGGCCTCCGTGTCCGTGTAGGCGGGATTGGCGTCTCCCACCGCTTCGGCGAACTCACGGATCTTCTCCCGGCCGACCTCATAAGGATCAGTGGGGGGATAGGACCGCCCCACGAAGGACTGGTCGAGCGCCATGGGCTCGGCACCTCCTGCGGTTGGTTTCGTAAACGACGCGAGGCCGCCCCCGAACAACGGGGACGGCCTCGTGTACGAGCCTGTGTTTAGCGCGTTTCGCGGTGCGCAGTGTGCGCGTTGCAGCGCGGGCAGTGCTTCTTCATCTCCAGTCGGTCCGGGTCGTTACGCCGGTTCTTCTTGGTGATGTAGTTCCGCTCCTTGCACTCCACGCAGGCCAGCGTGATCTTCGGGCGGACGTCGGTGGCAGCCACGTGAGTGCTCCTTGACGGACGGATGGACGGATGAACGCATAAAAGAGTAGCCGATCGAAGGACCGACCCCACAATCGGCTACCAGGAGTAGCGGTGACCGGACTTGAACCGGTGACACAGCGATTATGAGCCGCTTGCTCTACCGACTGAGCTACACCGCTGCGATGCCGTGATCTCCTCGCCCGAAAGCGAGGATCACTCGACATCAGAGCCCCAATGCGGAATCGAACCGCAGACCTTCTCCTTACCATGGAGACGCTCTACCGACTGAGCTATTGGGGCGAGCGATGAAGACATTACACGGTTGGTCGCCGATCGCCCAAATCCGTTTCGCCGGGGCTGCCCCAGGACGTCGGCCGGCCCGTCTCAGGCGTCTGTGAGCGCCCCGTGCGGCTACTCGCACCACACCGGTACGACTATTCCGCTCCTCCTCGAAGCGGGCCTTTCGCCGTCCTAGGCTCGACGCGCGCTGCGTGATCTTGCCGCCTCGAAACGACTGCAGCCGTCCCCCGAGCCCCAGGAGCGCGATGCCCGACAGCCAGCCGCAGCAGCCCCACTCCTCCGGCGCCCCCGGACCGTCCGGTTCCGGCCCCGCGGACGATCCCGGGGCCCTGCTGCTCTGCGGAGCCCGGCTCACCGACGGCCGGACCGTCGACGTCCGGCTCGGCGGCGGGCGCATCGAGGCGGTCGGCACAGCCGGCAGCCTGACCTCGCACGCCGCGCGCGTGGACCTCGACGGCTACCTCCTGCTGCCGGCGCCCGCGGAGCCGCACACGCACGGCGACACGGCGCTGTCGGCGGACGCGGTGGGGCCGGTCTCGTACGACGTCCCCGACGTGCAGCGCAGGGCCACCGAGGCGGCCCTGTTGCAGCTCGGGCACGGCGCCACGGCGGTCCGTTCCCACGTGCGGATCGGTGACGTGCAGGGGCTCGGCCCGATGGAGGCGGTGTTGCAGGCGCGGCGCTCGCTCCGGGGGCTGGTCGACATGACGACCGTCGCGGTACCGCGGCTGCTGACCGGCGTCGCCGGCGCCGACGGGCTCGCGATACTGCGCGACGCGGTGAAGATGGGCGCCTCCGTAGTGGGCGGTTGTCCTGATCTCGACCCCGACCCGACGGGTTACACGGAGGCGGTCCTGGAGATCGCCGCGGAGCACGGGTGCCCCGTCGACCTGCACACGGACGGTGACGACCCGGCCCGGCTCGGGCGGCTCGCGGCGATGGCGGCCGGGGTGCGGGCCGGGGTGACGGTCGGGCCGTGCGGCGGCCTCGGACGGCTGCCCACGGACGTGGCCTCGCGCACCGCCGAGCAGCTCGCGGCGTCCGGGGTGACGGTGGTGTGCCTGCCGCAGGGCGGGTGCGGGAGCGCGGAACGGCGCAGGACGGCGCCCGTGCGGCTGCTGCGTGCGGCCGGGGTGCGGGTCGCCGCGGGCAGCGGGGCCCTGCGGGACGTGTCGAACCCGGTGGGGCGCGGCGATCCGCTGGAGGCCGCGTATCTGCTGGCCACGGGGTTCAGGCTGCGGCCCGAGGACGCCTACGGAGCGGTGAGCGGGGCTGCGCGGGCGGCCATGGGTCTGCCCGAGGTGCGGGTGGAGGCGGGCTTCCCCGCGGAACTGCTCGCCGTGCGCGGCGACCGGCTCGCGGGGGCGCTGTCGCTCGCGTACAGCCGGATCGTGGTGCACGGGGGGCGCGTCGTGGCGCGGACCAGCGCGGTGCGCGAGTACTGCGACTCCGCCGTGGCGGTGGCGCTGGACCTGCCGCGGCAGGGACGGTCGACGGAGGCGGCGCCCGGCCGCCCGAAGGGTGACGAGGCGTCCTCCTGAGGGCTGGACGGGCTCCCGCGCGCGGGGGTGCTGGGACAGCCTGCACGCACGCGTGGCCTCACTGCCGCACTACCGGCCCCCCACGCGCGCGTTGAGCGCTCTCGTCCGCCCTGTCGTACGGTCGGGAGTATGCGCATTGTCATCGCTGGGGGTCATGGTCAGATCGCGCTGCGGCTGGAGCGTCTGCTCGCCGCGCGTGGTGACGAGGTGGCCGGGGTGATCCGCAACCCCGATCACGAGGCGGATCTGCGCGAAGCGGGTGCTGAACCGGTGCTGTGCGACCTGGAGTCGGCGTCGGTCGACGAGGTGGCCGAGCGACTGCGCGGAGCCGACGCGGCGGTCTTCGCGGCGGGCGCGGGGCCGGGCAGCGGCGTCGACCGCAAGGACACCGTGGACCGCGGCGCGGCCGTGCTCTTCGCGGACGCGGCGGAGCGGGCCGGAGTGCGGCGCTACATCGTCGTGTCGTCGATGGGCGCCGATCCCGGGCACCAGGGCGACGAGGTCTTCGACGCCTACCTGCGGGCCAAGGGCGAGGCGGACGCGAACGTACGCGCGCGTGCCGCCCTGGACTGGACGATCCTGCGTCCCGGGATGCTGACGGACGACGCGGGCACCGGTCTCGTACGCCTGGAGGCGTCGACCGGACGCGGGCCGGTCCCGCGGGACGACGTCGCCGCGGTGCTCGCGGAGCTCCTGGAGACCCCGGCGACGGCCGGGCTGACGCTGGAGCTGGTCAGCGGCTCCGTGCCGGTGTCGGTGGCGGTCAAGTCGGTCGCGGGCAACTGAGGGCGCAGGCTTAGCTGTCCGGCCGGTCCCAGAACGGCTTCTGAGGCCCGCTCAGAACAGCGGGAGCTGTCCGGGGTGGTCGGGGACCACATAGCCGTCCAGAGCCGCCTGTGCGGCTCCCAACGGGGCCTGCCTGCGGGACCCCGGGCAGGAGATCAGGTCGCCGGTGCCGCGCGGGCCCGGCGGGTCGTGGCGGGCGAACCGGCCGCCGACGACAGCGATCTCGCGGCGGCACTCCGGGCAGTTTCTGCGACGGGAGGACATGCGATCAGTGTGCCCGGCCGGCGCGGGCGCCCGGGGCTGCCATGTGTCACACACGCCGCCACCTGTCACCACACGCCACGATCGCATGCCGTTCGGACGCTCCGAAAGTACGTACGAACGCTCCGCCCTCCGGCGTTCCCGCGGGTCAAGGAGTGGTGCCTCAACTGGGGGAAGTTAACGCGAAGTTGGCCGTTCCCTCCTGGGCTCAGCCCTATCCTGCCGCGAAGACGATCGGCGGTTCGGGCCGCGCGGAATGCCTCGGAGGGCTGGGCTGATGGAACCCGCCGTGATCGGAGCCCGGCTCGCGTCGAGCATCGTGGGCCCGCTGATCAGGAAGCTGTTCGTGTCCGAAGGCCCTGGGGCCGACCTGGTCGACAGTCCCGTCCGGGTGTCGCGACTCGTCTCGTTCCGCGGTGAGAAGCGGACGCTCTCCGACAAGGATCTGCACAAGATCGCCGAGGAGCTGGTCAAGCGAGCCGCCCACTCGACCGGCGTGGAAGAGCTGCTGCCCTCCTTCGAGAAGCAGGCCGTCATCCACGCCGTCACCGACTCCCTGCGCACCCTCGGCACACTTGACATGGACGATGTGCAGGCCGTGCGGCTCGGCCATCTGGAGCTCTCCCGGCACCTGCGCGCCCAGAACCGGACGGCGACGCTCGGCCTGTCCCACGACGCGGTCACGCTGCACGCCGGCGTGCTGGACACCGCGTGCCTGCACATCCTGAACTTCTTCACCCAGCGGTCCACTTTCGTGGCCCGCACCCTGCTCGAACAGAGCCGCGCCCTGGAGGAGTTGACCCGCAAGATCGACTCCCTGATCACCCGGTCACCCTCCCCGGCGGACGGCCCGTTCGAGGAGCGGTATGCGCACTACATCGCGGCCAAGCACGGCAAGCTGAGCATCTTCGGCCTCGACCTCTCCGGAGCTCCGGAGAGCTGGCGGCTCGACGTGGCGTATCTCAGGCTGGACGCGGCCGCCGACGCGCTCAGCGCCACTCCCAGTGTGGTCTCGGCCGACCACGTCCTCGCGGGCCGTAACCGCGTACTCCTCAGGGGTGCGGCCGGCTCCGGAAAGACCACCCTCATCCAGTGGCTGGCGGTGACCACGGCGAAGAAGTCGCTGGACGAACAGTTGCTGTATCTCTACGGAGTCGTCCCGTTCGTCCTCCCCCTGCGCACCCTGACCCGCGGTGGCGCCCCTCTGCCCACTCCCGACGGCTTCCTGGCCGCGGTGGACTGCCCGATCGCCGGCAGCCAGCCGCACGGCTGGATCGACCGGGTGCTACAGGCGGGCCGCGGGCTCATCCTGATCGACGGCATCGACGAGGTACCCGAGGACGACCGCAACGACGCCCGTCGCTGGCTCCGGGAGCTCCTCAGCGCCTACCCCGACAACCGCTGGCTCGTCACCTCCCGGCCCTCGGCCGTACGGGAACGCTGGCTGACCGAGGACGACTTCGCCGAGCTCGACCTCGCCCCCATGAACAGGGCCAACATCGCGGAGTTCATTCAGCGGTGGCACAAGGCGGCCGGCATCAGTGACCAGTACGCCACCGAGCTCCTGCGCGCGGTCCGCGCCCAGGAGGACCTGAGCAGGCTCGCGATCAATCCGCTGATGTGCGGCCTGATCTGCGCCCTGCACCAGGACCGCCGCGGCTTCCTGCCCGAGGGCCGCAAGGAGATCTACGACGCGGCCCTGTCCATGCTGCTCTTCCGGCGCGACCGTGAGCGGGGTGTCAACAAGTCCGGGCCCATCCACATCAGCGAGGCCGAGCACATCCAGCTCATCCAGAAACTGGCCTACTGGATGATCCGCAACGGCCGCTCCGAGATGAACCGCACCGACGCGGTGGAACTCCTGGGCCAGGTCCTGCCGGCCATGCCGAAGGTCGCCGAACAGGGCACGCCGGAGGAGGTCTACCGGCATCTGCTCGTCCGCAGCGGTCTGCTCCGGGAACCGAGTGCGGACTCCATGGATTTCGTCCACCGGACCTTTCAGGACTACCTCGGGGCCAAGGCGGCGGTCGAAGGGCTCGACTTCGACTTCCTCATCGCCAACGCGCACCTGGACCAGTGGGAGGACGTCATCCGCATGGCCGTCGCCCATGCGCGGCCCACCGAGCGGACGTACCTCCTCACCGGCCTCATCAGGCGCCAGGACACCTCGCGCCAGAGCCTGGACCGGCTGCACCTCCTCGCGGCCGCCTGCCTGGAGCACGCGACCGAGCTCGCCCCCTCGGTGCGGGCCGAGGTGCAGGAGCGGGCCGCGGCCCTCATCCCGCCGCGTTCGCCGGACCAGGCGCGTGCCCTGGCGGCCATCGGCCCCGTAGTCATCGAACTGCTGTCCGGCCCCCGGGAGCTGCCCGCGCGCCCGAACGACCCGGGCCCGTTCGCCACGGAAGAGCAGAAGGCCAGGGCCGCCGCGGCGGAAGCCGCCCACCGAGCCGTGGCGGACGAGGCGTACTTCACCGTGCTGACCGCCACACCCATCGCCACCTATGCCGCGATCGAGCTGCTCGCCCTGTACCGCAACCACCCCGACCTGCGCGTACGCAACGAACTCGCCCAGGCGTGGGGGCGGTACGACACCGAGCTCTACGGCCAGGAGGTGGTCGCGCACCTCGCCGAGGACGGCCTCTACTTCCCCGTGTCGAACCTGAACGAACTGCGTGCGCTGCGCAGCTTCGGCGGCCGCTCCCGCATCAGGATCGCGGGCGAGTTCACTGTCGACGATTTCGTCGCCATGTGCCCGGGGCAGCGCCTCACCCACCTGTGGCTCGAGGCGGACATGGGACCCACCTGGGAGTGGCTGGGCCTCTTCCCCAAGCTGTGCGAGCTCACGATCGAGACACTCCAGCCGAGCATCGACCTCAGCACCCTGGAGAGGGTGCGTTCCCTGCTCACTCTGCGTGTCCCCGAAGGCACCGCTCTTGTCGGCGCCCACCTGCTGCCGGAGTCCACGAAGGTCGTACGGGGACGTCTCGGCACGGTCAGCCCGGTCTGAACAGCCACGCCGCCCTCTACGAAGAAACCCCCTCCGCTCTGCGTTTCCGCAGATCGGAGGGGGTTTACCTTCATGTGGCGGCGCCAGGATTCGAACCTGGGAAGGCTGAGCCGGCAGATTTACAGTCTGCTCCCTTTGGCCGCTCGGGCACACCGCCGGGTTTGTCGCCAAGCTCCGCTTTCGCGTCGCTCCGTGGCAACGACGTAAACGATACCTGATGCACAGGGGTGCTTCGCCACCCGATTGAGCGGCACCCCGCGCGGGGGTGGTGGCTAGGCTTTGCGGATGCGGCCAGCGTCAGTCGGCCGTGTAACCGCTGAGTACGCATACCCCGATACAAGGAGCCACAGGACATGGCCGACTCCAGTTTCGACATCGTCTCGAAGGTCGAGCGGCAGGAGGTCGACAACGCCCTCAACCAGGCCGCCAAGGAGATCTCGCAGCGTTACGACTTCAAGGGCACGGGCGCCTCGATCTCGTGGTCCGGCGAGAAGATCCTGATGGAGGCGAGCGGCGAGGAGCGGGTCAAGGCGATCCTCGATGTCTTCCAGTCCAAGCTGGTCAAGCGCGGCATCTCACTGAAGGCGCTGGACGCGGGCGAGCCGCAGCTGTCCGGCAAGGAGTACAAGATCTTCGCCTCCATCGAGGAGGGCATCTCCCAGGAGAACGCGAAGAAGGTCGCCAAGATCATCCGCGACGAGGGCCCCAAGGGCGTCAAGGCGCAGGTGCAGGGTGACGAGCTGCGGGTCAGCTCGAAGAGCCGGGACGACCTTCAGGCCGTGCAGGCACTGCTCAAGGGGCAGGACTTCGATTTTGCGCTGCAATTCGTGAACTACCGGTAGCTCTGCCGGTACTCCTGCCGGCGCTTCTGCCGGTGGTCCACTGTCGCGGTGGTCCACTGTCGTACGAGCGACGGCCTGAACTACGGAGGGCGGGCACCCCGGATGGGGTGCCCGCCCTTGCTGCTGGCCGCAGATCGGGGAACGGCCGCTCAACGCCGTGAGTGGCCGAAGAGGATGCGGTACGCGACCAGCAGGACCAGTGAGCCGCCGATCGCCGCCGCCCAGGTGGCGCCGTCGTAGAAGTCGTCGGCGATGGGGTGGTCGAGGTAGCGGGCGGAGATCCAGCCGCCGATGAAGGCGCCGGCGATGCCGATGACGGTCGTGCCGATGAAGCCGCCCGGGTCTCGGCCGGGCAGCAGCAGTTTGGCGACGGCTCCGGCCAGCAGTCCCAGAACGATCCAGCTGATGATGCCCATGCGGTGACCCGGCCTTTCTCGCGCGGTGAGCTTTTGTGCGCTGTTGCCCTGAAGGACGTCTCTACGGAGAGTCGCGGTTGCGGTGATCCGTAGGGTGCGGCGTATGACACAACAGGCGGAGCTCCGGCGGACGCTCGGCGTCTTCGACGCGGTGGTGATCGGCCTCGGGTCGATGATGGGTGCAGGGATCTTCGCGGCTCTCGGGCCGGCTGCCGGAGCCGCCGGCTCGGGGCTGCTGATCGGCCTCGGCCTCGCCGCCGTGGTGGCGTACTGCAACGCGATGTCGTCGGCGCGGCTCGCCGCCCGCTATCCCGCGTCGGGCGGGACCTACGTCTACGGGCGGGAGCGGCTCGGGGCGTTCCGGGGCTACTTGGCGGGCTGGGCGTTCGTCGTCGGCAAGACGGCGTCGTGCGCGGCGATGGCGCTCACCGTGGGGGCGTATCTCTGGCCCGGGCAGGCGCACGCGGTGGCCGTCGGAGCCGTCGTGCTGCTGACCGCCGTCAACTATGTGGGCGTGCAGAAGTCGGCGTGGCTGACGCGCGGGATCGTCGCCGTGGTGCTCGCCGTGCTGGCGGCCGTCGTGGCCGCTTGCGCGGGGTCGGGGGCGTCCGACGCCGGGCGCCTCGACGTGGGGCTCTCGGACGGGTTCGGCGGGGTGTTGCAGGCAGCCGGGCTGCTGTTCTTCGCCTTCGCCGGGTACGCGCGGATCGCGACGCTCGGCGAGGAGGTGCGGGATCCCGCGCGGACCATTCCGCGGGCGATCCCGCTCGCCCTGGGCATCACGCTGTGCGTCTACGCGGCCGTGGCGGTGGCCGCGCTGACCGTACTGGGCTCCGACGGGCTCGCCGGTGCGTCGGCGCCGCTGGTGGAGGCGGCGCGTGCGGCGGGGGCGCCGGGGCTCGTGCCGGTGGTACGGGCGGGCGCGGCGGTGGCGGCGCTCGGCTCGCTGCTCGCGCTGGTCCTCGGCGTGTCGCGGACCACGCTGGCCATGGCGCGGGACAGGCACCTGCCGGGGGCTCTCGCGGCCGTGCACCCGCGCTTTAGGGTGCCGCACCGCGCGGAGCTCGCCGTCGGGGCCGTGGTCGCGGTGGTGGCGGCGACGGTGGATGTGCGTGGGGCGATCGGCTTCTCCTCCTTCGGAGTGCTCGTGTACTACGGGGTCGCCAACGCGTCGGCGTGGACGCTCAGTTCGAAGCCGACAGCGCGTGTCGTGCCGCTGGTGGGCGGAATCGGCTGCGTCACGCTGGCGTTCGCCCTGCCGGTGTCCTCGGTGGTGGCCGGGGTGCTGGTGCTGGCAGTGGGTGTCGTCGCCTATGGGGTGCGGGGGCGGATGCGGGGCCGGAACGACGGCGGGGGTTCTGACGGCTGAAGGCGGTTCCCTGGGGGAAGGCCGCAGGAAGGGTGCCTCACGCGCGCGTGCGGGCGTCCTCCCAAGCCGGCAGTTCCAGGTCGTCGTTGTCCTCCTCGTACCAGCCCGTGCCGTCGAGCCATGCGGTGAGCCACGTCGTGAGGTCCGGGGAGTCGATGAACCAGGCGTGCCGCGGGTCGCCGCCGTTGGGCTCGAAGAGCAGGACCTGCGCGTCGTCGGTGCGGCAGTCCACGCACGCGTACATCGCGCAGCCCCAGTGGGATATCGGCAGGACGCCTTCGGGCCAGCCCCATTCGGAGCCGCGCATCGTGAAGTACTCCTCGACGACGGCCGGCTCGCCTCCTGACGACTTGCCTTCGAGCAGGGGCAACAAGCCGTACTCCGGGCCCCAACCGCCGTCGCCTATGCGGGTGTAGAGCGCGGCGAGCAAGGGCGGCAGCGTGAAGCCCAGGGAGGCCTCCGCCCGGGCCAGGGTCGCCGCGTCCACGGGGGCGGGGAGGGAGTCCCAGCCCCAGGGGCGGGTGGCGCGCGCCTCGGTGGCGACACGGGCCAGCAACTGCTCGCTGTCGTTCATGGGTTCATGGTGGACCACGGCACTGACAATCGGGCCGGGCCCGTCCCTCCGTACTGGGTCGGTGGGCCGAGCCACTTCAGGTCAGGACGACTTCGATGGCCATCCGTGCGAGGAGGGCGAGGAGCTCCTCGAAGGGGGGCGAGGTGCCCTGCGTGGCGACGGGCGACGGTCAGCCAGTGGCACCGGCCGTCCGCGTCGAGGTGCTCCGCGTCCGCGCAGTACGCCCAGATCTCGTCGTGCGGCGCGGCTTCGGGGTCGTACGCGGTGAGGGCATACCTCGGCTGCCGCACCGGAGTGCACCCGCTTCAGTAGCGCGCGGCGAACGGCTGGTCGGTACGGACGATGTCGCGGCCGAGGGGCAGCAGGGAGACCGGGATCAGCTTGAAGTTGGCGATGCCCAGGGGGATGCCGATGATCGTGACGCACAGGAGGATGCCGGTGAAGATGTGGCCGAGGGCGAGCCACCAGCCGGCGAGGAGCAGCCACAGCACATTGCCCACGCAGGAGGGCGCGCCCGCGTCGCGGCGCTCGACCGTGGTGTAGCCGAAGGGCCACAGCGCATAGCGGCCGATGCGGAAGCTGGCCAGACCGAACGGGATGCCGATGATCGTGACGCAGAGGATCGCACCCGCGACCAGGTAGGCCAGGAACATCCAGAAGCCGCAGAGGACGAGCCATATGACGTTCAGGATTGTCTTCACTGGTGGCGACCTGCCATCTGCTCGAGCCGGGCGATGCGCTCCGCCATCGGCGGGTGTGTGGAGAACATCTTGGACATGCCCTGCCCCGGACGGAAGGGGTTGGCGATCATCATGTGGCTCGCCGTCTCGAGGCGGGGCTCCGGAGGCAGCGGCAACTGCTTGGTGCCCGCGTCGAGTTTCCGCAGGGCGCTCGCGAGGGCGAGGGGGTCGCCGGTGAGCTGCGCGCCGGACGCGTCGGCCTCGTACTCCCTGGAGCGGCTGATCGCGAGCTGGATGACGGAGGCCGCGAGCGGGCCGAGCAACATGATCAGGAGCATGCCGAAGATGCCGGGGCCCTCATTGTCGTTCGACCGGCCGACGGGGATCAGCCAGGCGAAGTTGACCAGGAACATGATCACGGAGGCGAGGGCGCCCGCGACCGACGAGATCAGGATGTCGCGGTTGTAGACGTGGCTGAGCTCGTGGCCGATGACGCCGCGCAGCTCGCGCTCGTCGAGGAGGCGGAGGATGCCGTCGGTGCAGCACACCGCCGCGTTGCGCGGGTTGCGGCCCGTCGCGAACGCGTTCGGCGCCTCGGTGGGCGAGATGTACAGGCGGGGCATGGGCTGGCGGGCCTGGGTGGAGAGCTCGCGGACCATGCGGTACAGCTCGGGGGCCTCGAATTCGCTCACCGGGCGGGCCCGCATGGCGCGCAGGGCGAGCTTGTCGCTGTTCCAGTACGCGTACGCGTTGGTGGCGAGCGCTACGAAGAGCGCGACGACCAGACCCGTACGCCCGAAGAAACTGCCGATGACAAGGATGAGCGCGGACAGTCCCCCGAGGAGTACGGCGGTCTTCAACCCGTTGTGCCGGCGGTGCACGGTACGCCCTCCTGGTGGTGCGTGGGGGAACCCTCTGCTGACTGGTGCTTCCACTGTTCAGTGGACCCTCCCGTACTGGTCAACGCCAGGCGGGGAGCACTAGTTCCCTTGTGCACGCATGAGCGGTGTAGGCCGCGCGGGTGACGGCGGGGGCCGACCGGGGCGCCCGGCCGGAGCGGGCCGTCAGAACAGGGCGGTGTCCGAGAACCTCAGGACCAGCTGGGGCGCTCCGGAGAGCGCGATCCCGAGGACCGCCGTCAGCGCGATGGCCGCCGTGAGCGGGGCGGGGACGCGGTGCTTGACCGGCTCCCCCTCCGGGGCGCGGAACAGGAGCGCCGTCCACTGGAGGTAGTAGAAGAGCGCGATCACCACGTTCACGGCCATGACCACGGCGAGCCAGCCGAGGCCCGCGTCGACAGCGGCCGAGAAGACGGTGACCTTCGCGAAGAGACCGATGATGCCGGGCGGCAGTCCCGCCAGGCAGAGCAGGAAGAAGCCGAGGACGAGGGCGGCGAGGGGGCTGCGCGCGTACAGGCCGCGGTAGTCGCTGACGCGGTTCAGGCGCTGTGTGCGGCCGACGAGGGCGGCCACGGCGAAGGCGCCGAGGTTCACGGCGGCGTACATCAGGGCGTACGCGACGGTGGAGCCGATGGCCTTCTCGGCGGCGGCCTCGTTGTCGGCGTACCCGGCGGCGGCGATCGGGACCAGGAGGTATCCGGCCTGGCCGACCGAGGACCAGGCGAGGAGGCGGACCGCGCTGTACGCGCGCGTGGACTGCTGGCGCAGGGCCGCCACGTTGCCCGCGGTCATGGTGAGCGCGGCGAGGACGGCGAGCGCGGGGCCCCACACGTCCGCGTACGACGGGAAGGCGACGACGGTGACGAGGATGAGGCCGGTGAAGCCGACGGCCTTTCCGACGACGGAGAGGTAGGCGGCGACGGGCAGGGGCGCGCCCACGTAGGTGTCCGGCACCCAGAAGTGGAAGGGCACGGCGGCCACCTTGAAGGCGAAGCCGACGAGGGTGAGCGCGACGCCGGTCTGGGCGAGCGTGTGGAGTTGTCCGTCGACTTCCTGGAGCTCGGTGGCGATCTCCGTGAGGTGCAGGGTGCCGGTCGCCGCGTACACGAAGCTCACGCCCATGAGGCTCACCGCGGTCGCGGTGACCGAGGAGAGGAAGAACTTCAGGGCCGCTTCGGAGGAGCGTTTGTCGCCGCGCCTGAGGCCGACGAGGGCGAACGCCGGCAGGGACGCGACTTCGAGGGCGACGATGAGCGTCGCGAGGTCGCGCGAGGCGGGCAGCAGGGCGGCGCCCGCCGCGGAGGAGAGCAGCAGGAACCAGAACTCCCCTTCGGGGAGTTCGTCGCCGGAGTCCTTGAGGGTGCTCATGGAGAGCAGGGCGGCGAGCAGGGCGCCGCCGAGGACGAGGAGCTGGATGACGAGGGTGAAGCGGTCGGCGGTGTAGCTGCACGCGTGCGGGCCCTCGCCGGTCAGGCAGAAGGTCGAGCGGTCGTCGTCCAGGAGGGGCAGCAGCGAGAGCGCGGCCGCGGCCAGGCCCGCCACGGAGAACCAGCCGAGGAGCGCCTTCTTGCCGTCCTTCACGAAGAGGTCGGCCACGAGTACGACGAGGCCGACGACCGCGGCGATGGTCGGCGGCGCGATCGCGAGCCAGTCGACGGACTGGACGAGGCTGGCGGCGCTTTCGGCGGCCACGGTCACGACTTGCCTCCAGTGAGGAGCTTCTGCACGGCCGGGTCGGTCAGGCCGAGGAGAGCCGCGGGCCAGAGTCCGGCGAGGACGGTGAGGGCGACGAGCGGGGTCCAGGCGGCGAATTCGTAGCCGTGGACGTCGGCGAGGGCCTTGGGGGCGGGCTCGTCGGCCGTGGTGGTCTGCGGCATCGGGCCCATGCAGACACGGCGTACGACGATGAGCATGTACGCGGCGGTGAGCAGGGTGCCGAAGGCGGCGATGGCCATGAAGGTGAGGAAGGCGGGCCGGCTGAGGTCGGAAGCGGGCTCGAACGCGCCGAACAGCGCGAGCATTTCGCCCCAGAACCCGGCGAGGCCCGGCAGTCCGAGGGAGGCGACGGCACCGAAGGCGAGGAGGCCGCCGAGGCGGGGGGCCTTGCCGTAGAGCGCGGCGCCGGACTCCTGGGCGAGGGAGTCGAGGTCGGTGGTGCCGGTGCGGTCCTTCAGCGCGCCGACGAGGAAGAAGAGCAGGCCGGTGATGAGGCCGTGGGCGATGTTGGCGAACAGGGCGCCGTTCACTCCGGTCGGGCTCATCGTGGAGATGCCGAGCAGGACGAAGCCCATGTGGCCGACGGACGAGTACGCGATGAGGCGCTTGAGGTCGCCCTTCGCGCCCTGCTTGGCGAGCGCGAGGCAGGCCAGGGATCCGTAGATGATCCCGACGACCGCGAAGGCCGCGAGGTACGGCGCGAACTCCCGCATTCCGTCGGGGGCGATGGGCAGGACGATCCGGACGAACCCGTACGTACCCATCTTCAGCAGCACGCCGGCCAGCAGGACCGAGCCGACGGTCGGCGCGGCGGTGTGGGCGTCGGGCAGCCAGCTGTGCAACGGCCACATCGGCGTCTTGACCGCGAGCCCGATCCCGATCGCCAGAACGGCGATGACCTGCACGGATGTGGTCAGGTCACGGCCGTTGTCAGTGGCGAGTGCCACCATGTCGAATGTGCCGGACTTGAGCCCGATGAGGAGCAGGCCCAGCAGCATGACGACGGATCCGAGCAGGGTGTACAGGATGAACTTCCAGGCGGCCTGCGTGCGTTGCTCACCGCCCCAGCGGGCGATGAGGAAGTACATCGGGATGAGCACCATCTCGAACGCCAGGAAGAACAACAGCAGGTCGAGGACGGCGAAGGTCGCGAGAGTGCCGGACTCGAGCATCAGGATCAGCGCGACGAACGCCTTGGGGGACGGGCCCGCAGGCAGCTTGAAGTAGGAGTACAGCGCACAGAGGAACGTCAGCAGCGCGGTCAGGACCAGAAGGGGGAGCGAGATGCCGTCGATGCCGAGATGGATGCGCACGTCGAGTGCGGGGATCCAGCTGATATCGGTCGTGGCCTGCATCTTCGACGGCTGGTCGTGGTCGAAGCCGAGCGCGAGGACGATCGCGGCGATGAGGATCACGCCGGTCACGGTCACACCGTGGCGCAGCACGGCCTGGTCGGGCGACTTTCCCTTCAGCCCGGGCGGGGCCGGCAGCAGGGCGGCCACGGCGCCGATGAGCGGGCCGACGACGATCAACGCCAGAAGAAACTGCATCACGGACTCACTGATACCGATCACGGCTGCTCACGCTCCGGCGGTGGCGACGAGGACGGCGGCGACGGCCAGGACGACCGTGCCTGCGAGCAGCGCGCTCAGATAGGTCTGCACGTTGCCGGTCTGTGCGCGGCGGACGGCCACGCCGAGCCAGCGGGGTGCGGCGCCCGCGCCGCGCACGTACGTCTCGACGACCTCACGGTCGAGGAAGCGGACGAGTCCCGCGGCGGCCCGGACGGGGCGCACGAACAGGGCGGTGTAGACGGCGTCGAGGTGGAAGCCGGCGGCGGCGTGCCGGTGCAGCGGGCCGAGCAGCAGGCGGCCGGGGTCGGCCGGGTCCGGTGCCGAGGCCACGTCTCCGTAGGCGGGGGCGTGGGTGGCGATGGCCTCCGCCTCGACCTGGGAGCCCTCGCCGTCCGGGGTCGCGGCGACCGCGCCCATCGGGACGCGGGCGGTGAGCGCCATGGTGTGGCGCCACGCGCCGTAGGTGACCAGGCCGCCGACCAGCGCGAGGCCCGTGCCCAGGACGGAGGTGGTGAGCGTCGGGGCGAGCGAGTGGCCGTCGAACCAGTCCGGCAGGACGCCGGCGGCCAGACCGAAGACGAGAGAGGGGACGGCGAGCACCCACAGCACAGCGGTCATGGCGACGGGCTGCTTCCCGTGGTCGGGGGCATCCGCTCCCCTGCCGTTGAAGGCGAGCAGCCAGAGCCGCGTCGCGTACGCGGCGGTGAGGAGGGCGGTGAGCAGACCGGCGACGAGGACGATCCAGCCCGCCGCAGTGGGCGCGGACCCGGCGTGGCCCGTGGCCGTGTGCTCGGCGGCGCCGAGCACGGCCTCCTTGGAGAAGAAGCCGCTGAACGGCGGGATCGCGGCGAGCGCGAGGAGCGCCACGGTCATCGTCCAGTAGGCGTCGGGGACGCGGTCGCGCAGGCCCTTCATGCGGGACATGGCGGCCAGCGAGTTGGTGCCGGCGGCGTGGATGAGCACGCCCGCGGTGAGGAACAGCAGCGCCTTGAAGGCGCCGTGGGACAGGAGGTGGAAGACGGCGGCTCCGCGGTCGCCGACGGCGAGGGCGCCGGTCATGTAGCCGAGCTGGCCGATCGTCGAGTACGCGAGGACGCGCTTGATGTCGTCCTGGGCGAGCGCGGCGAGGGCCGAACCGGCCATGGTGACGGCGGCCATGACGGCGAGGACGACCAGGGCCGCGGCGGACGCGGCGAAGACGGGGAGGAGCCGGGCCACGAAGTAGACGCCGGCGGCGACCATCGTCGCGGCGTGGATCAGCGCGGAGACGGGTGTGGGGCCTGCCATCGCGTCGGGCAGCCAGGTGTGCAGCGGGAACTGCGCCGACTTGCCCGCCACGCCCGCGAGGAGCAGCAGGGCGATGAGTGTCGGGTGGTCCAGACCGCCGTCCGTGACCGTCGCGAGGATCGTCGTGACGCGGAAGGAGCCCGTGTCGGCGGCGAGCGCGAACAGGCCGATCAGGAAGGGGACATCACCGAGCTTGGTGACGAGGAAGGCCTTCAGGGAGGCGGCGCGCGCCTCGGGGGTCTCCCAGTAGTGGCCCACCAGGAAGTACGAGCAGATGCCCATGATCTCCCAGCCGACCAGGAGCACCATCAGGTCGCCGGAGTAGACGACGAGCAGCATCGCGGAGGTGAAGAGGGAGACGAGAGCGGCGTACGAGGGGTAGCGCGGGTCGTCGCGGAGGTAACCCGTCGAGTAGATCTGCACGCAGGACGCGACGACGGCGACCAGGACGGCGACGAGGGCGGCGAAGCCGTCGATGTGCAGGGCGAGCTCGATGGGGACCGAGCCGGTCGGGGTGAGCTCGGTCGCGGCGTCGACCGGGGCCTTGCCGGAGCCGGTGCCGCCGCCCTGCCGGGCCGCCACGAGCACGGCGAGCACGAGGGCCGTCAGGGTGGGCAGGACCGCGAGGGGCCGGACGAGGCCGGGGACGCGGCGGCCGAGGAGGAGACCCGCGGACGCGCCCAGGAACGGAAGGAGGGGGACGAGGACGGCGAGGGTGGTCGTGGTCACGCGGTGGCCTCAGCCTTCTTCGACGTCTGCGCCGACGGCGGCTGCTGTGCGGGGTCGGGCTCTTCGGCGGCGGCCTCTGCGGTGGTCTCGGCGGTGTCGCGGAGTTCGTCGACGGCGGAGCTGCCGCGGTTGCGGTAGACCGCCAGGACGATCGCGAGGCCGATGCCGATCTCGGCGGCGGCGATGGCGATGACGAAGAGGGTCAGGGCCTGGCCGGCGTGGAGGGAGTCGCGGAGCCAGACGTCGAAGGCGACCAGGTTGAGGTTGACGGCGTTGAGCATCAGCTCGACGGACATCAGGACGAGGATCGCGTTGCGCCGGGCGAGCACGCCGTACAGGCCGACGCTGAAGAGGAGGACGGCGAGGACGGCGGGATAGGCGAGGTGGAGGTGCATCAGTTGTTCTCCTCCCGGTCTGTGGCCCGGACATCCGACGCGGCCTTCGACGCGGCGTTCGACGCGGCCTTCGAAGCGGCGTTCTTGCGGGACAGGACGATCGCGCCGACGAGGGCGGCGAGGAGGAGGACCGAGAGCGCCTCGAAGGGGAGCACCCAGTGCCGGAAGAGGACCGAGCCGGTCACGGCGGTGGAGCCCTGGGCGGCGCCGTCCAGGTCGATCACCGTGGTGCGGAACGCGTCCACGACGACCCAGACCAGGGCGGCGGCAGCGGTGACGGCCACCGCGAGCGCGACCGGCCGGTTGCCCGAGTCGGCGTCCGGGGAGCGGCCGATGGGCGCCCTGGTGAGCATCAGCCCGAAGAGGAGGAGGACGACCACGGAACCGACGTAGATGAGGACCTGCACCCAGGCGATGAACTCGGCGGTCAGCAGGAGGTACTCGACGGCGAGGCCGCCGAGCGCGACGACGAGCCACAGGGCGGCGTGCACCAGCTGCTTGGTCGTGACCGTGATGACCGCCGCGCCGAGCGTGACGAGGCCGACCAGGAGGAAGGCGATCTCGACGCCCGTCGGGGAGAGGAAGCCGTGTGTTTCGGCGGCGAGGCTGTGTGATTCGGCGGCGAAGCCGTGTGTGTCGGCGGCGATGTGCACGACCTTGTTCACGACTCCTCGCCCTTCGTCTCGGGCTCCGCGACGGCCGAGGCCAGTTTGTCCGCGGTCTTGCGGGCGGCGGCGAGCTCCTTCGGCTCCTCGGCGCCGGTGTCCAGGGCGGGCGGGGCGGGGACCGTCCACATCCACTCGCGGAGCTTGTCGCGCTCGTGGGTGAGTTCGTGGATGTCGGTCTCGGCGTACTCGAACTCCGGCGACCAGAAGAGCGCGTCGAAGGGGCAGACCTCGATGCAGATGCCGCAGTACATGCAGAGGGCGAAGTCGATGGCGAAGCGGTCGAGGACGTTGCGGCTGCGCTCGCGGCCGCCGGGGGCGGCGGGCGGGACCGTCTCCTTGTGGGAGTCGATGTAGATGCACCAGTCGGGGCACTCGCGGGCGCACAGCATGCAGACCGTGCAGTTCTCCTCGAACAGGCCGATGACGCCCCGGGTGCGGGGCGGCAGTTCGGGCTGGTGCTCGGGGTACTGCTCGGTGACGGTCTTCTTCGTCATCGTGCGGAGGGTGACGGCGAGGCCCTTGGCCAGGCCGGATCCGGGGATGGGGGACATGGTTAGGAGATCGCCACCTTCACGATGCCGGTGAGCGCGATCTGCGCGAGGGCGAGCGGGACGAGGAGGGTCCAGGCGAGCTTCTGGAGCTGGTCCTCGCGGAGACGGGGGTAGCTGACGCGCAGCCAGATGACGGCGAAGGCGAGCACTGCCGTCTTCAGCAGGGTCCAGACCCAGCCGAGCCCGTCGGCACCCCATGGGCCGTGCCAGCCGCCCAGGAAAAGGACGGTGGTCAGGCCGCACAGGACGACGATTCCGGCGTACTCGGCGAGGAGGAAGAGGGCGAAGCGCAGACCGGTGTACTCGGTGTAGGCGCCGAAGATGATCTCGGAGTCGGCGACGGGCATGTCGAAGGGCGGGCGCTGGAGTTCGGCGAGGCCCGCGACGAAGAAGACGAGGGCGCCGACGATCTGCCAGGGCAGCCACCACCACTCGAACGCGTCGACGATGCCGGGCAGTGAGACCGTGCCCGCGGCCATCGCGACGGAGGCGGCGGCGAGGAGCATCGGCAGTTCGTACGCGAGGAGCTGGGCGGCGGTGCGGAGGCCGCCGAGGAGGGAGAACTTGTTGGCGCTGGCCCAGCCCGCCATGAGCGAGCCGAGTACGCCGACGCCCATCACCGCGAGCACGAAGAAGATGCCCGCGTCGACGACCTCGCCGACCGCGCCCTCACCGGGGCCGATCGGGATCGCGACCAGGACGAGGAGGTACGGGAGGAGGGCGATGGCGGGTGCCAGCTGGAAGACGCGGCGGTCGGCCCTGGCCGGGACGACGTCTTCCTTCTGGGCGAACTTCACGCCGTCGGCGACGAGTTGGGCCCACCCGTGGAAACCACCCGCGTGCATGGGGCCGAGGCGGCCCTGCATGTGGGCCATCACCTTGTGCTCGGTCTGGCCGACGACGAGGGGCAGGACCAGGAACGCCGCGAAGACGATGACGAGGCGCAGGGCGACGTCGAGGGCGTCGTTCACTCGTTCCCTCCAGTGTCTTCGGTGTCCCCGGTGTCTCCAGAGGTACGGGGGTTCTCCGGCTCGGGCTTGGGCTCGGGCTCCGGCTCGGGCTGCTTCGTGGTGTCGAACGCCGGGCGGGCGTGGTGCCAGGGAGCGTCGGAGCTGCGCGGAGCCTCCGGTTCCGCTTCAGTCGAAGCTGCGGCACCGGTCGGCGCTGCGGCATCAGGTGCAGCCTGCGCCCGCTGCGACGCCGAGCCCTGGCTCGCGCTGCGCGCACGCCTCGGGGGGCGGGTCGGCGGCGTCTCCCGTTCGACGGGCGTGGCCGGGGTGTTCTCCGCCGGGGGCGCCGACGCGGCGGCCTGGCTGGCGGAGCCCTCGCTCACGCTGCGGGTCCGTCGCACGGGGCGTTCGCCCGCGGCGCGGCCCGCCGCCCCGGCGGCTCCGGCGCGGCCCGCCCCGCGCGCCGGGCGTGCCGGAGCCGGGGGGAGCTGGCCCTTCAGAGGGCCCCATTCGTTCGGGTCGGGCACGCCGGGGGGCAGCATCTGGCGGCGTTTGGGGCCGCCGTGCTCGGACTCCCCCGGCTCCTTGGCGCCCGGCCAGGCCTTCGCGACGCGGGCCGCGAGCACGAAGTCCTTGCGCAGGGGGTGGCCCTCGAAGCTGTCGGGCAGGAGCAGCGGGGTCAGCCCGGGATGGCCCTCGAAGGTCACGCCGAACATTTCGTGCGTCTCGCGCTCGTGCCAGGCCGCGCCCGCGTAGACGTCGACCGCGGAGGCGAGCACCGGGGCGTCGTGCGCGACCGTCGTGCGGAGCAGGAGGCGGCGTACGGGAGAGAGCGCCACGACGTGGGCGGCCACCCTGAAGCCGGTGCCCGGCTCGTCGACCGCGCTCAGCCAGTCGAAGTAGGTGCAGGCCAGGGTGGTGCGGGCGGTTTCCAGGGCGGTGGTCCAGGCGGCCGGGGGGACGTCGACGGTGAGTACGTCGTACGACTCGTCGGCCGTCGCCTCCGCGCCGAAGAGCTCCTCGACGGGGCTCGGCAGCCAGCCGGTCATGCCTGGCCCTCCCCCGGCGCGGGCGCCTTCACCAGGCCGCTCCGGAGCGCGGTCGCCGAGGGACGGGCACCAGAACCATTGCCGGGGCCGGAACCGTTGCCGGGGCCGGAACCGTTGCCGGGGCCGGAACCGTTCCCGTACCGCTCCCCCAGCGACTCCCGTGCGATCTTCTCCTGGAGTTTGAGGATGCCCTGGAGGAGCGCCTCGGGGCGGGGCGGGCAGCCGGGGACGTACACGTCGACCGGGATGATCTGGTCGACGCCCTTCGTCACGGAGTACGAGTCCCAGTAGGGGCCGCCGCAGTTGGAGCAGGCGCCGAAGGAGATGACGTACTTCGGTTCGGGCATCTGTTCGTACAGGCGCTTCACCGCGGGTGCCATCTTGTCCGTGACCGTGCCGGAGACGACCATCAGGTCGGCCTGGCGCGGGCCGGGCGCGAAGGGGATGACGCCGAGCCGGATGAAGTCGTGGCGCGCCATGGACGCGGCGATGAATTCGATGGCGCAGCAGGCGAGGCCGAAGTTGAAGACCCAGAGGGAGTACCGGCGGCCCCAGTTGAGGACCACCTTCATCGGCTCGGGGGCGAGGCGGGCGAGCGCGCCCAGCCTCTTCGGCTCGGGAAGCAGCACGGGCCGCGGCCGCCCTTCGGTCTCCGGGGTCACGTCCACGTCAGGACGCCCTTCTTGTATGCGTACAGCAGGCCCACGGCGAGGAAGCCGAGGAAGATGAACATCTCCACGAGTGTGGTCGCGCCGTAGCCGGGCGCGGCGAAGACCGTCGCCCAGGGGAAGAGGAAGATCGAGTCGACGGCGAAGATCACGTAGAGGAACGCGTAGACGTAGTAGCGGACCTGGGTGTGGGCCCAGCCCTCGCCGACGGGGTCGACGCCGCACTCGTACGTCAGGAGTTTCTCCGGGGTCGGCACCACCGGGCGCAGCAGCCGCCCCGCGCCGAAGGCCACGGCGACGAACAGCACGCCCACGACGGCGAGCAGTCCGACGACGGAGTACGACTGGTAGTAGCTTGCCGCGACGTTCGTCACGTGCACGTCACTCCCTCACTCCCTGACCGTCCTTCACTCCCTGACCCCGACCCTTTGCGCCGATCTGTTTCGGCGAGCTGTTTCGACGAACTGTTTCGACGATCTGTACGCACGGGAGTCTAGGGCCTGCTAAAGGTTCAGTAAGCAGAGCGTCACGCAATGGTCCGGCCGGGGTGGGGTTATCCCCCGGCTGCCCCGGCGGACCCCCTCATGGCGTCGCGGCGGCGGGCCGGGCACCCTAGCGCGTATGACCGCACGCACCACGCCTCCGCATGACGACGACCGGCCGCCGCCCGCGCGCTTCGCGTACGACCGGCACACCTGGAAGGAGATCGCACACCTCCTGGTGAACCTGCCGCTGGGGATCGTCGGCTTCGTCTACGCGGTGACCGTGCTGGCCCTGGGCGCCGGCCTGACGGTGACGGTGGTCGGTCTGCCGCTGCTCGCGATGGGGCTGCTCGGCGCCCGCCTCATCGGCAGGGCCGAACGGGGGCGGGCCAGAAAGCTGCTCGGCGTCCGGATCGACGAGCCGAGTCCGATGCCGGGCCACCGCGGGCAGGGGTTCCTCGGGCGGCTGTGGGCGAACCTGAAGGACCCGGTGGGCTGGCGCACCATGCTGTACGCGTTCATCCGGCTGCCGTGGGGCGTGGTGACCTTCGCGATCACCCTCACCGGGCTCTTCGTGCTCTGGCCGGTGCTGCCCTTCATCGTGCGCGGCCTCACCAACGCCGACCGGGCGATGGTGCGCGGGCTGCTGTCGCCCTCCGACGAGTTGGAGCGGCGCATCGCCGAACTGGAGTCCGACCGGGGCGTGGTGGTGGACACCGCCGCCGCCGACCTGCGCCGCATCGAGCGCGATCTGCACGACGGGGCGCAGGCCCGCCTGGTCGCCCTCGCCATGGGGCTCGGCCTCGCCAAGGAGAAGCTCCTGGAGGACCCGGACGCCGCGGCCTCGATGGTCGACGAGGCGCACGGCGAGGTGAAGCTGGCCCTTCAGGAACTGCGCGACCTGGCCCGCGGCATCCATCCGGCCGTCCTCACCGACCGCGGCCTGAACGCCGCGCTCTCCTCGGTGGCCTCGCGCTGCACGGTCCCGGTGAAGGTGACCGCCGAGCTTCCGGCGCGCCCGGCGGCCGCGATCGAGGGCATCGCGTACTTCACGGTCTCCGAGCTGTTGCAGAACATCAGCAAGCACAGCGGGGCGAAGTCCGCGAGCGTCGAGGTCTGGCGTTCGGAGGACCGGCTGCTCATCCAGGTGTGGGACGACGGGCGCGGCGGTGCGCGGTTCGACGGCGGGACGGGCATGGCGGGGCTCGCGGACCGGCTCGGCGCCGTGGACGGGCTCTTCGTGATCGACTCCCCGCAGGGCGGGCCGACGACGATCACCGCGGAACTGCCGTGGCGGGACCGCGTGGGGTAGGGAAAACCCCCGGTGGAAGACGCCGACCCGCTCCATGGTCGCGAGCGGCCGCGTCGACGAGTCTGTAACCAGGGCGCCACCGAGCGCCCCGAGTACGGACCCGCAACCCGCGACTCGCACACACGGACGCAGACGCAGAAACGGACGGCAGCGATGGCCACGGACTACGGACAGGGGTACGCGCGGATGGACCGGCCGGAATTCCGGGGCTCCGACGTCGAGGAGCGGCGCCACCGCCTGCCCGCCGGGCTGCGCGCCCCCGTCGAGGCACGCACCTGGCGGGAGTTCGGCTACACCCTGCTGAGCCTGCCGATCGGCATCACGGCCTTCGTCTTCGCCATCACGATGCTCTCGCTCGGCGCGGGCCTCCTGATCACCTTCATCGGCATCCCGGTGCTGGCGGCGGGGCTGGCCGGCTGCCGCGGCATCGGCGCCCTGGAGCGGACACGGGCGCGCGGGCTGCTCGGTCTGGAGATCGCGCCGCCGGAGCCGCTGCGGCCCAAGGGCGGCGGCCTGCTGGCGCTCATGGGTGCCGTCCTGAAGAGCGGCGCGTCCTGGCGGCATGTGCTGTACTCGCTGCTGATGCTGCCGTGGTCGCTGTTCTCGTTCACGGTGGCGGTGGTGTTCTGGTCGTACGGCTGGCTGATGCTGACGTATCCGCTCTGGTTCTGGGTCTTCCCGATGTACGCGGGGCAGGACGGCATCCAGCTCTACGGCGGCGACGACGGCCACCGCATCTACCTCGACAACCCGTTCGAGCTCACCATCACGGCCGCGACCGGTCTCCTCATCACGCTGGCCACGCCGTGGATCCTGCGGGCCCTGACGACCGTGGACCGCGTCATGGTGTTCGGGCTGCTCGGCCCCTCGCGGCTCGCGACCCGCGTCGTCGAGCTGGAGTCGGACCGCGGTGTCGTCGTGGACACCGCCGCCGCCGACCTGCGCCGCATCGAGCGCGATCTGCACGACGGGGCGCAGGCCCGTCTGGTCGCCCTCGCCATGGATCTGGGGCTCGCCAAGGAGAAGCTGGCCGAGGACCCGGAGGCGGCGGCGCGCATGGTGGACGAGGCGCACGGCGAGGTGAAGGTCGCGCTCCAGGAGCTGCGCGACCTGGCCCGCGGCATCCATCCGGCCGTCCTCACCGACCGCGGCCTGGACGCCGCGCTCTCCTCGCTGGCCGCCCGTTGCACGGTGCCGGTCCAGGTGGAGGTGGACCTGACGAGCCGCCCGGCGCCGGCCATCGAGGGCATCGCGTACTTCACGGTCTCCGAGCTGTTGCAGAACATCAGCAAGCACAGCCGGGCCGACGCCGCGAGTGTCGACGTCTGGCGGGCCGAGGACCGGCTGATGCTCCAGGTGACCGACAACGGGGCGGGGGGCGCCGACGTGTCGGCGGGCTCCGGTCTCTCGGGGCTCGCGGAGCGGCTCGACGCGGTCGACGGGATCCTGGTCGTCGACTCGCCGGTGGGCGGCCCGACGACGGTCACGGCGGAACTGCCGTGGCGCAAGGCCTGACGCTGACCGATACCGGTCGGCAACCGGCCTCCGCCCCGAGACCACCACCGGCACCGACACCCACACCGCCACTGGGTCCCCAGCACCCCCGGCACCACGCCACCCCCGCCCCACACCGCCCCGGCTCACCCCCCGAGCCGGGGCGCCCGTGTGTCCTCCAGCCGTCCAAGTCGCGGCAGTCTGGTGAGCGGTCCGGTGGTCGGCGGCGGATCGCGCGATACTGAGGTGCCGAGATGTTCGGCCGACGCGACCGCTGTCGGACCGACACGGGTCGGACGAGCGCGCTGCCGGACCAGTGCGCCGGGGGGCAAAAGTGCCGGGGGGCCAAAAAATGGAGGACAAAGTGCGGGTGGTCATCGCCGAGGATTCAGTGCTGCTCCGGGAGGGCCTGACCCGGTTGCTGACCGACCGCGGGCACGACGTGGTCGCCGGTGTGGGTGATGCCGACGCGCTGATCAAGACGATCACCGAGTTCGCCGCGCAGGACGCCCTGCCGGACGTGGTCGTCGCCGATGTGCGGATGCCGCCGACCCACACCGACGAGGGCGTGCGCGCCGCGGTGTATCTGCGCGCCCAGTACCCCGACCTCGGGGTCCTGGTCCTTTCGCAGTACGTGGAGGAGCAGTACGCCACCGAGCTGCTCGCCGGTTCGAGCCGCGGTGTGGGCTATCTGCTCAAGGACCGGGTCGCCGAGGTGCGGGAGTTCGTCGACGCGGTGGTGCGGGTGGCGGAGGGCGGCACGGCGCTCGACCCGGAGGTCGTGGCGCAGCTGCTGGGCCGCAGCCGCAAACAGGACGTCCTGGCGGGGCTTACACCGCGGGAGCGCGAGGTACTCGGCCTGATGGCCGAAGGACGGACGAACTCGGCGGTGGCCCGGCAGCTCGTGGTGAGCGACGGCGCCGTCGAGAAGCACGTGAGCAACATCTTCCTGAAGCTCGGCCTGTCACAGAGTGACGGGGATCACCGTCGCGTGCTCGCGGTCCTCACCTATCTCAACTCCTGAACAGCTGACACCCTGCCGGATGACGTCGGACGGCACCCGGAATCGAGTGCCCCTCCGGCCCGGGCAGGTATGAACAGGGGTGAACACAGAGAGTCACGAGCGCGGCGGTGTCGGTCAAGGCAAGTCCTGGAACCAGAGGCGGGGAGCGTCATCCATGGAGGACCGGGGGGCGAGGCAAACCATGGCAAACCAGTACAACACGGCGTCTCAGAAACGCATCCAGAATGCGAGCAACCCCAGGAAGGCGACCCTTACAGACGTAGGGTGGACCTTGGGAGCGCCGGTCGTCCCGGCGATTCCGCACAGTCGCCTCGAGGGAGGTCCAGTTCAGTGACCAGCCAGGTCAGTAGCCAAGCCGAGCAGGCCGACGGGGCAGTCGTCGGAGGACAACGCAAGCCCGCAGGTGACAAAGGTGTACGCCGTCTGGACCGGGTCATCATCCGCTTCGCGGGTGACTCCGGCGACGGCATGCAGCTCACGGGCGACCGGTTCACTTCGGAGACCGCTTCTTTCGGCAACGACCTGTCGACGCTGCCGAACTTCCCCGCCGAGATCCGCGCACCCGCCGGCACCCTGCCGGGTGTCTCCTCCTTCCAGCTGCACTTCGCCGACCACGACATCCTGACCCCGGGTGACGCGCCGAACGTACTGGTGGCGATGAACCCGGCGGCGCTGAAGGCGAACATCGGCGACGTGCCGCGCGGCGCGGAGGTCATCGTCAATACCGATGAATTCTCCAAGCGTGCGATGCAGAAGGTGGGTTACGCCACCTCGCCGCTGGAGGACGGCTCCCTGGACGGCTACAGCGTGCACCCGGTGCCGCTGACCACGCTGACGGTGGAGGCGCTGAAGGACTTCGACCTCTCCCGCAAGGACGCCGGGCGCTCGAAGAACATGTTCGCGCTGGGTCTGCTGTCGTGGATGTACCACCGGCCGACCGAGGGGACCGAGAAGTTCCTGCGGACCAAGTTCGCCAAGAAGCCCGAGATCGCCGAGGCGAACATCGCGGCGTTCCACGCGGGGTGGAACTTCGGCGAGACCACCGAGGACTTCGCGGTCTCCTACGAAGTGGCTCCGGCCGCACAGGCGTTCGCGACCGGCACCTACCGCAACATCTCCGGCAACCTCGCCCTGTCGTACGGTCTGATCGCGGCGGGCCGGCAGGCGGACCTGCCGCTGTACCTCGGGTCGTACCCCATCACGCCGGCCTCGGACATCCTGCACGAGCTGTCCCGGCACAAGAACTTCGGCGTGCGCACCTTCCAGGCCGAGGACGAGATCGCGGGGATCGGCGCGGCGCTGGGCGCGGCGTTCGGCGGGTCGCTGGCGGTGACCACGACGTCGGGTCCGGGTGTGGCGCTGAAGTCGGAGACCATCGGTCTTGCGGTCTCGCTGGAACTGCCGCTGCTGGTCGTGGACATCCAGCGCGGCGGGCCGAGCACGGGGCTGCCGACCAAGACCGAGCAGGCCGACCTGCTCCAGGCGATGTTCGGGCGCAACGGCGAGGCGCCGGTGCCGATCGTGGCGCCGAAGACCCCGGCGGACTGCTTCGACGCGGCGCTGGAGGCGGCCCGCATCGCGCTCACCTACCGCACGCCGGTCTTCCTGCTGAGCGACGGCTATCTGGCCAACGGCAGCGAGCCGTGGCGCATCCCCGAGATCGATGAACTCCCGGATCTGCGGGTGCAGTTCGCCTCCGGGACCAACCACACCGAGGCCGACGGCACCGAGGTCTTCTGGCCCTACAAGCGCGATCCGCAGACCCTGGCCCGCCCGTGGGCGATCCCGGGCACGCCGGGCCTGGAGCACCGCATCGGCGGCATCGAGAAGCAGGACGGCACGGGCAACATCTCCTACGACCCGGCCAACCACGACTTCATGGTCCGCACCCGGCAGGCCAAGGTCGACGGCATCGCCGTGCCCGACCTGGAGGTCGAGGACCCGAGCGGGAACGCCGACACCCTCGTCCTCGGCTGGGGTTCGACGTACGGGCCGATCACCGCGGCGGTGCGCAGACTGCGCGCCGCGGGCGACTCGATCGCGCAGGCCCATCTGCGCCATCTCAACCCGCTGCCGCGGAATCTGGGCGACATCCTCGCGCGTTACGACAAGGTGGTGATCCCCGAGATGAACCTCGGTCAGCTCGCCACGCTGATCCGCGCGAAGTATCTGGTGGACGCGGTCTCGTACAACCAGGTCAATGGCATGCCCTTCAAGGCCGAGCAGCTCGCCACGGCTCTCAAGGAGACCATCGATGGCTGACACGAAAACGGCCGGTCCGGCGGGGACCGGGAGCACGATCGAAGCGCTTTCCCTGGTGCCCAAGGCCGAGGCACAGCAGTCCATGAAGGACTTCAAGTCCGACCAGGAGGTGCGCTGGTGTCCCGGCTGCGGTGACTACGCCGTGCTGGCGGCGGTGCAGGGCTTCATGCCCGAGCTCGGCCTGGCGAAGGAGAACATCGTCTTCGTCTCGGGCATCGGCTGCTCCTCCCGCTTCCCGTACTACATGAATACGTACGGGATGCACTCCATCCACGGCCGCGCCCCGGCCATCGCCACCGGCCTCGCCTCCTCGCGGCGGGACTTGAGCGTATGGGTGGTCACCGGTGACGGCGACGCGCTGTCCATCGGCGGCAACCACCTCATCCACGCCCTGCGCCGCAACGTGAACCTGAAGATCCTGCTGTTCAACAACCGGATCTACGGCCTCACCAAGGGCCAGTACTCCCCGACCTCCGAGGTCGGCAAGATCACCAAGTCGACGCCGATGGGGTCGCTCGACGCGCCCTTCAACCCGGTCTCCCTCGCGATCGGCGCCGAGGCCTCCTTCGTGGCCCGCACCGTGGACTCCGACCGCAAGCACCTCACCTCGGTGCTGCGCGAGGCCGCCGCGCACCCCGGCACCGCGCTGGTGGAGATCTACCAGAACTGCAACATCTTCAACGACGGCGCCTTCGAGGTCCTCAAGGACAAGCAGCAGGCCGAGGAGGCGGTGATCCGCCTGGAGCACGGGCAGCCCATCCGCTTCGGCGCCGACGGCTCCAAGGGCGTCGTGCGCGACACGGTGACCGGCGACCTCAAGGTCGTCACCGTCACCCCGGAGAACGAAGGCGACATCCTGGTCCACGACGCGCACGCCACGTCACCGACCACCGCCTTCGCCCTGTCCCGGCTCGCCGACCCCGACACCCTGCACCACACCCCGATCGGCGTCCTGCGCAACGTCGAACGGCCGGTCTACGACACCCTCATGGCCGACCAGCTCGACACCGCCATCGAGAGAGACGGCAAGGGCGACCTCGCCGCGCTGCTCGCGGGCGGCGACACCTGGACGGTCGTCGGCTAGCCCGACCCGCTCGGTTGCGAGGCCCGGTCCTGACCTTTCAGGACCGGGCCTCGTCGTATGCCGCGCGCGCCTTCTGCACGTCGTCCATGCGCCGGTCCGTCCAGGCCGCCAGGGCCCGCACCTGCTCGGCGGCCTCGCGGCCGAGCTCCGTGAGGGAGTAGTCGACGCGGGGCGGGATGACCGGCTTGGCGTCGCGGTGCACCAGGCCGTCGCGCTCCAGGGTCTGCAAGGTCTGGGCCAGCATCTTCTCGCTGACGCGGCCGATCTCCCGGCGCAGCTCGCTGAACCGGTACGAACGGTCCTCCAGGGCGAGCAGGACGAGGACGCCCCAGCGGCTCGTCACGTGCTCCAGGACGAGGCGGTGGGGGCACATCTCCTCGCCGACGACGTTCCACGTACTTACGTCCATGCCAGTACCTTACTTCAAAGTGGGTACTTACGGAAAGTTAGCGCTGCCCCTAGGGTGAGTGTCATACCGCATTTCACCGGATCTAACAGGAGCAACCAGACATGAGCATCGTCGTCACCGGAGCCACCGGACACCTCGGCCGTCTCGTCATCGAGGGGCTGCTCGCCGCCCGGGTCCCCGCCGGGGACATCGCGGCCGTCGTACGCGACAAGGACAAGGCCGCCGACCTCGCCGAGCGCGGCGTCGAGCTGCGCGTGGCGGACTACAGCGCCCCCGAGACCCTGCGCGGCGCCTTCGCCGCGGGCGACCGCGTCCTGCTGATCTCCGGCAGCGAGATCGGCCGGCGCGTGCCGCAGCACCGCGCGGTCGTCGACGCCGCGCGCGAGGCGGGCGTGGCGCTGCTCGCGTACACGGGCGTCCTCGGCGGCCCCGACGCCGACTTCGACCTGGCGGCCGAGCACAAGGCGACCGAGGAGCTGATCCTCGACTCCGGCCTGCCCTACACCTTCCTGCGCAACGGCTGGTACCACGAGAACTACACCGAGCACCTCGCCCCGGTCCTGGAGCACGGCGCCGTCGTCGCCTCCGCGGGCGACGGCCGCGTCGCCTCCGCCGCCCGCGCCGACTACGCCGCGGCCGCCGTCGCCGTGCTGACCGGCGAGGGCCACGAGGGCAAGGTCTACGAGCTGAGCGGCGACGTCGCATGGAGCTTCCCCGAGTACGCCGCCGAGATCGCGGCGCAGACCGGCAAGGACATCTCGTACGCGAACGTGCCCGCCGAGCAGCACCTCGCCGTGCTGACCGGCGCCGGGGTGCCCGAGCCGATGGCGGCGATCCTCGTCGACGTGGACGCGGCCGTCGCGCGGGGGCGCCTGGCGGGGACCAGCGGGGAGCTGGCAAAGCTGATCGGCCGGCCCACCACCCCGCTCGCGGACGCGGTGTCCGCGGCGCTCCGGGGCTGAGCCCGGCCGGGCGTCAAGAGCGCCCCGGGGCGCCGCCGCGAGCGTCACGAGCGTCACCGTGGAACGGGCATGACAGCCGAGGGTTCCCGGCGCTACCTTCAGTGGGGCAGCACGGGCTGCCGTGCACGAAGGAGGGGCCGTGGACAGCGGAGCAGCCGGGAAGCCGGGGAGCGAGCAGCGCGTCGGACTGCTGAACGGCTTCGCCGCCTACGGGATGTGGGGCCTGGTCCCGCTCTTCTGGCCGCTCCTGAAACCCGCCGGCGCCGTCGAGATCCTCGCCCACCGGATGGCCTGGTCGCTCGTGGTCGTCGGCGTCGCGCTGCTCTTCGTACGACGCTGGGGCTGGGCCCGCGAGCTGCTGCGCCAGCCGCGCAGGCTCGGCCTGGTGGCGGTCGCCGCGGCGGTCATCACCGTCAACTGGGGCGTCTACATCTGGTCCGTGAACTCGGGCCACGTCGTCGAGGCGTCCCTCGGCTACTTCATCAACCCGCTGGTCACCATCGCCATGGGCGTCCTGCTGCTCGGCGAGCGGCTGCGGCCGGTGCAGTGGGCGGCGGTCGGCGTGGGGTTCGCGGCGGTCCTCGTGCTCGCGTTCGGGTACGGCAGGCCGCCGTGGATCTCCCTCTGTCTCGCCTTCACCTTCGCGACGTACGGCCTGGTGAAGAAGAAGGTCAACCTCGGCGGCCTGGAGTCGCTCGCCGCGGAGACCGCCGTGCAGTTCCTGCCCGCCGTCGGCTATCTGGTGTGGCTCGCCACGCAGGGCGACATCGTGTTCGGCACGGAGGGCGCCGGGCACGCGGCGCTGCTCGCGGCCACCGGTGTGGTGACCGCCGCTCCCCTGGTCTGCTTCGGGGCCGCGGCGATCCGGGTGCCGCTCTCCACGTTGGGGCTGCTCCAGTACCTGGCGCCGGTCTTCCAGTTCCTGCTCGGCATCCTGTACTTCCACGAGGCGATGCCGCCCGAGCGGTGGGCGGGCTTCGGCCTCGTCTGGCTTGCGCTCTCCCTGCTGACCTGGGACGCGCTGCGCACGGCCCGGCGGAACGCGGCGCGGGTGGCGGCCGCCAGGGCGGCCGCCGCGGTGGCCGGGGCCCCTGCCGGTGAGGCGCGGGAGCCCGCCGTCTGAGCAGGCCCCGGACCGGCTAGGACCAGGCGCCCGCCGCGGCCCGCTCCGCCACGTACACGGAGAAGTCCCGCGGCTCCCGGCCGAGGATGTCCCTGACGTCCGTCGTGAGCGCCGCGTTGTGGCCCTCGGCGAGCCAGACGAAGACGTCGGCGAGCGCACGGGCGTCCTCCTCGGGGACGCCCTCCGCGGTCAGCTCGGCCACGTACTGGTCGGCCGTGACGTGCTCGAAGCGCATCGGCCGGCCGGACGCCTCGGCGATCTCGGCGACCGCCTGCTTGAAGGAGAACGCGCGCGGCCCCGCGAGTTCGTACGTACGGTGCGTGTGCCCCTCCTCGGTCAGCAGCACCGCCACCACCTCCGCGATGTCGTCCACGTCGATGAAGGGTTCCGGCACGTCGCCGACGGGCAGGGCGAGACGTCCGGCGAGCAGCGGGCCGTGGAAGAGGTCCTCGTCGAAGTTCTGCGTGAAGTTGTTGGGGCGGATGACGGTCCAGTCGACGCCCGCCTCGCGCACCACGCGCTCGGCCTCGGCCATGCCGGGCTCGAAGGAGTCGCCGTACATCTGGACGCCGCGGCCCGACAGGACCACGAAGCGCCGCACGCCCGCGGCCCGCGCCTGTGCGACGAAGTCGGCGATCGGCGCCGGGTCGGCGGGGGCGACCAGATAGAGGGCCCGCACACCGTCCAGTACGGGTGCCCAGGTGGCGCGGTCGGTCCAGTCGAAGGGCGTCTCGGCGCTGCGGGACGCGGCACGCACGGGGTGCCCGGCAGCACGGAGGCGGGTCACCACGCGGCGGCCCGTCTTGCCGGTGGCGCCGAGGACGAAGACGGGGGAGGCGGGGTTGGGCGAGGTCTGCTGCGCTGTGTTCGTCATGGGTCCAAGCCAACTGCCCTGCCTCTACGGGAGACATGGGCAGCCGTCTCCGAGGGATGGGCATCCGTCTACCGTGGCGTCATGGACGCTCTGGGAGATCTGCTGCGAGGCGTGCGCGCGGACGGTGCACTGTTCAACCGCACGGTGGTGACGGGCCCTTGGGAGGTGGCGTGCGCGGACGGCGCGGCGCTCGAACTGATCACCGTGGTGCGCGGCGCGGCGCGGATCACCGCGGGCCCCGGCGAACCCCGGACCCTGCGCGCGGGCGGCGCCGCCGTCGTCTGCACGACGGCGCCGTTCACGCTGGGCGCCATGGATCCGGGCGGCTCCGGGTGCGAACTGGTCACCGGTTCCTACCGGTTGGACCGGTCGACGGGGCGGCGGCTGATCAGTGCGCTGCCCCCGCTGCTCGTCGTGCCGTCCGGCGAGGAGTGCCTGCCCATCGTGGAGCTGATCGCCGCCGAGGTGGCGGCCGACCGGCCGGGGCGCCAGTACGTGATGGACCGGATGCTCGACTGGATGCTGGCCTGCACCCTGCGCGAGTGGTTCGACCTGCCCGACGCCTGCCCGCCCGCCTGGTACCGCGCGCTCGGCGACGACGTCGTCGGTCCCGCCCTGCGCGCCATGCACGAGGAGCCCGCCCGGCCCTGGACGGTGGCGGCGCTCGCCGCCCGCGGCGGGGTGTCGCGCGCGGCGTTCGCCAGGAACTTCACCGATCTGGTGGGCAAGCCCCCGATGGCGTACCTCACCGAGTGGCGGATGACGCTCGCCGCCGAGCTCCTCGCCGAGCCGGGTGCGACGGTCGCGGCGGTGGCCGGGCAGGTGGGGTACGCCGACGGGTTCGGCTTCAGCGACGCCTTCAAGCGGATCCGGGGCATCGCCCCGAGCGGCTACCGGGCCGCCGCCGCGCGGACGCACACCCGTGCGGCCTGACCGGATGACCGGTACGACCTGACCGGATAACCGGTACGACCCGACCGGGTAACCGGTATAACTGGTTACCATGACAACCATGACAACCCTGCATTGGAAGCTGGTCATCGACGCCGCCGATCCGCACGCCCAAGCGGCCTTCTGGGCCGAGACGTTGGGGTACGAGGTCGAGGACAACAGCGCCCTCGTCGACCGTCTGCTCGGCCTCGGCGCGGTCCCCGAAGCCGCGACGGTCGAGTTCCGCGGCCGCCGCGCCTGGCGCGACCTCATCGCCGTCCGGCACCCCGACGATCCGTACGACGAGGCCAGCGGCACCGGCCTGGGCCGCCGGATCCTCTTCCAGCGCGTGCCCGAGGCCAAGACCGGCAAGAACCGGCTGCACCTCGACGTGCACACCGGGCCGGGCCGCCGCGACGAAGAGGTGCGCCGACTGGAAGGGCTGGGCGCCGCCGTGGCACGGCACGTCAAGGAGCCCGGCGGCGAGTGGGTGCTCATGACGGACCCGGAGGGCAACGAGTTCTGCGTCCACTAGGCGGCGCCGCGTGGCCGAGGCGGGGCGGCAGGCCTGTCTTTGGCAAGCTGGGACGATGGCAGAGCAGCCGCGCGCCCACCGTCTCCTCCTCGCCGTCTGCGGCGCCTTCGCCCTGTTGTCCCTCGTCCTCGTCCCGCTCACCCTGCCCCTCGGCTGGGACGAGATCGTCTACGCCAGCCGTTACTCTCCGTACGGCCCCGCCACGCCGTTCAGCGCGCCCCGCACCCGGGGCGTGCCGTTCCTGATCGCGCCCGTGGCGGCCTGGAGCGACTCCGTCGTGCTGCTCAGGGTGTGGCTGACGCTGCTCGCGACGGCCGCGCTCTACCTCGGGTTCCGTCCCTGGCTGCGCGTCCTGCACCGGCCGTCGGCGGCCGCCGTCGCCGCCGCGCTGTACGGCGGCCTGTGGATCACGCTGTTCTACGCGAGCGCCGCGATGCCCAACCACTACACCGCCATGGGCGCCGTCGGGGCGGTCGGTCTCTTCCTGTGGCCCCGGCACTCCGCCGCCACCTGCGCCGGGATCGCGGGCGGCCTCGCCCTCGCCACGCTGATGCGCCCCAACGACGGCGTCGCCGCGGGCGCACTCCTGCTGGTCGCCGCTCTCGGCGTCCGGGGCTGGCGGTCCCGGCGCCGGGTGCTCGCGGTGCTCGGCGGGCTCGCGGCGGGTGCGCTGCCGTGGATCGTCGAGGCGTACGTCCGCTTCGGCGGCGTCGGCGAACGGCTGACGGAGGCGAGCGAGGTGCAGGGGGACCTGCGCCCCCTGCTCTCCCTGACCCACCACCTCACCGTCATGGACGGCCCCCTGCTCTGCCGCCCCTGCACCGACGACGGCATCCGCCCTGTCGCACTGGAGTGGTGGCTGCTGCTGGCGGTTCTGGTGGGGGTGGGGCTGTGGAGCGCGCGGGGGGTACGGGGCGTACGTGCCGCAGACCGAGGGAACCGTCCCCTCACCCCCGCCCCCCTCCCCAGCTGTCTCCTGGCCATCGCCGCCGCGCTCGCCGTCGCTCTGCCGTACCTCCTCCTCGTCCCCTACGCCGCCCCCCGCTTCCTCCTCCCCACCCACGCCCTGCTCGCCCCGGCCGCCGCCCTCGGCGTGCTCACCCTCGTCGGGGCCGCCCGTACGTCCCGTCGGCCGTGGGTCGGGCTCGCCGCGCTCGGGGTCGTCCTCGCCGGGCACCTCGCCGTCCAGTTCCCCCTCGTCCACGGGAACGCCAGGATCCAGGCGGGCGCCCGCGGCGACTGGGCGAGGATCGCCGGAGTCCTGCACGACCACGGTGTCGGGGCCGGAACCGGCGGTACTCCGTGCGTCCTGCGCGGCAACGCCACCGTGATCCCCGTCGCGTACGTGGCCGGCTGCGCGCCCGCCGAGCCGGACGACCCGCGCCTCCCCGCCGCCCTGGTCCTGCGCGAGGCGGGCCCCCCGCAGTGGGCCCGCTCCTGGCCCCGCCACCCCGTGCCCGACACCTACGCCCCGGGGTGGGCCGTCCACGTACGGCCGTGACCGAGCCGCCAACCAGACCTGCACCCGAATCACCGGCGGCCCCTGCGGTCTTGACGCCGCCTCAGCCACCCACGCACCATCAGGCGACTCCGAACTCACGCGCACCGCGCGGACGTTCGCATTCCCCCCACGGAATCCCGGAGTCACCGAGTCACCGAAGCACCGAAGCACCGAAGCACCGAAGTGTCGAATCACCGGATCACTGAAACCGGAGCCCCCCACATGCAGCTCTCCCTGCCCCGACGTACCGCCACGGCCGCCTCCATAGCCGTCGCCGCACTCCTCACCACCACCGCGGTGTCCACCGCGGCGCCCGCGCCGAAAGCGGCCGCCGCGCCCGACGTCTCCGTCGCCGCCGTCAAGGCCCACCTCACCGACCTCCAGGACGTCGCGGACGCCAACGGCGGCAACCGGGCCCACGGCACCGCCGGGTACAAGGCCTCCGTCGACCAGCTGAAGAGGAAGCTCGACGCCGCCGGATTCACCACCTCCGTGCAGGAGTTCACCGCGGGCGGCGAGACCGGGTACAACCTGATCGCCGACTGGCCGGGCGGCGACGAGAGCCAGGTCGTCATGGCCGGCGCCCACCTCGACAGCGTCTCCGACGGGCCCGGCATCAACGACAACGGCTCCGGCTCCGCCGCCGTCCTGGAGACCGCGCTCACCGTGGCCCGCGAGCAGTACAAGCCCACCAAGCACCTGCGGTTCGCCTGGTGGGGCGCCGAGGAGATCGGCCTGGTCGGCTCCTCGCACTACGTCGACAGCCTGGCCGGCGCCGACCGTTCGAAGATCAGCGGCTATCTGAACCTCGACATGATCGGCTCCCCCAACGCCGGTTACTTCGTCTACGACGACGACCCCACGATCGAGAAGACCTTCAAGGACTACTACGCGGGCGTCGACGTCGCCACGGAGCCGGACGACGAGGGCGACGGGCGCTCCGACCACGCGCCGTTCCAGCGGGCGGGCATCCCGGTCGGCGGCCTCTCCAGCGGAGCCGAGACCACCAAGTCGGCCGCGCAGGCCCAGAAGTGGGGCGGCACGGCGGGCGAGCCGTTCGACAAGTGCTACCACTCGTCCTGCGACGGCGGGTCGAACATCGACGAGAAGGCACTCGACCGCAACAGCGACGCGGTCGCGTACGCGGTGTGGGGCCTGTCCGCGTAAATCATCCACCCCTGGACGGCGTTGCTTGCGCGTGCATATAGTGCACGTGCAAGCAACGCCGTGTGCAAGCGACCCCAGGGGGATCCCATGACCCGCAAGTTCCTCTTCGTCCTCGGCAGCGCCCGCCCCGAGGGCAACACCGAGATCCTGGCCCGCAAGGCCGCCGAGCAGCTGCCCCCGGACGTCGAGCAGCGCTGGGTGAACCTCGCCGACGTACCGCTCCCCGACTTCGAGGACCAGCGGCACGACGACACACGGCCGCGCGCCCGCCCCCGCCCCGTCGGCGACAACGAAGCGCTGCTCCTGGACGCCACCCTGGAGGCGACGGACATCGTCATCGCCTCACCGCTGTACTGGTACTCGGTCTCGGCCACCGTCAAGCGCTACCTCGACTACTGGGACGCCTGGCTGGAGACCCCGGAGATCGACTTCAAGGAGACCCTCAAGGGCCGCACCCTGTGGGGCGTGACGGCGCTCGCGCACCGCGAGGAAGAAGTGGCGCAGCCGCTGATCGGTACGCTGAACCACACCGCCGCCTTCTTCCCCATGCGCTTCGGCGGCGTCCTGCTGGGCAACGGCACCCGGCCGGGCCACGTCCTGGAGGACACCGAGGCCATGGCCCGCGCCAAGACGTTCTTCGCGCAGGACCCGCCGCCGGCCCGCTACCCGTACGACAACTGACCACCCCGCGGGCGCGACCACCCGTCGTACGGCCTGTGTCATGAGACGGCCTACGCCATCACGTCCTTCGCCCCGAACCGCGCCCAGGCCGCCGAGCCGAACACGGCCGCGTACAGGCCCTGCATCTGGAGGTTCTTGATGATGTCGTCCCAGTAGACCGGCTCGCGCATCAGGTCGGCGAAGGACAGCCAGTAGTGCGAGAAGAAGTACGGGTGGAGGGCGTGCAGCTGCGGGATCTGGTCGAGGATCTGGACCGTGATCAGCAGCCCCACCGTCGTCGCCATCGCCGCGATGCCGCTGCTGGTGAGCGTCGAGACGAACAGGCCGAGCGCCGCCACACCGATCAGTGACACGGCGACGACGAGCGCGATCAGCAGGGCCCTCAGCAGCCCCTCGCCGAAGCTCATGCGGGTGCCGGAGATCGTCGTGACCTCGCCGAGCGGGAAGAGCAGCGCGCCGGTGGCGAGCGCCGACGTGGCGACGACCAGGGTCGCGACCAGGCAGAACGTCAGCGTGGTCGCGTACTTCACGAGGAGCAGCCGGGTCCGCCCGGCGGGCGCGACGAGCAGATAGCGCAGGGTGCCCGCGCTCGCCTCACCCGCGACGGCGTCCCCCGCGACGACGCCGATCGCCATCGGCAGGAAGAACGGCAGGGTCGCGGCGAGCGCGGTGAAGACCAGGAACAGGCCGTTGTTGGTGATCTGCGCGATGAAGGCGGGGCCGCCTTCGTCGCCGCCCCCGCCGATCGTGGAACCGTCGCTCGTCTCGATCTTGACCGCGATGCCCACCAGGATCGGCACGGCGGCGAGGACCGCGAGCAGCGCGATGGTCCGCCAGCGGCGGAACGTGATCCCGAGCTCGCTGCGGAAGAGACCCAGTGTCCAGAACCAGCGCTGCTCGCCCGGCCTCGGGGCATCCGCCCGCGACGCGTCCGTGGCCTCGGCGACCTCAGCCCGCGACATCGAAACCCTCCCCCGTCAGCGCCACGAACGCGTCCTCCAGAGAGGCACGTTCGAGCCCGAAGCCGCGGACGCGCACGCCCGCCCCGACCAGCGCGGCGTTCAGCTCGGCCAGTTCCACGTCCTGCCCGGACCCGTCCTGACCCGGCAGCTCGCCGGTGACACGGTCCTCCGTGGAGACGAGATCCGTCACGCCCTGCTCCTTCAGGACCCGGGCCGCCTCGCCCGTGTCCGGTGTCGTCACGACGAGCCTGCCCCGCGCGCCCGCCGCCAGCTCGGCGACGGACCCCTGGGTGATGAGACGGCCCTGGTTCATCACGGCCGCGTGCGTGCAGACCTGCTCGATCTCGTCGAGCAGATGCGAGGAGAGGAAGACGGTCGTGCCCTCCGCGGCCAGCTCCCGCACCAGGGTACGGATCTCGCGCATGCCCTGCGGGTCGAGGCCGTTCGTCGGCTCGTCGAGGACCAGGAGCCTGCGCGGCTGGAGCAGCGCGGCCGCGAGCCCGAGCCGCTGCTTCATGCCGAGGGAGTACGCCTTCGCCTTCTTGCCGGCGGCCGCGGTGAGCCCGACCCGGTCCAGCGCCGCCTCGGCCCGCGCCTTCCGGGTGCGCGGGTCGGCGGTCGGGTCGGCGGAGTCGTACCGCAGGAGGTTGTCGCGGCCCGACAGGAAGCCGTAGAGGGCGGGGCCCTCGATCAGCGCGCCCACGTGCGGCAGGACGGTGCGCGTGGCGCGCGGCATGGGGCGGCCGAGGACCCGGGCGTGCCCGGAGGTCGGCTCGATGAGGCCCATCAGCATGCGGATCGTCGTCGTCTTGCCCGAGCCGTTCGGCCCGAGGAAGCCGAAGACGCTGCCTTCCGGGACGGTGAGGTCGAGCCGGTCGACGGCGAGGTGTTTTCCGTAGCGCTTGGTGAGCGCGCGCGTCTCGATGACGTGCTCCACCGGGGCCGGTGGCCCTGCCGAGCCCTCCGGCCCTGCCGGGCCCTCCGAACTGCCGCTGTTGCCCGGCACGCTGTCCTCCCGTTCTCCGAAGAGACGGATGGAAGGTGCCCGGCCGGCACCTCCCATCCGCCGTTCCCGTTCCCTTATGCCGTACGCGCCGCTAGCGCGCCTCGTTCGCCGCCTTCACCAGCGCGTCCTTCGTGACCGCGCCCACGTAGACCGTGCCGTCGTCGGTGACGAGGGCGTTGATCAGGCGGGTCGAGAAGACCGTGCCGGAGCCGAACTCTCCGTTGACCTGGTCGCCCAGCGAGTCGAGCAGCTTCTGCGCGTCCTGCGGGACGTCGCCGGAGCCGGCCGTCGGCAGGCCCTGGCCACCGGGCAGCTTCAGCTCGGCGATGGAGCTCCAGCCCTCCCCGATGATCCTGGGTTCGTTGAGGTCGCCCTTGTCGAACTGCTTGCCGCCCTTGTCCTTGAAGTCGTGGCCCCGCTCGCCCTGCTCGCCGGCCTCGGTGACCTTCGTGCCCTTGGGCGGCGTGAAGTCGAAGGTGGCCGCGGACGGCTTGTCGAAGTCGACCTTCGTGAAGCCCGCGTCGACGACGGCCGCGCCGCCGGAGGCCGGGGTCAGGGTGAACTTGAGCGGGGTGCCGGTCTTCTCGTCCACCGCGACGGTGATCTGGCCGACCGTCGAACCGGCCTCCTTCGGCTTGATCACCAGGCGGTACGCGTCGCGGCCCGCGACCTGCGCGGTGCCGTCGACCTTGACGGACGTGGTGTCGTCGACGGCCTTCAGGGCCTGCTCGGCGAACTCCTTCGGGGTGCTGGGCAGCTCTCCCTTCGGCACCGCGCCGTGGTTCTCGCCCTTCTCCGAAGAGGCGCCCTCGTCCTTCGCGTGGTAGGCCTCGTTCGACGCGCTGTCGTACGCCCACACGTCGTCGCCGTTGTGGATCAGGCTGTACTCGGAGGCGTCGCCCAGGACGGACACCTTCTGCTTGTCGGGGCCGTCGGCGGCGACGCGCAGCGTGTGCGTGCCGGACGCCAGCTCCATCAGCTTGTTCTTGGGGTCGGCCGCTGAGCCCTTCCCGTCGCCGTCGTCCTCGCCCCGGTCCGCGCCGCCCCCGCCGCCGAAGCCGCCCGCCATGCCGCCGAACGACGGCAGGCCCAGGTCGGTGCTGATCTTGACGTTGCCGGAGAGGTGCTGCGTGTCCGACGCGGCGATCTTCTCGATGAGCTCCTGTGCGGTGACCTTCGGCAGGTCCGGGTCGCCCGATGTGGCGAGCGCCGGGACGAGACCGATCGTCGCCGCCGCCACCCCCGCCACCGCGATCGGGACCGCGTAGCGGGCCGCCTTGCGGCGGCCGGCGCGCAGGTCCGCGGCCTCGCTGGTGTCCTTCGCCGATTCGTACGGTGCCATTGTCTGCCTTACCTCCGTGGTCGGCGGCGGCCTTCCCTGTACGTTCCTTCGTCCACCCTGTGCCGCCATTCTCACCCGAACGGGTCAGGAGTGGTTGTTCTCGGTGGACTCCATCCGACCAAATCGGCCACCAAGAAGCGTCAGACCCCGGAAGCAACTCCATGTACTGCTCTGGGATGACATGAAACGGCGGCGCCTCCCCCGTCCCGTAGGGGGTGGCACCGCCGATCGACGTCGACGAGTCAGCCCGCCCGGTGCACCACGAGGTCGCAGAGCTCGGTCAGCGACGCCTTCGCGTCGCCCTCCGGCAGCGGCCCCAGGGCGGCCCGCGCGCTCTCCGCGTAGCTGACCGTGTCCCTGCGCGCGTGTTCCAGGGCGGGGTGCGCGCGCAGCCTGGAGAGAGCCTCCGCGTGCCGTGCGTCGTCCGTGAGGTCCGAGTCGAGGAGCTCGCACAGGGCGACGTCCTCGGCGAGGCCGAGCCGCGCGGCCCGCTCGCGCAGGCGGAGCACCGGCAGTGTGGGGATGCCCTCGCGCAGGTCCGTGCCCGGCGTCTTGCCGGACTCGTGCGAGTCGGAGGCGATGTCGAGCACGTCGTCGGCGAGCTGGAAGGCGACGCCGAGCCGCTCGCCGTACTGCGTGAGGACGTCCACGACGGTCTCGTCCGCGCCGGACATCATCGCGCCGAACCGGCAGGCCACGGCGACCAGCGAGCCGGTCTTGCCCCTGAGCACGTCGAGGTAGTGGTCGACCGGGTCGCGGCCCTCGGACGGCCCCGCGGTCTCCAGGATCTGGCCGGTGACCAGCCGCTCGAAGGCCTCGGCCTGGATGCGGACGGCCTCGGGGCCGAGGTCGGCCAGGATGTACGAGGCGCGGGCGAAGAGGAAGTCGCCGGTCAGGACGGCGACGGAGTTCCCCCAGCGCTGGTTGGCGCTCGCGACGCCGCGGCGCACATCGGCCTCGTCCATGACGTCGTCGTGGTACAGCGTCGCGAGGTGGGTCAGCTCGACCACGACGGCGGAGGGCACGACGCCCGGCGCGTAGGGGTCGCCGAACTGGGCAGCGAGCATCACGAGCAGCGGCCGGAACCGCTTGCCCCCGGCACGGACCAGGTGCTGGGCGGCCTCGGTGATGAAGGGCACCTCGCTCTTGGTGGCTTCGAGCAGTCCCTCCTCGACAGCCGCCAATCCGACCTGGACATCGGCTTCGAGAGCCTGGTCCCGCACGCTCAGCCCAAAAGGCCCGACGACGGTCACGAGAGGTTCTCCTGTCTGCTGACGATCACATGGCCAACTCGGTCGATCATTGGATCTCGGTCGATGACACGGGTTTGTCGATGTGTCGCTGCCATCACTCAAGTCAGCGTATCCGGTCGACTTTCGATCACGGCGAGCACCTGCCCGCCCGTCGCACGCAGCCGTGCTGGTCGGAGCGGATCCCGGGGCTCCGCGCACCCTCTTCGCACACCGGGCCGAGCGGCGCGCGAAGCTCACCGGTATGTTCTTGATCAGCCCATAAGACCGGGAAGACCGTCCTGCACCGCAAGAACCGTAACGACCGGGAGAAGCATCTTTGTCCCGTACTACGGCCGAGTACGAGCCGCCACCCGAGCCGCCCGGCGAACCACCGCCGGGCGACGACCGCGCCTTCTTCGGGCAGCCGCGCGGCCTGCTCACCCTCTCCGGTCTGGAGGTCTGGGAGCGCTTCTCGTTCCTCGGCATGCAGGCCATCCTGGTCCTCTACTTCGCCGACTCCGTCGCGAACGACGGCATGGGGATGGACGCCGGTACGGCCGCGTCGGTCTCAGCGGCGTACGGCACGCTGGTGTACCTCGTCTCCGTGGCGGGCGGCTGGCTCGCCGACCGCATCCTCGGCTCGTACCGCGCGGTGCTGTGGGGCGGCGTCCTCATCGCCTGCGGCCACTACTCGATGGCCGTGCCGACGGCGACCATGACCTGGGTGGGGCTCGGGCTGATCAGCGCGGGCACCGGCCTCCTCAAGCCGAACGTCGCCTCGATGGTCGGCAAGCTCTACCGCACCGAGGACGAGCGGCGCGACGCGGGCTTCGCGCTGTACTACATGGCGATCAACGTGGGCGCCTTCGCGGGCCCGCTGATCACCGGCTGGCTCGGCGACCACAAGGGCTGGCACTGGGGCTTCTCGGCGGCCGCGATCGGCATGACCTTCGGTCTCGTCCAGTACGTCCTGGGCCGGCGCCACCTCGCGGGCCGGAGGGCCGCCGCCGAGTTCGTGATGCCCCGGGACGCGATGCGCCGGGCCGTCCTGCTGATCGTCGCCGGCCTGGTCGTGGCCGCCGCCGTCGCCGGGCTGCTCGCCGCCGTCGGCTGGCTCACCATGGACCGCTTCGTCGACCTGCTGACCCTGATCTCCGTGATCGCGCCGGTCGGCTACTTCGCGGTGATGTTCCGCAGCCCGCGCGTGAGCGCCGAGGAGCGCGGCCGCCTCAGGCCGTACGTGGTCCTCTTCCTGGCCTCGGTCGTCTTCAACTTCATCCTCTTCCAGGCGTACTCGACGATGATCCTGCTGGCGTCGACGAACGCCGAGACGTCGATCTTCGGCTTCACCTTCCCCGCCAGTTGGTACGCCTCCGCGCTCGGCGCCTTCGAGGTCGGCCTCGCGCCCGTCGTCGCCGCCGTCTGGGCCCGGATGGGGAGGCGTCAGCCGCACGCCTCCAACAAGATCGCCCTCGGTGTGATCCTGGGCGGTCTGTCGTTCCTCCTGATGACGCTGCCCACCTCGGGGCACGCCGACGACACGTACAAGATGGCGGTCTGGTGGATCGTCGGTTCGTACCTGCTGCTCGGGCTCGGCGACGTCCTCGTGGAGACCTCGGGCATGTCGGCGACGACCAAGCTCGCCCCGAAGGCCTTCGCCAGCCAGACGATGGCCCTGTGGTTCCTCTCCCTCGCGCTCGCCAACGGCATCCAGGCGCAGGTCGTGAAGGTCTACGGAGAGGTCTCCAACCCGGCGTACTTCGGCGTCAACGGCGCGATCGCCGTGCTCGCGGGCGTCGCCGTGATCGCGCTCGCACCGTGGCTGCGCCGCACCATGCACCCCGTCCACTAGGCCATCCCGCCCACCGGAGACACCCCGTCCACTGAGGTTCCACTCATGCAGATCCGCGACTCCTTCCCGTACGAGACCACCCGCGAGGACTTCCACGTACCCCTCTCCGACGGGACCAGGCTCTACGCGCGCGTGTGGCGCCCGGTCACCGACGAGCCCGTCCCCGTGCTCCTCGAATACCTCCCCTACCGCCTCACCGACTGGACGGCGCCCCGCGACTGGCAGCGCCACCCCTGGTACGCGGGCCACGGCTACGCCTCCGTCCGCGTCGACGTCCGCGGCCACGGCAACAGCGAGGGCCTGCCCACCGACGAGTACGCGCCGCAGGAGCTGGCGGACGGCGTCGAGGTGGTGCACTGGCTGGCCGCGCAGCCCTGGTCGACCGGCAAGGTCGGCATGTTCGGCATCTCCTGGGGCGGCTTCAACTCCCTCCAGATCGCGGCGCTCGCACCCGAGCCGCTCAAGGCGATCGTCACGGTCTGCTCGGCGGACGACCGCTATGACAACGACGTGCACTACATGGGCGGTTCCGTCCTCGCGGTGGACATGCACGCGTGGGCGGCGACGATGCTCGCCTTCGTGTCGCGCCCGCCCGACCCGTACTTCGTGGGCGACGCCTGGCGCGAGATGTGGCTGACGCGCCTCGAAGCCGTCGAACCCCTCATCCACACCTGGCTCGACCACCAGACCCGCGACGACTACTGGCGGCACGGCAGCGTCTGCGAGGACTACTCCGCGATCGGCGCCGCGGTGCTCGCGGTCGGCGGCTGGCACGACCCGTACCGCGACACGGTCCTGCGGCTGGTCGAGCACCTTCCCGACGAGCAGGTGCGCGGCCTCATCGGCCCCTGGTCGCACCAGTACCCGGACCGCGGCCTGCCCCCCGGCCCCTCGATCGGCTTCCTCCAGGAGACCCTGCGCTGGTGGGACCACCACCTCAAGGGCGTCGACACCGGTGTGATGGCAGAGCCGAAGCTCCGCTCCTGGATCAGCGACTCGCACCCGCCGGCGACGGTCTACCCGGAGCTGCCCGGCGGCTGGGTCGGCGAGCCGTCCTGGCCGTCCCCGCACGTCACCCCCGTCCCGTACGCCCTTCAGGGCACCCCCGTCCTCGTCGACTCGCCGCAGCACACGGGGCTGGACGCGGGCCGCTTCTTCCCGTTCGGGAACGAGGCGGACCTGCCGCCCGACCAGCGGGACGAGGACGCGAAGTCGGCGTGCTTCGAATTCGAGGTCCCCTCGGAGGTACGGATCCTCGGGCGCCCCAAAGTGACGTTGCGGCTGCGGATGGACGTGCCCTACGGCCAGGCCGTCGCCCGCCTCTGCGACATCGCGCCGGACGGCTCGTCCACCCTGGTCACCCGGGGCGTGCTCAACCTCTCGGCGCGGCACGGCAGGGACCGCGCGGACGCCTGGCCCCTCGGCGCCACCGAGGACGTGACCTTCGAACTCAACGGCATCGGCCACACTTTCCCGCCGGGCCACCGCATCCGCCTCGCGGTCTCCTCCGCGTACTGGCCCTGGATCTGGCCGCAGGCGGACTCGGTCGGCTTCACCCTGGAGCCGGTGGGCAGCTCCCTGGAACTGCCCGTGCGCGAGGGCGGCTTCGACCCGTCGATCACCTTCGGACCCGCGGAGCAGTCGGAGCCGCTCGGCGTGGTGTACCCGGCGACCCTGGACGAGCAGCGGCCCGAGCGCCTGGTCGTACGCGACGTCGCCAAGGGCGAGTGGCGCCTGGAGGTCGACCCGCGCTACGGCGGCACGCGCGTCTACCCCGACGGCCTCGAATTCACCGAGGACGCACTGGAGACGTACACGATCCAGGAGGGCGACCCGCTGAGCGCCCGTACCCGCTCGGAGTGGACGATCCGCCTGCACCGCCCCGAACTCGGCTGGGACACACGCGTCGAGACCCGCTCGGAGATCACGTGCGACGCGGCGGACTTCATCACCTCGAACGAGGTGGTGTGCAAGGCCGGCGACGAGGTCGTCTTCCACCGGACGTGGGAGAAGCGGATCCGGCGGACCGCGGGCTAGGGACCTCCGGCACGGGCTCTAGAGCCCGGTCTTCAGCAGACGGTCGAGGACGACGGCGATGCCGTCGTCCTCGTTCGAGAGGGTCAACTCGTCGGCCACCGCCTTGAGTTCCCCGTGGGCGTTGGCCATGGCCACGCCGTGCGCGGCCCAGAGGAACATGGGGATGTCGTTGGGCATGTCCCCGAAGGCGATCGTGTCCGCGGCCGTCAGGCCGAGCCGCTCGGCGGCCAGCGCGAGTCCGGTCGCCTTCGTCACCCCGCACGGCTGGAGCTCCACCGTGCCCGGCCCCGACATGGTGACCGTCGCCAGCGAACCCACCGCGTCACGCGCCACCGCCGCCAACTCGTCGTCGGGCAGCCACGGATGGCGCAGGAGCACCTTGCTGATGGGCTCCTCCCACAGCACGTCACGGCCGGGCACCCGCATCGCGGGCAGCGTGGGATGCGGCATCTCGTACCCCGGCTCGATGAGCGTCAGGCCGTGGACACCGTCCTGGTCCACGGCCGCGTAGACCTGCCCGACCTCCGCCTCGATCTTTCCGAGCGCGGCCTCGGCGAGCTCGCGGTCGAGCTTCACCGACCACTCCATCCGGTGCGCCCCCGCGTCGTACAGCTGCGCCCCCTGACCGCAGACGGCCAGGCCCGCATAGCCGAGATCCTCCAGGAGTGGCCTCACCCGTGGCGCCGGGCGGCCTGTCACCACGAGGTGCCGGGCGCCCGCCTCGCCGGCGGCGGCCAGTGCCCGCCGCGACCGGTCCGAGACCGTGTCGTCGCCGCGCAGCAGCGTCCCGTCCAGGTCAGTGGCGATGAGTGCATATGCGAGGGGAGCGGCCATGATCCAGAGAATACGGATCCTGCGCTCCACCGGAAGCTGCTTGGCAAGGTGCGCATACGGCCGGGTGAGGACGGGCAGTTCCTCCCTCACAGGAAAGCGGAAGGTGATATTCCGCCTCGCACAGCGAGAGTTATTCGGACATTGGGCACTCTTCAGGCACTGCCGCAACAGGCACTCCACACGTAACGTGTGGCACACCCCTATGGAAAGCGAGGCAGGTACGCATGTCCGAGCAGACCCCGCTCGACCCGACCGCCGGTGACTCCACCGACCTCCCCGGAGGCCCCACCGGTCACCCCGAGGGCGGCTCCACCGGTCTTCCCGAGGGCGATCCCTTCGGCCTCCCCGAGGGCGACCCCTTCGGACCGCACAACCTCCCCTACGGGGTGTTCTCCCTGGCCGGCGAGGCGACCGGCAGGCGCAGGGTCGGCGTGCGGCTCGGCAGTCACGTCCTGGACGCGGGCGCCGCGGCCGCCGCACTCGGCTCCCCCTACGTCTCGCTCCTCGCCCGCCCCACCCTGAACCCGCTGCTCGCCGCGGGCCGCACCGCCTGGTCCGACGTGCGGCGCGCCCTGACGGCGTGGGTGACGGTGCCCGCCCACCGCGAAGCCGTACGCCCCCTGCTGCACCCCCTCTCCGAAGTGACCCTGCACCTGCCCTTCGAGGTCGCTGACTACGTCGACTTCTACGCCTCGGAGAACCACGCGACGAACCTGGGCAAGATGTTCCGCCCGGACTCGCCGACCCCGCTGACCCCCAACTGGAAGCACCTGCCCATCGGTTACCACGGCCGGTCCGGCACGGTCGTGGTCTCCGGGACGGACGTGGTCCGCCCGACGGGCCAGCGCAAGACGCCCGCCGACACGGCCCCCGTCTTCGGCCCCTCGGTCCGGCTCGACATCGAGGCGGAGGTCGGCTTCGTGGTCGGCACCTCCTCGGCGCAGGGAACCCCCGTCGCCCTGGCCGACTTCCGGGAGCACGTCTTCGGGCTCACCCTCCTCAACGACTGGTCGGCGCGCGACATCCAGGCCTGGGAGTACGTCCCGCTCGGGCCGTTCCTCGGGAAGTCCTTCGCCACCTCGGTCTCCGCGTGGATCACCCCGCTGGAGGCGCTCGACTCGGCGCGGGTCGCACCCCCGGAGCGCACGCACCCGCTCCTGCCCTACCTGGACGACTCCGCGGAGTCGTCGGCCGACGAGCCTGGCGGCTACGACCTGCGCATGACGGTCACCCTGAACGGCCAGGTCATCTCCGAGCCGCCGTTCTCCACCGTGTACTGGACGGCCGCGCAGCAGCTGGCGCACATGACGGTCAACGGCGCCTCACTCCGCACCGGCGACCTGTACGGCTCGGGCACGGTCAGCGGCTCCGCGCCCGGTCAGTACGGCTCCCTGATCGAGATCACCTGGAACGGCCGCGACCCCCTCGAACTCCCCGACGGCAAGCGCACCTTCCTGGAGGACGGCGACGAGGTCACCCTCTCCGCCTGGGCCCCGGGCCCCGGCGGCACGAAGGTGGGCCTCGGCGAGGTGACGGGCCGGATCGTGGCGGCGAGGTAGGGCACGGCGGGGCGAGGACGGCGGCCCACCCGACGACGCCCGCGCATCAGGACGCCCCGTCCGGACGCGCCCGCGCGTCAGGACGCCCAGTCCGGCTCCTCCTCGTCGCCCCAGCCCAGCTCCGCCTCATCGCCCGGAGCCGGGGCGCCCCCGCCGGCCGGCCCGCCGACGGGGGCACCGCCAGGTGCCTCTGCCGGCCGGGCGGCCTCGTCAGGCGCCCCGCCAGAACCCGTGCCGCCGCCCACGAACTCCGCCACGACCCCGACCACACCCTCGCCGTACGTCGCCCGCTTCTTCTCGCCCACTCCGCTGATGCCTTCGAGCTCCGCCACGGAGGTGGGCCGCAGCGTCGCGATCTCCCGGAGCGTGGCGTCGTGGAAGATCACGTACGCCGGGACGCCCTGCTCCTTCGCCTGGGCCGCGCGCCAGGCGCGCAGCGCCTCGAAGAGCGGCACCGCCTCCTGCGGCAGCTCGGCGACCGCCGCCGCCGACTTCGCCTTGCGCTCACCCTTGGACGCCCGCGCCGCCGGAGCCCGCTTCGGCTCCTTGCGCAGCCGCACCTCGCGCTCCCGGCCCAGGACGGAACCGCTCGTCTCGGTGAGCACCAGCGTGCCGTACTCCCCCTCGACGGCGAGCAGGCCCTGCGCCAGCAACTGCCGCACCACGCCGCGCCATTCGGCCTCCGCCAGCTCCTCGCCGATGCCGAAGACCGACAGCTGGTCGTGATCGAACTGGATGACCTTCGCGGTCTTCTTGCCGAGCAGGATGTCGATGATCTGGCCCGCGCCGAACTTCTGCCCACGCTCGCGTTGCAGGCGCACCACCGTGGACAGCACCTTCTGCGCGGCCACCGTGCCGTCCCAGGTCTCGGGCGGGGTGAGGCATGTGTCGCAGTTCCCGCAGGACTCCGCCGCCGCTTCCTGGCCGAAGTAGGTGAGGAGCTGGGTGCGGCGGCACTGCGCGGTCTCGCAGAGCGCCAGCATCGAGTCGAGGTGCGAGGCCGCCCGGCGCCGGAACGCCTCGTCGCCCTCGCCGCCCTGGATCATCTTGCGCTGCTGGACGACGTCCTGGAGCCCGTACGCCATCCAGGCCGTGGAGGGCAGGCCGTCGCGGCCCGCGCGGCCCGTCTCCTGGTAGTACCCCTCGACGGACTTGGGCAGGTCGAGGTGGGCGACGAAGCGCACGTCCGGCTTGTCGATGCCCATGCCGAAGGCGATCGTCGCGCAGACGACGAGACCCTCCTCCCGCAGGAAGCGGGACTGGTGGGCCGCGCGCGTGCCGCCGTCCAGGCCCGCGTGGTACGGGACGGCCTCGATGCCGTTCCTGCACAGGAACTCGGCGGTCTTCTCCACCGAATTGCGCGACAGGCAGTAGACGATTCCGGCGTCGCCCGGGTGCTCCTCCTTCAGGAAGGCCAGGAGCTGCTTCTTCGGCTCGGCCTTCGGCACGATGCGGTACTGGATGTTGGGCCGGTCGAAGCTCGCCACGAAGTGCTTGGCGTCCGGCATGCCGAGCCGCTCGGTGATCTCCCGGTGCGTGGCGTGCGTGGCCGTCGCGGTCAGGGCGATCCGCGGCACGTCGGGCCAGCGCTGCCCGAGCACGGAGAGCGCCAGATAGTCGGGGCGGAAGTCGTGACCCCACTGGGCGACGCAGTGCGCCTCGTCGATCGCGAAGACGGAGATCCGGCCCCGCGAGAGGAGGTCAAGGGTGGCGTCCAGGCGCAGCCGCTCCGGTGCGAGATACAGCACGTCGAGCTCGCCCGCGAGGAACTCCGCCTCCATCACGCGCCGCTCGTCGAAGTCCTGCGTGGAGTTGATGAACCCGGCGCGGACACCGAGCGCCCGCAGCGCGTCCACCTGGTCCTGCATGAGCGCGATGAGCGGGGAGACCACGACGCCCGTGCCCGGTCTGACCAGGGCCGGGATCTGATAGCAGAGGGACTTGCCACCGCCGGTCGGCATGAGGACGACGGCGTCGCCGCCGCCCACCACGTGGTCGATGATCGTTTCCTGCTCGCCGCGGAAGGCGTCGTACCCGAAGACGCGGTGGAGCGTCCGCAGGGCGTCGCTCTCCGTCACGGAGCCGGTCGCCGCGCCCGGCGCCGCCACCGCCGCCGTCACCTCGCTCATGCCTTTGGTCCCATCCATCGCCCTGTCCCCCGCCGTGCTTCCTGCCTCGGCCACTACCTCGACCACTGACTCCACGATAGGGCTCCCCACCGACACCCCGGACAGTTATCCACAGGCAACCGCCCGGCACCCCCTCTCGGGATGCCGGGCGGCGACACATGTACGAAGGGACGGGGCTACCGGACGAAGACCCCCGCCTGGTTCGCCAGGTCCAGGAAGTACTGCGGGGCCACGCCGAGGACCAGCGTCACCGCGACGCCCACGCCGATCGCCGTCATCGTCAGCGGCGAGGGCACGGCGACCGTGGGGCCGTCCGCCTTCGGCTCGCTGAAGAACATCAGGACGATCACGCGGATGTAGAAGAACGCGGCGATCGCCGACGACAGGACACCGACCACGACCAGCGCGCCCGCGCCGCCCTCGGCGGCCGCCTTGAAGACCGCGAACTTCCCGGCGAACCCGGAGGTCAGCGGGATGCCGGCGAAGGCGAGCAGGAAGACCGCGAAGACCGCGGCGACCAGGGGCGACCTGCGGCCGAGCCCCGCCCATTTCGACAGGTGCGTCGCCTCGCCGCCCGCGTCCCGCACCAGCGTGACGACGGCGAAGGCGCCGATGGTCACGAAGGAGTAGGCGCCCAGGTAGAAGAGGACGGAGGAGACGCCGTCCGGAGTGGTGGCGATGACACCGGCGAGGATGAAGCCGGCGTGCGCGATCGACGAGTACGCGAGGAGCCGCTTGATGTCGGTCTGCGTGATCGCGATGATCGCGCCGCCCAGCATCGTGATGATCGCGACGCCCCACATGACGGGCCGCCAGTCCCAGCGCAGGCCCGGCAGCACCACGTAGAGGAGACGGAGGAGCGCGCCGAACGCGGCCACCTTCGTCGCCGCCGCCATGAAGCCGGTGACCGGCGTCGGGGCGCCCTGGTACACGTCCGGGGTCCACATGTGGAACGGCACCGCGCCCACCTTGAAGAGCAGCCCCATCACCACCATCGCGACGCCGATCAGGAGCAGCGCGTCATTGCCCATGGTGTCGGCGAGCGCCGGGTTCACGGTCTTGACGTTGCCCTCGACGACGTTCGCGATCGTCGCGTACGACACGGAGCCCGCGTACCCGTACAGGAGGGCGATGCCGAAGAGCGTGAACGCCGAGGCGAACGCGCCGAGCAGGAAGTACTTGACGGCGGATTCCTGCGACATCAGGCGCTTGCGCCGGGCGAGCGCGCAGAGCAGGTACAGCGGCAGGGAGAAGACTTCCAGCGCGATGAAGAGCGTCAGGAGGTCGTTGGCCGCGGGGAAGACGAGCATGCCGCCGATGGCGAAGAGCGCCAGCGGGAACACCTCGGTGGTGGTGAACCCGGCCTTGGTGGCGGACTGTTCGGCCTCGCTGCCCGGCACGGCGCCGGCCTGCGCCACGAACGAGTCGACGCGGTTGCCGTGCGCCGCCGGGTCGAGGCGCCGCTCCGCGAAGGTGAAGATCGCGACGATTCCGGTGAGCAGGATGGTGCCCTGGAGGAAGAGCGCCGGGCCGTCGACCGCGATCGCGCCCATCGCCGCGATCTGGGCCTTGGTGGTGCCGAAGCCGCGGGCCGCGAGTCCGACGACCGCGGCGAAGGCGGCGGCCAGGGCGACCACGGAGACGAAGAGCTGTACGTAGTAACGGGACTTGCGGGGGACGAAGGCTTCGATGAGCACTCCGAGGACGGCCGCGCCGATGACGATCAACGTCGGCGACAGCTGTCCGTACTCGATGTCGGGCGCGTCGATCTTGCCGATCGGCTCCGCCGCCGTTGTCCACAGGCTGTGGACGGCTGTTGCGCTCACTTGGCCGCCTCCACCTCGGGCTTGGGGTCTTTCTTCTGTACGTCGGACATCGTGTGCTCGACCGCCGGGTTGACCACCTCGGTGAGCGGCTTCGGGTAGACCCCGAGGCCGATCAGGAGCGCGATCAGCGGTGCCACGACGACCAGTTCACGCACCCGCAGGTCGGGCATGGACTCGACCTCCGCCTTCACGGGGCCCGTCATCGTCCGCTGGTAGAGGACGAGGGTGTACAGCGCGGCGAGCACGATGCCGACGGTCGCGATGATGCCGACCACCGGGTAGCGCGCGAACGCGCCGACCAGGACCAGGAACTCACTCACGAAGGGCGCGAGCCCGGGGAGCGAGAGCGTCGCGAGGCCACCGATCAGGAAGGTGCCCGCGAGCACCGGGGCGACCTTCTGCACCCCTCCGTAGTCGGCGATCAGGCGCGAGCCGCGCCGCGAGATCAGGAAGCCGGCCACCAGCATCAGCGCGGCGGTCGAGATGCCGTGGTTGACCATGTAGAGCGTCGCGCCGGACTGACCCTGCGACGTCATCGCGAAGATGCCGAGCACGATGAAGCCGAAGTGCGAGATCGACGCGTACGCCACGAGGCGCTTGATGTCGCGCTGGCCGACCGCGAGCAGCGCTCCGTAGATGATGCTGATCAGGGCGAGGACGAGGATGACGGGCGTCGCCCACTCGCTCGCCTCCGGGAAGAGCCCGAGGCAGAACCGCAGCATCGCAAACGTGCCGACCTTGTCGACGACGGCCGTGATCAGCACGGCGACCGGGGCGGTGGACTCTCCCATCGCGTTCGGCAGCCAGGTGTGGAGCGGCCACAGCGGCGCCTTCACCGCGAAGGCGAAGAAGAAGCCGAGGAAGAGCCACCGCTCGGTGTTGGTCGCCATGTCGAGCGAACCGTCCGCGCGCGCGGCGGCGATCTCCTGGAGGGAGAAGTTCCCCGCGACCACATAGAGCCCGATCACGGCGGCCAGCATGATGAGGCCGCCGACGAGGTTGTAGAGGAGGAACTTCACGGCCGCGTACGAGCGCTGGGCCGAGGCGTTCTCGTCGCTGCCCGCGTGGGCGCGGTCCCCGAAGCCGCCGATGAGGAAGTACATCGGGATGAGCATGGCTTCGAAGAAGATGTAGAAGAGGAAGACGTCGGTGGCCTCGAAGGAGATGATCACCATCGCCTCGACGGCGAGGATCAGGGCGAAGAAGCCCTGGGTGGGCCGCCAGCGTGACGACTTGGTCTCCAGGGGATCGGCGTCGTGCCAGCCCGCGAGGATGATGAACGGGATCAGCAGCGCGGTGAGCGCGATGAGTGCGACGGCGATGCCGTCGACCCCGAGCTCGTACCGCACGCCGAACTCCTTGATCCAGGCGTGCGATTCGGTCAGTTGATAGCGGTCGCCGTCCGGATCGAACCGTACGAGCACGGTCACGGCGAGGCCGAGCGTGGCGAGCGAGACGAGCAGCGCGAGCCACTTGGCGGCGGTCCGCCGGGCGGCCGGGACGGCCGCCGTGACGATCGCGCCGACCGCGGGCAGGACCGCCGTCGCTGTCAGGAGGGGAAAGGACATCGGTATCAGACCGCCCTCATCAGCAGGGTCGCGGCGATGAGCACCGCAGCGCCGCCGAACATCGAGACCGCGTAGGAGCGGGCGTAGCCGTTCTGCAGTTTGCGCAGGCGTCCGGAGAGGCCGCCCATCGAGGCCGCCGTGCTGTTGACGACGCCGTCGACCAGGGTGTGGTCGACGTAGACCAGGGAGCGCGTGAGGTGCTCGCCGCCGCGGACCAGGACGACATGGTTGAAGTCGTCCTGGAGGAGGTCGCGGCGGGCGGCGCGGGTGAGCACCGAGCCGCGCGGGGCGGTCACCGGGACGGGCCGGCGGCCGTACTGGACGTAGGCGAGGGCGACGCCGATGACGAGGACCACCATGGTGGCGCCCGTGACGGTGGCCGCGCTCAGCGGCGAGTCGCCGTGGTCGTGGTGCGTGACCGGCTCCAGCCAGTGCATGAAGCGGTCACCGATGCTGAAGAAGCCGCCCGCGAACACCGATCCGAAGGCGAGCACGATCATCGGGATCGTCATGGACTTCGGGGACTCGTGCGGGTGCGGCTCGTCGTGCGCGCCCCGCGTCTCGGCGGCGGGCTCGACGTCCGGCCGGTCCGGGGAGGCCGTCGGGCGGTTGCGCCAGCGCTCCTCCCCGAAGAAGGTCAGGATCATCACGCGCGTCATGTAGTACGCGGTGATGGCCGCGCCCAGGAGGGCCACCGAGCCGAGGATCCAGCCCTCCGTGCCGCCCTTGGCGAACGCCGCTTCGATGATCTTGTCCTTGGAGAAGAATCCGGACAGACCGGGGAAGCCGATGATCGCCAGATAGCCGAGGCCGAAGGTGACGAAGGTGACCGGCATGTACTTCCTGAGGCCGCCGTACTTCCGCATGTCGACCTCGTCGTTCATGCCGTGCATGACCGAACCGGCGCCGAGGAAGAGCCCGGCCTTGAAGAAGCCGTGCGTGACCAGGTGCATGATCGCGAAGACGTAGCCGATGGGGCCGAGGCCCGCGGCCAGGATCATGTACCCGATCTGGGACATCGTCGAGCCGGCGAGGGCCTTCTTGATGTCGTCCTTCGCGCAACCGACGATCGCACCGAACAGCAGCGTGACCGCGCCGACGATGGTCACGACCAGCTGGGCGTCCGGTGCCGCGTTGAAGATCTCGCCGGAGCGGACGATCAGATAGACACCCGCGGTCACCATGGTGGCGGCGTGGATCAGGGCCGAGACCGGGGTCGGGCCCTCCATCGCGTCGCCCAGCCAGGACTGGAGCGGCACCTGCGCGGACTTGCCGCACGCGGCGAGCAGCAGCATCAGGCCGATCGCGGTGAGCTTGCCCTCGGACGTCTCACCCGTGGCCTCCAGGACGGGCCCGAAGGCGAACGTCCCGAAGGTGGTGAACATCAGCATGATGGCGATCGAGAGGCCCACGTCACCGACGCGGTTGACCAGGAAGGCCTTCTTCGCGGCGGTGGCCGCGCTGGGCTTGTGCTGCCAGAAGCCGATCAGGAGGTACGAGGCGAGGCCGACGCCCTCCCATCCGACGTACAGGAGCAGGTAGTTGTCGGCGAGGACCAGGAGGAGCATCGCCGCGAGGAAGAGGTTCAGGTAGCCGAAGAAGCGGCGGCGCCGCTCGTCGTGCTCCATGTACCCGATGGAGTAGATGTGGATGAGCGTGCCCACACCGGAGATCAGCAGGACGAACGTCATCGACAGCTGGTCGAGCTGGAAGGCGACGTCCGCCTGGAAGCCCTCGACGGGGATCCAGCTGAACAGGTGCTGCGACAGCGAGCGCTCCTCGGCGCCCTTGCCCAGCATGTCGGTGAACAGCACGACGGCGACGCCGAAGGACGCGGCCGCGAGCAGCGTGCCGAGCCAGTGGCCCGCGCGGTCCAGTGCCCGGCCGCCGCACAGCAGTACGGCCGCTCCGAGCAGCGGCGCCGCGACGAGCAGCGCAATCAAGTTCTCCACGATTCAGCGACCCCTCAGAGCTTCATCAGGCTGGCGTCGTCGACCGAGGCCGAGTGGCGGGAACGGAACAGCGACACGATGATCGCGAGCCCGACCACGACCTCCGCGGCGGCGACGACCATCGTGAAGAACGCGATGATCTGGCCGTCGAGGTTGCCGTGCATCCGGGAGAAGGCCACGAACGCGAGGTTGCAGGCGTTGAGCATGAGCTCGATGCACATGAACACCACGATTGCGTTCCGCCTGATGAGCACGCCGGTCGCGCCGATCGTGAACAGCAGGGCGGCGAGGTACAGGTAGTTGACGGGGTTCACTTCGACGCCTCCTCGGTCCGCCCGATGTCGTCGCTGCGCAGGTCGGTCCGGTCCAGGCGATCGGTGGAGCGCTGCTCGAGGGCGCGCAGGTCGTTGAGCGCCTCGCTCGACACGTCGCGGATCTGGCCGCGCTCGCGCAGCGTCTTGTTGACCGTGAGCTCCGACGGGGTGCCGTCGGGGAGCAGGCCCGCGATGTCCACGGCGTTGTGCCGGGCGTAGACACCCGGGGCGGGCAGCGGGGGCAGGTGCTTGCCCGCGCGCACGCGCTCCTCGGAGAGCTCGCGCTGCGTCTTGGCGCGCTCCGTGCGCTCGCGGTGGGTGAGCACCATCGCGCCGACCGTCGCCGTGATGAGCAGGGCGCCGGTGATCTCGAAGGCGAAGACGTATTTGGTGAAGATGAGTCCGGCGAGGCCCTCCACATTGCCGCCGGAGTTCGCCTTGGTGAGGCCGTTGAACTCCTGCACCGAGGCGTTTCCGATGCCCGCGAAGAGCAGCACCGCGAAGCCGAGCCCGCAGAGCAGGGCCAGCCAGCGCTGGCCCTTGATGGTCTCCGTCAGGGAGTCGGCGGCGGTGACGCCGACGAGCATGACCACGAAGAGGAAGAGCATCATGATCGCGCCGGTGTAGACGACGATCTGGACGATGCCCAGGAAGTACGCGCCGTTGGCCAGGTAGAACACCGCGAGGATGATCATGGTCCCGGCGAGGCAGAGCGCGCTGTGCACGGCCTTCTTCATGAGGATGGTGCACAGGGCGCCGATCACCGCGACCGTGCCGAGCACCCAGAACTGGACGGCCTCGCCGGTGGAGGTCGTATAGGCGGCGAGCTGCGTCATCGGCCGACCACCTTCTCCGACGCCGGCTCGCCGTCCCCGAAGTCCGCGGCCGCCTCCTGCGGCGTCTCCCCCTTGGAGAGCGCGACCTGGGGCACCGTCCCCGGCGCCGCCTCGGTCACCAGGCCCCGGTAGTAGTCCTGCTCGTCCATGCCCGGGTAGATGGCGTGCGGCGAGTCGACCATGCCCTCTTCGAGGCCGGCGAGCAGCTGCTCCTTGGTGTAGATGAGGTTCTCGCGGCTGCTGTCGGCCAGCTCGAACTCGTTCGTCATCGTCAACGCGCGCGTGGGGCAGGCCTCGATGCACAGGCCGCACAGGATGCAGCGGGCGTAGTTGATCTGGTAGACGCGGCCGTACCGCTCGCCCGGGGAGTACCTCTCCTCTTCGGTGTTGTCCGCGCCCTCCACATAGATGGCGTCCGCGGGACAGGCCCAGGCGCAGAGCTCACAGCCGACGCACTTCTCCAGGCCGTCCGGATGGCGGTTCAGCTGGTGCCTGCCGTGGAAGCGGGGAGCGGTGGTCTTCTGCTGCTCCGGATACTGCTCGGTCAGCCGCTTCTTGAACATGGCCTTGAAGGTCACGCCGAAGCCCGCGACAGGGTTCTGGAACCCTTGCTTCGATTGGTTCGGGTCGTGCGACTCCTGGTTCGACTCAGCCATCGGACGCCTCCTTTCCATCAGTTCGGGTTCCGTCACTCTGAGTATCGGGGCCACCACTGACAATCAGCTCCCGCTCGTGGCGCGGGCGGCGGCGCGGGACGGGTGGCAGGCTCTGGCCGGGCAGCGGGGGCACGGGGAATCCGCCCGCCATGGGGTCGAAGGCGACCGGCTTCTCCTCCTCGGCGGCGGCTTCCTTCTCCCGTTTGTCGCGGAAGATGTCGACGACGACGGAGAGCAGCAGCAGCGCGATGACCCCGCCGCCCACGTACAGCGCGATCGAGGTGAATTCGTAGTCCTCGTTCCGCATCGCCCTGACCGTGGCGACGAGCATCAGCCAGACGACCGAGACCGGGATCAGGACCTTCCAGCCGAGCTTCATCAGCTGGTCGTAGCGGACGCGGGGCAGCGAGCCGCGCAGCCAGATGAAGAAGAACAGCAGCAGCTGGACCTTGATCACGAACCAGAGCATCGGCCACCAGCCGTGGTTCGCGCCCTCCCAGAACGTGCTGATCGGATACGGTGCCCGCCAGCCTCCGAGGAAGAGCGTGACCGAGACCGCCGAGACGGTGACCATGTTGATGTACTCGGCGAGCATGAACATCGCGAACTTGATGGAGGAGTACTCGGTGTTGAAGCCACCGACGAGGTCGCCCTCGGACTCCGGCATGTCGAACGGCGCGCGGTTGGTCTCGCCGATCATCGTCACGATGTAGATCAGGAACGACACCGGCAGGAGCAGCACGTACCAGCGGTCCGCCTGCGCCTCGACGATCGTCGAGGTCGACATCGACCCCGAGTAGAGGAAGACGGAGGCGAAGGCCGCGCCCATCGCGATCTCGTAGGAGATCATCTGCGCGCAGGAGCGCAGGCCGCCGAGGAGCGGGTACGTCGACCCCGAGCTCCACCCCGCGAGGACGATGCCGTAGATGCCGACCGAGGCGACCGCGAGGATGTACAGCATCGCGATCGGCAGGTCGGTGAGCTGCATCGTGGTGCGCTGGCCGAAGATCGAGACCTCGTTGCCCGCGGGTCCGAACGGGATCACGGCGATCGCCATGAATGCCGGGATCGCGGCGACGACCGGTGCGAGGACGTAGACCACCTTGTCCGCGCGCTTGACGATGACGTCTTCCTTGAGCATCAGCTTGACGCCGTCCGCGAGGGACTGAAGCAGACCCCAGGGGCCGTTCCGGTTGGGGCCGATGCGCAGCTGCATCCAGGCGACGACCTTGCGCTCCCAGACGATGGCGAAGAGGACCGTCACCATCAGGAACGCGAAGCAGAAGACCGCCTTGAAGGCGACCAGCCACCAGGGGTCGCGGCCGAACATGGACAGGTCTTCCGCCGCAAGCGGCACCAGAGTGTGCGTCACGACGTCACCTCCGGGGCCTCAGTGGGCTCCGGCAGGACCGCCGGGCCGATGCGGACGAGGTCGCCGGGGCGGGCGCCGGTGTCCGACATGACGCCTCCCCCGGTCGAGTTCAGCGGCAGCCAGACCACGCGGTCGGGCATCTCCGTGACCTGGAGCGGGAGTTCGGTCGCCCCCGTGGGACCGGCGACGGACAGGAGGTCGCCGTCCTTCACGCCCGCCTCCGCCGCGGTGACGGCGGACACGCGCGCGTGGGCGGCGTGCCGCGTCCCGGCGAGCGCTTCGTCGCCGTCCTGGAGGCGGCCCTGGTCGAGCAGCAGCCGGTGCCCCGCGAGGACGGCCTCGCCGGCGGCGGGCCGCGGCGGCTGGACGCCGGTCTCCAGGGGCTCGGTGGCGCGCGGCCCGTCCCAGCCGCCGAGCCGCTCCAGCTCGCGGCGGAGGGTCACCAGGTCGGGCAGGCCGAGGTGGATGTCCCCGGCGTCGGCGAGCATGTGCAGCACGCGCGCGTCGGTGGGCGCCACCCTGCGTGTCATCTGGTCCGGCTTGAGCGCGGCGTCGAACATCCGGACCCGGCCCTCCCAGTTGAGGAAGGTGCCCGGCTTCTCCGCGACGGCGGCGACGGGCAGGACCACGTCGGCCCGGTCCGTCACCTCGCTGGGCCGCAGCTCCAGGGAGACCAGGAAGCCGACCTCGTCGAGGGCCGCACGCGCGCGTGCCGGGTCGGGCAGGTCGGCGACCTCGACACCCGCCACCAGGAGGGCGCCGAGCTCGCCGGTCGCGGCGGCCTCGACGATCTGGCCGGTGTCGCGGCCGTAGTGGTGCGGGAGTTCGGCGACGCCCCAGGCGGCCGCGACCTCGTCCCGCGCGCGCGGGTCGGTGGCCGGCCGGCCGCCGGGCAGCAGCGACGGCAGCGCGCCCGCCTCGATGGCGGCCCGCTCCCCGGCCCTGCGCGGGATCCAGACGAGCCGGGCGCCGGTCGCGGCGGCGGCCCGCACGGCGGCGGTGAACCCGCCGGGCACGGCCGCGAGCCGCTCACCGACGACGATGACGGCACCCTCCGCGCGCAGCGCCTCGGAGGCCTCGGTGCCGGGCGCCTCCAGGCCGACGCCCGCGGCGAGCGCGTCCAGCCACTCGGTCTCGGTGCCGGGCGCGGCTGGCAGCAGCGTGCCGCCCGCCTTCTCCAGGCCGCGGGTGGTGAACGGCGCGAGGGAGAAGGTGCGCTGGCCGTGCTTGCGCCAGGCCTTGCGCAGCCGCAGGAAGACGCCGGGCGCCTCCTCCTCGGACTCGAACCCGGTGAGCAGGACGGCGGGTGCCTTCTCCAGGAGGGCGTACGTGACGCCGGTCCCGTCGAGGTCGCGGCCCCGGCCCGCCACCCGCGCCGCGAGGAAGTCGGCCTCCTCGCTGCTGTGCACGCGCGCGCGGAAATCGATGTCGTTCGTGTCGAGGGCCACGCGCGCGTACTTGCTGTACGCGTAGGCGTCCTCCACGGTGAGGCGGCCGCCGACGAGGACACCGGCACGGCCGCGCGCGGCGGCGAGGCCGTTGGCCGCGATCTCCAGGGCCTCGGGCCAGCTGGCGGGCTCCAGCTCACCCGTCGAGGAGTTGCGCACCAGGGGCGTGGTCAGCCGGTCCGGACGCTGCGCGTACCGGAAGCCGAAGCGGCCCTTGTCGCACAGCCACTCTTCGTTGACCTCGGGGTCGTCCGCGGCGAGCCGGCGCATCACCTTGCCGCGCCGGTGGTCCGTGCGCGTGGCGCAGCCGCCCGAGCAGTGCTCGCACACCGAGGGCGACGACACCAGGTCGAAGGGCCGGGAGCGGAAGCGATACGCCGCCGAGGTCAGCGCGCCGACCGGGCAGATCTGGATGGTGTTCCCGGAGAAGTACGACTCGAAGGGGTCGCCCTCGCCGGTGCCGACCTGCTGGAGGGCGCCCCGCTCGATGAGCTCGATCATCGGGTCGCCGGCGATCTGGTTGCTGAACCGGGTGCAGCGCGCGCAGAGCACGCACCGCTCGCGGTCGAGCAGCACCTGGGTGGAGATCGGCACCGGCTTCTCGTACGTCCGCTTCTTGCCCTCGAAGCGGGTGTCGACGTCGCCGACCTGCATGGCCTGGTTCTGCAACGGGCACTCGCCGCCCTTGTCGCAGACGGGGCAGTCCAGCGGGTGGTTGATGAGCAGCAGCTCCATCACGCCGCGCTGCGACTTCTCCGCGACGGGCGAGGTCAGCTGCGACTTCACGACCATGCCGTCGGTGCAGGTGATGGTGCAGGACGCCATCGGCTTGCGCTGGCCCTCCACCTCGACGATGCACTGGCGGCAGGCGCCCGCCGGGTCGAGCAGCGGGTGGTCGCAGAACCGCGGGATCTCGATGCCGAGCAGCTCGGCCGCCCGGATCACCAGCGTTCCCTTGGGGACGCTGATCTCGATGCCGTCGATGGTCAGCGAGACGAGATCCTCGGGCGGGACCGCCGCCTCCCCGCCCCCGGAGGGAGCGTTGTTGGTGGTCACTGTCATGCGTTCACCTGCGCGTTTTCAGCGGGCCTGTCGGCCCAGAGAGTCGACTTGGCCGGGTCGAAGGGGCAGCCCTTGCCGGTGATGTGCTGCTCGTACTCCGCGCGGAAGTACTTCAGTGAGGAGAAGATCGGCGAGGCGGCGCCGTCACCCAGGGCGCAGAAGGACTTGCCGTTGATGTTGTCGGCGATGTCGTTCAGCTTGTCGAGGTCGGCCATGACGCCCTTGCCGGCCTCGATGTCGCGGAGCAACTGCACCAGCCAGTACGTCCCTTCGCGGCAGGGCGTGCACTTGCCGCAGGACTCGTGGGCGTAGAACTCGGTCCAGCGGGTGACGGCCCGCACGACGCACGTCGTCTCGTCGAAGCACTGGAGCGCCTTGGTGCCGAGCATCGATCCGGCGGCGCCGACGCCCTCGTAGTCGAGGGGGACGTCGAGGTGTTCGTCGGTGAACATCGGGGTCGAGGAGCCGCCCGGCGTCCAGAACTTGAGCCGGTGGCCGGCCCGCATGCCGCCGCTCATGTCGAGCAGCTGGCGCAGCGTGATGCCGAGCGGCGCCTCGTACTGGCCGGGGTTGGTGACGTGGCCGCTCAGCGAGTAGAGCGTGAAGCCGGGGGACTTCTCGCTGCCCATCGACTTGAACCAGTCTTTTCCGCGGTTGAGGATCGCGGGAACGGATGCGATGGACTCGACGTTGTTCACCACAGTGGGGCATGCGTAGAGGCCCGCGACCGCAGGGAAGGGGGGACGCAGTCGCGGCTGACCACGGCGGCCTTCGAGCGAGTCGAGCAGAGCGGTCTCCTCACCACAGATGTACGCGCCCGCGCCCGCGTGCACGGTGAGTTCCAGATCGAGCCCGCTGCCCAGCACGTTCTTCCCGAGGTACCCCGCCGCGTAGGCCTCCCGGACGGCCTCGTGCAACCGCCGCAGTACGGGGACGACTTCACCCCGCAGGTAGATGAAGGCATGCGACGACCTGATCGCGTAGCACGCGATCACGATCCCCTCGATGAGGGAGTGCGGGTTGGCGAAGAGGAGCGGGATGTCCTTGCAGGTCCCGGGCTCCGATTCGTCGGCGTTGACAACTAGATAGTGCGGCTTGCCGTCTCCCTGCGGAATGAACTGCCACTTCATTCCGGTGGGGAATCCCGCGCCGCCCCTGCCGCGCAGGCCGGAGTCCTTCACATAGGCGATGAGGTCGTCCGGGTCCATGGCGAGGGCCTTGCGCAGGCCTTCGTACCCTTCGTGCCGCCGGTAGGTCTCCAGCGTCCAGGACTCTTCCTCGTCCCAGAAGGCCGAAAGGACCGGGGCGAGCAGCTTCTCAGGGCTGGTCTCGTTGTTGATCTCGGCTGCCAAGGTCATCACTCCCCCTCCTCGGCGGTCGGTCCTGCCGGGTGGGCGGGGTCGGATGCCGAGGTCTGCTGTGGTGCGTCGTGCGAGCTGAGGTGCTCGGGCGGCGCTTCGTCCTGGGGGCCGCCCGCGCGGGGGTGGACCACGCGCGGCTGCGGCACCTCGCCCTTGGCCAGGCGCAGGCCGATCAGTGAGGCGGGGCCCGCGCCGCCGGTCGCCTCGACGGCGCCGGGCCGCTCGTCGGGGAAACCGGCCAGGATCCGGGCGGTCTCCTTGTACGTGCACAGGGGCGCCCCGCGCGTGGGCGCGACCGGTACGCCGGCGCGCAGGTCGTCGACGAGCCGCTTGGCGGACTCGGGCGTCTGGTTGTCGAAGAACTCCCAGTTGACCATCACCACGGGGGCGAAGTCGCAGGCGGCGTTGCACTCGATGTGCTCAAGGGTGATCTTGCCGTCCTCGGTCGTCTCGTCGTTGCCGACGCCGAGGTGCTGCTTGAGCTCGTCGAAGATCGCGTCGCCGCCCATGACCGCGCAGAGCGTGTTGGTGCAGACGCCGACCTGGTAGTCGCCGGAGGGCTTGCGCCGGTACATGGTGTAGAAGGTCGCGACGGCCGTGACCTCGGCGGTGGTCAGGTCCAGCATCTCGGCGCAGAACCGCATGCCCGTGCGGGTGACGTGGCCCTCCTCGGACTGCACCAGGTGGAGCAGCGGGAGGAGCGCCGACCGGGACCCCGGGTAGCGGGCGATGATTTCCTTGGCGTCGGTCTCCAGGCGGGCGCGCACGTCGGCCGGGTAGTCGGGGGCGGGGAGTTGGGGCATGCCCAGGCTGACGCCCGCGCCCTTCTCCGAAGGAGTGGTGGTCACCGGTCGACGCCTCCCATCACGGGGTCGATGGACGCGACGGCGACGATGACGTCGGCGACCTGGCCGCCCTCGCACATCGCGGCCATGGCCTGCAAATTGGTGAAGGACGGGTCACGGAAGTGGACCCGGTAGGGGCGGGTGCCCCCGTCGGAGACGACGTGCACGCCGAGCTCGCCCTTGGGCGACTCGACCGCGGTGTACGTCTGTCCCGGCGGCACCCGGAAGCCCTCGGTCACCAGCTTGAAGTGGTGGATGAGGGACTCCATGGAGGTGCCCATGATCTTCTTGATGTGGTCGAGCGAGTTGCCGAGGCCGTCGGGGCCGAGGGCCAGTTGGGCGGGCCAGGCGATCTTCTTGTCCTCGACCATGACGGGGCCGGGGGCGAGCCGGTCGATGCACTGCTCGATGATGCGCAGCGACTGCCGCATCTCTTCGAGCCGGATCAGGAAGCGGCCGTAGGAGTCGCAGGTGTCGGCGGTCGGGATGTCGAACTCGTAGTTCTCGTAGCCGCAGTAGGGCTGGGTCTTGCGCAGGTCGTGCGGGAGGCCCGCCGAGCGCAGGACCGGGCCCGTGGCGCCGAGCGCCATGCAGCCGGCGAGGTCGAGGTAGCCGACGTCCTGCATGCGGGCCTTGAAGATGGGGTTCCCGGTGGCGAGCTTGTCGTATTCGGGGATGTTCTTCTTCATCTTCTTCACGAACTCGCGCAGCTGGTCGACCGTGCCGGGCGGCAGGTCCTGGGCGAGTCCGCCGGGCCGGATGTACGCGTGGTTCATCCGCAGGCCGGTGATGAGTTCGAACAGGTCGAGAACGAGTTCACGATCACGGAATCCGTAGATCATGATCGTCGTCGCGCCGAGCTCCATGCCGCCGGTGGCGATGCACACGAGGTGCGAGGAGAGGCGGTTGAGCTCCATGAGGAGGACGCGGATGACCGAGGCGCGGTCCGGGATCTGCTCCTCGATGCCGAGGAGCTTCTCGACGCCGAGGCAGTACGCCGCCTCGTTGAAGAACGGCGTCAGATAGTCCATCCGCGTGACGAACGTCGTGCCCTGCGTCCACGTCCGGAATTCGAGGTTCTTCTCGATGCCGGTGTGCAGATAGCCGATGCCGCAGCGGGCCTCGGTGACCGTCTCGCCCTCGATCTCCAGGATGAGCCGGAGCACACCGTGCGTGGACGGGTGCTGGGGACCCATGTTGACGATGATGCGCTCGTCGTCGGCCTTGGCCGCGGACTGGACGACCTCGTCCCAGTCGCCGCCGGTGACTGTGTATACAGTCCCCTCGGTCGTTTCGCGGGCGGAAGCATGTGAAGTGCTCATCAGGTGTACGACCTCCGCTGGTCCGGAGCCGGGATCTGGGCGCCCTTGTACTCGACAGGAATGCCGCCGAGGGGGTAGTCCTTGCGCTGCGGGAAGCCCTGCCAGTCGTCCGGCATCATGATCCGCGTGAGCGCCGGGTGGCCGTCGAAGACGAGGCCGAAGAAGTCGTACGCCTCGCGCTCGTGCCAGTCGTTGGTCGGATAGACCGGAACCAGTGAGGGCAGGTGCGGGTCGGCGTCGGGCACGGCGACTTCGAGCCGGATCAGCCGGTTGTGGGTGATCGAGCGCAGGTGGTAGACGGCGTGCAGCTCGCGGCCCTTGTCCCCGGGGAAGTGCACCCCGCTCACGCCGGTGCAGAGCTCGAAGCGCAGGGCCGGGTCGTCGCGCAGGGTCCGGGCGACGCGGACGAGGTGTTCGCGCGCGATGTGGAAGGTGATCTCGCCGCGGTCGACGACGGTCTTCTCGATCGCGTTCTCCGGGAGGAGACCCTGTTCCTCCAGGGCGCCCTCCAGTTCGTCCGCGGTCTCGTCGAACCAGCCGCCGTAGGGACGCGAGGCGGCGCCGGGCAGCGCGATGGTGCGCACGAGCCCGCCGTAGCCGGAGGTGTCCCCGCCGTCGGCGGCGCCGAACATGCCCCTGCGGACGCCGATGACCTCGCCGGTCTCGTCGCGCGGGGCGGGTACTCCGCTGCCGCTCAGGTGCTCCTGGTGCGGGTCGGGTGCGTCGCTCACCGCAGCAGCCCCTTCATCTCGATGGTGGGGAGCGCCTTGAGGGCCGCTTCCTCCGCCTCACGGGCCGCTTCTTCCGCGTTCACGCCGAGCTTGGTGTTCTGGATCTTCTCGTGGAGCTTGAGGATCGCGTCCAACAGCATCTCGGGGCGCGGCGGACAGCCCGGCAAATAGATGTCGACCGGGACAACGTGGTCCACACCTTGCACAATCGCGTAATTGTTGAACATTCCACCCGATGAGGCGCAAACCCCCATGGAGATCACCCACTTGGGGTTGGGCATCTGGTCGTAGACCTGCCGCAGCACCGGCGCCATCTTCTGGCTCACCCGGCCCGCCACGATCATCAGGTCGGCCTGGCGCGGTGAGCCGCGGAAGACCTCCATGCCGAAGCGCGCCATGTCGTACCGCCCGGCGCCGGTCGTCATCATCTCGATGGCGCAGCAGGCGAGGCCGAACGTGGCGGGGAAGACGGACGACTTCCGCATCCAGCCCGCGGCCTGCTCGACGGTGGTCAGCAGAAATCCGCTCGGCAGTTTCTCTTCGAGTCCCATGCTCTTTGACCCCTCAGACCCTTAGTCCCATTCCAGACCGCCGCGCCGCCATACGTACGCGTAGGCGACAAAGACGGTGAGCACGAAGAGCAGCATCTCCACGAGCCCGAAAATCCCCAGCGCGTCGAAGGTGACGGCCCAGGGATAGAGGAAGACGATCTCGATGTCGAAGACGATGAAGAGCATCGCCGTCAGGTAGTACTTGATGGGGAATCGCCCGCCGCCTGCCGGCGTCGGCGTCGGTTCGATGCCGCACTCATAGGCCTCTAGCTTCGCGCGGTTGTACCGCTTTGGACCGATAAGCGTGGCCATGACCACGGAGAAGATCGCAAAGCCTGCCCCGAGGGCTCCCAGCACGAGGATGGGCGCATAGGCGTTCACGCTCCTCGCTCCTCTCAGTCGGCACTGACTGTTGGCGGTTGCGTCGGACCTGGTCCCTGATCCCCACCGAAGATCGCTTACATGTGAAGCAGGTCACAAGCCCAACTGCCCCGCATCCTATGCCTGCCGGTCTGTGATCTGCGACACGGGGTACGACAACGGCTTTGTGATCTCCACCACCTGACGAAGGATCATCAAGTCGGATGAGCGGTGATCTTCGTACGCGAAGCGCCTGAGTGATCACTAGAGGTGACATCTCAGCGCGTCACCCCTGGTCGAAGGGGTGTCGCCCTATCAAGCGATGGCCACTGCAAGCAAATTGGCGCTGGACGCGATCACTTGATAGTGGAGCCGCGTTCACACTTTTGCGGCAGCGGCGCGGACGGATGTGGACGCGTGCGCCGATTCACGAGCGGCCCCCATCCGCGGAACGAGAGCGTCCGCTCGCCGGGGTCGCGGGCGCCGGAAACTGCGGGAGATCTCAGGGAGGTATCGGCGAGATCTCAGGGAGATCCCCGAGAGGGTCACCATGTGACCTGCGCCACAGAGGCCCCTCCCCCGAATAAGCCGGGCTTGGCCAACGGACTCAACGGGTGGTAGACCGTGGGCAATTCGGGCGTATCGCAGAAAACCCATGATCACAGGCGTGATCACCGCTGTCCGCATTGCCCGTTACGGCGTCAATAAAAAGCGACACGCCCGGGATTCAGGGCCGAAAACCACAACTGTGGCGCAGCACACGTTTCTTGAAGGGAACCATGAGTCCCTGATAGCGGTTGTTCTCATGTCCCACACCGCTCACATACCCAGCCACCGGAAGCCCCGTCGCAGCGCCTCCAAGATGGCGCTGCGCGCCGGAGTTGCCGGTGGCGTTCTCAGCACCCTGGCAGTGGCCGCGGCGGCCGGTACGGCGAACGCGGCCGAGCCGGTGTCCGAGACCATCGAGATGCCCACGCTCACCACCGATCTGTCCGCACAGATCGCCCAGTCGGCGGACGCCACCCAGCAGGCCGCCGACACCTACGAGTCGCGCGCCGAGCAGGACGCGGCCGCCGCGAAGGCCGCCAAGCAGGCCCGGGCGGACCTCGCGAAGGCCGAGAAGAAGGCCGAGGCCGAGCGCAAGGCCGCGGCCGCCGCGAAGAAGAAGGCCGACGAGGAGCGTGCCTCGCGCTCCACCGAGCGCACCACGCTCGCCACGCAGTCCTCCGGTTCGGGCTCCGGCGCCACCGCCTCGGACTCGGTCGCCCCGGCCAGCGGCAGCGTCGGCGCGGTCATCAGCTTCCTCAAGGCGCAGCTCGGTGACGCGTACGTGATGGGTGCCTCGGGTCCGAACGCCTGGGACTGCTCCAGCCTCGTGCAGGCCGCGTTCAAGCAGGCGGGTGTGGACCTTCCGCGCGTCTCGCAGGACCAGTCGACGATGGGCACCGAGGTCGGCACCTCGAACCTCCAGGTCGGCGACATCCTCTACTGGGGTGGCAAGGGCTCCGCCTACCACGTCGGTGTGTACATCGGGAACGGCCAGTACCTGGACGCCGCCAACCCCAGCAAGGGCGTTGTCATCCAGGACCTGTCGGGCTACCCGGCCTCGGGCGCCGTGCGCGTCCTCTGACGGCCTCTCAGAGCCACGAACGAGGGCCGGAACCCCCCTGGTGGGGTTCCGGCCCTCAGTGCGCCCTGAAACGTCTCCTGGGCCGTTCTTCACACCATCGGCACGCGGTGGTCACGCGTCCTTGGGCGTCAGCTCCGCCATCGCGGACCAACCGGAGCCCTCGATCTCGGTGTTCACGATCTGCGGCACGGTGGCGATGAGCCCGCTCATCGTCTCCAGGCCGGCCTTGAAGTGGTCGGAGTTGACGTGCGCGGCGCCCGCGTCCCCGTCGGCGAAGCCCTCCAGGAGCACGAACTCGTCCGGGTTCTCGACGGAGCGGGACCAGTCGAAGAAGAGGTTGCCCGGCTCCGCGCGCGTGGCGGCGGTGAATGCGGCGGTCCGCTCGATCCAGCTGTCGCTGTACTCGGGGCGGACGGTGAACTTGACGGCGATGAAAATCATGCGGCCAGCGTCCGCCCGCCGGGCGCGCGCGGCAAGCCGGGCCGCCCGCTATTCCGACGCTGCCGGAATCCCGTGCCGCGCCGCCCGGGCCAGGACCCGCGTCAACTCCCCGCGCCGCCCCCGGAACCGCTCGGTCGGCAGCGACACCGACAGCGCCCGCGCACCGTCCGCGAGCGGTACGGCCACGCAGGTGTACGCCGGGTCCGTCTCCCCCACCGACACCGCGACGCCCGCGGTGCGCACCCGGCGCAGCTCGACCTCGAAGCGGTCGGGGTTGGTGATGGTGTGCTCGGTGAGCCGCGGCAGCCCGTGCTCGTCGAGATAGCGGCGCCGGGCCGCCCGGCCCAGCGAGGCAAGGAGTACCTTGCCGTGCGCCGTGGCGTGCGCGCCCCGGTCGACGCCGACCTCGAACGGATCGCCCTCGCACCCGGCGGCCGTGGAGTCGACGACCGCGATCCGCCCGCCCCTGCGGGCGCTCAGATAGGCGTGGGCGCCCGCGAGGCGGCGTACCGCGTGGAGCATCGCGTACGTCTCCTCGTCCAGGCCCGTGTGCCGGCGGAAGGAGCGGTACAGGGCCGGGACCCGCGGGCCGAGCACATAGCCCTGCGGGGTGCGGTCGACGTGGCCGCGCGCGACGAGCGGGCCCATCAGGTGGTACACGGTCGACAGGGCGCAGCCCGCCTCCCGCGCGAGGGACTTGGCGGGGACGGGACGTGCCGACCGGGCGACGGCCTCCAGGAGGTCGAGCGCCCGGTCCACCGAATGGGGCGTGCTCACGCCTTCGGTGCCACCTTGCTCAGTCCGTTGATGATGCGGTCCATTGCGTCGCCGCCCATCGGGTCCGTCAGGTTCGCCAGCATCTTCAGGGTGAACCGCATCAGGATCGGGTGGGTCAGGCCGCGCTGGGTCGCGATCTTCATGACCTTCGGGTTGCCGATGAGCTTCACGAAGGCGCGGCCCAGCGTGTAGTAGCCGCCGTAGACCTCCTTGAGCGTCTTCGGGTAGTTCTGGAGTGCCAGTTCGCGCTGGGCGGGGGTGGCACGCGCGTGTGCCTGTGCGATGACGTCCGCCGCGATCTGGCCGGACTCCATGGCGTACGCGATGCCCTCGCCGTTGAAGGGGTTCACCAGGCCGCCCGCGTCGCCGACGAGCAGCAGGCCCTTCGTGTAGTGCGGCTGGCGGTTGAAGGCCATCGGCAGGGCGGCGCCGCGGATCGGCGTGGTCATGTTCTCCGGGGTGTAGCCCCAGTCCTCCGGCATCGAGGCGCACCAGGCCTTGAGGACCTCGCGCCAGTCGAGCTCGCGGAACGACTTGGAGGAGTTGAGGATGCCGAGGCCGACGTTGGAGGTGCCGTCGCCCATGCCGAAGACCCAGCCGTAGCCGGGCAGGAGCCGGTCCTCGCCGGGGCCGCGGCGGTCCCACAGCTCCAGCCAGGACTCCAGGTAGTCGTCGTCGTGGCGGGGCGAGGTGAAGTACGTGCGGACGGCGACGCCCATCGGGCGGTCCTCGCGGCGGTGCAGCCCCATGGCCAGCGAGATCCGCGAGGAGTTGCCGTCGGCGGCGACGACGAGGGGGGCGTGGAAGGTGACCGGTGTCTTCTCCTCGCCCAGCTTGGCGTGCACGCCGGTGACGTACCCGGTCCGGTCGTCGATGATCGGCTCGCCCACATTGCAGCGCTCGTACAGGCGTGCGCCCGCCTTCTGCGCCTGGCGGGCGAGCTGCTCGTCGAAGTCGTCGCGCTTCCGTACGAGGCCGTAGTCCGGGTAGGAGGCGAGTTCCGGCCAGTCCAGCTGGAGCCGCACGCCGCCGCCGATGATGCGCAGGCCCTTGTTCCGCAGCCAGCCCGCCTCTTCGGAGATGTCGATTCCCATGGACACCAGCTGCTTGGTGGCGCGGGGCGTGAGCCCGTCACCGCAGACCTTCTCCCGCGGAAACGCGGTCTTCTCCAGAAGGAGTACGTCGAGTCCGGCCTTCGCCAGGTAGTACGCCGTCGTCGAACCGGCGGGGCCGGCTCCGACGACGATCACGTCCGCGGAGTGTTCGGAGAGGGGCTCGGTCACGGCGGGTTCTCCCCAAGGCTCGAAATCTGTGTGCCGACGGGCACGGGATATGGGCAGTCTATGAGGCGGTACTGATCAGCCAGCCGAAGGGCCACACGTGACCGAGCAGACCGATACCCTGCCCGCGCTGCACCTCCCCGCCGTGCAGCTGCGCGTCCCCACCCATGAGGACGCCTTTGTCTGGCACCGGCTCTTCGACGACCCCGAGGTCATGGAGTTCTTCGGCGGTACGTCGGCGGAGCCCTCCACGTACGAGGAGCTGACCGCCCGGCAGCGCAGACACGACGCCGAACTGGGCTACTGCCTGTGGACGTTGCTCGACGCGGACGGCGAGCCGATCGGCTTCACGGGCGCCCAGCCCTGGCCCAGGGACTGGGGCCCCGTGGGTGAGGTGGAGATCGGCTGGAGGCTCGGTCGAGCGGCCTGGGGCAAGGGGTACGCCACCGCGGCCGCCGTCGCGACGGTCGAGCGGCTGCGCGCGGCGGGCGTACCGAGCGTGGTGGCGATGGTCATCGAGGGGAACGAACGCTCCATAGCGGTGACCCGGCGGCTCGGCATGGAGCCCGCCGAGACATTCACCACTCCCCCGCTGGTCCCGGGCGTCGAGGCGTCGCGCCGCACGTCCCGCTGCTACCGGCTCACCCTGTAGCCGCGCGCGGGCCGCCGGCTCGCCCCGCGGCGAGCCGGCGGCCTCGCCGTCACTCCGTGAGCCGCCAGGTGTCCAGCGCGGTCGCGTGCGTCTTCGCGCCCTCTCCCGCGGGCCAGAAGTCCTCGCGCCACGAGAGCTGGATCGCGTACTCCGTGCCGTTCTCCGCGACGTAGCTCTGGTTCAGGGCGTGGATCGTGCGGCCCGCCTCGTCGGTGTACGTGTACTCCCAGAGGGCACCGTCCCGGCCCTGGAAGGTGTTCTCCTCCAGCCGGATGCGCTCGTAGTCCGACTTGTCCGGAGCCGACTTGGTGTGCCGCTCGATGTCCGTGAAGTTCTCGTACGAGGTGTAAGGGGCATCCGTGACGACGCCGACGAGGAACTCCTCACGTCCGGTCGATCCCGCATAGGTGATCTGTCCGGGGCGCTCGGGGTTGACGGTCTGCCGGGTCCAGCCCTCGGGCACCGCGAAGGAGAAGCCCTCGGGGTCGGTGACGCGGTCGGTCCCCGGGCTCTCCGCGCTCTCCGCGTCTCCCTGGCCGTCCGTGCTCCGCGGAGTCGGTGACGCGAACGGGCTCGGGGTGTCGCTCGGGCCTCCGCCGGGCTCCTCCGACCGGCTCACCGAGGGCCTGTCGTCCTGGCCCTTCCCGTCCGCCTTGTCGTCACCGGTGTCCTGCCAGAGCAGGACACCGGCGGTGACGCCGCCCCCGACGACGAGGGCGCCGACGAGCGTGGCCACCCATACCCCGGCCCCGCCGCGCGGCTTGGCCGCGGCGGGCTGCTGACCGATGTGTACGGCGGGGGCGGTGTGAGGGGCGTACGCCGGGGTGGCGGGCGTGGGCGCCTGGGTGGAGGTCTGGGTGGGGGTCTGGGTGGGGGCGTCTGTCGGCGGCCCGGTCGGCGCCGCCGGGGCCGGTGGCGTGGCGAGCGGTGCGTACGCGGGCGGAGCGGGCAGCTCGCCCCGGCCGGTCATGCGCAGCAGGTACGGTCCGAGCAGCGCGGCCGGGAAGATCCACAGCAGCCCGAACAGCAGCATCTCCGGGACGCTCAGCCCGAGCTCCACGCCCCCGCTTCCGCTGCTGCTGTCCCCGGAGCCGCCGAACCCGGACCCGCCCTCGAAGGCCTGTCCGGACAGCTCGACGCCGAGGCCGCTGAACCCGGTGAGCAGCAGGAGGAGTCCGAAGAAGACGGCGGCGGCGAGGAGTTGTTCGCCGCGGCCCACGCAGCGCCGCGCGGCGAGCACACCGAGCGTCAGCGCACAGACCAGGCCGAGCGCCAGCGCACCGACGACGGCCCAGTCGTTGGTGACGTCGCCCAGTTCGGCGAGGCCGAAGGAGTCGCTTCCGCGCCCGCTCCCGTACATCGAGCTGCTGCCGCGCACCGATGCCTCGGCGCCCGCGCCCCAGCCGATGCCGAGCGCCGTGACCGCGAGGTTCGGCAGGACGAGCAGCGCCACCAGGAGCGGTGAGACGTCGGCGTCGTCGAGGTCGGCGAGGTCGGCCAGGTCGTCGATCTGGGCGAGGCTGACGAAGGCGACGAGCGAGCAGAGCACGAGCACGACGACGAGGGCGCGCAGTGCGGTGCCGGTGGCCCGGACGAGGGACTGCGCGCCGGGGCTCGCGGTCATCCGCGCCCAGGCCGACGAGGGCTGCCCCTGCCCGGCGGCCCCTCCTGCGGCTGCCGCCGTCGCGTCCACGCGGTGCAACACCCCGCAGGAGACGGCCAGTGCGAGCAGCAGCGCACCCAGCGCGGCGAGCACCGGGGACGACGACAGCTCGACTCCCTCGATCTCGGGCTGCGCGAAGAGCGCGAGCGCGAGCACCCCCACGGTGACCGACAGCGCGACGCGGACGGCCGCTTCGAGGCCGGCGGTGCCGCCACCGCCCTGGCCGGCGCCTCGGGTCACCAGGCGGGTGCGCAGTACGCGTACGCCGATGACGAGGGCCACGATCCACAGCACGGTCATGGTGAGCGGGACGAGGTGCAGGGACGCGGTGCCCTCGACCGCGGTCTCCGTGGTGTCCGAGCCCAGCCCCAGGCCGCCGGAGCCGTCGGAGCCGCTGGAGCCGCCGAAGCCCGGCCGCTCCTCACGGCCCGTGAACTCGAAGCCGCCGCCGACGGATTGGAGCAGCAGCGCGAGGGCGACCCGCAGCCGGTCGGTGAAGTCGAGGACGACCTCGTCGTCCTGGCCGTACGCGGGCAGTGCCAGCGCGACGGCCCCGGTCAGCAGCAGCGCGAGCGGCCACAGGGCGGCCTGGACGGAGCCGGCCCAGTCCCCGCGGAACGTACGGCCGAAGAAGGCGCCGACGGGTGAGGGCGCGAGGGCGGGGGCGGGGGCGGGGCCCGGGGTGTGGGCGGGAGGTGGTGGTGAGGCAGGTGGTGTGGTGGGGGGTGCGGGGGGTGGGGTGGCAGGTGGTGTGGCGGGTGGGGTGGGGGGCTGCTGCGGCTCGGGGAGGCGTTCGCGCCCGCACTTCATGCAGAAGCGGGCCTCTTCGGGGCTGGGCGCCCCGCAGTGTGGGCAGTACGACGCCATCAGGACGCTCCGTGACTCAGGAGTTCAGCAAGGGAAGCGGACCGGCCCATAAGCGCCGCATAAGTAAACGGCAGGGTCGTATCAACGGACACATCTTGCCCGGTGACCGGTTCCCTCGGGTCGCCGGAATCCGAGTCTCAACTGGAGCGTTACGAAACGGGCTTGGTCGGCTGCGGCTGGGCAACCGCTCCGGATCAGCTCTGCTTGTAGCCGCGGTGCAGCGCCACGACGCCACCCGTCAGGTTCCGCCAGGCCACCTTCGACCAGCCCGCGTCCTTCAGCAGCGCGGCGAGCGCGGGCTGGTCGGGCCAGGAGCGGATCGACTCGGCGAGATAGACGTACGCGTCCGGGTTCGAGGAGACCGCGCGGGCGACCGGGGGCAGCGCGCGCATCAGGTACTCCTCGTAGACCGTGCGGAACGGTTTCCACGTCGCGTGGGAGAACTCGCAGATCACGACCCGGCCGCCGGGCTTCGTCACGCGGTACAGCTCGCGGAGCGCGGCGCCCGTGTCCTGGATGTTGCGCAGCCCGAAGGAGATGGTGACGGCGTCGAAGGTGTCGTCCTTGAACGGCAGCTTCGTGCCGTCGCCCGCCGTGAACGGCATCCACGGGTGGCGCTGCTTGCCGACGCGCAGCATGCCGAGGGAGAAGTCGCAGGGGACGACGTACGCGCCGGCCTGCGCGAAGGGCTGCGAGGAGGTGGCGGTGCCGGCCGCGAGGTCGAGGACCTTCTGCGCCGGGCGGGCGTCGACCGCCTTGGCGACCTCCTTGCGCCAGAGGCGGGCCTGGCCGAGGGAGAGCACGTCGTTGGTGACGTCGTACCGTTCGGCCACGTCGTCGAACATCGTGGCGACTTCGTGTGGCTGCTTGTCCAAGGAGGCTCGGGTCACCCGGCCATTGTGTCAGGCCGGTCTTCTACCTTGGCGCCCGCCTCGGTGCCCTGCTTTTCGCCTGCGGCGGGCTTCCTCGCTCGGGCGTCTGCCCTCGTCTGCCGTTCGGCGGGTGCGGCTCGCGTCGTGGCTGGTCGCGCAGTTCCCCGCGCCCCTAAAAGCGCCTCCGGCGCCCCGTCAGGGGCGCGGGGAACTGCGCGAGCGGGCACGATGCGCCCGCAGGCGCCGGACGGCAGATGTAGGCAGACGGGCCGGCGGCTAGCGGGAGCGGTAGACGAGTTTGCCGGCCAGCACTGTAGCCACGCAGGTTCGCGCCCCCCGGCGGACCAGTTCCGTGCGGTCGGGGACGTCGAAGACGGCGAAGCGGGCGGGGGCGCCGGGGGTGAGGGGTGGGAGGAGGATCAAGGGGGTCGGGGAGAGGGAGGGCGGGGAGGGGAGGCTCGGGGGGCGGTGGCCCACCGCGAGGCCCGCCCGGCGGAGCGCGTCCACGGCGGGCCGGGCACGCAGCTCGCCCGCCACCGCCACCGTCCCGTGCGCCAGCATCCGCTGCACGCCACGGCGGGCGCTCCCGCCCAGGAGCGACGGGTCGGCACGGAGGATCGCCCGGCCCCGCTCCCCGCCGATGGGCTCCGTACCGAGGCGGTCGGCCTCGCGCGGATCCGGGTGGTAGGCCGCTTCGAGGAGTTCGGGCGCGTACGGATTGAGGAGGCCCGGCGTGAGGATGCCGGGCCAGCGGCGGACGCGGGCGGCCGGGTGCGCCGCGGCCAGCTCCTCGTACGGGCCGACGGCGGCGATCCGCGCGCCGTCGACCAGGACCGCCGCCTCCGGAGAGGCCTCGGCGACGTGCAGGGTGAGCAACAGGGCCTCAGTTCGTGGCGAGGAGCTTCAGCTCGGGGTGCGCCGTGCCGCCCTCGATCGCGGTGGACGAGATGTGCGAGGCGACGCGGTCGTCGACCGGGTCGTTCGCCGGGTCGTCGTGCACGACCAGGTGCTCGTACGTGGTGGCGCGCTGCGCCGGAACGCGGTCCGCCGTGCGGATCATGTCGATGATCTCGCGGAGGTTCGAGCGGTGCTTGGCGCCGGCCGACGAGACGACGTTCTCCTCCAGCATGACCGAGCCCAGGTCGTCCGCTCCGTAGTGGAGGGTGAGCTGGCCCGCCTCCTTGCCCGTCGTCAGCCAGGAGCCCTGGATGTGCGCGACGTTGTCGAGGAAGATGCGGGCGATCGCGATCATGCGGATGTACTCGAAGATCGTCGCCTGCGTACGGCCCTTGAGGTGGTTGTTCTCGGGCTGGTACGTGTACGGGATGAAGGCCCGGAAGCCTCCCGTCCGGTCCTGCACGTCGCGGATCATCCGCAGGTGCTCGATGCGCTCGGCGTTGGTCTCGCCCGTGCCCATGAGCATGGTGGAGGTGGACTCCACGCCCAGGTTGTGGGAGATCTCCATGATCTCCAGCCAGCGCTCGCCGCTCTCCTTGAGGGGGGCGATGGCCTTGCGGGGGCGGGCCGGGAGCAGCTCGGCGCCGGCGCCCGCGAAGGAGTCGAGGCCCGCGGCGTTGATGCGCTGGATGGCCTCTTCGACCGAGACCTTGGAGATGCGGGCCATGTGCTCGACCTCGGACGCGCCGAGGGAGTGGATGACCAGCTGCGGGAAGTTCTCCTTGATCGCGGAGAAGTGCTTCTCGTAGTACTCGACGCCGTAGTCCGGGTGGTGGCCGCCCTGGAACATGATCTGGGTGCCGCCCAGCTCGACGGTCTCCGCGCAGCGGCGCAGGATGTCGTCGAGGTCGCGGCTCCAGCCCTTCTTCGTGTCCTTCGGCGCGGCGTAGAAGGCGCAGAACTTGCAGGCGGTGACGCAGACGTTCGTGTAGTTGATGTTGCGCTCGATGATGTACGTCGCGATGTGCTCCGTACCGGCGTAACGACGGCGGCGCACGGCGTCGGCGGCGGCGCCGAGGGCGTGCAGCGGGGCGTCCCGGTAGAGGTCGAGCGCCTCTTCCGGGGTGATCCGCCCACCTGCGGCGGCGCGGTCGAGGACGGACTGAAGGTCGGCCTTCTCGGTCACCGGGGCGTCCCTTTCGTAAGTTTCGTAAGGGTTGTGGACGGACGCTGCCAGCGTACGCCAGCGCCCTGTGCCGTCCGACGCGGGCTCAGGCCGCGTACGACCCGAGCAGCAGCCCCACGAACGCGCCGCCGATCAGGAAGGGCCCGAAGGGGATCGCCGTCCTGCGCCCGGCTCTGCGGGCGATGACGAGCCCTGCCCCGTACAGCGAGGCGAGCAGGAACCCGGCGAAGGTGCCGAGCAGCAGCACGCCCCACCCGTACCAGCCGAGCACGGCCCCCAGGCAGAGGGCCAGCTTCACGTCGCCGAAGCCCATGCCGTTGGGGTTGATGAGGAAGAGCACGAAGAAGGCGCCGGCGAGCGCGAGCGCCCCGTAGAGGGCCGCAGTCCACGAGCCGCCCCGCTCGGGGAGCCGCGCGGCGCCGCCGAGCAGGGCGAGCGCGGCGCCCGCGAGCGGCAGCGTGAGCACGTCCGGCAGCCGGTGCACGGTGAAGTCGACGAGCGCGAGCAGCACGCCGACGGGGGCGAGCAGCAGCCAGACGGCCAGCTCGGGCCGGGCGCCGGTGGTCGCGGCGAGCGCGGCGCAGACGAGGGCCGTGGTGGTGGCGACGCCGGACGTCCTGGGCCCGTACCCCCCGCTCCCCGGGCACCGGGCGAGCCCGAGCCACGAGGTGAGGGGGTGTCCGTCGGGGCACTCGGCGCGCCACGCCTCGTCGGGCGGCACGGAGAGCCGGTAGGCGGCGCGCGGCACGAACAGCCCGGCGAAGGCGCCCCAGAGGGCGCCACCGAGGACGAGGATCAGCAACACGAGCGACGACTTCCCGTTTCCGCGTCGGCCACGGCGTCGGCCACGGCGTCAGCCCGCTGCCGTGAGGCCGCTGCGCCAGGCCGGCAGCAGCTCGTCCAGAAGCGCCTCCGTGCGCGGGGGCAGCCCGCGTGCGCCGCTCCGGGCGACCAGGTCGGCGGCCACCTGCTGGAGCCGGGCCGGGTCCTCCGTGGCGTGCGTGGCGCGGAGCAGCTCGTTCCAGAGCCGCTCATCGCCGGGCGCCGAGCCCAGCGCCGCGTTGAGCGCCTCGATCGCCTTCTCCGCGCGCTGCTTCTCCAGGTGGAACTCGGAGAGCGCGAGCCCGATGTCGGCGACGAGCAGCGGCAGCTGGGCGTCGATGATCTCGTGCGTGAGCCAGCCGTACCGCCCCTGCGGCCGGTCGGCGAGCAGCGGCCCGCGCACCAGGACCAGCGCGTCGGTGAGCATGCGGCCGCGCACGGCGCGGTTGCCCGCGCCGCGGCCCTGCGTCGCCTCGTGGTACAGCGACCGCAGCACGTCCAGGTCGGAGACGACGGACGTGGCGAGCGTGAGCCGCCCGGTCCCGTCGGCGCGCAGCCGGGGCGCCCCGTCGGGGTCGGTGCCGAGCCACTCGCGCAGCCGCTCGACGAGCGCGTCCCGCACGTCGTCGGTGACGCCGCGCGGCCACAGCGCGGAGGCGAGCACGCGCGGGTGCACCCCTTCGCGGTGCAGCAGCAGCAGCGCGAGCGCCTCGTGCATGAGCGGGCTGCGCTCCCCGTCGGGGGTCTCCAGGCCGATGATCTCGTACGTACCGACGAGGCGGGCGTAGACCGCGGGCCGCCCCTGCTCGGTGACGTCGACGAGGAACGGCGGAGCGGCGCCCGTGGGGCCGTCGTCGGGTCCCGTGGGGTTGCCGGAGCCCGCCGGGTCGGCCTCCGTGAACAGCTGCACGACGGCCCGCTGCTGGGCCTCGGGCAGCGCCTGCGCGGCCAGTTCGAGCCCGAGGAGCGGCGCGAGCAGCTTGCCGTCGCGGGTGATCTCCATCTCCCACGCGGCGCCGGGCAGGTCCCCGGAGTCCGTGCCGACGAGGTAGCCGATGCCGAGGCGGCTCGCGTCGGCGGCGAGTTCGGCGAGCTTGACGGCGTCCTCGGCGCTCGGCTCAGCGGCGAGCAGCACGAGGTGCGGGGCCCAGCGGGTGTGCTGGGCGGGGCCGGTGCGGCCGGTGAGCACGGAGTCGTGTCCGGCGGCGCCGAGCGCGCCGCGCCGCTGCCGCGTCTCGGCCTCCATCGTCTCGATGAGGGCCTCGACGTCCTCCAGGTGCCGCAGCCGGTTGGGCGCGAGCGGGGTGAGGTCCTGGCCGAAGCCGACGACGGTGATGGTCATCCGGTCCGACCAGCCGTTGGTCGCGAGTTCGGCGGCGACGGAGGCGAAGACGGCGGCGCGGTCGGCGCGGCTGCCGCTCAGCGAGACGATGCCGGGGACGGCCTCCAGGTTGAGGAGCAGCCGCGAGTCGTCCAGGGTGCCGAGGCAGACGAGGCCGGGGTAGGGCGCGGCGGTGTCCACGGTCTCGTACCGCTCGGCGTCGGCGCGCGACAGCATCCAGAACGTCTGGTCCTGCCCCAACTGCCAGGGCGCGGGCGGCCGTCCGGCGGGCTGGGCGAGCTGGAGGTGCAGGTCGCCGTTGGTCAGCCAGGCCGCGTAGACGGTGGGCAGGGCGCGGTTCTCCTCGGCGAGCGACGCGGCGAGCCCGCGCAGCGACAGGTCGAGCAGGCGTACGCCCTCGGGGTCGGCGCCCACGAGCAGCGCGTCCTGCACGTCGGCGGCGGCACCGGTCGGCGTCGACGGCTGCATGCCGCCGCGCCCGCCGACCGCGCCCATGGCCGACTGCCACAGGGCCTGCCGGCGGCGGCGGCCGAGCGCGCCGAGCAGACCGGCGGCCAGCAGGGGCGCGCCGAGGAGCGCTTCGGGCAGCCCGAAGTCGACGTCGCCGCTGCCTTTGGATCCGCTGCCTTCGGAGCCGCTGCCGTCGGTGGCGGCGGGCTTCTCGGCGGCGTCGGGCGTGGCCGGGGCCTCCGGCATGGCGGGGGCGGCGGGTGTCGCGGGCCGCTGCTCGGGGAGGACGATGTGCGCGGTGTCGCGGTCGACGGAGGAGCCGCCGCCCTGCTCCTGACCGCCGGCCCCGCCGGACTCAGCAGCCCCGCCGGACTCGCCGGCCCCACCGTTCTCGCCGGTCTTGGCGTAGTCGGAGATCTGCTCCTTGACGTCCTCGGAGACCTTGGGCGCCTCGTCGGGCATCTCGACGAGCTCGCCGCCGTACGCGTCCGCGGGCATCTCCATGATCCAGCCGGGCCGGATGAGGCTGGCCTCGGAGAGCTTCGAACCGTCGGGCTGCTCACGGTCCTTGTTGAGCTGGTAGATCTCCTTGTACCGGCGGCCATCGCCCAGGTGCCGCTCGGCGACCTCCCACAGGGAGTCGTGGTGGCGCCCCTCGGGCGGCTGGATCCGGTAGTACTTCGTGTCGCCGTCCTTGGCGGCTCTGCCGCCGTCGGCACGCGCGGCGGCCTGGTCGGCCTGGGCGGCGAGCGCGTCGGCGGCGCTCGCCGCGGCCTGCCGCTCCTGCCCGAAGAGGCCGGGGCTCTGCTGGGCGCTCGCGGCGGACGTGGGCTTCTGGTTGCCCTCAAGGGACTGCCCGAACTGCGAGAGCCCCGGCGCGAAGCTGGCGGCGGTGGCGCCCACGAGCAGCACGGCGGCGACCAGTTGCCGCGCGAGCAGCTGACTGCCGCCGGCCCCCGGCACCCGGCCCGGAATCCCGACCCCGGAGACCGCGGCCTTTATCTCGACGAGCACGCAGGCGGTGAACTGCGCCCAGGCGAACCAGACGACGACCGTCAGCACGTTGATGAACGTGCTGACCGTGATCTCCTGCTGCAACCAGCTCAGCGACGGCGCACCGCCCGGCAGCGGCCACCCCACGAAGACGACGAGGGCCCCGGGCACACCGACGAGCAGCACGAGCAGCGCCACGAAGGCGAGGAAGGCCTTGACGAAGTCCCCGAAGCTGCGCCGCCGCAGCGGCAGCGGCTGCGGCGTCCGGTTGCGCGGAGACTGCGGGTCCGGCGGGCTCGTCGAGCGTGAAGTGGTGCGCGCCATGGCAGGTGTCCTGGTGTCCTGTGGGGAGGAGTGGGTGGGCGGAGGGGTCGGGGAGCCGACCGATGTGATGGTACGGAAGGGGCGGGAGGTCAGTCGGCGCCGGAGGTCAGTCGGCGCCGGAGGCCTTGCCCTTCCCGTCGCCCTTGGCACCGTCCTTGCCGCCGCCCTTGCCGGCCTTCCCTTCCTTCACCGCGTCGTTCACCTTCTTGGTCAGGTCGTCGTCCAGCTTCTTGAACTCGCGGACGACCGCGTCGGACAGGTCGGCGAGCTGGTCCAGCTGCTGGCCGATGTCTTCGCGGCCGTCCTCCCAGTTGGACTCGAAGTCCTCCAGGGAGTCGTAGACGCCGCCGTCGCCGATGTCGTCCTTGTAGGACTCGAAGGTCTTCTTCGTGCGGTTCATGCGCGTCTTGATGGAGCGCAGCCGGCTGCCGTAGTCCTCCAGGTCGGTGAGTGGGATCGAGAGGTCGCTCTTGCCCTTGCCGCCCATTTCCGTTGTCCCCTCCCTGTGTGCCTGAGTCTCTGAGTCCCTGAGTCCCTGAGTCCCTAGGTCCCGATGTCCCTGTGTCGTTCTGTCGTCGCCACCGGTGCCGTCGGCCTCAGCCGACCTCGTTCTCCGCCACCGCGCGCCCCTTCACCGTGACGTCCCCGCCGTAGAACATGCCGGTGAACACGGGGCTGTACGTCATCTGCACCTCGACCTCGACCTGTTGCGGGTTCGCGGTGACGCAGTGGGTGTTGGCCACGTCCGCGCCCTTGAGGCCCGCCTCCTCCACGAAGGCCTTGACCCGGGCGCCGCAGTTCTCGAAGTTGATGGGCGCGCCCTTGGCTCCCTCGTAGATGTCCTCCAGCTGGAGGTCCTGCGCGGCGTAGCGCGCGGCCTGTTCCGCGATGTCCGCGGCGCGCTCCCGTTTGGAGATGGAGAGCCCGCCGTCGATGACGAACGCCGCGAGGGCGAGGAAGACGAGGCCGAAGATGATGACGGCTCCGGCACCCGAGCCCCGGTCGTCGAGGCGCGCGCGCCGGGACGCGTACCAGTCGCGCGCGGCACGCCGGACGGCGGCGCCGGTCACGGAGCGGTGGTGTGTCACGCCGACCTCCGGTACGGGTCGAGCGGTGAGCTGAAGGTGGCCTCCAGCGTCGTCGGGATGTCCAGGCCGAGCATGGCGAGGCCCCTGACCTCGCAGCTGACCTCCACCGTGAAGAACGGGTCGACCTTCTCGTCGAAGCCGGTGCTCTTCTGGACGACCGAGACCGGGCCCGAGCAGACGTCGGCCAGGTTCGCCCGCGCCGCCTTGCGCGCCTCGGCCAGCGCGGTGCCGTGCTCCTTCTGGATCGATCCGGCGCGTGCCGCGTCGCGGGCCGCGCCGTCGATGGCGCCCCGGCCGTCGACGAGCTGGCCGAAGGCGACCAGGACCAGGATGAAGAGGATCATCACCGGGGCGAGGATCACGACCTCGACGGTCGAGAGGCCCCGGTCTTCACGGAGGCCCCGGTCTTCACGGAGGTCGCGGTCTTCAGGAAGGTTCCGCATCAGCCGTTCTCCTCCACGAACCGCTCCACGGGCCCCGCCGACCGCGCGTGCACGTTCAGGTCGAGCCCGGGGAAGACCGTGGGGACCCGGGCGGTGATCTCCACGCCGACCGTGTTCTGCTCCGGCTGGATCGTCTTCACGTCGGGGCCGAGCACCAGCTTCGGCCCGAGCTGGCGGATGTACGCGTCGGCCGCGTCGCGGGCCTCGCCCCGCCAGCCGCCCGCGTTCTCGTCGGCGGTGGCCCGTGCCTTGCGGGCGCCCGCCTGCGCCGCCGCCTGGGCGACGTGGTCCGCGAAGAAGTACAGCGCGAACTGGACCGTCGCGAAGATCATGAAGAACAGCACCGGGGTGAGCAGCACGAACTCGATCGCGGTCATGCCGGACTCGCCGCGGGTGGAGGCGGCCTCCACCCTGCGGCGTACGAATGCCCGTACTCCCCGCGATCCCCGCACCCGAACCCCGTCGCCTTTCACCATGCGTTCCCCCGCGATCCCCCCGCGCCCCGAGAGCAGCCCGTCAGCAGGTGCTGCCGGCGTCCGCGCCCTCGATGCAGTCGCTCACCTTGTCGGCGCCGCCCTTGAGCGCGGCGTTGATGACGGCGGCCACCACTCCGACGATCGCCACGACGACCGCCGAGATGATGACCCACTCGACCGCGGACGCGCCCCGGTCCAGCTCCCCGGAGCGGGCGCGCTGGACGCGCCCCTGGAGGAAGGTGATCATGAAGTCCAGCCCGGGGACACCGGTGCTGAAGTTACGTCCGTTCTGGCTGTCCATGGTGAGTTGTCCTCTCAGATGTGGTGGGGGGAAGAAGCGCCGGCCCCCGTTGTCGCCGACGCCGTCTAGACCTGGAACACGCGCATCGCCGCCGGGAAGATGAGGAAGACCAGGAAACCCGCGCACAGGAGCAGCTGCGCGACCAGCATCGACTGGGATTTCTCGCCCGCGCTGCCCTCGATCTCGGCCAGTTCGCGGTGTCGCATCGTCTCCGCGCGGGAGGCGAGCGATTCGCGCACCTTGGCGCCGTCGTCCGCCACCAGCGCCAGGGACGCCGACAGGTCCTTCAGCTCTTCCACGCCCAGTTCCTCGCCGAGCGAGCCGAGGGCCTGCCACTGGCTGACGCCGGTGATGCGGGCGTCGGCCAGCGCGCTTCGGATTCGTTGCGTCGCCCATCCGTCGGAGACTTCCGCCGCCGCCATGAGCGCCTCCGGGAGGCCGCGGCCGCCCGCGAGGCTCATCGACACCAGGTCCAGATAGGCGCCGATGACGCGGCGCAGGTCGCGCCGCTTTTCTGCCGCGTCCCTGCGTACTTCGAGGTCCGGCAGGAAGAAGAAGAGCGCGCCGAACATCAGCGCGAGCCAGACCGGGATGACCGGGCTGCGGCCGAGGCCGAGCGTGTAGACCACGGCGAAGAGGAACGGCCCGAAGAACACACCGGCCGCGGCGAGCAGCACCTTCGTCGCGAGGAACTTCTCCCAGCTGCGGTCGAGGACCGCCAGGTCGGCCCGCAACGACCGCTGTTCCCAGCCCTGCTGGAGGTAGAAGTCCGCGACCCGCGTGCCCACGCGGCCGCGCAGCGTGCCGAAGCGCCCGGGGCTCTCCGTGTCCGACGTGGCCCGCTGCGACTCGTACGCCGCGCCGCGCGCCCGCATCGCGTCGATGCGGGCCACCGTCGCGACGGCGCTGCGCTTCGACGGCATCAGCGCGCGGACGAGGGCGAAGACGCCGAGGCCGAGGATCGCGCCGATCACCACCGGCATCGTCAGGCTCATCGACGTACCCCCTCGGACGGGTTGGTGTAACCGGGCACGGCCTGCGGGGCCGGGCCGGGACGGCCGAACTGCGGGGCCTGCTCGGGGCCGCCCGGCACGGGCGTGCCGCCGGGGCCCCGGGGACGTACGAACTGCACGCCCGGCTCGTCCTTGACCAGGAAGCGGTCCGGCGTCTCCACCGTCGACAGCTTCCGCAGCCACCAGAAGCCCAGCGCGAACAGAGCGCAGACCATGGCGAGGACCAGCTGGCCGACGGGCGTGCCGTACGGCTCGACGAACTCGCGGTTGAAGATGGACAGGCCGAGCACGAACGCGATCGAGACGGCCACCACGATCTGCACCGAGCGGCGGGTCGAGGCGCGCTGCGCCATGACGCGCTGGCGCATGTCGACCTCTTCGCGCGCCGACTTGGCGAGCGCGCCGAGGACCTGGCGCAGGCCGGGGCCGCGCAGCTTGGCGTTGAGGATGAGGGCGGCGACGATGATGTCGGCCGAGGCGTCGTCGATCTCGTCGGCCAGGATCTGGAGGGCCTCCGGGAGCGGGGTGCGGGCGCGGAGGCGGTCCACGAGCGCGTCCAGGTGCGGGCGGAGCACCGGGGCGGCGGCCCGCGCGGACGCGGGGATCGCCTGCTCCAGACCGACCGCTCCCGCGATGGTGTCGCGCAGCGACTCCGTCCAGGCGGCGAGGGCCTCGACGCGCTTCATCTGCGCGCGCTCCTCGGCCGCGCCGCCGAACAGCTTGTCCCAGAAGAAGACGAGGATGCCGGAGGCGATGCCCGCGACGGCCCAGCGGGTGAGGAGCAGCACGACCAGGCCCACGCCGATGGCGGCGGAGCCGCGCCGGCCCACGAAGCGGACCAGTTCGCTCGCGCGCTCGCTCGCCCGGTGCTTCTCGTGCGCGGGCTTGACGGGCAGGCCGCGGAGCGCGACGGCGAGCAGCGCGATGCCGCCGCCGGCGGCGACGCCGCAGCCGAGTGCGTACAGGACGGGCAGCGAGAAGAGCCCGCCCATGGAGCCGAGGCCGCCCTGAGCGGCGATGGTGTTCATGTCGTGCTCACCCCCACTGCCCGGCGGGCCGGTAGCCGAACGCGGCCAGCTCGTCCATGCAGGCGATCGGCGCGTGCGCGACGACCCGTCCGTCGGGGGCCTCCGCGAAGACCTCGCTGGACAGGACGCGGCCGTCGACGCCGTTGACCTCGCGGACCGAGGTCACCATGCGCTGGAGCTTGCCGCCGGACTGGTAGTTGTTGCGCCGCTGGATGAAGACGACGAAGTTGACCGCGCCCGCGACGAGCATCTGGCTCGCCTCGATGGGAAGCCGCTCGGAGGCCTGAAGCGCGTACGTGGAAATACGGTTGAAGACCTCGCTGGAGCTGTTGGCGTGGATCGTGGAGAGCGAGCCGTCGTTGCCCTGCGACATCGCGTTGAGCATGGTCACGATCTCGTCGCCGAGCACCTCACCGACGATGACGCGGGAGGGGTTCATACGCAGGGACCGGCGCACCAGCTCCGCCATGGTGATCTCGCCCTGGCCCTCGGAGTTGGGCAGCCGCTCCTCGAACGCGACGACGTTCGGGTGCAGGTCGGCGAACTGGTCGAGGCCGAGCTCCAGGGCGCGCTCGACGGTGACCAGGCGCTCGTGCGGCGGGATCTCGTTGGCGAGGGCGCGAAGGAGCGTGGTCTTTCCGGCGTTGGTCGCGCCCGCGATCATGATGTTCTTGCGGGCGCGGACGGCACAGGCGAGGAAGTGCCCGATCTCGGGGGTCAGCGTGCCGTTGCCCACCAGGTCGGACATGAAGACCTTGCCCATGCGCGCGCGGCGGATGGACAGGGCGGGGCGGCGCGTGACGTCCATGACGGCCGACAGACGCGAGCCGTCGGGCAGCCGCAGGTCGAGCTGCGGGTTGGCGGAGTCGAACGGGCGGGACGACAGGCCCGAGTACGCGCCGAGCACCTGGATGAGCTCGACGAGCTCTTCATCCGTCTCGGCGACCGGGTCGGCCTTGACCTCGCGGCCGTCGGCGTATCCGACGAAGACCTGGTCGCAGCCGTTGATGTCGATGTTCTCGACCTCGGGGTCGTCGAGCAGCGGCTGGAGCCGTCCGACGCCGAAGAGCGCGGCGTGGACGGCGGCCGCGTACTGCTCCTCGGTCTCCGCGTCGAGGGGGGTGCGCCCGGCGTTGATCTCCGCGCGCGCGTACTCCTCCAGGATCTGCGCGATGACGGCGCGGGCGTAGTGCCGCTCGTCCTCGCCCGACATCGGGGTGACGCCGGAGACCTGGTCGAGACGGCGCTGCTCGGCGATGCGGTCACCGGCATCCTGCCGGAACCGCTTGACGAGCTGGTGATCGACGGGTGCGCTCATCGGCCCGTCCCCGGCTGCTGCGCGACGGGGTTGGTCCAGGCGGCGCCGTACTGCTGGTACAGGTCGACGGTGACCTTGCGGGCGGAGCGGATGAGCAGCGACTTGTCGAGCCGCCCGCGGCGGCGGCCCGCCAACTGGTCGGAGCCCGCCGGGTCGTCGGCCAGCGTGCCCACGACGCGGGCACCGGTCTGCGCGGCCATCAGCATGTCGTTGACCTGGTGGACGAGCTTCGCCGATGTCGAGGGGTCGGCGATCAGAAGTACGCCGATGAGCGGCTGCGCCAGGGAAGCAGCCCCCCTCGGGCCGCCGTGCAGCTTGGCGGCGAGGGCCGCGGCGCGGTCGCGGACACGCGCGATCGCCTCGGGCTCGGTGCGCGAGACGAGCAGCACGAGCGCCGCGTGCGGGAACAGCTCGACGGCCGGGCCGTCACCGCTGATCCGGCCGCAGTCGGCTATGACGTCGGCGGGCGCGTGCGGCGAGTCGGCGAGCTGGGAGAAGGCGCGGCCGAGCGTGGGCCAGAGCCCGGCGAGCCCGGCGGCCTGCTCGGCCACCCCGAGCCCGACGAGGACTTCGAGGCCTCCGCTCAACGGCTGGACATGGTCCCAGAGTTGGTCGGGAACGAGGCCGCGGCGTGCGGTGGCCGCGATGGACAGCATGCCGGTGTTGGGGTTGAGCGGTCCGCCGTGCGCGGCGGCACTGCGGTAGACCAGGTCGCCGCCCGCGGGGTCGGTCTCCGCCACGAGCACGCGGCGCGGCCAGACGGCGGCGAGCGCGACCGCGGCGGTGGTGACGCCGGGCGATCCCTTGTCGGCGGCGAGAGCGATGAGCGCCATGTCTCTTGTACTCGCCTTTAGTTGTTGTCGTCGGAGACGCGGGCCACGACGGCCTTGCCCTCGGATGCCGCGCTGGCCAGGGCCGCGACCTCCTCCTGCGGGACGACGAGGGTGATGTTCTGGTTGCCGGTGCTCACGGTGGCGTCGCTCTTGTCCGCGATGGTGTTCACCTTGGCCTCGGCGACCAACGGCGTACCGCTCGCCGAACCGCTGCTGCCGCCGCTCGACCCCTTGCCGGTGGAGGTGCTCGACAGGACGGGGAAGACGGAGACGGTGTCGCCGACCTTCAGGTCGGAGGGGTACTGCCCCTCCTTGAGGGAGAGGCCGACGGAGGCCTTCCCGGCGGGCAGGCCGCTCTTGGCGCCGAACATCTCGCCGACGGCGACGGTGCCGCCGGGGATGGTGCTCTTGGCCTTGAGCTTGGCGAGCGCCTCCGCCTTCTCCCACGGCACGTAGTTGATGGAGGTGTCCTCGGCGACCATCACGGACTTGATGTTCTCGCCGACGACGGGCGACTCGCCGGCCTGGATCTCCTTGACGACCTTCACGACCTCGATGCGGTCACCGGCGCGCAGCACGAGCACGGTGGCGCCGAGGGCGCCGACGAGGATGAGGAGGACGGCGAGGGCGGCGAGTGCCGGTTTGCGCTCGCGAGGCGGCGCGGGAAGGCGCTCACCGACTCCCGGCTGAACCGGTGCGGCAGAACGGTTGGTGCCCGCCCCCGTACGCTCCTGGATCTTCACGCAACTGCTCCCCGCACACCCAAGAAGATTCGGTCAAATTCCGTCATTTGTGACACTCGCGGCTCTGTCGCCGCGTCTCGGACGGGTCATTCAGTCCCAGGTCCAGTGTCAAGTCATCGCACCGTATCAGCAGCACATAAGCCCCTCAAGGCGCGTTAAAGATCGCGAACCTCACAGTTCTCATCGTTATGCACGCGCAATCCCCGCTGCTTGGTTCCTACTTGCTGCTCCCCACTTGGACCGTGCCGACTTTCTGCCTCTTTCGGGAGGTGGATATGTGTGCGTACGCGAAGTGCCGCACCGCACCATGCCCCGCGCCACGCGCCGTGCCATGATCCGTCGACCTCAGGAGTGACGCCTGAGGGGTGGGCCCGGTTCCCACCCGCCGAACCGTTCATCGCTGCGCACGTGAAAGGGGCACGGCTCCACCATGGGCACCCCCACCGAACACCCCGCACTCCTCCCCATAACCCACGCAACTCTCGCCGCCGACCCGCGACTTCTGACGGCCGTACGAGCCGTCGGAGCCCGCCGCGGCTTCGATTACACGGACGACGCGGCGACCTCGGCCCTCCTGGCCGAGCGCCGCAAGGCGGTGCGTGGGGCGGGAAACAGCGCACCGGGCCGGCTGGGCGCACTGGCGATCGTCGCGGGCGCCTGCTGGCCGTTCGGCGCCTCCGCGGTCCCCGCCCTGACGGAGAAGCCCAGGGGCGTCCTGCTCGCCCCGGCGGCGCTCCTCATCGTGGCCGGGATCTGGCTCTGGGTGCTCGTATGGCGCCGCTGGAAACGGGAGTTGCGGCATCCGCTGCTGGCCGGGTACCGCGAGGTGCTGGGGCTCGCGCGGGCGCACGGGGCGCCGGTGACGCACGTACCGGATTGGCTGGTGGGCCGCTCGGAGGGCAGGTCCGGGGAGGGGGCGGAGCCGATTCCTTCGTACGAGGTGCACGAGGCGCACGGGGTGCACGAGGCGCACGAGGCGTACAAGGCGCACGAAGGGCAGGAAGCACCCGAAGCGCCCACGGCCCTGCCCGCTCCCCCAGCTGCGGCCACCCCACCCATCACCATCCCGCCCAAACCGCACGCCGTGGCGGAATACGAGGCAAGGGCGGACGAAGGCGGCTGGCACGACGAGGCGGGCTGGATCCTGCTGTTCGCGGGCGGCATCGGCATGGCCTGGGGCCACACGCAGGACGCCCCGGTCGGCTACCTGGCGGGCCTGCTCATCCCGTTGGCGATCGTGACGTGGCTGGCGGGCAGCCGTCAGGGCCGGGAAAGGCGACGGCTGCGCGAGGAGGCGGTGACGTACGTCCGGGCGCTGGCGGCGGCGCAGGCGGCAGGGGCGGCCCGGGTGCCGGAATTGTCCCCCGTCCTACAGAAGTTGCTCGCGGAGGAAAGCGAACGCTCACCGGAATGAACCCGCGCGACGCATTCCCCCTCTCTCCTTTCAGCGCGAGGGGAACCGTGCGAGATTGTTGAACGGCTAATCACATGCGGTTCGAGCTGCGGGCGCTGCCGGCAGTTCTGGTACGGACCTTTCGCGCGTCGAGTGAATTCCGCAATTCCTGCCGTACGAAAGAGAAACCACCCCCCATGCGTTTCAAGAGAACCCCCACCACCCCCTCCCGCAAGACCTCCGTCGCCGCGGGCCTTGCCGCGACCACCGCCGCCCTCGCGATGGTCGCCACCTCGGCGCCCGCCGCGCACGCGATCATCGGCGGCACCGAAGTCCCCAACGACTCCTACCCGTTCATGACGGCGGTCTTGGACAAGGGCGCGGGCAGCGCGCGCGACCGGCAGTTCTGCGGGGCGAGCCTGGTCACGCCGGACATGGTCGTGACGGCGGCGCACTGCCTGGTCGACGACGCGGGCAAGCCGGTCAAGGCGAAGACCCTCCAGGTGGCGGTGGGCCGTACCGTCCTGTCCTCCCGGCAGGGCCAGATACGCAACATCGCCAAGGACGGCGTGGTCGTGCACCCGCGCTACCTCCAGGGCAAGGAGGCGTACGACGTCGCCTTCCTCCAGCTGGAGAAGCCGGTCCGCGGCATCTCCGCGGTGGCGCTCCCCACGCAGGGCACCGACGCGCTGATCCGCCCGGGCCAGAAGGCGACGGTCGCGGGCTGGGGCAACACGGACACGGAGCTGACCCACACGCCGGACCGCCTGCGCCAGGTGCGGGTCCCGATCCTCTCCCACGCGGAGTGCAGGACGAGCTACAAGGAGTACGACGCGAAGGTCAACTTCTGCGCCGGCGTGGAGACGAAGGACTCCTGCCAGGGCGACAGCGGCGGCCCCATCTTCCGCAAGGTCCCCGGCCGCGAGGCCCCGATCCTCATCGGCGTCGTCTCCTACGGCGACGGCTGCGGCGCGCAGGGCGCACCCGGCGTCTACACGTCGCTGAGCTCGTCGAAGCTGTGGAAGACGCTGGACGAGTCGCGCTCGGGCAAGAAGATCAAGCGGGCGTTGAACCGCCGCTGACGGCGGGGTGATGCGGGCGGGCGGCCCGGGGCGTGAATCTCCACGGCCCCGGGCCGCCCGGCACGCACCGGCGGCGCCGGCGACCTCAGTGCCATGCGGCAGGGTCGAGCGCAGCCGCCACGAACCCGTCTCCCGCCGTCACGACCAGGTCGGGCTGCCGAACCCTGAGCGCGATCTTCCCCGGGTCGAATGCACTGAACTCGAAGACGAAGTACTGGACCCTGGCGGGGCGGTCCAGAGGGTCTCCGTCGAGGTCCACCGCGGAATTCGCGCGGTCCGCTCCTTGGCAGAGGACCGATACGAACAGGGGGAAATGGTCCGCCTCCAGCAAGGCGTCCGCGTCGCGGATGACGCCCGCGACGCCGACACCCCGCGTGACCGCCCCGCACAAGTCGTCCAGGCAGTCCACCAAGGCATCCCAGTTGTTGCCGTAATAGCCGGGAAAGCAGAGTGCCTTCGCGAAGGCGGAGTGGACTCCCTGCTCGGTCAGCAGGTCTGCGGCGGCGAAGCAGACCACCGTGCCGCCCGCCACCTCCAGGGCGCGCAGCTGCCGCTGGACCTCGGCCGTTCCCTTGGGCACGAAGACGACCCAGGGGGCGTCGGTCCCCACTCCGGCCCCCCTACTCCACAAAGCGGAACGTAGAAGTCACCGCGTCGAAGATGTCGAAGAACGAGTCCGCCAGGTCGAGGACCTGGCTGCTGCCCGAGACCAGGGCGACCTTGCCCTCCTGGCCGGGGACCGGGATGAAGGTCTGCATCAGGACGACGCGGATCGTACGCTCGTCGCCGTCCACGGATATGTCCTCGATGCCGTACGTACGGGCCGCGAGGCCGACGCCCGGGATGTCGACCGTCGTGACCTTCCGCCACGCGTCGCCCTCCCGCTTGGCCTCGCGCACGCCGAGCTGGGCGACGATGCGGTCCGGGTCGGTGGGGAGCACGTCGCCGTTCGGTGTGCGGGCGCCGACCAGGGAGACGGTGACCGAGCCCGTGACCGGCGTATCGCCGCCGAAGCTCTCCGCCATGCAACCGCAGTACAGCGCGCCGGACTGCCAGGCGTCCTTCGACGCCTTGCGCAGGAACCCCTCGAAGGTCTCCCGGTGCGGGGCCAGCTCCGGGCGGGCGCGGACACGGTCGTTGATCATCTGCCGGATGGCGGCGTCACGCGACTCGGGCCGCACGTCGAACTCCCACCACGTCTCCGGCACCTTGATGCTGAATCCGCCGCGCGCGATGGTCTGCGGTGCTGTGTAGCGGGCCATGGCTGGCACTCTCCCCGTCCCCCGGTCCGAAGTTTCCGGCCGCCAGCCTACGGGGGCGCCGCCGGGCGGCTACTCCCCGGTGGCTCCGTCGATCCGCTCCCTGAGCAGGTCGGCGTGGCCGTTGTGGCGGGCGTACTCCTCGATCATGTGCGTGAGGACGTAGCGCGGCGAGTACGTGTCGTCGCGGAAGTCGACGGTGACGTCCAGGGAGTCGAAGGCGTCCACGATGGCGCGGGAGCGGGCGCACTCCGCGTGCCAGACCTCGAACGCCTCGTCGGGGTCGGCGTCCGCCACGTCGAAGTCGGCGTGCTCGCCGGGGAGCCGGCCCTGCCAGTTGGCGCGGAGCGCCTCGCCGTTGAGGACGTTGCGGAACCAGCTGCGCTCGACCTCGGCGAGGTGCCGCACCAGCCCGAGCAGCGACATGTCGGACGGCGGCACGGCCCGCTCCTTGAGCTGCTCGCCGGTCAGTCCCGCGCACTTCATGGCGAGGGTCTCGCGCTGGTATTGGAGGAAGGCGGTGAGGGAGGCGCATTCGTCGGCGGGGGCGTGCGGGGGTTCGGTTCGGGGGGTGGGGGCGGGGATGGGGGTGGTGGTGGAGGTGGAGGTGATGGTTTCGTCTGGCATCGGGTCATCATCGCGGGGATGGGGCGGCGCTGTCTCAGCGGACGGGCGTTCACCTGTGCACGTCGGCGCGGCCCAGCTCCTGAAGCCCGGCGATCGTCACCTCACGCCGCTCGCCTCCGCCGAGGTCCACCGCGCAGACACCGCCGACCCACTCCACCCGCCGCACCTGCCCGTGCCGGTTCTCCCACTCGACGGAACTTCCCTCCGCGCTACGGGATCGGTATTCGCGTGGTAACCGTGCACCGCGGGCGCCACGACACCCACGGCGTCGAAAGGGCTGCCTTCGTACCGGAAACCTTCGAGGGATGTCAGGTGGGTCTCGGCCCCGACGAATTCCGCACTGCGCTCGCGTCCGAATTCGAGGATCTCCCGTACAAAGCCCTCGTCGTTCGCTCCCCGCACATTGACCTGGAGCAAGTGCTCACGGTCATGGCTGAGCGCGGCGGTGAAGCTGAACGATGGGTTGGGGGACCACTGCCAAGCGGCTTCCATGCCGAGAAGTGGGGCGATTCCGGGGCGCCCGGAGAGTGCGGTGGTGAAGTCCATGGCGACCTCCCTACGGTGCGGGGTGAAAGGGGCAGGCGACGCGGCTGGAACTTGTGGGGGCTCGGCCGAGAGTGGACGTGTGCTTTCAGACAGGTGGCCTGCCCGTCCCGAGCTGCGCCCGGACCCATTCCCGGTCGCCCTCTCACCCCCTCCCCCGTCCCCTCCGCTTCCTCCTCCCCCGCTCAACCAATCGGCCCCCAATTCCTCCGCGGCCGCTCAACCTCCCCCACGGCCTCCGGGGCAGCCGCACGCCGCCGCCCGGACCGCGCATCGCTCACCAGGCCGTACAGCACGCCGACCAGCACGCCGATCGCGGGCATTCCGAAGAGCCCGGCGACGCCGATCGAGAACCATCCCTTGCTGTCACCGGCGTACAGACTGCGGATGCCGGTGACGGCGAAGCACGTCACCACCACACCCCAGGGCAGCAGCCAAGGCCAGAAACCGGGCTGGGGGACCGGCTCCTCGCGGCGGCCCTCGCAGTACGCCGCGTACCAGTACCGCACACACCACCAGGCCACCGCCCAGACGGACACCGCCGCCGCCCCGAGCCCCAACCGCATCACCCACCCGACGCGGTCGCCGAACGCGCCGAAGGTCAGCCCCACCCCGAGTATCAGCGTCAACAGGAAGAGCATCGTGCCGACGGCGAGACGGTGCCGGCGACTGCCGTCGAGAGCGTGCGGCGAGATGTACATGCCACCACCTTAGGGAGGTGCGCGACCGGGTCCGGGCCCCCTCACTTCCCCAGGACATCCACAGAACGGGCGCCTACGGAGGGGCATGATCATGGCAAAGTAGTGCCCTGTGCAATGCGGGACCCCGCTTAAGTACCGTATGCATTGCGCCAATGAGGCCGAGATGCGACACAAATCCGGCAAGCGCGGCACGTACGACACGTACGGCAAGCGCGGCAAGAACGGCAAGCACGGACGGCGGGACAGCAAGAACGGGGAGACATGTCCGGATCCGACCTGGTCGTCGACTTTCAGCTGCTCAACACGTCGGCCAGCCAACTCAGCGCCATCGAGACCGAGTTCAAGAACCTCGGCGAATGGAAGGACGACATCAAGTCGGCGGTCGGTGCATCCGACATCAAGGATGCGATGGGTGACTTCGTCGACAACTGGGACAAGAACCGCAAACGTCTTCTCGAATCTCTCGGCGAGGTCGGAAAGATGGTCGAGAACACGCGGGACGCTTTCAAGAAGCTGGAAGACCAGTTGTCGAAGTCGGGCAAGAAGAAAGAGAAGTAGCGCTGCGTAGTGCGTTTCGCGCGGTGCGTACTCCGCACCGCCCGATCGGACCGCGCGAGCATGCTTCACGCATTCGGGGGAGAAAGAAATGGCTAGGCCCAAGGACTGGCAACCGCTGCGCGAGAGCGACCCCGTGCCGGGTGACCCCGTGGCGGTGCGCGAGCAGGTCAAGCACATGAAGAAGATCGCCGAGTACCTGCGCACGCAGGCCGAGGCGCTCAACGCCATGGCGGACGCCGACAACCTCAAGGGCAAGTACGCGGAGAAGCTGGGCGAGGACTCCCGCGCCCTCGGCCGCAAACTCGACGAGGCGGAGGACCGCTACCGGGAGGTCAAGGGTCACCTCTCCGGCTGGGCCGAGGATCTCGAAGGGTTCCAGAAGCGGGCCGACAAGGCGCTCGGCGATGCCAAGGAAGCCAAGCGCATCATCGACGCCCACGAGAGCAAGCCCGACTCCGACAAGAAGGCCAAGGACGGCGACGACAAGGACAAAAAGGGCGACAAGGGATCGGACACCGAGGACCCGGCCCTGAAGAAGGCCAAGGAGGACCTGGAGGACGCCCGCGGGCGGCTCAACTCCGCGGCCGGGGACTACGACGAGCGCGCGAGCCACTACGCGGGCAAGATACGCAAGTCCATCGACGACGACATGAAGGACAGCTGGTGGAACGACTTCAAGGCCTGGGTCGCCGACGCCGACTGGATCGGTGACTGGGCGGACAAGCTCAGCTGGCTCGCCACGGTCGTCGGCATCGCCGCCATGTTCTTCCCCGCGCTCGGTGTCATCGCGCTCGCCCTGACCATCGTCGTGGCCGCCGCCCACCTGTTGATGGCGGCGACCGGCAACGGATCATGGTTCGACGTCGTCATGGACATCGGCGCGCTCAAGATGGCGCGCAACGGCGTGAAGGCCGCCAAGGCCATCAAGGCGTTGCAGCAGAGTTCCCGCAAGACCGCCGCCGGAGTGGCCAAGGAGGGCGCCCAGTCCAGCGCGGCCGCGACCCGTAAGAACGCCATGAAGAACGCGGCCAAGGGCGAGAAGAAGGGCGGCGGCAGGTCGGGCGGCGACCGCCAGCGGAACCGGGCCCGCCGCCTCAAGATGGAGCAGAAGAACCGCACGGCCGGCAAGAAGGCGGGCGACGAGGTGCGCGACGCCGAGATGCCCCAGATCACCGCGCAGGAGAAGGCGAGCATGCTCGGCGACGCCCAGCTCGGCAAGCAGATGAAGGACATCAACAAGTGGCGTGACACCTACCCGGACAACACCAAGCTGGCGGAGAACGCCCGCGAGGCCGCACGCCAGAAGGACGCGCTCCGGGGCTCGTGGGCGGTCGGCACCGGCCTGGACGCCGCGGACAAGGGCGGCGACGCGGTCTCCGACGGCGAGTACGGCAGGATGAAGGACCGTATGACGACGCCGCTGCCGGGGACGTCGCGATGGTGAGAGAAGCGCGTTGATGACAGAGCAGCAGCAGCCGTACGAGGCCGGAGCACGGTCGGACCGGCGGGCCCGGCGCCTGACGATCGGCGTCGCCGCCTTCAGGTGGATCTTCGTCCTGGCCCTGCTCCGCATGTTCGCCCCGCCCGCGACCAAGGACTTCTTCGACGAGGAGCTGCTCCCGTGGCCGACGTGGGAGTGGTCGCTGTGCTCGCTCACGCCGGGCCTGCTGATCTGGTGGGCGCGCGGCCCGGAGGAGTGGAAGGAACTGTCGGGCGAGCGCTCCCTCGTGCGTATCGCGCTTCTCTTCTACTTGCTCTACGCCTTGGCCTTCGCCCTCGCCCAGAACATCTGGGTGCTCTGGATCGCCGTCGCCGCGTCCCTCGCCGGTCTGGCCGGTATGTGGCATCTCAACCGCAAGGAACAAGCACGTGCTGTCTGATCAGTCCGAGCCGTCCACGGAGCCGGACACCACGAACGTCGGCGGCACCGACGTCACGCAGCCGCCGGTCACCGGCTATCGCATCCTCCTGCCGTCCGAATGGGCCCAGGTCCCCCTGCGCCGGGGGACGGAGGACGCCGTCCGCCGCATCCTGGACGAGGCCTACTCCCGCATCCCCGCGGACGCCCCGCAGGACAAGATCGGCCCGTACAAACGCGAGTTGGAGCGCCGCTTCCGGGCGTCCGTCGCCGAGGCCCAGCAGAGCAAGGCCCTGGACCTGTACCTGCCGGTGAAGCCCATGGGCGACTTCACCGTCGGCGCTTCGATCCTGGTGTCGGAGTCCGTCGTCCCCCGGCGCCCCGGACAGCGCGAGGCGGTGACCGAGCCGACCGAGGTGGCCGTGCAGTTGCTGTCCCGGGACGGCGTCGAGGACGCCGATCTGAGCTCGGGCGAGATCGACGGCGCGTTGGCGGTACGCCGTGAGCACGTCGCCGACGCCGCCCCGGGCAAGGGCGCCGAACTCGCCTCGCGCCGCGTCGAGTACATCCTCTCCGTGCCGGACGACCCGGACCGCTGGTTCGTGTCCGCGTTCTCGACGGTCGGTGGCGGGGGCCCCCGGGACGAACTCGCCGAGGTCCTCGTCGAATGGTTCGACGCCGTGATGGCCAACTTCCGCTGGAGCCGGGATTCGGATGACCACTGAAGTGACCAATGACGTAACCAATGACGTAACCGATGAAGTGATCGATGAAGTGATCGATGAAGTGACCACTGAAGCGAAGAAATACTTCTGGAGCATCATCGACATCGAGGACATCGATGCCGACGCCTGGGTCCTGGTCCCGCCGAGGGCGGGGCTGGGCGCCCCCTTCGAGCTGTGGGACGACATCGGCGCCTGGGCGAGGGAGGTCGCCGAGGAGCTGTGGGAGGACTACGACCTCGCCCCCGGCCCGAACGGCGTCGACTTCGTCGCCGGCACCCTTCAGCGCACCGCCGAGGCCCTGTCCCCGCCCGGCTCTGACCACTGGCTCTTCCTCCACCTGGACCACCCGACCGACGTGCCGCTCCCGGTCTGCGCGGCGATCGCCCCCGCCGCGGGCCCCCACGAGGAAACCCTCCGCGCCCTCACCTGTGCGGACGACAGAACGGCCGTCGAGCCCCCGGTCGTCAAGCCCATCAAGTCGGACAAGCTCGGCAAGGGCCTGACCACCTTCCGCTACGTCCCCCAGGACGACTCCCCGCACCTCCTGGCCTGCGTCCGCTACGCATGGCAGGTCGAGGACCACGCGGCGGACGTCGTGATCTGGACGGCGTCGGAGGACATCGCCCATGTGATGCGCGCGGCGGAGGACCTGGAGGCGCTGGCACGGTCGCTGGGGGTCTGGGCACCCTGATCCCGGCAGGGCGGTGCGCCCCTGCTGGCGCGTCACGACACGGTGACAGTCGGTCAGGATGCGGCGACTTGTCCCGCTATCGACCCTGGCGGATCAACAACCCCACGGTTAACGTCGGCCCGTTGCAGACACCCCTCGCCCCACCGGGAGCCGACCGTGAACCGCCGCACCATGCCCGTCACCGCCGCGCTCGCCGCGACCGCAGCCCTGCTCCTGACGGCATGCGGCAGCGGGGACGACGGTGACTCGAAGGACAAGGACAAGATCGCCGGCGCCGACGAGGGCTCGGCGAAGCCGAAGAAGTCGCCGGACCCGTCGGGAGCCCCGGCCGCCGACAAGCCGGACGGCGTGGACCTCTCGCTGCCGAAGAGCATGAACCTGGTCTTCGACTGGGACAAGCCGAAGGACAAGAACGAGGCGGCGGCGATGAATGACGCCGCGAACTTCATGCGATCGATTTACCGGGGCGTCGACAAGCGGTCGACCAAGGACGCCTCCTTGACCGCCTACGGAACCGGTGAAGGACTGCACTACGCCAAGGTGCAGATCAATGAGTGGATCAATGGTGGTTGGACCGCAACAGGCACCCGGCGTCATTACCAGGCGACCACACGCTCCGCCCCCAACGGCAACTCCGTGGAGGTCGCTTTCTGTGCTGACACCGGGAAGTTCTATGGCAAGGAGGTCAAGACAGGGAAGGTCCTGAAGACCAAGCCCAGTGCCAAGGACTTCGGCTACTACAAGATCATCATGGTCAAGTACCCCACAGGCAAGGGGCTCTGGCAGGCGTCCAAGGTGTTCGTCGAGACGGAGGCGAAGAAGTGTCAGTGAACAAAGCACGCTGCACGTCCCTCGGTGTTAGCGCCACCCTGGCCCTCACCGTCGGCATTCTTGCCCTCGTGGCACCCAACGCCACGGCGGAGCCGGTGGACTTCGGCAAGGGTGGAGGCACGGAAGAAAAGGGCGGCACCGACAAGTCCGGAACCGGCATCTACGCCGCCGCGAAAGTCCAGTACTCCGGAGCCGTCGCCAAGGGCGGCGGCAGCGGCAACGTCGCCTCGGCCGACGTCAACTGGAACCCCCCACCCTGCTGGTACGCCCCGACCTACGGCGCCAAGGAATTCAAGAAGAAAATGTCCAAGGAGCTCAAGGACGCCGCGAACGCTCCCGGAATGTCCGGGCACGCGGGCGCGGCGATCAATGAGCTCCAGCGGCACTACGAGGACGACTACGGCTGGACGGACACCCCCGGCTACAAGGACTACAACGTCGACAAGGACGGCGAGGGGATGTTCTGGGCGGCCGTCGAGAACCCCGACGAGCCGGACATTCTGAAGCGGACCTCGTGCAGTGACATCCCGTTCTGGGTCGAGAACGGCGAAGCCCCGCCGCCCCAGTACGAGGAGGCCATCTCCCCGGAGATCCTCGCGGCCCTCGCCTACCAGCACATGGAGCTCCCGAAAACCAAGGTCACCCTCGCGCCCGAAGGCACCACCAAGGTCAAGCTGCCCACGTGGGCGTGGCTCGACAAGGCCGCCTTCGACGAGGTGAAGGCGACCGCGGCCATCAACGTCCCCGGCTTCGACATCGAGGCGACGACGACTGCCAGGCCCAAGTCGCTCACCCTCGACCCCGGCACCACGGACGCGACCACGCTCCCCGCCAACGGCGAGTGCCCCATTGTCGGCGACAGGATCGGTGAGCCCTACGCGCAGGGCAAGGCCAAGGAGACCCCACCCTGCGGCGTCGTCTACGGCCGCTCGTCCGCCGGCGCCACGTTCCCCCTGAAGGCCTCCCTCACCTGGGAGATCAGCTGGACGGGCACGGGCCAGGACGCCCCGGTCGGCATGCCCGACGGGAAGATCGAGGCCGTACAGGACGTCACCGTCGAGGAAGTCCAGTCGATCAACCGATGACAGCCGGCGGCAGAGACGCGCGGAGGTCGACACCGTGCTGCGTGACGGGGTCGGCGGGCAGGACGTGCTGACCCAGTCGCTCACCGAGTCCGCGAATGCCAAACCCTCGCAGATGGACGGTTCGGCGGCAGTGCGCAAGGAGCGCACGATGCCGGGCGACCCGCAGAACGGCTGTACAGGACCCCGAGGTCATCGGCTGGATCACCTCGAACATCGACGAGTTCGACGCGTTCGCCAGGAGCCTGTTCGTCAATCTGGACGCCTGACACCGTTCTTGTCCGGGGACCCCAATGCCGCGGCGGAACCCGCCGACTTCGGCAGAGGAGGAGGAACGGAAGCGCAGGGCGGCAGTGAAAAGTCCGGGAACGGCATCTATACCGACGAGGAGAGTCCGACGTGATGTCCAGGGGCGACCAGCGCATGGTCACCCGCCGCCTCGGCATCCGGGCCGAAGCCGCGGGCTGGTGCACGATCGGCAAGATCCCCGACCCTCCGGCCGAGGCGCTTCGGGCAGCCGGTGAGCCGCGGCTTCGTCCCGCGGCCCTGCCTCCGCTGGGCATGATCGGCACGGCCCTGGCCGTACCTCTCCTGCCGTTCGTCACGCTGCTGTCCCTGCTGGACCGCCTCCGCGAGTGGTTGTTCGAGAACAACGGAGACGAGAATCGGCGAGCACGTGAGGACGAGGCGCGGCTCAAGATACTCGTCGCCGAGCAGGGGCTCGACCGTGTCTTTGACGGCAACTGGGACGGCGAGGCTGGGCAGTTCCTGCTGCGCTGGTACAGCCATTCCTCTCACCATCAGCGTTTCGTCGTCGCGACTCAGGACGAGATCGTTCTGGCTGCCCCACCGCGCCGCGTCTCGGTGGGGCGGGAGAAGCACATGGAGATTGTCGCCCGCCTGCCCGCCGGGGCTGCCGAGGTCGTCGACCCGTTCCACGGTGAGTTCAGGTCCCAGTTGCTGCTGCTGAGGTTCCGTGACACGTCCTGGATCCGGCTCACGTCGGAGGAATTCCGCAGCGAGCTCCATATGCACGCGATGCGACGGGCCCGGACCGACAACTGAGGCTGGGCGCCACCGCGCGGGTGGTGGTCACGCTCCCTCGCACCGTTCCTTCGCGGAGCCGAGCGGCTGAGCGGCTGAGCCGCTGAGCGGCCGAGCGCAGGGGCTGTCGCGCCGGCCCTCCCCTCTACTCCCAGTGCAGCGTCCCGGCCACCGTGTCGAAGAGTTCCACCATCTTTGGTGCCAGGCCTTCCATCGGGGTGGAGAAGGTGAGGGTCAGCCACTGCTTACTCGCGGGGACGGGAACGTGGTACGCCACGGTGGTCGTCGCGAGGGTGTTGCCCATCTGGCGCTCGGGGTCGGGGGCCTCGGTCTTCTCAGTCCGTACGGCGTCGCCACCGGCCTCCAGCTTCCGCACCTCAGCGGGGCGGCCGGTGTCCGCCAGCCGACGGGCCAGGTCGTGCGCCGTGGTACAGCCGGGCCAGCCGTCCGGCAGCAGGCTCACGAGCAGCGAGGACGCCAGAGGGAGGCCACCGGCGGTCAGCAGCGAGATGTACAGCTCGAGGCCGCCCTCGCGGTGCGCCGCCTTCGCCTGCTTCTGCAGGTCCCGCATCAGGCGTTCCTTCAGTACGGGTGCGTTGTCGATGCCCTCGAACTGGCGGTCGGCCAGCGCGGCGATGCCTCGGTCGCGCTCGTCGGGGTCGAGGTGCAGCTGGAACCAGCCCGCGGGGACGAAGATCGTGTAGTCGCTGGGAGGGGTGTCCCATTCGGTCCGCAGAGGCATGTCAGAGCTCGCTGGGGTGTTCGGGGGCGGGGGCCGGGTCGGGCTCCGGCGGGACGGGTACGAGACGCAGGGAGGGCACGACGCGGTCCACGAGGTCCGTCAGCTCGTCCGTACGCTCGAAGTTGAGCCACCTGGCCTCGACCAGCAGGATCTCCTCATGGCCGGTCGGCCAGACCCAGTACCGGACGCACTCGCTGAGCTTCTTGCCCCAGCCGAAGCGTCGCTTCTCGACCAGTACCGCCTGCACCCTGACGGCAGGGCCGATCGGCAACTCGACCTCAGTGATCTGAGCGTCGCCCTTCACCTCGGCGTAGGACCACTTCAGCAGCATCCCCTCGTACTCCTTCGGGGAGGGCCGGGTGACACCGTCCTCCCCATAGGCGAGGACCGCCATGTCCGCCAGGAACACGCCGCTGTCGGTATAGGCGACCGCGGACAGGAGCGGGCCCGACTCGTGGAGCGACAGGGCATGCTCCTGCAGTTCCTGCTGGAGTGCTGCCTTGCTGACCCCCAGGCGCAGCGGGTCGAACTGCTCCACCAAGTCCGCGGCCACTCTCCGGGCTTCCGCCTCGGTGCCCTCGTGCAGGGTGAGCCCGAGCCAGCCACCGTCGAAATCGAATTCGACGACGAAATCGTCCTCCTGGTCCGGCCCATTTCCGCTTGCACTGTTCTGCTCTTGCTCCATCACGACACCTCGTCGAAGAATAGGCCGCCTGCGGTGACACCACTACCGGCCACGCTCAGCTGCGTCGCCCTGCGCGACAGCTTGTTGACATCGAACCCGATGTCCTTGAGGCCCTTGCCGAGATCCTTGGCCTCATTGAGGGATGACGCCGCGGATGAATCCGCCAAGGTGAAGGACTTGCCCATCCCCTTCAGATAACTGCCGTTGCCGCGTTCCTTCAAAACCCCGCCCATTTCACGGTAACCGCCCTTGAAGCCGTTCTTCCAGGTGGAACCTTTGAAGAGCTCAGTCACGGGCTCCCGGAGCGACTTCCCGATGTCACCCTTCTCCAGCCCCTTGACGAGTCCCGCCCGGCGGTTGAACTTCTGGCGGTTCCGCTTGAGCTGCCGGCCGGTCAACTTGCCGCTCTTGGCCGCCTGCATACGGTCCACCAGCCCCTTGGCGTAACGACCGCTGACCTTCGTCATCGCCTTGCCCGCACCCATCATCAGCAGGCCCACGGCGGCCGTGGCAAGAGCCGTCCACGACTCGTCACCCATACCGACCTGGATCGCCGTGCAGGCGATGTTGATGATGGTGGCCACCATGGAGACGGCTCCCAGGAGTCCCGCAAGCCCTTGGCCGACGACGGGAATCCAGCCCACTGCGAGAGCGGCGATGCCGGCCCATTTGGAGATGTTTTCCGTCCAGTTCGCCACGACGTCCACGACCTGGGCGAAGTCGTCCCAGAAACCATCCTTGAGCGCATCGTCGGAGATGACGTCGTCGATGGCCTCACGCGCCTTGCGCGCCGCATCGTCGCGAATGCTCTGCGCCTTCTTCAGCTTGTTACGAGCCGCTTCCAGGGACTTCCCGGCGGCCTCCGCCCGGTCCTCCAGCTTCTCCTTGCGCTCCTTGTCCTCCCCCTTGCCGCCCCCACCCTTGTCGGGCTTCCCGGAGAGGCCGTCGAGGCTCTTTTGTGCGGCACTCCTGTCGGCCTCGGCTTCCTGGGCCTCCTGCCGGGCGATCTCGGCGATCCGCTGGGCGCGGTGGAGTTCCGTGGCGTAACTGGCCGGCTGGGCGGTGGCGTTGGACTCGTAATCGGGTCCGTGGTCGACGATCCGGTCGCCGACCGCATCGGCCACTGTCTTGTAGCGCTTGTGCGCGGCCTCCAGGCGTCCCCGGCACTTCTTGGCCTTCTCGCGGAACTCCTTACCGGCGTCACTGTCCCACGACGTCACCTCGGACGCCGCCTTGAGGTGGCGGACCTGGCGTTCGAGCTCGTCGGCCGTCTTACGGAGCTTGCGGCCCAGCTGTTCCAGGCGGTCCGGGTTGCCGGGGACCGGGTCCTGGTCGGCGAGGGGCTGCCAGTCTCTGGGGCGCGCGCCGGCCATCAGGACTTCTTCTTGTCGGAGTCGCGGAGCGCCTTGGCCAGTTCGCTGTCCATCTTCTCGTACGTCTTGGCTGCGGCCTTGGCGATGTCACCCAGGCGCTTGATCTCGTCGCCGAGTTCTTCGCGATGCTTGTCCCAGTTGTCCACGAAGTCCCCGAACTGCCAAGCCAGATCATGCTCCCCGAAGTCGTCCTCGTACTGGCCCTTCAGCTTCCCGAGCCCGTCGAACGCCTCCCTGATCCTCCCCAGGCCGACGCCCATCTCCCGGATGACGTTCAAGTCGTCGATCTTCGCGTACTCACCCATCGGTACCCCCGCAGTCACGTCGTGGTGTTCCGCACCTCGGAGATGCAACGAGAGCGGGGTGACGGCGATACCCCCCGTCACCCCGCTCCAGACGCACACAAGCCGGTCGGCTACTTCCGCGCAGCCCGCCCCAGCTCATCATCGATCTGCTCGTACTTGTCCGCGGCGTTCGTCAGGTAGTCGCCCATGCCGTCCAGGCCCTCGAGGGTCTTCTTCGCGCCCTCGACGAAGTCGTCGAAGTTCTCGTCGAACGCCTTCGAGGCGCTCTTCGTGACGAAGCCCGTCTCGACGAGGTTCTTGATGTACTTCTTCAGGCCGTCCAGCTTCTCGTTGAGCTTGTCCTTCTCCTTGACGACGTGCTTCGCCGCGTCACGCATGTCCTGATATGTGACATCAAGGTCCTTGGCCATGTGGCTCTCTCCCTATCAACTCGCCGCAGGGCCAACCCCCGTGGCTCCTCTTTGCGGATGGTGCGATCTTCCGCTCGTGCGCCAGCAGCTTACGGGTGAGGTTGCTGGGAACGCAGCCCGGTTGAGTCACAGCTCTGCTATGAGCGAGTGCGAAGTGGTGGGTGCGATTCCGGTATGGGGGCGGGACGCGGCTGACGCGGGGGCCGTTGCCTGTGGGACGTGGGCCGTTGCCTGTGGGAAGGGGTGAGCGGATATCGTCAGGCGCATTGTTCAGCTCCGGGGAGGACGATCGTGCGCCTGACTCTGACCGTCGTCGATCCGTTCGGCGGGGGCTCCGCCGACGTCGTTCTCGACGCCGATCCCGAGTCCACCGTGCGGGACATCGCGGTGGAACTGGCCCGGCAGGTCGGCCACAGCGGTGCGCAGGTCATTCCCATCGGGCAGCCCCGGCAGGCGGCCGCCGCGGGCGTGCCGACGATCTACGTCGACGGGTACGCCGTCGACCCCGCCGCCACCGTCGTCACCTCGCCGCTGCGCGAGGGCGCCGTCGTGAGCCTCGACGATCCCGCCGGGTGTCTGCCGGGCGAGCCGTCGGGGCTCGTCGAGCTGCGGGTCGCGAGCGGGGCCGCCGCCGGCGCCGTGCACCGGCTCGGGATCGGGCGGTACGACATCGGGAGCGGGCCCGCCTCGTATGTCCGCGTGGACGATCCGGAGATGCCTGCGCGCGCCCTCACCTTGTCAGTTGCAACCGATGGGACCTGCCACGTCACCCTGCATGGGGAGGAGAAGGACAAGGAAGGCGTCACCCTTGACGGGGAGCCCTTCGGCGTGGAGAAGGAAGAGCCGGAGCCCGCCGGGGACACCCCGCCCGAGGAGGAGTCCAGGAAGGACAGGAAGGCGCGGGAGAAGCGGGAGAAGCAGGCGCGCAAGGAGTGGAAGGAGCGGCGGGACGCCCGGGTGAAGGCGCGGGCGAAAGGGCGGGCCGATACTGTCGCCTGGCCGCTCGGCGCGCAGATCGCCGTGGGTAACACTCTGCTCGAACTCGTCCGGTACACGCCTCCCAACGCCGCCCTCAAGTGGTCCGAGGACGGTGCCGGGCTCGACTACAACCGGCCCCCGCGGCTGCGCCCGCCCGAGCGGCAGACCTCCTTCCGGCTGCCCACGCCGCCCCGCGAGTACGAGGCGCGGCCGCTGCCCTGGCTGATGGCGCTGTTTCCGCTCGTCGGTGCCGTCGTCGCGGCGATGATCTTTGATCGCTGGTACTACCTGATCATGGCGGGGCTCAGTCCCATCATGTTGTTCGGCAACTACTTCATGGACAAGAAGCACGGGCGCAAGTCCCATGCGAAGCAGGTCAAGGAGTACAAGGAGACCAAGGCGCGGATCGAGCGGGACGCGCAGGAGGCGCTCGTCGCCGAGCGGGTCGACCGGCGCAACGCCGTGCCCGACCCCGCCTCCGTCCTCGCCCTCGCCACCGGTCCCCGTACGCGGCTGTGGGAGCGGCGGCGCACCGACGCCGACCACCTGCTCCTTCGGTTCGGGACCGGGCGCCTGCCGTCCGAGGTCGTCCTCGACGACCCGGAGAAGGACGATCACCGGCGGCAGGTGACCTGGCACATCGAGGACGCGCCGGTCGCCCTGCCGCTGAAGGGGCTCGGGGTCATCGGCATCGCGGGGCCCGACGACTCCGCGACCGCTCTCGGCCGCTGGGCGGTCGCGCAGACCGCAACGCTGCACAGCCCGATGGACGTGCAGTTCTACGTCCTGACCGAGGCCACGTCGAAGGAGAGCTGGGACTGGGTGCGGTGGCTGCCGCACGCCCGTCCCTCGGGCGGTCAGGACATCAACGTACTCATCGGGACGGACGCCGAGACCGTCGGCGCCCGCATAGGTGAGCTGACCCAGATCCTCGACGCGCGCGTGAAGGCCATGGAGGAGAACAAGGGGCAGGGCGCGAACTTCGCCGATCCCGACATCGTCGTGGTGTGGGACGGGTCGCGGCGGCTGCGGTCGCTGCCGGGTGTGGTGCGGCTGCTGCGCGAGGGCCCTGCCGTGCACATGTACGCGCTCTGCCTCGACACCGAAGAACGGTTCCTGCCCGGTGAGTGCCAGGCCTTCGTGGTCGCCGAGCCGAAGCCGGACCCGAACGCGTACGCGAGCGGCGGGGCCCTGCCGAGCGCGCCGAGCGGACCCGCCATGCCGCAGCACGCCCCCGGCGGTTTCCCCTCCTTCCAGGCCTGGCACACCACCGCGGCCGACCCGCAGCAGCCGGACGCACCGCGGGAGTTGAGGCTGCGCGTGGAGATGAGCGGCGCCGAGCGGCTGCGTGACGTGCGCCCCGACTTCGTGACGCCCGCCTGGTGTCTGCGGCTCGCGCGGTCCGTCTCGCCGCTGCGCGACATCAGCGGGGAGACCGAGGACTCCGCGCTGCCCGGGTCGAGCCGGCTGCTCGACGTGCTCCAGCTGGAGCCGCCGACGTCCGGTGCGATCACCGCCAGGTGGCAGGCGGGCGGGCAGTCGACGATGGCCGTCATCGGTGAGTCGTACGACGGTCCGTTCGGCATCGACATGCGCAAGGACGGGCCGCACGGCCTCATCGCCGGTACGACCGGTTCCGGTAAGTCGGAGCTGCTCCAGACCATCGTGGCCGCCCTCGCCGTGGCCAATACGCCCGAGAACATGACCTTCGTCCTCGTCGACTACAAGGGCGGGTCCGCGTTCAAGGACTGTGTGAAGCTGCCGCACACCGTCGGCATGGTCACCGACCTCGACGCGCACCTCGTGGAGCGCGCCCTCGAATCGCTGGGCGCCGAGCTGAAGCGGCGCGAGCACATCCTCGCCGACGCCGACGCCAAGGACATCGAGGACTACCAGGATCTCGTGCGGCGCGATCCGTCCCACGCGCCCGTGCCCCGACTCCTCATCGTCATCGACGAGTTCGCGTCCATGGTGCGCGACCTGCCCGACTTCGTGACGGGTCTCGTCAACATCGCCCAGCGAGGCCGTTCGCTCGGCATCCACCTGCTCCTCGCCACCCAGCGGCCCTCCGGTGTCGTCTCCCCCGAGATCCGCGCCAACACCAACCTCCGCATCGCGCTGCGCGTGACGGACGGCGGCGAGTCCACCGACGTCATCGACTCCCCCGAGGCCGGGCACATCAGCAAGAACACGCCCGGCCGCGCCTATGTCCGGCTCGGGCACGCCTCGCTCGTGCCCTTCCAGTCGGGGCGCGTCGGTGGCCGCAGGCCCGGTGCCGCCGACCCGACGCTGCTTGCGCCCTGGGTCGACTCGCTCGACTGGTCGGCGCTCGGCCGCGCCGCGCTGGTGAAGCCGAAGGCGCAGGCCCGCGAGGAGGAGGAGATCACCGACCTGAAGGTCCTCGTCGACGAGATCATCGAGGCCAACCGGGTCATGGGCATCCCCGCCCAGCACAGCCCGTGGCTGCCCGCGCTCGGCGAGACCGTGCTGCTCGACGAGATCCCCGCGCCCGCGCCGCGCACGGCTCCGGGGGCGCTCACGCCCGCCGCGTACGGCGTCGAGGACCTGCCCGCCGACCAGGCGCGCCGCCCGGTCGTCGTGGACTTCGCGAGCTTCGGGCACCTGATGATCGGCGGCGCGCCGCGCTCCGGCCGCTCGCAGGTGCTCCGTACGATCGCGGGCTCCCTGGCGCGTACGCACTCCTGCGCCGACGTCCACCTGTACGGCATCGACTGCGGCAACGGCGCGCTCAACGCGCTGACGCGGCTGCCGCACTGCGGCGCCGTCGTCGGCCGCAACCAGACCGAGCGCGTCGTCCGCCTCATCAACCGCCTCAAGGGCGAACTCTCCCGCCGCCAGGACCTGTTGGCCGACAAGGGGTACGCGGACATCGGTGAGCAGCGGGCCGACGCCGCCGAGGACGAACGCCTGCCGCACCTCGTCGTACTGCTCGACCGATGGGAGGGCTGGCTGCCCACGCTCGGCGAGATCGACCACGGCTCGCTCACCGACGAGATCACCACGATCATGCGGGAGGGCGCGAGCGTCGGCATCCACATGGTGATGACCGGTGACCGGCAGATCCTCGTGGGCCGCATCTCCTCGCTCACCGAGGACAAGTACGGCCTGCGCCTCGCGGACCGCTCCGACTTCTCGATGCTCGGCATCCCGGCCCGCAAGGTGCCCGAGGAGATCGCGCCGGGCCGCGCCTTCCGCAACGAGAGCGGTACGGAGACGCAGTTCGCGCTGCTCTCCGAGGACTCCACGGGTCAGGGGCAGGCCGCCGCGATCGCCGCGATCGGTGAGCGTGCCGCGGCGCGCGACGCCGACGTGCCGCGCCACCGCCGCCCGTTCCGCGTCGACACGCTGCCGAGCCGCGTCACCTTCGAGGAGGCGTGGGAGCTGCGCGACCCGGAGGCCTCGCGCTCGAAGCTGTGGGCGCTGGTGGGCATCGGCGGCGACGAGGTCATGGGGTACGGACCCGACCTGGCGCAGGGCGTGCCGGCGTTCGTCATCGCGGGCCCGGCCAAGTCGGGGCGCTCGACAGTCCTGATGAACATGGCGCGCTCCTTCCGCGCGCAGGGTGTACGTCTCGTGGTCGCCGCCCCGCGCCAGTCGCCGCTGCGTGCGCTGGAGGGCACCGAAGGCGTGTTGAAGGTGTTCACCGGTGACGACATCGACGAGGACGAGTTCGAGGAGCTGATCGACGAGGCGGACGCGTCACCGGAGGAGCCGGTCGTCGTACTGATCGATGACGCCGAGATCCTGGAGGACGCAGACGCCGCGAGCCAGTTCAAGCGGATCATCCAGCGCGGCGCCGACCTGGGTCTCGCCCTGGTCCTCGCCGGTGACGAGGAGGACGTGTGCAGCGGCTTCTCGGGCTGGCAGGTCGACGCGAAGAAGGGCCGCCGCGGCATCCTGCTGTCGCCGCAGGACAGCTCCAGCGGCGACCTGATCGGGCTGCGGATCTCGCGCAGCGTGGTCGGCGGTCCGGTGGCACCCGGCAAGGGCATGCTCCACCTCGGCACCGGCGACCTCGCCACGGTGACCACTCCGCTCTGAGCCGGTCCTCCCGTGGGCACCGCTCACTCCACCCGGGAGAGCCGTGCCTTCGGGTCGCCCGCCGCCGGGTCGTCGGAGGTGTACTTGAGGACCTTGCCGTCGGGGCGCAGGTAGACGGTGTGGGCCTCCTGGGCGCACTGGCTGCCGTTGCCCTCCGCTCCCTTGCCCGTCGCCACGAGGCGCTCGGGTGTGGCCGACTTGAGGGTGAGGACGTCCGTGCAGGTGTTGCCGATCGGGTCGCGCTGGAGGACCGTGCCGAGGCGGTCGCCCGGCTTCGCCTGGCGCAGGGTGACCGTGAACGTGCCGAGAGGGATCGTGCCGTCGCTCGCGTCGGCCTTGCCGCGCCACTTTCCGAGGTAGGCGGCGGGGACCTGCCCGGCCCCCGAGTCGTCGCCGGGCGCGCTGGACGAGCCGGTCGCCGCCGGGGGCCGCGGGCCGCCGCCTCCCGACAGCTCGTCGTCGTCCGGCAGCATCCCGAAGACGAACACCGAGCCGACCGTGACGGCGGCCAGCGCTCCGGCCACGGCGAGCGCGACCGTACAACTCACCCTGCGGCCACGCCCGTTCGGCCCCTCCGGCACGGAGGTCGCGGCCACGGAGACGGAGAACTTGCCGGGCGGGGGCTCGGGGCGGGGCTCCGGCACACGGTCGGCGTGTGAGGCGTGCGGGGCGTGCGGGGCGTGCGGGGCGTGCGGGGCGTGCGGGGCGTGCGGGGGAGGCTCGGCATGTGCGGGAGGCGTGGGGGCCGCCGTCGAGCCGTACGACGGGTCGGGGGGCCCGAACGACCCGTCCACGGAGGGCGTGTTGAACGGTACGGGGCCTGAGTGCGCGTCCACCGAGCCCGCACCCGCCGCCGCCCCGGCCCCCGCCTCCGCCTCCGCGCCCGCCCCCGTGTCCAGGTCGAGCAGCCGCACCGCGCTCCGGCTCACCCGCTCCACGACCGGCCCCGGCAGCCAGCCCGCCGCCACCAGCGCCGCAGCGCCCGCCGGGGCGAGGCGGCGGGCCAGCTCCTCCGGGGCGGGCCGGGCGGCCGCCTCCTTGGCCAGGCAGGCCGCGGCGAGCTCCCGCAAGTCGCCCGTGAGCGCGCCCAGTTCGGGCTCCTCGTGGACGACCTTGTAGAGCAGCGCGGCCGACGAGTCGCCCGGGAAGGGTGACTCCCCCGTCGCCCCGTACACCAAGACCGCGCCGAGCGAGAAGACGTCCGCCGCGCCCGTGACGCCCTTGCCGAGGATCTGCTCGGGCGACATGTAGCCGGGCGAGCCGATGGAGACGCCGGTGGAGGTGAGCGACGCCGTGCCGTCGGTGGCGCGCGCGATGCCGAAGTCGATCAGGCGCGGCCCGTCGAGCGTCAGCAGGACGTTCGACGGCTTCACGTCGCGGTGGACGAGCCCCAGGGCGTGTACGTGCGCCAGGGCCTCGGCGAGGCCCGCGCCCAGGACCCGTACGGAGTGCTCGGGGAGCGGCCCGCCGTCCCGCACCGCCTCGGTCAGCGACGGACCCGCCGCGTACCCCGTGGCGACCCACGGCACCGGCGCGTCCGGATCCGCGTCAAGGACGGGCGCCGTCCAGTCGCCGCCCACCCGGCGCGCCGCGTCCACCTCGCGGCGGAAGCGGGCCCGGAACTCCTCGTCGAGGGCGAAGTGCGGGTGTACGACCTTGACCGCGACGGTGCGGCCGCCCGCGCTGCGCCCCAGATAGACCCGGCCCATACCGCCCGAGCCGAGCCGGCCGAGCAGCCGGTAGGGCCCGATGGTGGTGGGTTCGCCGGCTTCGAGCGGATGCATGACCGTGGCCTCCCCCAGGCGTGCTGTCCGGACACCTCGCGCGACACCTCGCGCGCCTCAGCACTCCGGATCAGCGTAGTGCGGAAGCGGGCGCGGGAACGCGCCGCCCGCATTCCCCTCTCCGCCCTGCCCCGCCCCGTCCCGCACCGTCCCGCCCCGTCGGCGACGGCTATCCCGGCAATTGCCGGATGAGAATTTTAGGGCCGCGGTGATGTGGTGCTGCGGTGATATTTCGGGGCGACCCGGAAAAGTCGCGTGGATGGCGGCCGGGTGGCGTCCGGATTTCGCCGGACCGAATTCCGGCCCCGAGCACACAGCCCCCGGCGCTACGGCTCCAACAGCTCCACCCGCACATCCGCCGGGAAGCCCGTCGTCGGGCCGACCCTGCGGGCGAACTCGGTGACGCCCGCCAGCTGCGCGGCGCCGAAGCGGAAGTCGAGGGTCGTGAAGTACCGCTCCAGGATCCCGGCGTCGAAGGACTCCCAGCGCGCGGCCTGTTCGGCGACCTTCCCGACCTCCTCCAGGGAGAGGTCGCGGGAGGCGAGGAAGGCCTTGTGCACGGCGCGTACGACCTCCGGCTCGCGCGCCGCGTAGTCGCGCCGGGCGGCCCAGACGGCGAAGACGAACGGCAGGCCCGTCCACTCCTTCCACAGCTGGCCGAGGTCGTACACGTCAAGGCCGAGCCGCGGCCCGTCGATGAGGTTGGCGCGCAGCGCCGCGTCGCCGATGAGGACGGCTGCGTCCGCCTCCCGCATCATCAGCCCCAGGTCGGGCGGGCACGTGTAGTAGTCGGGCCGCACGCCGTGCCGCTCGGCGAGCAGCAGCTGCGCGAGCCGCACGGAGGTGCGAGAGGTGGAGCCGAGCGCCACCCGGGCTCCGTCAAGACGGTCCAGCGGCACCTGCGAGACGATCACGCAGGACATGACGGGCCCGTCGCAGCCGACCGCGAGGTCGGGGAAGGCGATCAGGTCGTCGGCGTTCTTCAGGAACTCGACGAGCGTGACGGGCGCGATGTCGAGCTCGCCCCTGACCAGCTGCTCGCTGAGCTTCTCGGGGGTGTCCTTGGTCAGCTCGAAGTCGAGGAGCGTGCCGGTCCGCGCGAGCCCCCAGTACAGGGGCAGGCAGTTCAGGAACTGGATGTGACCGACGCGCGGCCGGGGAATGCGGCGGGAGTCGTGCGTCTGTTCGGCGCCTGCCCCCGCGAAGGCGTTCAGGGGAGAATTGTCCACATCGGCGAGGCTAGCCCTCGTGCGGGAGGGTTCGGGCGCCGGGGGCCCGCCGCGCGGCTCGCAACCCTTCCGTCAACCCCGTCGGGAGCCCCTTCAAACATCCGGGTGACGTGATCTTGCCCCCTATTGCATTCCCGGGTCTGCGTGCTAAGCTCGCCGCAAGTTGCAGTTTGGTTTCCCTTGCAGTACAGAGCCTGCGGAGCATGTAACCCGCAGGCTCTCGTCGTTTTCAGACTTATGCAGTTGTTTAAACAATCGCTGGTTCTGGAGCAGGGCAACCCTTTGGCCCAAGGAGGGCTTATGGCTACCGGAACCGTGAAGTGGTTCAACGCTGAAAAGGGCTTTGGCTTCATCGCCCAGGAAGGCGGCGGCCCGGACGTCTTCGTCCACTACTCCGCGATCAACGCGAACGGCTTCCGCTCCCTCGAGGAGAACCAGGCCGTTTCCTTCGACGTGACGCAGGGCCCGAAGGGTCCGCAGGCGGAGAACGTCACCCCCCAGTAATCAAACGCCTCACTCAGTGAGGTGTGTGATTCCTCCGGTGACTTGATCCGGACATGGATGCAGTACCCAAGGAGCCCTGCTCCTCCGCGTGAGCGGGGGAAGCGGGGCTCCTGCCTTTTTCCGGTCGGCCCTGCGCCGGAAGCTCTACGTGTGCTGCATGATCATCACGAAGGTGGTCCCGGGCTCCAGCGCCTCGTAGGAGTGCGCGACATCCCCGCGGTACGACATGTAGTCGCCCGGAGCGAGCTCCACCGCCTCGCCGCACGGGCCCGCGAGCAGCCGGCCCGTACTGATGACGAGGTGCTCCACCGACCCCGGGATGTGCGGGTCGGACTCGCGGGCGGCGCCCGGCTCCAGGGCGCCGTGGTAGATGTCGCGGCGCACGCCGGTCGGCCCCGCGGAGAGCAGCGTGCCCGCGTAGGACGAGTTCTCGGCGTGCATGGTCGGGCCCTCGCCAGCGCGGATCACCGTCACGGCGGGCGCGGGCGACTCGACGAGCACGCTGAACGGCACGCCGAGCGCGACGGCCAGCGACCAGAGCGTCTCGATGCCGGGGTTGCCGGTGGCCGCCTCCAGCTGGGAGAGCGTGGACTTCGCGATGCCGGCGCGTTTGGCCAGCTCGGAGAGGGAGAGGCCCGCCCTGGTGCGCTCCCGGCGCAGGGCGGCGGCGACCCACTCGCGCGGCATGCGGGACCCGTCGGTCATCACGGTTGCTCCTGGGTCATCACAGTCGTCCGTTCGGTGCATCGGACCGCCTGTTCGCCTTGACGAACGCCGTCCACTCCCCCCATCCTACGACGCATGCGTTCGCCAAACCGAACAGATGACCCGTCCGACCGAACGGGCGAGATATCCACGGAAGCGGAATCGGGATCGGGATCGGGATCGGAATCGGGATCCGCAGCCGAAGCCGAAGCCCCCCGGGGGCTCGTCCGGGTCTCCGACCTTCCGCCCGGCGTCCTGCGCGACATCGCGCTCGTCTGGCTCGCCGACGCCGTCGTCGGCGTCTCCTTCGGCGCCATCGCCGTCGGCGGCGGGCTTCCCGTGTGGGTGCCGGTGCTCATGTCGCTGCTCGTGTACGCGGGCTCCGCCCAGTTCAGCGCGGTCGGCATCCTCACGGCGGGCGGCGGCCCGGTGGCCGCGGCGGCGACCGGCCTGCTGCTCAACTCCCGCACGGCGGCGTTCAGTCTGGCGCTCGCCGACGACCTCGGCCGGTCCTGGGCGGCGCGGCTGATCGGTGCGCACCTCGTCACGGACGAGACCGCGGCGTTCGTGCTGGCCCAGCGGGGGCGCGAGCAGCGCAGGGCCGCCTTCTGGATCTCCGGCGTCGGCCTGTTCGTCGCCTGGAACCTCAGCGTGCTCGCGGGCGCCCTCGCCGGGTCCGCGCTCGGCGACACGGACCGGCTCGGGCTCGACGCGGCGTTCCCCACGGTGCTGCTCGCCCTGGTGCTGCCCGCGCTGCGGAGCGACAGCGCGGCGCGGCGGGCCTCGGCGGCGGGTGCCGTCATCGCGGTCGTCGCGGCGCCGCTGCTGCCCGCGGGGGTGCCGGTGCTGCTCGCCCTGCTCGGCCTGCTCGCGGCGCGCCGCCCCCGCCCCGCCTCCCCGAGGAGCACCTCATGAACGCCACACTCGCCTGTGTCCTCGCCCTCGCCGCGGGCACGTACGCCTTCCGGCTGGCCGGTCCCGTCCTGCACGGCCGCGTGGAACTTCCCCCGCGGGTGCAGGAGTTACTGGCCGTCGCCGCCACGGTTCTCCTTGTGGCCCTCCTCGCCACCGGCGCCCTCACGGAGGGCCACGACTTCGCGGGCTGGGCGAGGCCCGCGGGCGTTCTGGTGGGCGGTGTCCTCGCCTGGCGCAGGGCTCCGTTCGCCGTGGTCGTGGTGGCCGCGGCGGCGACGACGGCACTGCTGCGCCTGGTGGGGGTCCAGTGACCCGCGCGCGTGGGGTCACTGCTCGTACCACGCGTGGGGTCACTGCTCGTACAACCCCTCCACCACCCCCGCGTACCGCTCCGTCACCGCCTTCCTGCGGACCTTGAGGCTCGGGGTGAGGAGTCCCGCTTCCACGGTGAAGTCCTCGTCGAGGAGGGCGAACGCGCGGAGGCGGGCGGGGCGGGAAACCGTGGCGTTGGTGGCGTCCACCGCCTGCTGGATCAGTTCACGGACGCGTGGGTCGCGGGACGGGGGGTCCGTCAGGCGCACGCCCTCGCGGGCGGCCCACGCCGTGACCTCCTCCGCGTCCAGCGTGATGAGCGCGACCGGGTAGGGGCGGTGGTCGCCGACCATCACGGCGCGGGACACGAAGCGGGTGGTCTGGAGGGCCAGTTCGGTCAGTGACGGGGTGAGGTTCTTGCCGCCGGAGGTGATGATGAGGTCCTTCTTGCGGCCCGTGATCGTGAGGAATCCGTCCTCGTCGAGAGCGCCCAGGTCGCCGGTGTGCAGCCACCCCTCGTCGTCGATGACCTCCCGCGTGGCCCGCGGGTTGTTGTGGTAGCCGAGGAAGACCATGGCGCCCCGCGCGAGCACCTCCCCGTCGTCCGCGATGCGCAGCTCGACGCCGTCGACGGCACGGCCGACCGTGCCGTACCGCACCGCTCCCGGGTGGTTGAGGGTGAGGACGCCCGCCGACTCCGTCATCCCGTACCCCTCGTACACCTCGATGCCGCAGGCCCGCAGGAAGTCGACGGTGTCCGGCGCGATGGGCGCGCCACCGGTCAGCGCCCACCGGACGCGGCCGCCGAGCGCCTGCCGGACCAGGCTGTAGAGGGACGCGTCGGCCGCTTCGTACGCTTCCCGGAGCTCGTCGGGCAGCTTGCCGTCGGCGGCGAGGACCCCGATGCGGACGGCCTCCTCGAACCGTTCGCGGCCGCCCTCCCGCGCCTCGGCGAGGGACAGCACCACGGACCGCACCTTCTCGAACAGCCGGGGCACGGACGGCAGATGGGTGGGGCGCGCCTCGGCGAGCTCCGCGACCACGTCCTCGACGCGCCCGCCGAAGAAGGTGAGCGTGGCGCCCCCGATGAGGGTCGTGAACTCGATGAGCTGGGCGAGGAGGTGGGCGAGCGGGAGGTAGAGGTACGTGCTGTCGCCGGGGCCGCCGTCGACGAGCGGCACGGCGGCGGCCTGCACGGCGAGCAGGTTGCCGTGCGTGAGCAGACATCCCTTGGGCGGCCCGGTCGTGCCGGAGGTGTAGATGATGGTGGCCAGGTCGTCGCCCTGCCGGGCTTCCGCCCGCGCCAACAGGTCCTCCAGAGACTCAAGTTCGGATGGCTCCCCCGTCATGAGGGTCACGTGCCGCACGCCCGGCAGGCGGCCCCGCAGCCGCTCGATCTTCGCCGCCTGCGCCGTGTCCTCGCAGATCACCACCGTCGCGCCCGAGTCCCCCACGACCCAGGCGACCTCGTCGTCCCCCGCCGTCGGATAGACCGGGACCACGACGGCGCCCGTTGCGAGCACGCCGAAGTGGGTGCAGGTCCACTCGGGGCGGGTCTCGGCGAGTACGGCCACGCGGTCGTCCGGGCGGACGCCGAGCGCGAGCAGTCCCCGGCCCACGCGCCGGGCGGCGTCCCGCAGTTCCCCGTACGACATCTCGGTCCACGCCCCGTCGCGCCGGAACCGCAGGGCAGGCAGCTCCCCGTGCCGCTCCGCCGCCCATTCCGCGAGAAGCGCCAGGCTCCCAGGCAGTTCGGATGGCTTGAGTGGTTCCTTCCGCACCTGATGCGGGTCCTTCCGCGTCTGCTGCATGCGTACGACGCTAGGGACCGCCCCCCGCCCCCGGCATGACGCGAAACGTCAGCAGCACTGGCCGGTCCGCTCAGCCGTCACTACCGTCGTGACATGGCCAGGCGGACGATCACCGTGCACCATGTACGGGCCGTGCTGCGCGGCGCCGAGCGGCGCGGCGTGGACACCGTGCCGCTGCTGCGGGGGGCGCAGATCCCGCCGCTGCTCCTCGGCGACGACCGGGCCCGGGTCACGGCGCCCCAGTTCGCCCGGCTCTTCCGGGAGCTGTACCGCGTCACGCAGGACGAGTTCCTCGGCCTCGGCTCCGCCGTCAGCAGACCCGGCACGTTCGCGATGATGTGCCAGGCCTCGCTGGGCTGCGGTGACCTCGGCTCCGCCGTGCGGCGCGGCGTCACCTTCTACGGCCTGTTCCCCGGCGGCCCCGACCTCGTCCTCGAACGCCGCGCCGACGAGGCGGTGTTCGGCGTCCGCGACGACCTCGAACAGGACTACTTCCTCGCCGAGTGCCTCGTCATCATCTGGCACCGCCTGTGCAGCTGGCTGATCGGCCGCCGCATCCCGCTGCGCTGGGCCGAGTTCGGGCATCCGCCACCTCCGCACAGGGACGAGTACGAGCTGCTCTTCGGCTGCCCCGTACGGTTCGGCGCGGAGCGCACCGGCGCCGGCTTCGACCCGCACTGGCTGGACGCGCCGCTGGTCAGGGACGAGGCGGCGCTGGACGAGATGCTGCGCCGGGCGCCGTTCGAGCTGCTGTCCCGGCGCGAGTACGGGACGACGGTCGCCGAGCAGGTGCGCCGCGTCCTCGCCCGCGCGCTGCGCACGTCACCGAGGCTGCCGTCGCTCGGCGAGATCGCGGCGCGGCTCGCGGTGAGCCCGGCGACGCTGCGCCGCCGCCTGGCCGAGGAGTCCACGTCGTACCAGCAGCTGAAGGACGCGGTGCGGCGGGACACGGCGATCGCCGGTCTGGCGGAGGGGCGGGAGCCGATCGCGGAGCTCGCGGCGCGGCTCGGCTTCTCCGAGGACACGGCGTTCCACCGGGCGTTCCGCCGGTGGACGGGGACGACGCCCGGAGCGTACCGAACGGAGACGGTACGCTCCTGCGCCCCGGCCCCCTATGACTCCTCGCCGCCCGCAACCCCGTCCCCCGGACCGGCCCCTGAACCATCCACCGAGCCTTCGGACGCCGCACCCCGCGCCTGACCGCCCGGCTCGTCGAACACCGCGCCGTTGAGTACCGCTCCGTCGCCCCGCACCGCTGTCTCGCCCTCCAGTTTGCCGAGGCGGCGGCTGGTGCGGCCGAGAGCGATGAGCACTGTGATGAGTGATGTGGACGTTCCCTCGATGCGCCGTGTGTAGCGCACGGCCTCCTCGTAGGCGGCGTGTGCCTGCGCCACCATGTCCTGTGCGTCGTAGGCGTCGCCCATGTCCTTGAGGACGGAGGCGTACCAGCCCGGGTCGGCCTCGCCGTCGACCAGGGCGAGCACGCCCTGGCAGGCGGCGACCCCGTCGGCGTAGGCCCCTTCGACGCCCGCCCGCCCCAACTCCTCGTACGTGAGCGCCATGTTGTGCAGGACGGCGGCCCGCCGCTCGGTGTCCGGGATCTTCGGGACCTCCTCGGCGAGCCGCTCCAGGACGTCCCGCGCCTCGCTCCGCTCGCCCAGCGCGGCCAGCGTGTTGGCGAGGGCGGTCATCGTCGTCGCGAGGTCGCTGGGGTTGTCGGCCCGCTGCTTGTACGAGACGGCCTGCCGGAAGTACTCGACGGCCTCCTTGAGGTCGTGGGCGTCGCGGTAGGTGTCGGCGATGTCGTGCAGGATGATGCCGTAGACGCCCGGCGACTCCTCGGGGTCCGTCAGGCCGCGGGCCTCGTGGAAGCAGGCGAGCGCCTGGTCGAGGCGGGCGGGTTGCGGCTGGCTTGTCTCTTCCGGCATGACGGTTCTCCGTTCGAGGTCGGAGGCGAAGGCGGAGGCAGACCCGGCCAGGCATCCGAGCCCGCGGCTCCCCCTCTGTGAACGTAGCTCCGAGTCGGCCCGCTGGATACCTGTGAGCTGGGGTCAACGAAGGTGAGCGTCCGGGTCACCGATGGATTGCGTGCCGGTCATTACGGTCTCTGCCAGAACACCCCCGCCTCCATGGACAGTTGGGAGAGCCGCATGCACACACGTACCAGCGTCAGAGCGTGGGCCGTGGTGGCCGCGCTCGGTCTGTCGGCCGTCACCCCGCTCACCGCCGCGCAGGCCGAGGAGTCCGGACCCGCCGGTCCCTCCGGGCCCCTCGAAGTACTTGGCGCGTCCGGCGCGTCCACCTCGTCCGGCTCCCCCGGCGACATCGTGAGCTCCGAGCCGAGCAGCTTCCACCCGCTGCCGGGCCAGCCCACGAAGACCAGGGCCTGGAAGATCCACTACCGCTCGACCACGGCCACGGGCGAGCCGAACACCGTCTCCGGCACGGTCATCGTGCCCCAGGACGGCCGCGAGGGCCCCCGCCCCCTCATCACGTACGCCGTCGGGACCGTCGGTGTCGGCGACCACTGCGCGCCCAGCGCGGGCTTCCCCAGGGGCACCACCCTGGAGGCCAACCTCATCCAGCAGCTGACCCTGCGCGGCTGGGCGGTGGTCGTCACCGACTACGAGGGCCTCGGCACCCCAGGCGACCACACGTACACGGTGGGCCGGGCCGAGGGCCACGCCGTCCTGGACGCCGCCCGCGCCGCGATCCGGCTGCCCGAGGCGGGCCTCGGCGCGGACACGCCGGTCGGCATCATGGGCTACTCGCAGGGCGGCCAGGCCTCGTCGTGGGCGGCGCAACTGCACGGCTCGTACGCGCCGGACCTGGACGTCAAGGGAACGGTGACCGGCGGTGTCCCCGGGGACCTGCTGAAGGTCGCGGAGTTCAACGACGGCCTGTACGGCTCGGGGCTGATCTTCCTCGCGGCGATCGGCCAGAACGCGGCCTTCCCCGAGCTGGACCTCGCCTCCTACCTCAACCCGAAGGGCGAGAAGCTCATCGCGGCCCTGCGGAACGCCTGCGTCGCGGACGCCGCGGTGCTCGGCGCGTTCAAGCCGATCTCGTCGGTGACCACGAAGAACCCCCTGGACCAGCCCGACTGGCGGCAGCGCCTGAACGAGTCGCGGGTCGGCACGGTCCGGCCGGCCGCGCCCGTCTACCAGTACCACGCGCTCGGCGACGAGCTCATACCGTACGGCGTGGGCAAGCAGGTCCGTCAGGAGTGGTGCGCGCGGGGCGCGAACGTGGAGTGGCACACGGTGCCGGTCGGTGAGCACGTCACCGGCGTCATCACGCAGTCGCCGCTCGCGGCCGGGTGGCTGGCGGACCGGTTCGAGGGCAAGCGGGCGCGCGGCAACTGCTGAACCCCGGGCCGGGCAGCGCGGGGCGAAAACCAGTGGGCAGCGCGGCGGAGTCCCCCTAGGATCTTGAGGTTTGCACGACTTCGAGAACCGGGGGGATTTCTCGTCATGCTCTTGGCACCCACGGCCCTGTCCCTGGCCATGCTGGCCCTGTTCGTCCTGGCGATGAAGGCGTCCGACACGATGCCGCACGGCCCCACGACGCCGCACCGCCCCGCGGCGGAGCCGGGCGCCGATCCGGAGGGCCCCGGAAAGGAAGCCGCCCGATGACCGCACCGGCCACGCCACCTGTGCCGTGCGCTCCCGCAGCACCGGCATCCGCTTCCGCAGCACCGCTGACGCCGCCGCCGGGCGATCCCTCGCGGGCGGACCCCGCCCCGGGCCCCGACTTCGTCACCCCCGTGGACAACGTCTTCGTACGCACCCACCTCGGCCGCCCCGAGATCGACCCCGCGACCTGGACCCTGACGGTCGAGGGCCTGGTGGCCCGCCCCCTGCGCCTCGACCTGCCGGCGGTCCTCGCCCTGCCCCGCGAACGACTCACCGCCGTCCACGAGTGCTTCGGCAGCCCGCTGCGCCCCGACACGCCCACGCGCGCGGTGACGAACATCGAGTGGGCGGGCCTGCCGCTGGCCGCGCTCCTGGAGCGCGCGCTCCCTCTGCCCGGCGCGCGGCACGTGCGCTTCGAGGGCGCGGACACCGGTTCCTTCCAGGGCGAGGACGGCCTCTCGTACGTGAAGGACCTCCCCCTGGAGGTCGCCCGCCGTGACGTGTTCCTCGCCCACGGCATGAACGGCGAGCCCCTGCGCGCCCGCCACGGGTGGCCGCTGCGGGCCGTGGTCCCCCGTATGTTCGGCACGAACTCCGTGAAGTGGCTGACCCGTATCGTCCTCACGGAGGAGCGCGCGGAGCACATGTTCACGACGACGTTCTACACACGGGTGCTGCCGGGTTCGGACGCCCCGCAGCCGGTGCGCGCACTGGACGTCAACAGCAAGATCCTGTCGCCCGGGGCCGGCTCTCAACTCCTGCCCGGCGACGTGGTGTTCCGGGGCCGCACCTGGAGCGCGACGGAGGTCGTCCGCCTCGACCTGTCCGTCGACGGCGGCCCGTGGGAGCCCGCCGCACTCGACGTCCTCGGCGCCGAGCCGACCTGGCAGGGCTTCTCCCTGCGCCGCACGCTCCGGCCCGGCCCGCACACGGTCCGCTCCCGCGCGACGGATGCCACGGGCCGCGTCCAGCCGCCGCCGGGCGCCCGGAACTCCGTCCACGAGGTGCGCTTCACGGTGGGCTGACGGCGGCCTGCCCGTCGTGGCGCAGCTCGGCCCAGACGGTCTTGCCGACGGCCCTTTCCGTGACGCCCCAGGCGCTGGCCAGCGCCGCCACGAGCAGCAGGCCGCGCCCCGACTCGGCGTCCGGGGCGTCGTGTTGCTCCTCGGGCCGCCGGTCGCCCCGGCAGTCCGTGACCTCGATACGGAGTGTGTCGGGCCTCGTCCGAACGAGCCGCAGCTCGAAGTCGCGGCCGGCCACGTGGCCGTGCGTGACGGCGTTCGCCGCGAGCTCGGCGACGATGTGGGCGGTGGCGTCGGAGAGGTCGCTCCCGTGCGGGATGCCCCAGAGGTCCAGCTGATGGGTGGCGAGGCGCCGGGCCAGCCGGGCCCCTCGCCGGGTGGCGCTGAGCAGCTGCCGGAAGGCGGGACCTTCGAAGTCGACCCGTTGGGTGGGCATTTGCGTCTTCATGTCACTTAGCGTGGCGGGTCGGTTCTACGCTGACCACCTAGAACAGTGCGACTGACCGTAGCCGTACGGATACGGCAGCGCTCTTGTCGGCCTGTCGGCCGTGACCACAGGGCACACGCGAAGGCGGTACAGGACATGGCAAACACCGAGCCGGGAGAGCGGCGTCCGGAGCGGCCCGCGGAGGAGGACGGGACAGCCCACCTCTTCAGGGCCATCGGCAAGCAGGTCAAGGTGTTGCGCATCCGCGCGGGGATGAGCCAGAAGGAGCTGGCGGCGGCGACACATTGCGGGGAGGACCTGATTTCGTCGATGGAGCGCGGAGTTCGGACCCCTCAGCCGGAGTTCCTGGAACTGGCGGACCCCCTGTTGGGGGCGGACGGCGTGCTGCTCGCAGCGGTCGATGACGTGAGGGAGGCGCAGGAGAAGGCGCGTACGCGGCATCCGGAGTGGTATCGGGGCTACGCCAGCTTGGAGGCGCAGGCCGTCCAGTTGTACGTCTACACCAACCAATCCGTCCCGGGCCTGCTTCAGACAGAGGCGTACGCACGCGCCATGTTCGCCCAGTGGAAGCCATTGCTGAGCGAAGAGACCATCGACAAGCGCGTGGCGGACCGCCTCGCCCGCCAACAGATCTTCGACCCCTGGCCGTCCCCGACGTTCAGCTTCATCCTGGACGAGAGTGTGTTGCTGCGCCCGATCGGCGGGAAGACCGTCCACGAGGAACAGCTCCGCAAGCTTCTGCGCGTCGGGAGCATGCGCACGGTTCAACTACAGGTGATGCCGCTGGCGCGGCAGGAACAGCCCAGTTTGGACGGCCCGTTCACGCTGTTGACCCCCAAGAAGCAGCAGCAGGTCGCGTACATGGAAATCCACACGTATCCGCGCTTGCTCACCGCTCCGGAAGAAGTCCGGGTACTGGCCGTCCGCTATGGGATCCTGCAAGCAGAAGCGCTCACACCTCACGAGTCGCTGACCCTGATCGAGAAGATGCTGGGAGACCGATGAGCAGCGAGAAACTGACCTGGTTCAAGTCCAGCTACAGCAGCGGCGGCGGCGGCGAGTGCCTTGAAGTCGCGTACAACTGGCGGAAGTCCAGTCACAGCGGGGGCGAGGGCGGCACATGCGTAGAACTGGCGTCCTGCCCGCACACCATCCACATCCGCGACTCCAAGAACCCCACCGGCCCCACCCTCTCCATAACCCCCACCACTTGGTCCGAGTTCCTCCCGTACGCAAAAGCCTGACATGACGGGAACCACCCCCACCCTCCTCCGCACCCTCCTCAAAGAGCAGCACCCCGACCTGGCGGAGCTGGAGATCCACTCCCCGGTCAGGGGATGGGACAACGAACTCTGGCGGCTGGGAAAGAACCTGGCCGCCCGCCTACCCCGCACCGAGCGCGCCCCAGACCTCCTCCGCAAGGAACACCGCTGGCTACCGGAGCTCGCGCCGAAGCTCACCCTCCCCGTACCGACCCCCGTACACCTCGTCGAGCCGACGCCCCGCTTTCCGCAGCCGTGGACCATCGCCGCCTGGGTGCCGGGGGCACCGGCCGACCGGACCCCGATCAGCCAGGCCGACCACGCGGCCGAGACGCTGGCGGAGTTCCTGCGGGCGCTGCACGAGGAGGCCTCGACAGACGCGCCCCGTACCCAGGAGCGAGGCGCGCCCCTGCCCACCCTCACGCACGTCTTCGAGCAGCAACTGCGCGACCTGGGAACAGAAACAGGCGCCCGCACACCCGCCCTCCGCGCCGTCTGGGAGGACGCCGTCACGGCGCCCCCCTGGCAAGGCGCCCCCGTCTGGCTGCACGGCGATCTGCACCCCGCGAACGCCGTCGTCACCGACGGCACGCTCGCCGGCGTCATCGACTTCGGTGAACTCTGCGCGGGCGACCCTGCGCTGGACCTCGCGGCGGCGTGGCTGCTGCTGCCCAACGGCGCGGCGTCACGCTTCTTCGAGGCGTACGCGCGCGCCGACGAGGCGACGATCCGGCGCGCCCGGGGCCGGGCCGTCCTCCAGGCCCTGGTCCTCATCGCCATCGGCCGCAACGGCGAACGCGGCCTGCCGGGCGGCAAGGTGACCTGGGGCCGCGCGGGCCGGGCGACGCTTCAGAGGCTGATCGCCCCCTAGTCCTCGGCCCCGAGCGACGCCGGCGACGCCAGCGCCTCCGCCGCCGCGAGCGCGCGGGCGGCCGCCACCCGGACCTCCGGGTCGGCGTCCGCCCCGGCCCGCTCCCGGAGCAGCGGCAGCGTCGCGGGGTGCGTGGGCCGGCCGAAGGCCAGGATGTCGAGTGCCGCGATGCGCACGTCTCGGTCCGGGTCGGACACCGCCCGGTCCCGCGCGGTCGCCGCGACGACGTCTGCCGGGTCGGCGACGGCCGACCAGCGCAGCGCCGTGCGGCGGACCTCGGGCTTCGGGTCCGCGCGGACCCGCTCCCGCATGAGGTCCCGTACGGCGGGGTCGTCGGTGCGTCGGGCGCCCAGCAGGTCGAGGGCGAGGTGGCGGACGCCGTCGTCGGGGTCCGTGACGGCGATGTCGGCGATGGTCTCCCATCCTCCGTCGGCGCTGTCGGGCCTGCGGCCGAGTACTTCCAGAGCGTCGCGGCGGACCAGGAGCGCCGGGTCCTCGGCGGCGAAGGCGCGGAGGAGATCCGTGTCGGCGTCCCGTCCGGCCAGCAGGCGGGCGACCATGCTGCGGACCTCCTGGTCGGCGTCGGCGACCGCCCGGTCGCGTACGAGGCGCCAGGTGGCCGCCTCCTCCCCGCGGGACTGCACCAGCAGTCGCAGGGCCTCCGCCCGGGCGACCCCGGAGGGCGCCTCGACCGCCAGCTGCCGGGCCAGCTCCCAGGTGGCGTCATCCGTGGGCCGCGCCTCGGCCAGCAGGCGCAGGGCGAAGCCCCGGACGTAGCCGTCGGGGTCGGCCACAGCACGTCGGCGCAGCAGGTCGACCGTGTCGGGATCGTCGCCGCTCAGCTTGTACAGCCGTTCCAGGGCGAAGGTGCGCAGGAAGATGTTCTCGTCGTCCGTCGCACAGTCACGCAGCGGGTCCAGGCAGCCGGGGCCCTCACTTCCGCCGGAGGGCCAGAGCACCACGGCCACCATGCGGACAGTGAGCGCGGGGTCGTGCCGCAGCCGGTCCCCCGCCAGTCTCTGAGCCCGGTCGGTCCCGTCCAGGAAATGGTTCAGCACCGTGTGCAGCGCCGTGGCGCGGGCCTCTTCATCCGGGTCCTGGACGGCCCGCAGGCGCAGCAGCCGTTCGGTGGCGGGGTCATCGGGCCAGCCGATCGCGAGGAGCCGCAGCGCGGTCTGCCGGACGTCGGACGACGGATCGCGGACCGCCGCCGTGCCGGCCAGCTCCCGGACGGCGGGGTCCGCCCTCCAGTGGGTCGCGAGCACCTTCAGCGCCGCCACCCGCAGGTCGTCTTCAGGAGCCTCCTCCGCCGCGGCTCTGACCAGCGGCAACGTCGCGTCGCCGGGGCCGCGCGCGCAGACCAGCAAGTGCAGCGCCTGGCCTCGCACCGACGGATCGGCGTCGTTCGTCGCGCGGTCCCGGGCCAGCGCGATCGCATCGGTGATGCCGACAGCCCTGGGCTGTTCCACGAGTTCGGCCAGCACGGCCTGACGCACCTCCGCGTCCGGGTCGGCGGTCGCCCGCTCCCTCACCAGCTCACGCACGTCGGGCTCGTCCCAGCGGTGTTCGACCAACAGCCGGAGAGCGGTCGCCCGGACCTCGGAGGTCCGGTCCGCGACGGCGCGCTCACGGATCAGCTCCCAGGTCGCGGCCTCACCCTCCCACCGCCGCGCCAACTGCCGCATGGCCTCGCTCCGCACCTCGTGGGTGTGACCGATGTGTCCGTGCACCGCCAGGAACCGGTGCGACGCGGCATCGGGGTACAGCGCGCAGGCGATACGTACGGACAACGCCGCCGTACGCGCGTACTGCCCCCGCAGGTGGAACCAGCGCAACAGGCGCGACCGGCCGCTCCAATGGGGCGCGAACATCCCGAACGCCGGGAGCGCGTCGGCGAGCTCCGGCAGGGCACCGCTCTCCGGGTCGGCCGCCTCCAGCACCCCGATCACCGCGTCCACCACCGCTCGGCTCTGCGCGGCCAGCGGTCCGATCCTCCGCACCTCCGCCAGCGCGCGCACGGCGAGCACGACGAAGCGCGTGTCGTCCCGCCCGGTCCGCGCGCCGTGCAGGCGCAGGAGCCGGTCGATCGCCGCCGCGGCCTCCGGCTCCCCGATCTGCCCGACCAGGAGCAGCAGCACCTCGTGCCAGGCCGGGTCCGCCGCGTGGCGGGCGAAGACCTCCTCGACGAGCTCCGCCCGGCTCCACTCGCGGTAGCGCGTGTACCGGCGGTCGATGTCCTCCGCCGCCAGGTACTCCAGGAACGCCCGGTGCACGAATCCGTACACGCCGCCGCCGTAGTGGCTCAGGATGAAGTTGCGCTCACGGAACTGCCGGACCATCGTCCGGGCCGCCGACACCGCCTGGGCGGCGGGCAGTTCGTACTGTTCGCGGAGGTAGTCCCTGAACGTGGCCAGCAGCTCGTCGGTGTGGATGTGGTTGCCCGCGATGCCGCCGCGCCCGTCCTGCATGCGGCGCGCGACGAGGCGGAGCAGCTCGTGCCGGTCCTCGTCGCCCAGGTACGAGAGGGCCTTGGCCTCCGCCGGGTCGCGCAGGTGTTTGGCGTGCTCGTCCCAGTGGGCGACGAGGACCGCGACCGCGTGCCGGTAGACGCCCTGCCGGTCGCGCGGCAGTTCACGCCGACGTCCGATGATGGCGAGGATGGTCAACAGGAGCGGGTTGCCCGCGAGTTCACGGACGGGCCGGGAGTGGTCGACCGCCTCCTTCAGGCGGCGGCACAGGCGGGCGGCGCGCTCGGCGTCGTGCGGGCACGCGGTCGCGTACCACTGGCGGGCGAAACGGCCGATCTGCTCGACGCTCAGGTCCTGGATCATGTGGTGTGCGAAGTCGGCGCGTTCGAGTACGCCTCGCTGGTATCCGATGACGCGCGAGGTGACGATGACCCGCACGCCCGCCGCCCGGTAACGGCTCGCGAAGTCGGCGATGCGGTGGCTGACCTGTTCGCGGGCGCCCGGGTCGAAGAGCTCGTCGAGCCCGTCGAAGACGGCCACGACCCGCCCCTCGGCGAGGAGTTGGCCGAGCACCGCCCTCGGCGGCGCCAGGCCCTTCGTCACGTGCAGATGGTCGAAGAACTCCTCGAAGGTACGGTCCCGCCAGGGCGCGGCGGCGTACTCACGCAGCTCCACGACGAGCGGTACCCGGCCCGTCAGCGCCTCCAGCGGGCCGGACGGTACGGCGCCCGTCAGCGCCAGCGCCACGTGGTGCGCCAGCGTCGACTTGCCGGACCCCGGGTCGCCGAGCAGCACCGTCCGGTCCGCGTCGGGTTCGGCGAGGACTTCCAGTACCTCCCGCACGGGGCGTTCCAGATAGGCCTGGCGTGCGTACTCCAGCGTCTGCGGGTCGAGCTCCACGCCCGCCGGCACCAGATCGGCGGGCCACTCCCCGGCTTCGAGGAGCCGGTTGAGGAGGTCGCGCGGCAGTTCCACGGGGGGCGGGTCGGCGCGGACGAGGGGCGGCACGAACACCGCGTCCAGCTCGACCGGTGGGTGGTCGCCCTCCTCCGTGGGGATCAACACGTCCAGGTCGAGGCGCCCGTAGCACTCGCGGACGCGGGTGGCGTACTGGCGCAGGGCCTCGCCGACCTCCTCGGGCGACACCGGACCCGGCCCCGGGGGCGGCCCCGCCTGCTGCACCACGAACTGCTGCTCGATGTGCGTGTGCGTGACGCTGCTGTGCGCGCCAATGGCGTTCCCGGTGACGGCACCTCCGGCGCCGATCGCCCCGTCGCCCCGCACCCCGACGCGCTGCCGCCACGCCTTCCGCCCGCTGGCCTCTTCCCCATCACGCATCGAACTCACCGCTGCCCGGCCTCACTTCCATCGCCGAACGCGTTCCCGCGCACGTCCCCACCGGCGGCCACGGCGCCGTCGCCTTGGGCGGAGGTGTGGGTGGGGGGTGGGGGCGGCGGCGTCGAGGCGGATGGGGCCGGGGGCGGAGCTGGTGCCGGTGCCGAGGACGCGAGGTCCGGCTGCGGCGCGGGCTGCAACGGTGACTGCGCCGGGGGCGGAGCCGGAACCGATGACGACGGCGCCGCGACCGGCTGCGACGGCGACGCGGCCTGCTGCGGCGACTGCGGCGCGGAGGGCTGCGGCTGTCGCTCCGGCGGCGCCGGCCGCGACGGTGACTGCGGAGGCTGCTGCTGCGCAGAGGACAGCAGCTGCGGCACGGGCTGCGACGGTGACTGCGCCGGGGGCGGAGCCGGTACCACCGGCGACGGCGCCGCGACCGGCTGCGGCGCGGGCTCCGACGGCGACTGCGTCGGGGACGGAGCCGGTACCGCCGACGACGGCGCCGCGACCGGCTGCGGCGGCGACGCGGCCTGCTGCGACGGCGACGCGGCCTGCTGCGGCGACTGCGGCTGGGGCGCAGACGGCTGCGGTCGCTCTGCGTTGTTCGTCGTCCTGCTGCGGGCCCCGAACGCGTTCCCCGTCACATCGCCGCCCGCCGCGACCGCCCCGCGCCCCCGGGCCCGTACGACATGCACATCCCCGCCTCCACTACCCCCACCGGCACCCGCCTGCGTCAACGCGTGCGCGGAGAAGCCGAGGCCAGCCAGGCCGGCGACGGCTCCCACCAGGCTCGCCGTGCGGTCCGCGGTGTCCAGGTCCACCAGGACCGCCACCAGCGTCAGACCCACGGCGACCAGTGCGCCGCCCGCCGCGACGCACCACACCACAGCCCGCCGAGCCCCGGACAATGCCGCCACCCGCCACCCCTCCCCCTCATACGCCCGCCCCTGCACCGCCACGCACCCCGAAGCTAGCGTGCCGGGCGGCCGGAGCGAAGTCCGGGGCGAGCGGGGTCAGTCGCGTGGGAGGAGCCATGCCGCGAGCACCGTCGTCGCGCAGAGTGTGGCGCCCGCCACGACGAGCCCCGTGTGCATTCCGGGGAGCGAGAAGTCCGGGGTCCCGCCGTCGCCGCCGCCCGCGAGGAGTGCTCCGAAGAGGGCGACGGACATCGCGCCGCCCGTCTGGCGGAGGGAGTTGAGGAGGCCGGAGGCGGTGCCGGCGCGTTCGGCGGGGACGCTGTCGAGGAGTTGGGCGGTCAGCGCGGGGACCGCGAAGGCGCCGCCGAGGCCCGTGGGCACGAGCAGGACGAGGACGAGCCACAGCGGCGTATCCGCCGACAGCGGGACGAGCGCGAACATGGCGAGCGCCAGGACCGCCTGCCCGAGGACGATGACCTTCCGCCGCCCCAGCCGCTCGGCGGCCCGCGGCGAGACCAGGTTCGACCCGGTGATGAACGCGGCGAGCGGCACGAACATCAGGCCCGCCTCGATGCCCGACATGCCGCGCAACTGCTGGTAGTAGAGGCCGAGGAGGAAGGTCACGCCGTAGAACCCGGCGTTCACCGCGAAGCCGACCGCGAGGGCGACCGCGACCGGCCGCTGCCGCAGCAGACCGAGCGGGACCATGGGCGCGGGGTGCCGCTTCTCGGCCCGGTGGAAGGCGAACCCGGCGGCGACGGCCACGGCGAACGCGGCCAGCACGGGAGCGCTGCCCCAGCCCAGGTGCCCGCCCTCGATGACTGCGAACGCCAGCCCGGCCAGCGCCAGTACGGCCGTCACCTGCCCGGCGAGGTCGAGCGGCGCCGGGCGGCGCGGGGAGCGCGCGACACGGGCCAGGAGGACGAGGATCACCGCGCCCACGGGCAGGTTGAGGAGGAACACGGACCGCCACCCGGCGGCCTCCGTCAGCACCCCGCCGAGCACGGGCCCCACCGCGACGGACGCCGAACCACCCACCGTCCACAGCGCGATGGCGCGGGCGCGGCGACGCGGATCGTCGTACGCCTGCCGGATCAGCGCGAGCGAGGCGGGCATCACGACGGCCGCGCCCGCGCCCTGGGCGACCCGGGCCGCGATCAGCGCGCCGATCCCGGGCGCCAGCGCGCACGCCAGCGACGCGACGGTGAACACTCCCACGCCCCACGCGTAGGCCCGCCGCGCCCCCGCCCGGTCGGCCAGCGCCCCGGCGGACAGCATCAGCGCCGCGAACATCAAGGTGTACGCGTCCACGACCCACTGCAATCCGGCCATGCCCCCGTGCAGGGTGTCCCGGATGTCGGGCAGCGCGATGTTCACGGCGGTGACGTCGATGGTGATGACGGCGAACCCGAGCAGACCGGCGACGAGCGCGAGGTGGGCGGAGGGGGCAGGGCGGGCTGGACGGGCACCGGCCCGGGTGGGGCCGGGCGCGACAACGGCGGTGGGCATGGGACTCCTACAGGGATACGGATACGGATACGGATACGGATGCGGGGACGGGGGCAGGTACGGCCCCTTGTCGGAGCTGGGCGAGAGGGCTCGGGCCATACGCCCCGTTCGGGACAGCCCGAGCGGCACCCACCGCTCCAGCAACACGGCACACTTCGTGCGAGAAGGCTCAGGTCACCCCGGCCGCGGCCCGGCGCCACGCACCCCCTGGGCCGAGGTGCCCGAGCCCCCTCGACGTCCACTCTCCGCCCCGGCCCCCCGCAGTGGCAGGCCGCGTCTCACCGGGGCCCCGCGTTCCTGGCCCTGACACAGCCCCCCACACCACTCCCGGCCCCCCTGCCCCACCAGGGACAATGGGCCGATGACGGAGAGCACATCGAGCGCCCCCACGGCCCCGGGAGCCGCCCGTACCGGAACGGAACTGGGCCGGTATCTGCGCGCCCGCCGGGCCCGCGTGACCCCGGCCGAGGCGGGCCTCCCCGCCGGAGCGGGGATCCGCCGCACGCCGGGCCTGCGCCGCGAGGAGCTCGCCACCCTCGCCGGGGTGAGCGTCGACTACTACACGCGGCTTGAGCGCGGCCGCGAGACGAACCCCTCCCCCGCAGTCATCGACGCGCTGGCCCGCGCCCTGCGCCTGACGGGCGACGCCCACGACCGCCTCCGCGACCTGGCCGAGCTCGCCTCGGGCCGCCTCACGGAACCGCACCCGACGGCCGACCACACGGTCCGCGACTCCACGTTGCGCACACTGGAGGCGCTGGCCCCGCTGCCCGCGTACGTGGTGAGCAGGCACAGTTACCTGTGCGCCGCGAACGCCCCCGGCAAGGCGCTGTTCCCCGGCCTGTGGGAGTGGCCCGCCGAGCGGCGGTACATGATCCGCTACGTCTTCCTGCACCCCGTGGGCCGCGAGCTGTACCGGCCGTGGGAGGAGACGGTCGCCAAGTCCGTCTCCGACCTGCGCGCGATCGGCGGCACCGACACCGACTCGCCCCAGCTGGCGAACCTGGTCGGCGAACTCCTCCTGAAGTCACCTGACTTCGCCCGGCTGTGGGAGCGGTACGACGTGAGCGAGCGCGGCGGCGGCACCAAGTCGTTCGCACACCCGAAGGTGGGCCCGATGACGCTCACGTACGAGGTGATGGCGCTGGCGAGGACGGGCGGCCAGCGCATGGTGGTCTACCAGGCGCCGCGCGGCACGCCGGACGAGAGGGCGATGCTCGCACTGACCGAGCGGCCCTGACCCGGCCACCGCCCCGGCCCCTGCCGTCCAGCACTCACTCCGCCGCGCACGAGCTCCCCGACTTGGGCGTCTCGCCGTACAGCAGGAACCCGTTCACCTTGTCCTGCACGCACTCCGAACCCATGTAACCGGTGTGCCCGTCGCCCTTGTTGTCCAGGACGACGGCTTTCGGCCCGAGCCGCCGCGCGGTCTCCTCCGTCCACCGGTACGGCGTGGCCGGGTCGCCGCGCGTGCCGACGAGCAGCAGCTGCTCGGGCGTCTTCACATCGCGTACTTCCTCACGGATGTAGGTGGTCCCGGGCGGCCGCCCGAAACAGAGCAGCACCGGCATCAGCATCGACTTGCCGAAGACGGGCGACGCGTCGTCGAACTCCTTCTGGAGCCTGCCGACTTCCTTCTCTATGCGCGCGGCGTCGGGCCGGTCGGGGTCGTCGGCGCAGCTCACGGCCATGAGGGCGGCAGCCATGTTGTCCGCGGGCACCTCTTCGCCCGCGGCATACGCGCCCTGCCCCGCGGCATCCGTGCCCTGCCCCGCGGCATCCGTGCCCTGCCCCGCGGCCGCGTGGGCGAGCCCGCCGCTCATCCGGATCAGCGCCCTCGGGTCGCCGTCCGCGAGCAGCGCCCCCAGGGCCTGCGAGAGCGCGGGCCAGGCCTGCCTGCTGTACAGCGCCTGACTGAGTACGCCGACGACGTCCTGCCCGGTGAACCGGTCGCCGTCCATGGACTGCAACGGCATCTCGTCCATCTCCTGGATGAGCGTGACCATGCTCTGGCGCGCGATGCGCGAGTCCGTGCCGAAGACGCAGCCGGCGTTCCCCGTGCACCAGGTGAGGAAGTTGTCGAGGGCGGTCTGGCGGCCCTCGGCGGTGGCGAGGGACTGGGCGGCGACGGGCTCGGTCAGCGTGTCGACGCCGTCGAGCGCCATCCGGCCGACCTTCTTGGGGAACTGGGCGGCATAGACGGCACCGATCCGCGTCCCGTACGAGAACCCCAGGTAGTTCAGTTCGCTGTCGCCGAGGGCCTGCCGCATGACGTCCATGTCGCGGGAGACGTTGACGGTCCCCATGTGCGGCAGGACGGGTCCCGACCTGTCGGCGCACTCCTTGGCGACCTTGCGCATCTCCTTCAGCACGGCGGCCGGGTCCTCCGCGTTCCCCGCCGTGGGGTCGGTGCTCTGGTCGGCGTCGCCGCAGCTGACCGGGGCGCTCTGGCCGACCCCGCGCGGGTCGAAGGAGACGATGTCGTACTCCTTGCTCAGGAAGCCGAACTCCTTCTGTGCCCCCGCGAGCGCGGAGACGCCGGGCCCGCCGGGTCCGCCGAAGTTCAGCAGCAGGGAGCCGCGCGGCTTCCCGCCGGTGCTGGACTTCATGCGGATCATCGCGAGGTCGACGGTCCCGGCACCGGGCTTCGCGTAGTCGATGGGGACGGTCACGTGCCCGCACCGGATGCCGTCGGCGCCGCCCGTGGCCTCCGCCACGGCCTCGGTCTCGCCCTCACAGGCGGCCCACTTGATCTTCTGCGTATAGAAGCGCGTCAGGTCGGGCCGCCCACCGCCGTCAGCGGCGGCGGCACCCGGCACGCCCGACATCCCCGTGACGCCCGCTCCCGCGACGACCAGAACGGTGACGCCGGCGACTGCACAAGCCTTGCGCACGGCAACCTCCCAGGGTGTGCCCCTCGATCACCCTAAGCGCGGCACGCGCCCCTCGCCCGTTCAGACCACATCCCTCGAACAGCTCACAACCGCCGAGTAACGACAAGTGAAGCTACTCACGAGTAAATGGGCGAGCCGCACCTCACAGGGACACGGGGCACGCCGGGGACGACGCCGCCGACCACCGGCGCCCCTCCATCAGCCCACCCAGCCCCGCCCACGCGAAGTTCATGAGCGTGCCCGCGGCCTCCTTGGCCGAGACGGACCCGTCCGTATTGGCCCACCCCGCAAGCGACTCCGCGGCCCCCACCAGCGCCTGGGCGAGCCCCGCCACCTCCCGCTCGGGCAGCGCGGGGTCACCGTGCGCCGACCGCGCCGCCTCCGCGATCAGCGACGTCACGAAGGTGACGATCTCCTCCCGCATCGCGGCGACCTCGGCCGCGAACGGCTCCCCCTGCGTGCGCGCCTGGGTGTGCAGCACCGCCCACCCGTCGGGCCGCTCGGCGGTGTGCGCGAAGAACGCCCGCAGCCCGTCCCAGAGCTGCCGGTCCGCGGGCTCCCCCGCGGCCCCGCCGGCCCCCTCGCGCACCGCGGCGACGAGCGCGGCGGCCTCCCGCCGGATGCACGCGCCGAAGAGCTGTTCCTTGGAGTTCAGATACAGATACACGAGCGGCTTGGACACCCCGGCGAGCTCCGCGATCTCATCCATGGAAGCGGCCCGGTACCCCCGCTGCCCGAAGATCCGCACCGCCGCGTCCAGCATCTGCTGCTCACGCACGGCCCGCGGCATCCTCGTCTGCCGCCGCCTCTCACCCACACCCACCCCGGCCCCCGCCTTCCCACACTGTCCGTTCCCCCGCCAGCGTACGGTCAACGGAGACCGGGCAACGATCATGGGAAAGCCCCGCCCCGTAATCCCGGGGCGGGGCTTCGGCCGAGAACTCGGTCCGGACTCAGGCGGCCGCAGGCACCGTGCGCGAAGAAGGCGACTCGTCGAAGTCGTCGAGCGGGGACGCCGACGCGCTCTCGTACGCCTCCCGGTCGAGGATCTTCTCGCGGGCTGCGACGATCACCGGCACCAGCGCCTGGCCGGCGACGTTCGTCGCGGTGCGCATCATGTCGAGGACCGGGTCGATGGCGAGGAGCAGGCCCACGCCCTCCATCGGGAGGCCGAGCGTGGAGAGGGTCAGGGTCAGCATGACCGTGGCGCCGGTCAGGCCCGCCGTCGCGGCCGAGCCGACGACCGAGACGAACGCGATGAGCAGGTACTCCTTGATGCCCAGGTTCACGTCGAAGATCTGCGCGACGAAGATCGCGGCGATCGACGGGTAGATCGCGGCGCAGCCGTCCATCTTCGTGGTCGCGCCGAAGGGCACGGCGAAGGACGTGTACTCCTTCGGGACGCCGAGGCGCTCGGTGACCTTCTGGGTGACCGGCATGGTGCCGACCGAGGAGCGGGAGACGAAGGCCAGCTGGATGGCGGGCCAGGCGCCCTTGAAGAACTGGAGCGGGTTGACCTTGGCGACGAACGCGAGCAGCAGCGGGTAGACGCCGAACATCACCAGGGCGCAGCCGATGTAGATGTCGGCGGTGAACGTCGCGTACTTGCTGATGAGGTTCCAGCCGTAGTCCGCGATGGCGAAGCCGATGAGGCCGATGGTGCCGATCGGGGAGAGCTTGATGACCCACCACAGGGCCTTCTGGAGGAGGGCGAGAACGGACTCGCTCAGCTCCAGGATCGGCTGGGCCTTGTCGCCGATCTTCAGTACGGCAACGCCTGCGACGGCGGCCATGAAGACGATCTGGAGGACGTTCAGCTCGGTGAAGGGCGTGATGACGTCCGTCGGGATGATCCCGGTGAGGAAGTCGATCCAGGAACCCGCGTGGTCGGGGGCCTTGCCGTCCTTCGGGGTGAGGCCGGTGCCGGAGCCGGGGTTGGTGATCAGGCCGATCGCGAGGCCGATGGCGACCGCGATCAGCGACGTGATCATGAACCAGAGCAGGGTGCGGGTGGCCAGCCGCGCGGCGTTGTTGACCTTCCGCAGGTTGGTGATCGACACCAGGATCGCGAAGAAGACGAGCGGGGCGACGGCCAGCTTCAGGAGGCCGATGAAGGTGTCACCGACCTTGGAGAGGGTGGTGACGAGCCAGTCGACGTCCTGGTCGCGGGCGATCCAGCCGAGCAGGACACCGAGGACCAGACCGCCGAGGATCTGCGCCCAGAACGGCAGCTTCAGGTACTCGGATATCCGGAAGCGGGACTCCTGCTGCACGAACTTGTCGGGATCTGGCTTGCTGGCCTTGTCGGCGGGCGTCGCGGAATTCGCGGACACGGACACACTCCGGTGGGGAAAGTCAGGGTGAGGGGGACGTACGGGAGCGGCGACCGCGAAGGGTCAGCAGCGCCGCCGCAGCGGGGGTCACGTTCAGATGTGACAGGCCGCGGAGATGCAGCGGCAGAGGTCGACATGCAGGCGCGCCACGAGCGGGACGCTCATGGCGTGACGGTGCGCTGCTGCTGTCTTCATGACAAACACGTTAACACTCGTGCTTTGAGAACATCAAAGGTCTTGTTTGAGGTAGGCGGAGGCACGGCCTCCGGAAACGCGCGGAACCCCGGTCCGGAGCGGTGTGCTCCGGAACCGGGGTTCCGAGAAGTGTGTGACGAAGCTTACGAGCCCTGCCGAAGCTTACGAGCCCTGGGCCTGCGCGCGCCGGCGCGCCACGTCGTCCGCCTCGTCCTCCTGGGTGCGGTTCGCCTCCAGGTTGGCCTTGGCGCGGTCCACGCGCGCGACGACGTCCATCGAGGCGCGGTCGCGCTCCTTGCGCAGGGCCACGAAGCTGATGGGCGCGGAGATGACCAGCGAGAGCAGCAGCACCCACAGCAGGTTCGAGTCGCCGAGTCCGCGCGGCAGGATCTCGGAGTAGACGAGGCCCCAGACGACCAAGAAGCAACCCACGAAGATTCCGAGGCGCATCAGCGTGTAGCGGAGCATGTCAATCCACTCTTCCGTTCCGAAATGGGCCCGAGCAGGACGAGCCTCTCCAGTGAAGCATGAGAGGGCTCGCCCCCGGCAAGGGGGTCATCCCCGGCAAGGGGTCAGACCCGCATCGCCTGCGGCGTCTCGCGCAGCATCGGGTCGGGCCCCTCGTACTCGCGGATGGCCTCGTAGCGCGTGTTCCGCTCGACCGGGCGGAAGCCGGCCTCGCGGATCAGGGCGAGCAGGTCCTCGCGGGTCAGCTTGTTCGGCGTACCGAAGTTGTCCGCGTCATGCGTGATCTTGTACTCGACGACCGAGCCGTCCATGTCGTCCGCGCCGTGCTGGAGCGCGAGCTGCGTCGTCTGGAGGCCGTGCATGACCCAGAAGACCTTGACGTGCGGGACGTTGTCGAAGAGGAGGCGCGAGACCGCGAAGGTCTTCAGGGCCTCCGCGCCGGACGCCATGGTCGTGCGCGCCTGGAGGCGGTTCCTGACCTTGCCGTCCTTCATGTCCACGAAGTCGTGCTGGTAGCGCAGCGGGATGAAGACCTGGAAGCCGTTCGTCTCGTCCTGGAGCTCACGCAGCCGCAGCACGTGGTCGACGCGGTGGCGCGGCTCCTCGATGTGGCCGTACAGCATCGTGCACGGGGTCTTCAGACCCTTCTCGTGCGCGAGGCGGTGGATGCGCGACCAGTCCTCCCAGTGGGTGCGGTGGTCGACGATGTGCTGCCGCACCTCCCAGTCGAAGATCTCCGCGCCGCCGCCGGTCAACGACTCCAGGCCCGCCTCGATCAGCTCGTCCAGGATGTCCGAGGCGGACATGCCGGAGATCGTCTCGAAGTGGTGGATCTCCGTGGCCGTGAAGGCCTTCAGCGACACGTTCGGGAGCGCCTTCTTGAGCTCGCTCAGCGAACGCGGGTAGTAGCGCCACGGCAGGTTCGGGTGCAGGCCGTTGACGATGTGCAGCTCGGTGAGGTTCTCGCCCTCCATCGCCTTGGCGAGGCGGACGGCCTCCTCGATGCGCATCGTGTACGCGTCCTTCTCGCCCGGCTTGCGCTGGAACGAGCAGTACGCGCAGGACGCGGTGCACACGTTCGTCATGTTGAGGTGCCGGTTGACGTTGAAGTGCACGACGTCGCCGTTCTTGCGGGTGCGCACCTCGTGGGCGAGGCCGCCGAGCCAGGCCAGGTCGTCCGACTCGTAGAGCGCGATGCCGTCCTCGCGGGACAGCCGCTCGCCGTCCCGGACCTTCTGCTCCAGCTCGCGCTTGAGACCTGCGTCCATGCCCTCGCCCTTACCTCTCCGTACGACCTGCCACAAACTCACGCCAACCGTACTCCCCCACCCTTCGGGCGGGAGGGGCCCCCATATGTGGCGCTCCGCGCCTAGGACTCCTCCTCGGGCAGCTCCCCGACCCTGTTCTCCCACTTCGTGGAGAGCACGATCGTCGTACGCGTCCGGGAGACGCCCCGCGTGCCGCTGAGCCGGCGGATCGTCTTCTCCAGGCCGTCCACGTCGCTGGCCCTGACCTTGAGCATGTACGAGTCGTCGCCCGCGATGAACCAGCAGTCCTCGATCTCGTGCAGGTCCTTCAGGCGCCGCGCCACGTCCTCGTGGTCCGCGGCGTCGGAGAGCGAGATCCCGATGAGGGCGATGACGCCGAGGCCGAGCGAGGCGGAGTCGACGGTCGCGCGGTAACCCGTGATGACGCCGGCCGCCTCGAGGCGGTTGATGCGGTCCGTGACGCTGGGCCCGGAGAGGCCGACGAGCCGCCCGAGTTCGGCGTACGAGGCCCGGCCGTTCTCCCGCAGGGCCTGGATGAGCTGCCTGTCCACGGCGTCCATAGGTGCGATGCCTTTCATTATTCAGCGATACCGCGAGTCTATGTGCAGAATCTAAGGCGCAACAGGGTCTAAACCCTGTGAATATCGGAGCAGGGCACCAGAAAACCGGAGACGCTACTCCCCCCGGGAACCGGCGGCGCCACTCCCCCGGGAGCCGGAGCCGAGCTCTCCCTCCCACCGGCGGTACAGGTCGTGCGGCACCCGGGCCGCGTCCAGCACCCGCCCGGCGACGAAGTCCACCAGATCCTGGATGTGCGTGGCTCCCGCGTAGAACGCCGGGGAGGCGGGCAGCACGATCGCGCCCGCGTCGTCCAGGCCCACCAGGTGCTTCAGCGTCTGTCCGTTCAACGGCGTCTCGCGTACGCAGACCACGAGCCGTCGGCCCTCCTTCAGCGTCACGCTCGCCGACCGCTGGAGCAGGTCCTTCGACAGGCCGAGCGCCACCCCGGCCACGCACGCCGTGGACGCCGGCACGATCAGCATCCCCTTCGTCGCGTACGACCCCGAGGACGGGCCCGCCGCCAGATCACCGGCGGCCCAGTACCGCACGTCGGACACGTCCGGGTCGAACACCCCCGGCTTGCCGTCCGCGCCGCGCGCCAGCCACTGCCGCAGATCCTCCCGCCAGTGCGCGTCCCGGAACGCGATGCCCGTCTCGTCGAGCAGCGTCAGCCGCGAGGCCCGCGAGACGACGAGGTCCACGCTCTCCCCCGCCGCCAGCAGCGCGCGCAGCACCGCGGCGGCGTACGGCGTCCCGGAGGCCCCCGACACCCCCACGATCCAAGGCCTACGCTGCGTATCTCCTGGGTTCACGCTGTGCAGCCTATCCGTCGGCGTTTCAGACGGTGAGCCCGCGTACGAGCAGATCCAGCAGCGCGCACGCGAACAGGGCGATCCCGATGAAGCCGTTCACCTGGAAGAAGGCGCGGTTGAGGCGGGACAGGTCGTGCGGCTTCACGATCGAGTGCTCGTAGACGAAGGCACCGGCGACGATCGCGAGACCGAGCCAGAAGAACACGCCCGCGTCGGTGGACGCCGCGTACCAGACGAAGAGCGCCGTCGTCACCAGGTGACAGGCGCGGGCGCCCCGGATCGCGGCCGGGATGCCGAACCGCGCGGGCACCGACTTCACGCCGACCTCGCGGTCCGTCTCCACGTCCTGACAGGCGTAGATGAGGTCGAAGCCGCCGATCCAGACACCGACGGCGAGCCCGAGGATCACCGCCTGCCAGGACCACTCGCCGGTGACCGCGAGCCACGCGCCGATCGGGCCGATCGCCTGCGCGAGGCCGAGGATCGCCTGCGGGAAGTTCGTGAACCGCTTGCCGTACGGATAGACGACCATCGGGACCACCGCGACCGGTGCGAGGGCCAGGCAGAGCGGGTTGAGCAGGGCCGCCGAGCCGAGGAACACGGCGAGCGCGATCAGCGCGCCCGTCCACGCGGACCTCACCGACACCGCGCCCGTGACGAGCTCGCGGTGGGCGGTGCGCGGATTGCGGGCGTCGATCTCGCGGTCGATGATCCGGTTCGCCGCCATCGCGAACGTGCGCAGCCCCACCATGCAGATGGTGACCAGGAGCAGCCGTCCCCAGTGGATGTTCTCGTCCAGCTGGAACATCGCGGTCAGCGCGGCGATGTACGCGAACGGCAGCGCGAACACGGAGTGCTCGATCATCACGAGCCGCAGGAATGCCTTGGTGCGCCCCGGCTGCGGGATCGCGGCTGATGCTGAACTCACGAGAGTCCGTACTCCTTCCAGCGACGGTCGACCTTCGCCGCCGTCTCCGGGTCGGACTCGACCATGTTCGGCCAGCCGCCGTCCCGGGTGTAGCCCTCCTCGGGCAGCTTCTTCGTCGCGTCGATGCCCGCCTTGCCGCCCCAGAACTGCTGGTAGGAGGCGTGGTCGAGGTGGTCGACGGGGCCCTCGACGACGGTGAGGTCGCGGGCGTAGTCCGTGTTGCCGAGCGCGCGCCAGGACACCTCGTGCAGGTTGTGCACGTCGCAGTCCTTGTCCACGACGATGATCAGCTTCGTCAGGGACATCATGTGCGCGCCCCAGATCGCGTGCATGACCTTCTGCGCGTGCTTCGGGTACTTCTTGTCGATCGAGACGATCGCGCAGTTGTGGAAGCCGCCGGACTCCGGCAGGTGGTAGTCCACGATGTCCGGGACGATCACCTTGAGGAGGGGGAGGAAGAACCTCTCCGTGGCGCGGCCGAGCGGGCCGTCCTCCGTCGGCGGGCGGCCGACGACGATGGACTGGAGCAGCGGCCGCTTCCGCATCGTCACGCAGTCGATCTTCAGTGCGGGGAACGGTTCCTGCGGCGTGTAGAAGCCCGTGTGGTCGCCGAAGGGGCCCTCGGGAAGCATCTCGCCCGGCTCCAGCCACCCCTCGATGACGACCTCGGCGTGCGCGGGCACCTGGAGCGGGACCGTCTTGCAGTCGACCATCTCCACGCGCTTGCCCTGGATGAACCCGGCCAGCATGTACTCGTCCATGTCACCGGGGAGCGGCGCCGTCGACGCGTACGTCACCGCGGGCGGGCACCCGAAGGCGATGGCGACCGGCAGCTTCTCGCCGCGCCGCGCGGCCACCTGGTAGTGGTTGCGGCTGTCCTTGTGGATCTGCCAGTGCATGCCGATGGTGCGCTTGTCGTGGCGCTGGAGGCGGTACAGGCCGAGGTTGCGCACCCCGGTGTCGGGGTCCTTGGTGTGGGTCAGGCCCAGGTTGAAGAAGGAGCCGCCGTCCTCGGGCCACGTGAACAGCGCGGGCAGCTGCTCCAGGTCCACGTCGTCGCCGGTGAGGACGACCTCCTGGACGGGGGCGCTGTCGGACTTCACCTTCTTCGGCGGTACGTGCGTCATCGCGCCGAGCTTCCCGAACGCCTCCCGCACCCCGACGAAGCCCTGCGGCAGCTCCGGCTTGAGCAGGCCGCCGATCTTCTCGCTGATCTCGCCGTACGACTTCAGGCCGAGCGCCTTCAGGAGGCGGCGGTCCGTCCCGTACACGTTCATCGCCAGGGGCATCGAGGAGCCCTTGACGTTCTCGAAGAGGAGCGCGGGGCCGCCGGCCTTCTGCACCCGGTCGGTGATCTCACCGACCTCCAGGTACGGGTCGACCTCGGCCTTGATGCGCTTGAGATCGCCCTCGCGGTCCAGTGCCCGGAGCAGGGAGCGAAGATCGTCGTAAGCCATGCGTTCCAGTATCCGGCACCGGTTACCCTGGCCCCGTCACCGGGGGCACGCCTGCCACCCGCCGCAACCGCTTGGGGGATCGCGCCACCATGCTCAGGTATCTGCCGTTCCTGCTGGTCCTGGCGGTGTGGATCTACGCCTTCATCGATGTCCTGAACACTCCGGAGAAGGAGGTCAGGCATCTGCCCAAGGTGGTGTGGGTCATCATCGTGCTCCTCTTCGGCGAGGTCCTTCTCGGCCCCATCGCCTGGTTCGTCACCGGCAAGAAGCGGCACGCGCCCGGCGGCGCCGGATCCGGTCGGACCCGCTGGGTCGCGCCCGACGACAACCCGGAGTTCCTGAAGTCCCTCAAGGAAGAGGACCCGGACGAGAAGAAGCGCGACAAGGGCAACGAGAGCTGAGGCTCCCGTGGAACTGCGGCTCCTCGTGACCTTCGAGAAGGTCGCCACCGTCCTCAGCTTCACCCGGGCCGCCACCGAGCTGAAGTACGCGCAGTCCAGCGTCACCAGCCAGATCCGCGCCTTGGAGACCTCCCTCGGCACACAGCTCTTCGACCGGCTCGGCAGCCGCATCCGCCTCACCGAGTCCGGCGAGCGGCTGCTGCCCTACGCCCGGCAGATCATCGGCCTCGCCGACGAGGCGCGGGCCGCCGTCGTCGACGCCGAGGAGCCGTCCGGCACCATCGCGGTCGGCACGATGGAGTCCCTGACGTCCTACCGCCTTCCCCCGCTGCTCGAACTCTTCCACCACCGCTACCCGAAGGTGCGGCTGTCGCTGCGCCCCACCCTGGGCGACGAGACCCGGCAGGCGCTGCGGCAGGGGACGTACGACGTGGGCTTCCTGATGGAGCCGGAGACCGAGCACCAGGGCCTGGAGACCGAGGTGCTCGCCGAGGAGCCGCTGGCCCTGGTCTGCGCTCCGGCCCATCCGCTGGCGGCGCGCGGGGCGGCCGGGCTCGTCACGGACGACCTGGCGTCGGCGCGGCTCGTCGGCACCGAGCCGGGCTGTCCGTACCGGGACCTCTTCGAGGCGGAGCTGCGCGAACGGACCGGCACGCCGCCCCCGTTCATGGAGTTCGGCACCATCGAGGCGACCAAGCAGGGCGTGGCGGGCGGCCTCGGGGTGGCGCTGCTGCCCGCCGTGGCGGTGGCGCGGGAGCTGGCGGACGGCACGCTCGTACGGCTGCCGTGGGAGCCGCCGTTCACGCTGTGGACGCAGCTCGCGTGGCGGTCGGGGAAGCGTCTGCCGCCGCAGGTGCGGCTGTTCGTGGAGCAGGCCGTGCGGCTCGTGCGGGAGCAGGGCGCGTCCCCCGGCCCAGCGTGACCTTCAGGCTCGCGGCGACGATGAGCGGGACGCCGAGGGCCTGGACGAGCCCGATGTGGTGGCCGTAGACCGCCCAGTCGGCGCCCATCGCGACCGCCGGGTAGGTGAAGGCGAGCACGGCGATCTTGGCGGTGGGCAGCTTGGCGTACGCCGCGTACATCAGGACGTACATCAGTCCGGTGTGGATCACGCCGAGGCCCGCGAGCCAGGCCCAGCCGGCGCCCGTCCCGCTCATCGCGCCGAAGTCGGCGAAGGGCAGCAACAGCGGGATGCCGACGACGACTTGGACCAGGGCGATCAGGTGCGGGCGGACACCGGTGACACGCTTGGTGACGAAGGTGGACAGGGCGTAGAGGACGGCGGCGAGGAGTGCGAGCCCGATGCCGGCGAGCGAGCCGGCGTCGCCCGGCCGCACCCCGGAGACCAGCACGAGCCCCGCGAACGCGGCGACCAGCCAGCCCAGTTGGGACCGGCTCAGGCGCTCGCGCAGGACGACGGCGCCGAGCAGCACCAGGAAGAACGGCTGTGTGTGGTAGACGACGGTGGCCAGCGAGATCGAGGTCGCCTCGTACGCCTTGAAGAGGAACACCCAGTTGAAGACGATGAACACGCCGCCGAGCGCGGCGAGTCCGAGCTTCTTGAGGGTGAGCCCGTGGTCACGGAAGTAGCCGCGGGCGAACGCGTACGCGCCGAGGGCGAGGGCGCCGAACAGGACGCGGAAGAAGACGACGTTGAAGGCGGACGCGCCGGACTCGACGACGAAGACGCCGAGGGTGCCGGAGAGCACCATCGCGGCGGTGAGCTGGGCGGCGCCCAGGCGCTCGGAGAGCTTGGTGGAGGTCATGTCCATGAAGCTACGAGCGGGCGTAGGCGCTGGTCCACGCGCCAGTGGGGCGTCCTCCCGATGGCTCCATCGGCGCTGTCGATGAGGCCTGACCGGAGGCGTGGAGGGGCACGATGGGAGACATGAGCACCGCATCCCGCATTCCGACGGTCGACCTGCGGCCGTGGCTCTCCGGCGCCCCCGAGGCCCGCGCGCGGACGGCCCGCACCGTCGACGAGGCCCTGCGGACCGCCGGCTTCCTGCTCGTCACCGGGCACGGCGTCGACCCGGCGCTGCGCGCGGCGATCCGGTCGTCGGCCCGCGGCTTCTTCCACCTGCCCGCCGAGGCGAAGCAGCCGTACGCGGTGCGGGTCGGCGGCCGCGGCTGGCTGGGCCCCGGCGCCGAGGCGAACAGCTACGCGGAGGGCACGCCCTCTCCCCCGGACCTGAAGGAGTCGCTGTCGTTCGCGGCGGACGACCCGACGGGCGACCCGGCCGTGGACGCCGAGTGGTTCGCGGCGAACACGTGGCCGGAGGAGACGCCGGAGCTGCGGGCGCTGGTGACGGCGTACCTGCGGGAGATGCGGACGCTCTCGGACCGCCTCCTCGGACTCCTCGGCGTGGCGCTGGGTGAGCCCGAGGACTTCTTCACGCGCCACACCGGCCACCCCACGTGGGGCTTCAACATCAACTGGTACCCGGGCCGGGAGCGGGTGGGCGAGCCCGAGCCGGGCCAGTTCCGCATCGGCCCGCACACGGACTTCGGCACGGTCACGGTCCTCGACCGCGAGGCGGGCCGGGGCGGCCTCCAGGTCTTCACCGACGAGGACGGCTGGCAGGACGCGCCCTTCGACCCGGACGCATTCACGGTCAACATCGGCGACCTGATGGCCCGCTGGACCGCCGATCGCTGGCAGTCGGGCCGCCACCGCGTCCTGCCCCCGCCCCCGGACCTCCCCGCGGAGGAGCTGATGTCCCTCGTGTACTTCTACGAGTGCGACCCGGGGACGGACGTGCGGGGCATCGACTCGCACGTGTACCTGCGGGGGCGGCTGGACGCGATCACGGTGGAGTAGCCACCGCGGGCCGACGGGGTGCCCTTACGGGCGCTCGCCCAGCTTGTCGACGATGGTGCGCTCCAGGATGGCGGTGTGAGCGAGCACATCGCCCTTCTTCGGACCGTACGGCAGGTCCTCCACCGCGACTTCCCGCTCACCCAGGAACCGCTTGGACTGCCTGTCGAAGATCAACTCTTGGCGCTCGCCCTGGTCCTCGCGGGCGATGGCGACGCCGTGCCGCCCCTCGGCGTCGACCGCGTCATCGATCAGTTCGACGCCGGGAATCCTGGACGCCGCGAGGTAGAGCGCGGCCGCCTGCTTCGGCGGCATCAGCGACTCGTAGGAGAGATCACCGACGAGTACGAAGGCGGCCTGGTCGGCGGTGGTGTCGCCGTCGGCCTCGCGGTGGATCCAGTCGAGCATGCCGACCGGGTCGGTCGGCAGCTTCTCCAGGTTGCGGTAGTTGGTGTCCGACGGGAGGGGCGGCCCGTCCTGCGGCACGATCTCGTTCTGGAAGCCGCCTTCGGGTTCGTTCAGCATCTCGTCGTGCTCGCCGTCCACCGACAGCCAGTACTCACGGGTCTGTACGGGTTCGAGCTTCATCGGCCCGTCGTCCCCGCCGGCCATGTAGGCGCCCTTGCTCTTGATGTACACGTACTGGTCGTCCCGGACCCCCTTGGGCACCGGCTGCGCCTCTGCCGCCGCCGCGATCTGCTCCAGCATCCGCACGGTCTCCTTGGAGGGCGGGCCCGCCTGCGCCGCGCGGTCGCCGAACGGTGAGGCGACCAGGACGCCCGCCACGGCCGTCGCGGCGACCGCTCCCGCGAGGAGCGCGGGACGGAACCACACCCTGGGGGTCCTTTCGCTCTGTTCCTGCCGGATCTCGGTCAACAGGTGCTCCTTGAGCAGGTGATGACGGCCCGGCGAAAGGTCGCGCTCGGGAAGCTCGGTCATCGATGTCCCTCCCTGATGGGCGATTCCATGACTTTTGCGAGTTTCGCGCGTGCCCGCGAGAGCCGGGAGCGCACCGTGCCGACGGGGATGCCGAGCGCACCCGCCGCCGACACGTAGTCGAGCCCCGACCAGACGCACAGCGCGAGCACCTCGCGCTCGGGGCGGCGCAGCTCCGCCAGGGCCGTGCGGACGAGGGAGAGCTGCTCCTCGTCGTCGATGCGTCCGGCGAGCTCGTCCGCGAAGTCGGCGACGACCTCGTCCCGCGGCAGGCGCGCCACCGCCGCGGCGTGCCTGCGGGCGGCCCTGCGCGTGTTGCGGGTGACGTTCGTGGCGACGCCGAGCAGCCAGGGCCGCAGCGACCCGCCCTCCGCGTCGATACGGCCCCGCAGCCGCCACGCGTCGAGGAAGGTCAGGGACACGATGTCCTCGGCCGACGACCAGTCGCCCGTCAGCCGGTACGCGTGGTTGTAGACGGAGCGCGCGTACGCGTCGAAGAGCGCGCCGAACGCGTCGGCGTCCCCGTCCCTGATGCGGACGCGTAACGCTCCCTGCCGTGTCTGAGGTTCCCCCTGATTCGTCTCCACGCCCCCTTACCTGTCCGAACGGAAGAAGCCGGTTCCCGTGACCTGGGTCACGCGAACCGGCTTCCCACGGAGAGGTGCCGCTCAGACTCCGGCGTACGAGTGCTTGCCGGTGACGAAGATGTTCACTCCGTAGTAGTTGAACAGCCAGCAGCCGAAGGCGATCAGGGCCAGGTAGGCGGCCTTGCGGCCCTTCCAGCCCGCGGTGGCGCGGGCGTGGAGGTAGCCGGCGTAGGCGACCCAGGTGATGAAGGACCAGACCTCCTTGGGGTCCCAGCCCCAGTAGCGGCCCCACGCGTCGCCCGCCCAGATCGCGCCCGCGATGATCGTGAACGTCCACAGCGGGAAGATCGCGGCGTTCAGGCGGTACGAGAACTTGTCGAGGGAGGCCGCCGAGGGGAGCCGCTCCAGGACGGAGGTGGCGAACTTGCCGGGCTGTCCGCCGCCCGCCAGCTTCGTCTCGTAGCTGTCGCGGAAGAGGTAGAGCATCGTCGAGACGAACCCGACGTAGAAGACCGCGCCGCAGAAGATCGCGGTGGAGACGTGGATCCACAGCCAGTACGAGTGGAGCGCGGGGACCAGCTGGTCGCTGTCGGTGTACAGGACGGTGACGGCGAGGCCGAGGTCCAGGAGGACCGAGGTGACCAGCGGCAGGCCGAGCCAGGCGATGGGCTTCTTCAGCGCGAGCAGCGTCAGGTACACACCGACGGCGACGGTGGAGAAGGTGATGTTGAACTCGTACATGTTGCCCCACGGCGCGCGCTGCACCGACAGGGCGCGGGTGAGGACGCCGCCGAACTCCAGGAGGAAGGCGAGCACCGTGAGGGAGACCGCGATGCGGCCGTAGAGGTCGCCCTTCTCGTCGCCCGCGGAGGCGCCGGGGCCGTCGGGCACGTCACGGGTGCCGGCCACGGACCGGGTGACGACCTTGGGGCGCTCCAGGGTGGCGGTGCCGCCCTTGGCCCGGGCGGTGACGGCGGGCGCCGCGGCCTTGGCGGCGGTCTTGCTCGGGGTGAGCGCCGCGGCGGTGCGGGCGACCTTGCTGCGGCTGCCGAAGAGCCACTCCGCCATGTGCGCGAAGAAGGCCAGCAGATAGACGGCCATCGCGGAGTAGATCAGCACGTTGCTGATGTGCGCGAGGTTCTCGTTGGGCTCGGCGGCCAGGGTGGCGGCGAGATTCACTTCTCAGCCCCTTCGGCAGGTACGACATCGGGGTCGGAGTCGGAAGAGGCTTCCGGCTGCGGGTCGGACTCGGGTGCGGTCGGCGCCTGGTCGTGCAGGTGCGCGGCGAGCTGGGACAGTTCCTCGGGGACCTTGGCGGACTCGCTGCGGCCGAGGCCCGCCATCTCCACGACGGTGACGCCGTCGGCGCCCTTGACCGCCCGCACCCACACGCGGCGGCGCTGGATGAACAGCGAACCGGCGAGACCGGCGACGGCGGCGATCGCGCCGCCCAGCGCCCATCCGGTGCCGGGCTGCTGCGAGATCTGGAAGGTCGCCCACTCCTTGAGGTTCTTCTCGAAGGTGATCGATCCGGCGCCGTCGGGGAGCTTCATGGTCTCGCCGGGGCGCAGCCGCTGCTTGAACAGCTGCCCGTCGGCGTCCTTGAACTTCTTCATCTTGCGGGTGTCCAGCTGGTACACGTTCTGCGGGACACCGGCGTCGACGCCCAGGCTGCCGTGGTACGCGGAGAGCGCGAGCACCGGGTACTCGGCGGCGGGGAACTGCGAGAACATCTGGCCCTTGCCGACGCCCGCGAAGGTCGGCACGAAGAAGGCGTTGAAGCCGAGCTGGTCCGGCTTGCCGTTCTTGTCGCGGTAGTTGTCCATGACCTTGATGGCGCCGGTCGCGGTGCCGTTCTGGTCGATGGGCAGCAGCGGCACGGACGCCCGGTAGACGACCTTGCCCTTGCCGTCGCGGACGGTGACCGCGGGGGCGTAGCCGTGCCCGATGAGGTAGACCTTCGAGCCGTCGATCTCCAGCGGCTTGTTGACCTCGATGGACTTCTTCTTCTCGGGGCCGTCGGCGCCCTCGCTGTAGGTGACGTCCGCCCGGTAGGTGCGGGCCGTGCCGCGGTTGGGGCCCGACTTCTCGTACGTACCGACGAACTCGTCGAGCTTGAAGCTGAACGGCTCCAGGTTCGAGGAGTCGAAGAGGCTGCCGGACTTGAAGTCGTCGTACTGGCTGAGGGTGTTGGCGAAGCCGTCCCCCTCCATGATCAGCTTGCCGCCCTCGGACTTGAAGAGCTGTCCGGCGGCGAACGCGACCAGCATCACGATCAGCGCGATGTGGAACACGAGGTTGCCCGCCTCGCGCAGATAGCCCTTCTCCGCGGCGACCGAGGTGCCCGCGCCGGAGCCTGCGGTGTGCGCGCGGAAGCGGCGCTGCCGGAGCATCGTGAGCGCGGCCTCGTGCACCTGCTCGGGCTCGGCGTCGGTGCGCCACGTCGTGTACGCGGGCAGCCGCGTCAGCTTCTTCGGCGCGCCCGGCGGGCGGCTGCGGAGCTGGCCGACGAACTGCCAGGTGCGGGGCACGATGCAGCCGATGAGGGAGACGAACAGGAGGATGTAGATCGCGGAGAACCACACCGAGCTGTAGACGTCGAAGAGCTGGAGCTTGTCGTAGATCGGGGCGAGTGTGGTGTGCCGCTCCGTGAAGTCCTGGACCTTGAGCTCGTCGACGTTGTTCTGCGGGATCAGGGAGCCCGGGATCGCGCCGAGGGAGAGCAGCAGGAGCAGGATCAGCGCGACCCGCATCGAGGTCAGCTGCCGCCAGAACCAGCGCAGCCAGCCGATGACGCCGAGCCTGGGGAGGTTGGGTGCGGCGTCCTCGCGGTCCCGGTCCCGGGGGGCGGTGGACATGCTGGCGCCGGCGGCACCGAATTCACCCTGCTCGTCAGGGGTTCCGGTCTTGCCGTCGGGCGCTTGTGTCTTGCTCATGGATCAGATCCCCACCGTGTAGCCGCTGGTCCAGACCTGCATCTCCTGCACGATGCTGTCCCACGCACCGGTGACGAGGAGCAGGCCGGTCGCGATCATCATGATGCCGCCCACGCGCATCACCCATGCGTAATGCCGCTTCACCCAGCCGAACGCGCCGAGCGTCTTGCGGAAGGCGACGGCCGCGAGGATGAACGGAATGCCGAGCCCCAGGGAGTACGCGACACCGAGGATCGCGCCGCGCTCCGCGTTGGCGCTGTCGGCGGAAAGTGCCATGACCGAGGCGAGGGTCGGGCCGATGCACGGCGTCCAGCCGACGGCGAAGAGCGCGCCGACGACCGGCGCACCGGCCAGCCCGACGGCGGGCCGCTTGTGGAAGCGGAACTCGCGCTGCGTGAGCCACGGCATGAGCCCCATGAAGAAGAGCCCGAGCGCGATCATCACCACGCCGAGCGTCGTGTTGATGACGCTCTGGTGCTCCTTGAGCGTGCGGCCGAGGGCGCCGAAGAAGACGGTGGCGGAGACGAAGACGACGGTGAACCCGGCCACGAAGAGACCGGCTCCCGCGGCCATCCGGCCGCGCCGCGCCTCGCCGAGGTCCTGGCCGCCGACCCCGGTGACGTACGACAGATAGCCGGGCACGAGCGGCAGGACGCAGGGCGAGAAGAAGGAGACGAGCCCGCCGAGCAGGGCGACCGGGATCGCGAGGAGCAGGGCCCCGCTCATGACGGTCTGGTTCGTACCGGTGACGGCCGCGAGCGCCGACATCACTTCTCCGCGAGCACGGGGTCGATCATCTTCCGCAGCTTCTCCTCGCTCAGCGGCTGCTGCGCGCGGGCCGCGATCTTCCCGTCCCGGTCGACGACGAGCGTGGAGGGGATGGCGTTCGGGTTGAGCGAACCCTGGGGGAAGCGCAGCATCAGCTTCCCCATCGGGTCGTACAGGCTCGGGTAGGGAACCTTGTGCTGCTTCTCGAACGAGAGCGCCGGGCTGCGCTCGGGGTCACGCGTGTTGATCCCGACGAATTCGACGCCCTTGGACTTGGTCTCCTTGGCGAGCTTCACGAAGTTCGGCGCCTCGGCCCGGCACGGAGCGCACCAGGAACCCCAGACGTTTATGACGACGACCTTGCCCTTGTAGGCCTTGGTGATGTCGAGCTTCTTGCCGTCGAGGGTCTCGCCGTCGAGCGACGGGTTCGGCTTGCGGTCGCCCTTCTTGACGGTGGCGATGCCATCGGACCCGGCGACGAAGTTGGTGTTTCCGGAACCGCCCGACACGCCGCCTGAGCTGCAAGCGGTCAGAGCCAGCGCCGCGACCGCGGCGCCTGCGGTGAGCAGGGCGGCACGGCTGCGACGGTGACTGCTGCTATCGACGCGGTGTGGGGCACGGCAGGCAACACTCATGTGAAAAGTTTCGCATGTCCATTTCGGGGATCTTCCGCACCCCCTCCACCGAACGAATCGCCCACTTCAGGCCCCTGAAAGAGGCCTAGCGGAGGCCCTTCCAGCCCCCGGCGGGCCGCTGGCCGACCTCCAGGCCCTGGAGCTTGGCGAGCACCTTCGGGTCCTGCACGTCGAGCCAGTCGACGAACTGGCGGAACGAGACGAGCCGCACGTCCTTCTTGCCCGCGATGTGCTTCAGCGCCTCCTCCACGGCATCCATGTAGATACCGCCGTTCCACTCCTCGAAGTGGTTGCCGATGAAGAACGGCGCGCGGTTGGTCTCGTAGGCCCGCTTGAAGCCGGCTATGTAGGACTCGGTGGCCTGCTTGCGCCAGCCCGGATAGTTGTGCGCGGGCGCCTTCGTGGAGTTCTTCGACTGGTTGGCGAGGATGTTGTAGTCCATCGACAGGACCTCGAAGGAGTGCCCGGGGAAGGGCATGGCCTGAAGCGGCAGGTCCCAGACGCCCATCTTCTTCTGCGGCCACTTCTGGCGGCCGCCGGGCGAGGACGCGTCGTAGCGCCAGCCGAGCTTCTTCGCGGTCGGCAGCAGATTGTCCTGGCCGAGCAGACAGGGCGTGCGGCCGCCGACGAGTTCCTTCTCGTAGTCGAAGGGGAGCGGCGGCAGATCGGTCCAGCCGGTGTTCGTACGCCACTTCTTCACAAAGGACTTGGCCTGGTCGATCTCGTCCTGCCATTGCGCTGACGTCCAGTTGGCGACGGAACCCGTACCCGCGCAGAAGTGCCCATTGAAGTGCGTGCCGATTTCATGGCCCTCCAGCCAGGCCTGCCGCACGTACTTCAGAGTGTCCTTGATGTGACCGTCGGTGAGATAACCGATGTCCGAGGCGCCGACCGCGTTGTTCGGCGGCCGGTACATGCGCTTCTTCGATTCCGGCAGCAGATAAAGCCCGGAGAGGAAGAACGTCATGTGCGCGTCATGGTCCTCGGCGAGCTTCAGAAAGCGCGGGAAGAGACCGTTGCCCACTTCACCCGCGCCGTCCCACGAGAAGATCACGAACTGCGGGGGCGTCTCACCCGGCTCCAGCGGGACGGGCTTGCCCGGCTGACGAGGCTGCTTACCGGTGTAGGCGGTCGACCCGTCACCGATCGGCTTGGCCGGGTGCTTCTCGGCCCCGGGACCGTCCCCGGCCTTTCCCGCCGACTTCGACGAATCCCCGCCGCCGCCGGAGCCGCACGCCGCAAGCCCGAAAGCGGCGGCCGTGCCCGCTCCAAGGCCGAGCATTCCCCTGCGGCTGATGTCGCGCATTCCATCCCCATTCGTCGCGCCCTTGGGTCCGTTCCTCCTGTATCTGTCTGCAAGAGGGACGACCCGTTAGAGGGCGCGACGAACACCGGGGTTCCGGCCGAGCCGCATTTATTTATGACGATTTACCGAACAAGGACATACAGTCGCCGCTCGATTACGCGCGGTTGATCAAGGGCCGGTTTATCAGGCCCCGAATGCCTTGCTGTTGCCCTTATTACTGCCCTTCACGGGCTTGGCCCCGGCGCGCAGATGCGGGGGCACGAGATCCCGGGCCGGTTCGCTGTAACCCACCGAGACGATCCTGTCGCCGCGGTACGTGAACGTCGTCAGCGACGCCAGCGTGCACTGCCGCTTGCGCGGGTCGTGCCAGAGCCGCCGCTTCTCGACGAAGCTGCGCACGATCCAGATCGGCAGCTGGTGGCTGACGCACACCGCCTCGTGCCCGCGGGCCGCGTCCTTCGCCGCGTCCAGGGCGCCCATCATCCGCACGACCTGCTCGACGTACGGCTCGCCCCAGGACGGCTTGAAGGGGTTGACGAGGTGCTTCCAGTTGTCCGGGTTCTTCAGCGCGCCGTCGCCCACCCCGAAGGTCTTGCCCTCGAAGACGTTGGCCGCCTCGATGAGCCGGGCGTCGGTCGCCAGGTCCAGGCCGTGCGCCTTGGCGATCGGCGTCGCCGTCTCCTGGGCGCGGTCCAGCGGCGACGCGACGACATGCGTCACGTCACGGTGGGCGAGGTGCTCGGCGACGCGGTCGGCCATCTGCCGGCCGAGCTCGGACAGGTGGTAGTCGGGCAGCCGCCCGTACAGGATCCCGTCCGGGTTGTGCACCTCGCCGTGGCGCATCACATGGACGACGGTCAGCTCGTCGCCCGCAGAGGTGCCGCTCATGCCGTGGCCTCCGTCGCTTCCGCGGCCGCGCGCGCGGCACCCGGCAGGGCGGCGGCGATCCGCTCGATCGCCCGCTCGTCGTGGGCGGTCGACACGAACCACGACTCGAAGGCCGACGGCGGCAGATAGACGCCCTGCGCCAGCATCGAGTGGAAGAACGCGGTGAAGCGGAAGGACTGCTGCGCCTTCGCGTCCTCGTAGTTCCGCACCTCGCGGTCGGTGAAGAAGACGGAGAACATGTTCGACGCGTTCTGGAGACGGTGCGCGACACCCTCCTTGGCGAGCGCCTCGGTCACCAGGGCGCGCAGCTGCTCGGAGACGGCGTCCACCTTCGCGTACGCCGCGTCGTCGAGGAGCCGCAGCTGCGCGAGGCCCGCGGCCGTCGCGACCGGGTTCCCGGACAGCGTGCCCGCCTGGTAGACCGGGCCCGCCGGGGCGAGGTGCGCCATGACGTCGGCGCGGCCGCCGAAGGCCGCCGCCGGGAAGCCGCCGCCCATGACCTTGCCGAAGGTCATCAGGTCGGGCCGCACCCCGTCCACACCGAACCAGCCGGCCTTCGACGTACGGAAGCCGGTCATCACCTCGTCCGAGATGTACAGCGCGCCGTTCTCCGCGCAGGCGGCCTTGAGACCCTCGTTGAAACCGGGCCGCGGCGGCACCACGCCCATGTTGCCGGGCGACGCCTCGGTGATGACGCACGCGATCTCACCGGGGTGCCTGTGGAACGCCTCCTGCACCGCTTCGAGGTCGTTGTACGGCACGACGATGGTGTCGCCCGCCTGGGCGCCGGTGACGCCGGGCGTGTCGGGCAGGCCGAGGGTGGCCACACCCGAACCGGCCGAGGCGAGCAGCGCGTCGACATGTCCGTGGTAGCACCCGGCGAACTTGATGACCTTGGCGCGGCCGGTGAAGCCGCGGGCGAGACGGATGGCGGACATGGTCGCCTCGGTGCCGCTGGAGACGAGGCGGACCTGCTCGACGGGCTCGATGCGGGCCACGATCTCCTCGGCGAGCGCGACCTCGCCCTCGCCGGGCGTGCCGAAGGAGGTGCCGTGCGACACGGCCTCCTGCACGGCGGCGATCACCTCGGGGTGGGAGTGCCCGAGGATCATCGGACCCCACGAACACACGAGGTCGACGTACTCGCGGCCGTCGGCGTCAGTCAGGTACGGACCGGTACCGGACACCATGAAACGGGGCGTACCACCCACAGCGCGGAACGCGCGCACGGGAGAGTTCACACCGCCGGGCGTCACGGCCGCCGCACGGTCGAAAAGAGTCTGCGAAACTGGGGCGCTATACGGGAAGCTCACACGAGCCATGGTGTCAGAGCGTGCGGACATCCTGCGGACAGGTGTTTCACTCCACGTTTTAGAGGGTGACCGTGGGGGAGGTCACTGACACGATGATCGGGTTGCGTGGCGGGGGCCGCGAGGCCTAGAAAAGACAGGGCCGTGCCGCCCTGGAAAGCAGTCGGGTGGAGATATGCATCGCGGTGGCGGACTGGGCGAGGGGACCGACGGCCTGGGCCCCCGGCGTGCCCGGCGGGGCAGGCACCGACGCGAGGCGGAAGCGGAACCGGCGCAGGCGTCCGACCAGACGCCCGTCGCTTCCGGTGAGTCCCGGCGGGACCGGGTGAGCAGCAGGAGTGGCGGGGTGGGGGTGACGTACAAATACTTCGGCGCCCCGGACGGCGCCACCGCCGCCCGCGTGCCGATCTCGATGCGGCCCGAGGAGCTGGGCGGCGACGAGCTCGGCATGGGCGGCATGTTCACGAAGATCAAGCCGGAGACGATGGCCGCGATGGTCCTGACCGGCATCGAGGGCATACCCCTGCACAAGGTCCCCCCGCTCGAACTGGTCGTCCTCCACCCGGACTACGCGGTGGTGAAGCTCCCCATGACCGTCGTCGACCCGCTGCGCGGCGTCGGCGAGGAGTCGGTGGGCGCCGCGGCGTTCATCTGGTCCACGGTCCCCGACCGCGGCGGCCCGCGCGACGCCTTCAACGTCTACCAACTCCTCCACGAGTGGCAGGATTTCAGCCACCGCCTGCACGACGCCGGTCATCAGGCGTACTGCCTGGTCTGGCCCTGACGGCCCCTCACCCCACCCTGAGCGCGGCGAGTTGCTGCTCGAAGGGGACGACCTCGAAGCCGCCGGCCGGGTCCACCGAGGTGATCGCACCGGTCAGCGAGCGGGGCGCGATCGCCGCGGCCGTGTCGGTGTCGGGTGCCGCGCCCCGGGCCGGCGCCGCCTCGCCCTCGGGCGCCATGAAGCGCGCCAGCTCCGCGCCCGCACGGGTGATCCGCGCCGCGAGACCCTCCTCGCCCCACTCCTCCGACGCCGCGTACACGGCGGTCGGCAGGGCCAGCGCCCGCAGATAGCTGAAGAGCGGGCGCAGGGCGTGCTCGGTGACCAGCGAGTGACGCGCGGTGCCGCCGGTCGCGCCGATCAGCACCGGCTTCCCGGTCAGCGCGTCCTTGTCGAGCACGTCGAAGAACGACTTGAACAGTCCGCTGTACGACCCGGAGAACACCGGCGTGACGGCGATCAGCCCCTGCGCGCCGGCCACCGCGTCGAGCGCGGCGGCCAGCCGGGCGGGCGGGAACCCGGTGACGAGGTGCTGGGCGATCTCCGTCGCCAGGTCCCGCAACTCGACCACTTCGACCTCGGTGACGGTGTCGATGTGGCGTGTCGTGGCGGCCGTGAGCCGGTCGGCGAGCAGCCGGGTGGACGAGGGCTGGCTCAGTCCCGCGGATACGACGACGAGCTTCATGCGGTGACCTCTTCCTGTGCGGTGGTGCGGGTGGCGGCGGCGTCGGCCACGCGCGTCGCGTGCGTGGGTGCGTCCGGGACGCCGGCCGGGCGGTTCTTCGCGAACTCCTCGCGCAGCACGGGGACGACCTCCTCGCCGAGGATGTCGAGCTGCTCCAGGACGGTCTTCAGCGGCAGCCCGGCGTGGTCCATCAGGAACAGCTGCCGCTGGTAGTCGCCCACGGTGTCGCGGAAGGACAGCGTCCGCTCGATCACCTGCTGCGGGGAGCCCACGGTGAGCGGGGTCTGCTCGGTGAACTCCTCCAGGGAGGGCCCGTGGCCGTAGACCGGCGCGTTGTCGAAGTAGGGCCGGAACTCGCGGACCGCGTCCTGGGAGTTCTTGCGCATGAACACCTGCCCGCCGAGCCCGACGATCGCCTGCTCCGGCGTGCCGTGCCCGTAGTGCGCGTACCGGTTCCGGTAGAGCTCGACCATCTTCGCGGTGTGTTCGGCGGGCCAGAAGATGTTGTTGTGGAAGAAGCCGTCGCCGTAGTACGCGGCCTGCTCGGCGATCTCCGGGGAGCGGATCGAGCCGTGCCAGACGAAGGGCGCGACACCGTCGAGGGGCCGGGGCGTCGCGGTGAACGACTGGAGCGGCGTACGGAACTTGCCCTCCCAGGTGACCACGTCCTCGTCCCAGAGCCGGCGCAGGAGCGCGTAGTTCTCGATGGCGAGGTTGATGCCCTGGCGGATGTCCTTGCCGAACCACGGGTAGACGGGCCCGGTGTTGCCGCGCCCCATCATCACGTCCACCCGGCCGTCCGCGAGGTGCTGGAGCATCGCGAAGTCCTCGGCGATCTTCACCGGGTCGTTGGTGGTGATGAGGGTGGTGGAGGTGGAGAGGACGAGCCGCTCGGTGCGGGCGGCGATGTAGCCGAGCATCGTGGTCGGGGACGACGGCACGAAGGGCGGGTTGTGGTGCTCGCCGGTCGCGAAGACGTCGAGGCCGACCTCTTCGGCCTTGAGGGCGATGGCGACCATGGCCTTGATCCGCTCGGCCTCGGACGGCGTACGGCCGGTGGTCGGGTCGGTGGTCACGTCGCCGACGCTGAAGATCCCGAACTGCATGGCTTGCTCACTCTCCGCGGGTCCGCGTTTTGTTGACGGTTCAACTATACCCACAGAACGAGGGGGTGCGACCGGCTATTCCCCGGCGCGAGGACCCCAGGTCCGCGACCGGCTGTTCCCGGCGCGGGGACCCTTTGTCAGACCCCACGCCTACGGTGAGGCCATGGACCGATCACAGTCAGCGACGCCGAACCGGCCCCCGGCACTCCGCCTCGAACCCTGGACCGACGACGGCGGCCTCGCCCTGCTCCTGCGGCTCAACACCCCGGAGATGACGGAACACCTGGGCGGCCCGGAGACCCCCGAGAAGGTGGCGGACCGCCACCGCCGCTATCTCCGGCTCGACGACAAGGGCCGGATGTTCCGCATCACGGCGGACGGGCGCACGGCGGGCTCGATCGGCTTCTGGGAGACGACCTGGCAGGGCGAGCCGGTCTGGGAGACCGGCTGGGGCGTCCTGCCCGAGTTCCAGGGCAGGGGGGTCGCCGCGGGCGCGGCACGCCTGGTCGCCGAGGAGGCACGGGCGGCGGGTCGCCACACGCACCTGCACGCCTTCCCCGCGACGGACCACGGCGCGTCGAACGCGGTGTGCCGCAAGGCGGGCTTCACGCTGCGCGGCGAGGCGACGATCGAGTACCCCAAGGGCAACTGGCACGCGTGCAACGACTGGCGGCTCGCCCTGAGCGGAGACTGACCCGACGTCCCCCGGTTCAGAAGTAAGCCTCCCGTGCAGAAGTAAGCCCCTGTTCAGAAGTGATAGGTGTCCCCGGTGTCGAGGGCCAGCACCGCATGCTCGTTGTTGCGCGGGTTCAGATCCGCGACCTTGCCGTCCCACCCCGTACCGATCCGCACGCTCACCGCGTCCGGCTCTCCCTCCGTCCGGACCACGACCTCCACCGGCTCCCCCTTGGCCCCGGAGGCCAGCGCCCCCGTCCGGCACAGGACCGGGCCCGCCTTCGACCGCTGACACGCCCCGGGCAGCGCCCGCAGCTCCGCGACGGGCACCGACCAGCGGAGGTACACGGTGGCGTCGGTGAGATCGGAAGGCCCGTGGTTCTGCGGCACGAACCGCACGCGTACGACACCTTTGTGCACGGACACGTCACCGTGGAGGGCGAGATCGGCTTCGCGGTCGCCGGGCACGGCGGCAGCCACGCCCGCACCTGCGGCCACACCCACGCCACCGCCGGGCACCACGCCCACGGCAGCCGCCACCAACGCCACAAGCACCGCACCGCGGCACCGCACACGCCCACGCACACCCGCACGAGGAACCCGCACAGCAACCTCCACTCCCACCCCACCCACCGACTGACCGACCAACCGACCGAAACAGCACACTCCGTCCCGATACATGCCACTCCGCTCCCCCAAAGACACCGCATGCCACCCTGTTGACCATGCTCATCGCCCGCTCCGCCGCCCTCTTCGTCCTCGCCGCGCTGTTCGAGATCGGCGGCGCGTGGCTCGTCTGGCAGGGCGTGCGTGAGCACAGGGGCTGGGCCTGGATCGGCGCGGGCGTCATCGCCCTCGGCGTCTACGGCTTCGTGGCCACGCTCCAGCCCGACGCCGAGTTCGGCCGCATCCTCGCCGCGTACGGCGGTGTCTTCGTCGCGGGCTCGATCGCCTGGGGCATGGTCGCGGACGGCTACCGGCCCGACCGGTGGGACGTGACCGGGGCGCTGATCTGCCTCGCGGGCATGGCCGTGATCATGTACGCACCACGAGCACGCTGACGCACCCGTCCCCCGCCGACAGGCACCCCCACCCCCGCGCCCCGCACCGGGCAGCACCGCACGCATATCCTGACGACGACCAACCCGCCGTACGCCGTACACCTGCCGAGGAGCGCCCATGACCGCCGCAGCCAACCGCATCGCGATCATCACCGGCGCGAGCAGCGGCATCGGTGCCGCCACCGCCCGCGGACTCGCCGCCGCCGGCTACCGCGTCGTCCTCACCGCGCGCCGCAAGGACCGCATCGAGGCGCTCGCCGCCGAGCTGAACGAGGCCGGGCACGACGCGATGGCGTACGCGCTCGACGTCACCGACCGCGCGGCCGTGGACGAGTTCGCCACCGCCTTCCGCAAGATCGCGGTCCTGGTGAACAACGCGGGCGGCGCGCTGGGCGCGGACCCCGTGGCGAGCAGCGACCCGGCCGACTGGCGCCAGATGTACGAGACGAACGTCATCGGCACGCTCAACGTCACCCAGGCCCTCCTCCCCGCCCTCACCGCGAGCGGCGACGGCACGGTGGTGGTCCTCTCCTCGACCGCCGGACACGGCACGTACGAGGGAGGGGGCGGCTACGTCGCCGCGAAGCACGCCGAGCACGTACTCGCCGAGACCCTGCGCCTGGAGATCGTCGGCACCCCGGTCCGGGTCGTCGAGGTCGCCCCCGGCATGGTCAAGACGGACGAGTTCGCGCTGACCCGCTTCGGCGGCGACGCCGAGAAGGCCGCGAAGGTCTACGCGGGCGTCGCGCAGCCGCTCACCGCCGACGACGTCGCGGACACGATCACCTGGGCGGTGACCCGCCCGCCGCACGTCAACATCGACCTCCTGGTGGTCCGCCCGCGCGCCCAGGCCTCGAACACCAAGGTCCACAGGGAGTCCTGACGATGCCGCTCCCCGGCGACGACCCCGGCAGACCCGCGTACTCGGCGGACTCCCCCGACCCGCTCGAACGCCTCACCCACGAACACGAGGCCCGCAGCCTCGCCGCGGAGGCGAAGAACGAACGCCTGGTCTGGTGGTACCTGGCGTACTTCCTCTTCGGCATCCACATCGTCGCGTTCATCATGATCTACGCGGTGACCCACGCGAAGTAGGCGTCCCGCCTTGGGCGTCCCTGGACGAGAGTCACCCGCATCGGTGAAAGCGACGTATCGCCATGAGAGTTGATGTTCGGCCTGCCTAGGCTCGGCCCGACAACATCACATGCGACGGCCCCCGGCCGGGCTGCAACCCGAGCCGAGGGCCTGACCACACAGGAAGGCGTGACTTCCTCATGGCTGAACACGAGCCTAGCGCTCCGCAGTTCATGGACCTTCGCGTGCCCGAGTACGCGTACATGTTCGGCTTCTTGCAGGCCGATGGGCACCTTCAGCAAGGAGCTGGTCAGAAGGGCAAGCTGAGCGTGGAGATCAGCATTCGCGACATCGACCTCTTGTACAGGTTCAAGCAGCTGACGCCCTACAACAGCAGCGTGACCGAACGCATCCGGCCCACGAATTTTGCTGAGTCCCACCACTCAGCGATCTGGACTCTGTGCTCCTTGGAAGCCAGGACGACCATCAACCACCTCGGTCTGCCTTACGGACGCAAGTCCAAGAAGATCACACCACCGCGCGTCGACTTCTCGCGCCGCGACTACCTTCGGGGCCTCATCGATGCGGACGGTTCAGTCGGCTACACGAGCCAAGACTTCCCCTTTGTCTCACTCACGACTGCAAGCACAGCCATCGGGGTCTACCTCTGCCGTTATGCACGCCAACTGACAGGGGTCGAGCGCATCATCAAGCGCAATACGCGCGACGGCATCTACAACGTCTCCTACGAGAAGGAAGCAGCCCAGGGGCTAGTCGCAGATTTGTACTACCCGGGCTGCCTTTCTCTCGGACGCAAGCAGGTCAGAGCTGATTCCCTGGCCTCGTGGGTCCGTCCAGCCAACATGAGGGCAGCCTGCACCAAACAGTATTGGTCCAAGTCGGAGGACCGGATCCTGCTCCGGTCCCACAATGCCGCCAGCGCGGCCCAGGAACTGGGACGTACCGAGAAGAGCTGCCATCTGCGTCTCTGGCGGCTCCGCACCGGCCAGATCCCTATGCCGCTTGATCAGTGAGGAACTGATCAGTGGGGCCAGGCTGGCAACGGCCTGGCCCCATCGGTGCTTCACCCCTTGACGCAGACGACCTGCTTCAGCTTCGCCACGACCTCGACCAGATCACGCTGATGCTCCATGACCTGCTCGATCGGCTTGTAGGCCGCCGGGATCTCGTCCACGACGCCCGAGTCCTTGCGGCACTCGACGCCCCGCGTCTGCTCCTCCAGGTCCTTCGTCGAGAAGCGGCGCTTGGCCGCGCCCCGGCTCATGCGCCGACCGGCACCGTGGGAGGCGGAGTTGAACGCCTTCTCGTTGCCGAGTCCCTTCACGATGTACGTGGCCGTACCCATCGAGCCCGGAATGATCCCGAGGTCCCCCGTGCCGGCCCGGATCGCGCCCTTACGTGTCACCAGCAGATCCATACCTTCGTACCGCTCCTCCGCCACGTAGTTGTGGTGGCAGCTGATCTCCGGCTCGAAGGTCACCTTCGCCTTCTTGAACTCCTTGCGGACCACGTCCTTCAGGAGGCCCATCATGATCGATCGGTTGTACTTCGCGTACTCCTGCGCCCAGTACAGATCGTTCCGGTACGCCGCCATCTGCGGGGTGTCCGAGACGAAGACCGCGAGGTCGCGGTCGACAAGCCCCTGGTTGTGCGAAAGCTTCTGCGCGACTCCGATGTGATGTTCGGCGAGTTCCTTGCCGATGTTGCGGGATCCGGAGTGGAGCGTGAGCCACACCGCACCTTCAGAATCGAACGAAATTTCGAGGTGATGGTTGCCGGACCCGAGCGTTCCCATTTGCTTGACCGCCCGCTCCTCGCGGAACTTGACCGCCTCCGCGACCCCCTCGAACCGCCCCCAAAACTCCTCCCACCCAGCCGTGGCCATGCCATGGAAGCGCCCCGGCTCGACGGGGGACTCGTGCATGGCGCGGCCCACCGGGATCGCCTGCTCGATCTTCGAGCGCAGGCGGGAGAGGTCGCCCGGCAGGTCATTGGCGGTGAGCGACGTCCTGACGGCGCTCATGCCGCAGCCGATGTCGACGCCGACCGCCGCCGGGCAGACCGCGCCCCGCATGGCGATCACCGAGCCGACCGTCGCGCCCTTGCCGAAGTGGACGTCCGGCATGACGGCCAGGCCCTTGATCCAGGACAGCGTCGCCACGTTCTGAAGTTGGCGCATCGCCGAGTCCTCGACCGTGGCCGGGTCCGTCCACATCCGGATCGGCACCTTCGCCCCAGGAACCTCTACGTACGACATATCGTCCTCATTCCCCCGTAAACCGCCTAAATCAACCGTAAGCAAGTACAAGCCTTGAAGCGCAAATACCGGCGCCAAGGTCAATGAAAGGGATGACGGACCGGCGTCCACGGCAGCGCGTGCGATACACATTGTGTCCACCGGCCGCCCACCAGCGGCAACCCAATAACCAGGCAGAGCCAGGTGAGAGGAGCCATCACGGTGCAGCGGAAGGCCAAGGCCTGTGTACCCGGCGTCGCCGCGCTCATCGCGGTGCTGCTGACCGGCTGCACCGGCGGGTCCGGCGGTGCCGGGGGCGACGACTCCAAGCCGGGGGACGGCGGCACCTCCAGCGCGTCCGCCCAGCCCGGCAAGTACCGCACGCTCCCCGAGCCCTGCGGCGAGGTGGACACCGACACCCTCGACGCGATGCTGCCCGGCATCGCGGAGATGGAGGACGCCGAGCAGCGCGAGAAGGCGTACGAGGGCACGCCGACGGGGACGTACGACACCGACCGGCGCGTCGGCTGCCGCTGGAAGGTCGAGTCGTCCGGGGCCTCCCACCACCTCCTGATCGACTTCGAGCGCGTCGTCTCGTACGACGGCACGGTCAGCGACGACGCCCGCGCCGCCGAGGTCTACGCGACGAAGCTGCGCGAGGCCGGCCTCACCCGGCCGCCCGGCTCCTCCACGGACGACACGTCCCCGACCGCCGAGGACTCCGAGCCGGGCGACAAGCCCCAGGGCGGGAAGAACGCCCGGCGCGACGACGACAAGGGCAAGAAGGACGACGACAAGGGCAAGGAGACGGAGAGTCCTGACGCCGGCGACGGGGACGGAGACGGCGCCGACTCCTCCCGGTCCGCCACCCCGCCCCCCGGCCTAGAGCCCCGCACCCTCCCCGACCTCGGCGACGAGGCGTTCCTCGACGACGCCCTCACCACCTCCGCCTCGGCCTCCCGTCACCGCACCGTGACTGTGGTGTTCCGCACGTCGAACGTCGTCGTCACCATCGAGTACGACGAGCAGCCCGGCCGTCGCACGGACGTCCCCGACAGCAAGGAAATGCAGGACAAGGCGCAGGAACTGGCCGACACGCTGGCCGGGGAGTTCGACGAGTAGGAGAGGGGCGGGGCGAGGGCGGACGGGGGTCCCGCTGCCGTGAAGCGGAGTCGTCCGTCGCCCCATGCGCGTACCGTGGCCCCTCGGACCCGACGACGTCACGAGACGAACTGGACGTCACGAGACGAACAGAGTGAAGGAACCATGCACCGACCTGCACAGCGAAAGCGACAGCTCCGCAGCCGCCTCCTCGTCTGCGCGGCCGCCGTACCGGCGATCCTCGTCGCCGGTTGCTCCTCCGACTCCGGCTCCGACTCCGGATCCGACGGGGCCAAGAAGGACGCGGGCGCCAAGGCCTCGGCCTCCGCCAAGGCCGGCGACAAGGCTCCGACCGTGGAGAAGGCCGCGTACGCCAAGCTTCCGGAGCCCTGCGAGGTCCTGTCGAAGAAGACGCTCGACGACCTGGTGCCGAAGGCGAAGGACAAGTCCGGCAAGGCGGGCACGTCCAGCGACACGGCGCTGCGCGGCAGCTGCTCCTGGGACAGCCTCGACAACAACGGCGTGGACGGCTCGCAGTTCCGCTGGCTGCGCGTGTCGCTGATGCGTTTCGAGTCGGACCCCTCGCTCGGCAGCGGTGCGAAGCGCGCCCAGGAGAGCTACGCCAAGCAGGTCGCGGACGCCCAGGCGACGAAGGACGCGAAGGGCGTCAAGGCGGAGCCGGTGCAGGGCGTCGGCCAGCAGGCGACGCTCGTGCGGTACGACCTGAAGAAGGACAAGGACACCTTCAAGCAGCAGACGTTCGTGACGCGCGTGGAGAACGCGGTCATCACCGTCGACTACAACGGCGCGGGCCTCGCGGGCGACAAGACCCCGGACGCCGGCGATCTGGGCAAGGACGCGCAGAAGGCGGCGAAGGAGGCCGCCGAGGCGGTCGTGGCCGCCAACGAGGGCGACGGCGGCAAGGGTGGCGGCAAGGCGTCGTCCGACCCGAGCGAGAAGCCGAAGGGCGACGAACCGAAGTCCGAGGACTCGAAGAGCGACGACAGCAAGTCCGACGACTCGAAGTCCGGCGACGACAAGTCCGACGACAGTGCGACCACGGCCAAGAAGAAGAGCAGCAGCAAGGCCTGACGAGCAGCCACGTCGCAGGAGCCCGGCCCCGGGGGGCCGGGCTTCTGGCGTACCGGCACACGGCGTTCCGCACACGTGTGCCAGGCTGTCGCTCGCAGACAAGCCGACACAGGCCTTGAATCAGGGACTTGAACAGGGAGGGGTTCGCGGGTGGCCGCGATGCAGCTGACACGCACGCACCGGATACTCATCGGGGTGGTCGTCGCGGGAGCGGTCGTCATCGCCGGGATCGGCTTCGCCGGGTCGTACGCGGCGGTGCGCGAGCTCGCCGAGAAGAAGGGCTTCGGCGAGTTCTCCGCGGTCTTCCCCATCGGCATCGACGCGGGCATCTGCGTGCTGCTCGCCCTCGATCTCCTGCTGACCTGGCTGCGCATCCCCTTCCCGCTGCTGCGGCAGACCGCGTGGCTGCTCACGGCGGGCACGATCCTCTTCAACGCCGCCTCCAGCTGGGGCGATCCGCTCGGTGTCGCCATGCACGCGGTGATCCCGGTGCTGTTCGTGGTCGCCGTCGAGGCGGCGCGGCACGCGGTGGGCCGGATCGCGGACATCACCGCCGACAAGCACATGGAGGGCGTGCGCCTGACCCGCTGGCTGCTCTCCCCGGTGCCCACCTTCAAGCTGTGGCGCCGGATGAAGCTGTGGGAGCTGCGCTCCTACGAGCAGGTCATCAAGCTGGAACAGGAGCGTCTCGTCTACCAGGCGCGCCTCCAGGCCCGGTTCGGGCGTTCCTGGCGGCGCAAGGCGCCGGTCGAGTCGCTGATGCCGCTGCGTCTCGCGCGCTATGGCGTTCCTCTCGCGGAGACCGCTCCGGCGGGGCTCGCGGCGGCGGGCATCGAGCCGGTGCTGCTGCCGCCGGCGCCCGCGACGGCGGGCTCCCCGGTCTCGACGGTGAAGGCCGTCGGTGAGCCGCAGCAGCCGCAGCTGTCCGCCGCGCCCGCCCCCGAGCCCGAGCCCGACCCCCAGGCCGACGCAGAGCCCGTCCAGGATCCGGAGCCGCAGCGCCCGGAGGAGACGCTCCCGGTGGCCAACCACGCGAGCCCCTGGTTCGCGGCGCACAACGCGTCGTACGCGCCCGTGGCTCCGTACGACGAGTGGTACGCCGAGCAGGAGCGCCAGCAGGTACAGGAACAGCAGCAGGGGCAGGGACAGGAGCAGGAGTTCCCCGTGCCGAACGGTGCGGGCGGCACCCGTCCGCTCGGTGACGGCGCAGCGCAGCAGGAGGCCGGCACCGTCCCGGACCCCGCTCACGCTCCCGCCCCTTCCGACGAGGACCTGTACCAGGTGTTCCGGCACTCGATAGAGGGTGAGGGCATGCCGACTCCCGGTGCGTTCGCGGCGAACGCGGAGGCGGCCTTCGGCCTGCGTCTCCAGTCGCGCGAGCTGAACAACTACATGGACCGCTTCTCGGCCCGCCTGGAGAACGAGTTCGTGGAAGACCACATCGCGTAGGACGACCACGTGGGACTGCTGGGGCATGTACAGCACCACCGGGCATGTACAGGTGCCGTGAAGTTTTGACTAAGGGTCGATTCTCGACCAACGGTCACCCATAATTTCCCCATGCGGACATCCCAGAGGAAGACACGAGAAGTAGCAGAGCGCGACCAGGCGCTCGTGCGCCTGGCGCTGGACATGATCAGCAGGGACGGCTTCCACAACCTGACCCTGGGGAAGCTCGCCCAGGAGGCGGGTTACTCGAAGGGCACGGTCTACAACCACTTCGCGTGCCGCGAGGACCTGCTCATCGAGCTCTCCGCCGAGAGCGCGCGCCGCCAGCTGCGCTATTTCCAGGCCATCGCGGACCTGCCGTGGAGCGGGGTCCGGGCGCTCTACGGCATGGCGTTCGCGTATCTGCACCACGCGGTGGTGGCCCCGGTGCTGTTCGAGTGCAGCATCACCGCGCGCACGGACGCGGTCTGCCGGACGGCGTCCGAGGACCGGATGACCCGGCGCGACCTGGTCGAGTCCCAGATGGCGCAGGTGGTCGGCTTCGCCGTGCAGCGCACGGTGACGGACGGGGCGTACAGCAATCCCGACGTGCCGACCGGCGTGGCGGTGGACGCCCTGCGCGCCTACATCCTCGGCTACGCGGCGATGCATCTGCTCTCCCGCCGCTTCCTGTGGGCCGAGGAGGAGCACCTGGACGGCCGGCTCGCCGTCATGGCGTCGATGATGGGCGGCCTCGGCTGGCCGAAGCTGGACAAGGCGGAGCTGGTGGAGATCCACAAGGTCGTCGTCGACATCGTCGGCGACATCACCCGCGACTACGAGACGGACCGCTGACCCGCCGCTCGACCACCGACAGATCGGTGCCCACCAAGCGCTGACCATCTCTTTGCCGACTCATTAAATGAACTGGGCGTCAAAAAACGACCAGTAGTCAATAATTGAGTCGTGCTCAGCCGCCGGGCTGGGCAGATGCGAATGGAGGGGCTATGCGCATCAACATCGCCCGCCGCGGCAGCGAGCTGTGGCAGGCGTGCACCGATCTCGCGAAGGATCGTTACGCGCGCGACTACCAGGCGCGGATCGAGCCGTCGCCGGACTGCTACATCGCTCTGTGCGCGGACCCGGAGGACGACAAGGGGCCGGAGGGTGACAAGGGCCCGGTCCCGCTGGCGTGTGCGGGTCTGACCTACGGGGGCACCAAGGACCTGCTGATCGAGAGTTACCTCGGCGGCCCGGTGACGGACCTGCTCGCCGAGCGGTCGGGAGAGAAGTGCCGGCCCGCCGACCTGATCGAGGTGGGCCCGCTCGCCTCACGCGAGGCGGGGGCCGGCCGCGAGCTGATCCGGATGGTGCCGGCCCTGGTCTGGTGCAACGGCGCCTCGTACCTGCTGTGCACGGTCACCGCCCCGCTCGCGCGGATGCTGGCCCGCATCGGCATCCGGTTCACCGGTGTGGCGGAGGCCCGCGAGGACTCCCTGCCGCCGGAGCAGCGCGGGAACTGGGGGACGTACTACGACACCGCTCCGGTCGCCGGCTATGTGGACCTGCGCGCCTTCGACGCGGGTCTCGGCCGGCAGGCGGGCGCGGGCTACCACCTCGCCGTCACCTGGGGGCAGGAGAGCGCGCTGGCCGGGGCCGGGCAGGGGGTGGACGCCCGATGAAGGCCGTGCGGGACAGTCTGCTGGCCGCCGAACACCGCGACCGAGTCCTGGTCGAGCGGCTCGCCGCGGACGGTTCGACCGCCGAGACGTACACCTACGACCGCATGGCCCGCTGGGCGGCGGCACTTCACCGCTCCCTGTCCGAGCCGGACAGCCCGTACGCCACCCCGGCAGGCGCCCGGATCGGTCTCGTCGCGGGCAACGGACCCGAGTGGGTCGCCGCCGACCTGGCGCTCCTGCTGGGCGGTCTGGTGGAGGTGCCGGTGCCGCTGGCGTTCTCCGCCGGGCAGGCCGCGTCGCTGCTGCGCGAGGTCCACCTGTGCCTGGCCGACGAGGCCGGGGTCCGCAAGCTGCACGAGTGGGGCCTCGCCGAAGGGCTCACGATCGTCCCGATCGGTGACCACCCGGGCAGGGCCCACACCGATCCCCAGCTGCTGCCCGCGCCCTCCGACGAGCGCATCATCAAGGTCATCCATACGTCGGGGACCACCGGGACGCCCAAGGGCGTGAAGATCCGCGCCGGGGCCCTCGGCGCCCTGCTGGAGTCGCTGCACTCCGTGTCCCCGTCCGGCGTGTACGCGCGCTATCTGTCGCTCGTGCCGTTCAGTCTGCTGATCGAGCAGGTCACCGCGGTGTACCTGCCGCTCCTCAGCGGCGGCCGGATGATCCTGCTGCCGGACTCGGCCGCGCTCCTCGGCACCGCCGGGTCCCGCGCCGACGACGTCGTGACGTGGCTGCGGGCGGCACGCCCGACCGCCGCGGTGCTGCCGCCGGCCGCGGTGAGCGCCCTCGACAAGGCGGTCCGCGGGCAGGGCACGAAGACGGGCACGAGCGCGGACGCCGACTCGCTGCTCGGGGCGGGACAGCGGCCGTTCCTGATGGCCGGGGGCGCGCCCGTCGACGTAGCGGCGCAACTGCGTCTGGACGCGGCGGGGTTGCGGGTGCACGAGGGGTACGGCCTCTCGGAGAACAGCTCGGTGGTGTCCTGGAACACGCCCGAGCACTGGCGGCCGGGCACGGTGGGCAGGCCGCTGCCGCACTGCCGGGTGAAGCTCTCGGCGGAGGGGGAGCTTCTGGTCTCGTCGACGTCGCTGTTCGCGGGGTACACCGTGGAGGACCCGACCAGCCGTCCCGTGGACGCGGAGGGCTGGCTGCACACGGGGGACCGGGCCGAGATCGACGAGGACGGGTACATCCGGATCCTCGGCCGGCTGAAGAACGTGATCATCACCAGCCACGGCAGAAACGTTTCTCCGGAGTGGGTCGAGGGGAATCTGCGCAGCTGCCCGTCCGTCGTCGACGCCGTCGTGTTCGGCGACGGCATGGAGCACCTGGCCGCGGTCCTCGTCACACCCGGCGACGTGGCGGCGGAGACCGCGCGGGAACAGGCCCGTGCGTACGCACAGGCGCACCTCGCCGAGACCGACCGGCCCGAGACGTTCGTCGTCGTGCCGGACGACCGCGCCTTCCGCGCCAAGTACTTCACCGTCACCGGCCGCCCGCGGCGGCAGCTCATCTTCGACGACTTCGTGGCGGGCACCGCTCCCGCCCCGCGCGGCTGAGCGCATCCGAACCGCTCGGCATCGGCCGCTCGGCTCACCAGGCATCGGCCGCTCGGCTCGACCGCTCGGCCGCGTCGGCCGAACACAGCGCGGCCGAACACAGCACCGCCGAGCACCCAGCAACTGATCAACAGGGGGATCACTTTCCATGGCAATACCCACCCGCAACGCCCTTCGCCTGACCTCCATCGGTGACGGCGACGGCATGATGATCAATCCGTCCGACCCCGCGGCCGGCTTCGCCGAGCTGTACGACGCCGGTCTCGACCAGCTCCTCGCCGACGCGGGCCACCTCCTCATCCGCGGCTTCGACCCGGGTGTCGAGGAGTTCAACGAACTCGTGCGGCGCTACAGCTCCCGTACGACGCTCGACCCGGCCCGCACCTTCCACGGCGACGCCGCCCAGAAGGTCGACTCCGGGCACGACCCGATCGGGCTGCACCTGGAGAACGGGGCGACGCCGTTCGCCCCCGACCTGCTCTGGTTCCACTGCGTCAAGGCGGCACGGTCCGGCTCGGAGACGACCGTCTGCGACGGGTTCCGGGTCTGGGACGCCCTCTCCGAACGGTCGCGGAAGCTGTTCACCGCCCAGCCGGTGAAGTACACGCGCAACGTCCCCAAGGAGATGTGGCAGCGGCTCGCCGCGCACCTCGCCGGCGGTGGTCTGCACCCGAGCCAGATGGAGGTGTCCAGCCTCTACGCGCTGGCGAACGACGGCGCCGACGCGACCTTCACCGAGGAGGCGGACGGCAGCCTGACCTACACGTACACGGTGTACGTCGCCCACCCCACCCGCTGGTCGACCCGCACCGCGTGGGCCAACAGCCTGCTTGGCCCCTCCTTCAACTACGAGGCCCCCGAGATCCGCTTCGCCGACGGCTCCCCGATCCCCGACGACGTGATCGCCGAGTACACCGAGGTCACCGAGGCCGTCACCGAGGAGGTCGCCTGGGAGGACGGCGACATCGTCCTCATCGACAACTCCCGTGTGATGCACGGCCGCAGGGCCATCACCGACCCGGACCGCACCATCCTCAACGCCCAGAGCTACGCCAGGAGCTGACCATGAAGTACGGCATCGTCATCCGCTACGAATTCGACGCGTCGTGGCTGCGGCTCAGCAGGGACGAGCGCAACGCCAACGAGCAGGTCTTCCAGAAGGAGATCGTCGGGCCCTTCGCCGACAAGCTGTCCGTGCGGCACTTCGACGCGGAGGCCTTCTCCACCGACTACTCGGACTTCCTGTTCGTGGAGACCGACGACCTCACGTCCTACTACTACTTCATCGAGAAGCTCCGCGACAGCGACTTCATCGCCCACGGCTGGGTGCGCCTCCACGACATTTCCATCGGTATCCAGGACGGCTACAAGGAGTACGAGAATGACCACGCCTGACCAGTTCGACGCCATCGCGGACGCCGTCCGTGCCGAGCTGGCCTCGGTGACCCGGCTCGCCCACATCAACACGTTCCACCCGGGCGCCTTCGACTGGGCGGAGGCACGCACCCCCGAGGAGCTGGCGTACGTCTCCACCGTCGCGTACGGCGAACCGGGCCACGAGGAGCAGGCCGTCGCCTACCTCACCAAGGAACTCGCCCAGCTCGCCGAGATCGAACGGCATGTGAGCACCGTCATGGCCATGGTCATGGGCGAGCTGCACGACCTGCGGGACGCGGTCAACGTCGGCCACGAGCTGCACCACGCCCTGTCGTGCTTCGCGGCCGAGGAGATCCAGCACGCGAACACCTTCTACCGGTACGTGCGGGCACTGTCCGGCAGCGAACCGCGGGTCGACAAGGCGCTGTTCGACGAACGCCTCGACGTCTTCCGCACCGACGACCACCCGTACGTGAAGCTGGTCGCCCTGTGCTGCTCGGCGTATGTCGGTGAATCGGTCATCACCGTCTTCGAGCACCGCGCCGACGCCCTCGACCCGGGGCGCGAGCGGTTCTTCACCCGGCTGCTGCACACCCACGGCCTGGACGAGGCCCGGCACGTGAAGATCGACCACGTCGCCATGAAGCTGATCTACCCGGCTCTCACCGCCCCGCAGCAGGCCCGCGTCCGCGAACTGCTCGATCAGATCGAGGAGTTGAACCGGAAGCTCGCCGACTCCTTCCAGTCGGCCACCGAGCGGATCCTCGGCGTCGACTTCGTGACGGGCAACCCGGCCGCCGCCGTGCAGCTGGAGATGACCAAGGCGTTCGGCTCCAAGGTCTTCGCGCCCGACGGGACGCTGCACACCGTCGACGAGATCCTCGACGCGGAACTCAGCGACATGATCACCGCGTTCTCCGGCACCGGGCGCGTCCACGCGGCGGGCATCGGACCGCTGACCGCGCCGGTCCCGCCGCTCGTCGGGGCTCCCCAGTGACGTCGTCGACGGTGGGCACGGACGCCGCGCCGCGGGCCGGGGCGGCGGGCCGCGCCGCCGCCACGGGCCGCGTCGCGGTGGCGGCGGCCGTGCTCGCCCTGCTGCTCGCGGCCATGGACGCCACCGTGATGGGCACGGTGCTGCCCAGCGTCCTCGCGGACGTCGGCGGCGGCTCCGGCGGCGGGTACGCCTGGCTGGTCTCCGGGTTCATGCTGGCCCAGGTCGCGGGCACGCCGCTCGCGGGCTGGGTCTCCGACCGGCTCGACGACCGGGTGCTCGCCATCGGCGCGACCGTGGTCTTCCTCGCCGCGTCCGTCGTCGCGGGCCTCGCCGGCTCCTTCGGGGTGCTGGTCGCGGCGCGCGTCCTGCACGGGCTGACCGCCGGGGCGATCGTCGTGTCGAGCTACGTCATCGTCGGCCGGGTCTTCGGGCCCGAGCGGCGCGCCAAGGCGCAGTCCATGCTGAGCATGGTGTGGGGCGTGGCGGCGGTCCTCGGACCCGTCGTCGGCGCGAGCCTCACCGAGGCGTGGGGGTGGCGCTGGGTGTTCCTCGTCAACGTGCCGCTGTGTGTGCTGGTCGTCGTCGCGATCGCCGTGGCGCTGCCGCGACGGGCCGCGGCGCAGGGCGGCGCGGAGTCCCGCAAGGGTTTCCCGGTCGGGGAGTATGCCCTGGTCACGGGCGGCTCGGCGCTGTTCCTCTGCGGTTTGCAGGGCGGTTCGCTCGGCATCGGGAGGGCCGGTGGGGCGGCCGCGGTGGCCGTGGGTCTGGTGGCCCTGGCGCTGGTGCGCCGGTTCGGCGGCAGCCTCGTGCCGCGGCAGATGTTCGCCCGGACGCCGTCGGCGGGGGCGGCGCTCGCCACCGTCGGCGCGTGCGTGGTCATGTACGCCACGGTGACCGTGCTGCCCGTCCGGCTCGCCGAGCGCGGCATGTCCACCGCGGGGGTCGCCGTGGTCGTCGGCCTCTCGGCGCTCGGCTGGGTGGCGGGCAGCGCGGTGACGGGCGGGCTGATCGCCGAACGCGGCTACCGTCCTTCGATGGTCGCGGGCGCGCTCGCGCTCCTCGGCAGCGCCGCCCTCAGCGCCACGGGTCAACTCCCGTGGCTCGCGGGGCTGCTGGCGGGCGTCGGCACGGGCGCGGTCACGGCGGCGACGCTCGCCCTGATCCAGGACCAGTTGCCGCCCGCGCAGCTCGGCGTGGCGACGTCGGCGGCGACGATGCTGCGCAACATCGGCTCGGCGGCGGGGGTCAACGGCATCGCGGCGCTGTCCGCGGCGGTCGCCACCTCGTCGTCGCACGACGGCGACCGGGCCTTCTGGGTCCTGGCGGCCGTGGCCGCGGTCACCGTCCTGCTGCCGGCCCTGTCCGCGCCCCGCCGGCGCGCGACGGCCGCCTGATCCGTCAGGCGCGGACCTTGCGCCGATGTTTCGACGTCTCCCCGTAGAGGGCGAGTCCCGCGCCGACCACGAAGAGCACGGCGTACAGCGGTGTGGGCACGTCCCACCACTTGTGCAGCATGCCCCAGGGGCCGTCGCCGAACATCCGTCCGGCGACGCCCAGGCCGCCCTGAATTCCCACGACCCAGCCGACGATGGCGATGATCTCTCTCATACGTCCACGATCGGCCACGGTTTCGGGGAGCACGTCCTGCCTGCGGCCGAATCCGCGGTAGTCCGAAGGATGCACCGCGCACGGCGAAGGCCCCGTTCCGGCTGGAACGGGGCCTTGCTGTCTCACTGAGGCGCTAGGCGGCAAGCAGCTTGCGCACACGGTCCGCGCCGACGGCGAGGAGCAGCGTGGGCAGGCGCGGGCCGGTCTCGCGGGTGACGAGGAGGCGGTACAGCAGCGCGAAGAACGAGCGCTGGGCGACCTTGATCTCCGGCGGGAGCTCCTTCGCCGTGGCGTCCGCGGAGAAGCCCGCCTGCACCTTCGGCACGCCGTAGACGAGGTGGGTGAGGCCGTCGAGGGACCAGTGCGAGTCCAGGCCCTCCAGGAGGAGGCGCAGGGATTCGCGGCCCGCGTCGTCCAGCGAGCCGAGCAGCTCGGTGTCCGGCTCGGAGCGGACGATGGTGCGGGCCTCGGCCGGGACCTGGGTGGTGATCCAGTTCTCGGCGCGGTCCAGGCGCGGCCTGGTCTCGTCGAGGGACGTGATCGGGTCGGACGGGTCGAGGTCGCGCAGGATGCGCAGGGTCTGGTCCTCGGCGCCCGCGGTGATGTCGGCGACGGAGGCCAGCGTGCGGTACGGCAGCGGGCGCGGGGTCCGCGGCAGCTCACCGGCGGCGGTGCGCACCGCGCGGGAGTGCGCGGCGGCGTCGGCGGGCAGCGCCGAGCCGTCGGCGACCTTCGCCTCCAGCTTGTCCCACTCGTCGTAGAGCCGCTGGATCTCCTGGTCGAAGGCGATCTTGAAGGACTGGTTGGGCCTGCGGCGCGCGTACAGCCAGCGCAGCAGCGGCGCCTCCATGATCTTCAGGGCGTCGGCCGGGGTCGGCACGCCGCCCTTGGAGGACGACATCTTCGCCATGCCGGAGATGCCGACGAAGGCGTACATGGGGCCGATGGGCTGCACGCCGTCGAAGATCTGCCGGACGATCTGGCCGCCGACGACGAAGGACGAGCCGGGCGAGGAGTGGTCCACGCCGGACGGCTCGAAGACGACGCCCTCGTACGCCCAGCGCATGGGCCAGTCGACCTTCCAGACCAGCTTGCCGCGGTTGAACTCGCTGAGCAGGACGGTCTCGCCGAAGCCGCACGCCGTGCAGGTGTAGACGAGCTCGGTGGTCTCGTCGTCGTACGAGACGACGGTGGTCAGGTCCTTCTCGCACTGTCCGCAGTAGGGCTTGTACGGGTAGTACCCGCCGCTGCCGCCGCTGCCGTCGTCCTCGGAGGCCGCGCCGGAGCCCTCGGCGGCCTCCAGCTCGGCCTCGTCGACGGGCTTCTGCTGCTGCTTGCCCTTGCCGGCCTTGGTGGGGTCCTTCTTGGTGCGGTACTGGTCGAGGATCGCGTCGATGTCGGCGCGGTGCTTCATGGCGTGCAGGATCTGCTCGCGGTAGGCACCCGACGTGTACTGCTCGGTCTGGCTGATCGGGTCGTACTCGACGCCGAGCTCGGTGAGCGCCTCGGCCATCGCGGCCTTGAAGTGCTCGGCCCAGTTCGGGTACGCGGACCCGGCGGGGGCGGGCACGGAGGTCAGCGGCTTGCCGATGTGCTCGGCCCAGGACTCGTCGATGCCGGGGACACCGGCCGGGACCTTGCGGTACCGGTCGTAGTCGTCCCAGGAGATCAGGTGGCGGACCTGGTACCCGCGGCGGCGGATCTCGTCGGCGACCAGGTGCGGGGTCATGACCTCGCGGAGGTTGCCCAGGTGGATGGGGCCCGAGGGGGAGAGTCCGGAGGCGACGACGACCACCGGCGCGGCCGCGCCATCGTGTTTCGCGCCCGGGGCACGACGCTCCGACTCGGCGATGACCTCGTCCGCATAGCGGGAGACCCAGTCGGTGGTATCGGTGCTCTGAGCCACGATCGGCACGCCTTTCCTCTTCTACGTGAGTACCGCTTGTCGGAGCCATTCTCCCAGGTCGCCCCGTAACCGCGAAAACCGCTTTTCACCGCGTGGGATACTCGGTTTTCGTAGCTTCAGCACACCCAGGCACCCGAGCAGAACGGCACCCATCCATGGCCTCGGTCACGTCCCTCACCGCCTCCGTCCACCAGCGCCTCGCGGACGCCCTCTCGGCTGCCCTGCCGGAGGCCGGCGCCGCCGACCCGCTGCTGCGACGAAGCGACCGGGCGGACTTCCAGGCCAACGGCATCCTGGCGCTCGCGAAGAAGGCCAAGGCGAACCCGCGCGAGCTGGCCACCCAGGTCGTCGAGAAGATCACCGCCGGTGATCTGCTGGCCGACGTCGAGGTGTCGGGCCCCGGCTTCCTGAACGTGACGGTCACCGACAAGGCGATCGTCGAGACGCTAGCGGCCCGCGCCGCGGACGGCGACCGGCTCGGCGTCCCGCTGAACCCGCACGCGGGCACGACGGTGATCGACTACGCCCAGCCGAACGTGGCGAAGGAGATGCACGTCGGCCACCTGCGCTCCGCCGTCATCGGTGACGCCCTGCGCCACATGCTGGACTTCACGGGCGAGAAGACGATCGGCCGCCACCACATCGGCGACTGGGGCACCCAGTTCGGCATGCTCATCCAGTACCTGATCGAGAACCCTGGCGAGCTGGCCCCGGCCGACGAGGTCGACGGCGAGCAGGCCATGTCGAACCTGAACCGGATCTACAAGGCGTCGCGCGCGGTCTTCGACACGGACGAGCAGTTCAAGGAGCGGGCCCGCAAGCGGGTCGTCGCCCTTCAGTCCGGCGACAAGGAGACCCTGGAGCTGTGGCAGCGGTTCGTCGACGAGTCGAAGGTCTACTTCTACTCGGTCTTCGAGAAGCTGGACATGGAGGTCCGCGACGAGGAGATCGTCGGCGAGTCCGCGTACAACGACATGATGGCCGAGACGGCGCGGCTCCTGGAGGAGTCGGGTGTCGCGGTCCGCTCGGAGGGCGCGCTCGTCGTGTTCTTCGACGACATCAAGGGCAAGGACGACCAGCCGGTCCCGCTGATCGTGCAGAAGGCCGACGGCGGCTTCGGCTACGCGGCCTCCGACCTCTCCGCGATCCGCGACCGCGTCGTCGGCCTGCACGCCACGACGCTGCTGTACGTGGTGGACGTGCGCCAGTCGCTGCACTTCAAGATGGTCTTCGAGGCGGCCCGCCGGATGGGCTGGCTGAACGACGACGTCACCGCGCACAACATGGGCTACGGCACGGTGCTCGGCGCGGACGGCAAGCCGTTCAAGACGCGTGAGGGCGAGACAGTGCGCCTGGAGGACCTGCTGGACGAGGCGGTGCAGCGCGCCGCCGAGGTCGTGCGGGAGAAGGCGCGGGACCTCACCGAGGAGGAGATCCAGGAGCGGGCGTTCCAGGTCGGCATCGGCGCCGTGAAGTACGCGGACCTGTCGACGTCGGCGAACCGTGACTACAAGTTCGACCTCGACCAGATGGTGTCCCTGAACGGCGACACGTCCGTCTACCTCCAGTACGCGTACGCGCGCATCCAGTCGATCCTGCGCAAGGCGGGCGCGGAGACGGGCCCCGCCGCCCACCCCGAGCTCGAACTCGCCCCGGCGGAGCGCGCATTGGGCCTCCACCTGGACGCGTTCGGCGACACGGTCGCGGACGCCGCCGCGGAGTACGCGCCGCACAAGCTGGCCGCGTACCTCTACCAGCTGGCGTCGCTGTACACGTCGTTCTACGACAAGTGCCCGGTCCTGAAGGCGGACTCCCCGGCGCAGGTCGAGAACCGGCTGTTCCTGTGCGACATCACGGCGCGGACGCTGCACCAGGGCATGGCGCTGCTCGGCATCAGGACGCCCGAGCGCCTCTGAACCCGCCGCGGAGCCCGGCTCCGAGCCTGCGCAGTCCCTCGGCGATCTCGTCGGGGGACTGCGTCACGAAGCAGAGCCGCAAGGTGGACACATCCGGCTCCCCCGCGAAGAACGGCGCCCCCGGCACATACGCCACATCGTGCGTGACGACCGTCCGCAGCAGCTCCGTCGTGTCGTACCCGCCGGGCAGCTTCGCCCACACGAACATGCCGCCCTCCGGCCGGAGCCACCGGGAGCCCTCCGGCAGCGCGTCGGCGAGGCCGGCGAGCAGCGCGTCCCGGCGGTCGCGGTAGACGCCCGCGACGCGGGCGACGTGCGCGTCCAGGTCCCGGTCGGCGAGGTAGCGCGCCGCGGCGAGCTGGTTGACGGTGGGCGTGTGCAGGTCCGCGGCCTGCTTGGCGACGGCGCAGGCCCGCAGCAGCGCGGCGGGCGCGCGCAGCCAGCCGAGCCGCAACCCCGGCGCCATCACCTTGGAGAAGCTGGAGAGCAGGACGGTGCGGTCGGCGGCGCCGGGGTACGTGGCGATCCACGGCGCGCGCTCGCCCTCGAAACGCAGCTCGCCGTACGGGTCGTCCTCGACGATCCACAGCCCGCGCCGCCCGGCGACCTCGGCGATCGCCGCGCGCCGGTCGGCGGGCAGGGTGCGGCCGGTCGGGTTCTGGAAGGTGGGGACGGTGTAGAGCAGCTTGGGGCGGTGCAGGGCGACGAGTTCGTCGAGGGCCGCCGGGTCGATGCCGGACTCGTCGCAGGGCACGGGCAGCACGCGCGCGCCCGCGAAGGCGAAGGCCTGAAGTGCCGCCAGATAGCAGGGGTTCTCGACGAGGACGGTGTCGCCCGGCTCGATCAGCGCGGTCGCGAGGAGCGAGAGCGCCTGCTGGGATCCGGTGGTGACGAGCACGTCGTCGGCGTCGGTCGGCAGACCGCGGACGGCCGCCCGCGCGGCGACGGCGGTACGCAGCGCGGGCTCGCCCTCGGTCGTCGAGTACTGCAACGCCCGCTCCGGCACCTCTTCGAGGACCGCGCGGAAGGCGGCCGCGACGCCGTCGCCGTCGAAGAGGCCGGGGGCGGGCAGCCCGCCCGCGAAGTTGATGACTCCGGGCCGCGCGGTGACCGCGAGGATGTCCCGTACGGGCGAGCCCCCGACCGCTGCGGCGCGCGCGGCGAGCGGCGGCGTGGGGGCGGCTGCGGTACGGGCGGGCTCGGTGACGGTCACGGCGGCGGCTCCTTCGGCTCTGGCTGCTGTGCCCGCACCCTAAGCACGCGGGTGCGGGCCCCACACGCCGTTCCGGGATGCGGACGCGGACGTACCGGGCGGGCCGGGGTGCAGGGCCGGGCCGTCAGCCGTCCTGCAACTGCCTCTCCCACTTGGAGGCGCCGGGCGGCCAGCCGTAGGTCGGGCGCCCCTTGCTGCCGCTGGTGCGGAACGGTTTGCCCTGGTCGTCGACGCGCAGCGTGTCGTGCCGCTTGCCGCTCGACCACTCCAGCTCCAGGTTCCACCGCACGTCGTGCAGATCGGTGTTGGCCATGATGTAGAAGACCTCGGGGTCGCTCTCGCTGACCTTGTACGGGAAGTCCCGCTGGCCCGCGACGGGCTTGGCGTCCGGCGTCGCGGCATCCAGGTCGACGCCGAAGGACTTGGTGTTCACGGTGCCGCCGCAGCCGGTCGCCATCTGGAAGTTGTTCCAGGCCAGCGGCGCGCTGGTGCTCTGCACCCGGACGTTCAGGTCCTGGAGGACGACGGTGTCCTCACTCATGCCCTGCACGGTGACCTCGATGAACTGGTAGCCGGCCGGGACGGCGCCGAGGTCGCCGACCCAGGCGGCCGCGTCCTGCGCCGCGGGCTGCTCCGGCACCTCGTCGGCCTTGCGGTTCACCAGGAAGGACTGGAGGCACGGGTCGTCGTACGCGTACGGTCTGGTGCGCACCGTCAGGGGCACGCCGGGGTCGCTCTGCGCGCCGCCGGACGTGGGGCCCTTGTGCCCGCGGCGGGGGGCGTCGGGGGCCCGGCTGCCCTTTTCGGACGGCGAGGCGGAGGGGCCGCTCTTCTTGTTCTTGCCGTCGTCCTTCTCGTCCTTGCCGGCGGCCTTCTTGTTCTCGGCCTTGCCGGGGCCGGTGTCCATGGGGTCGCCGGGTTCCGGCGAGGAAGCGGCCCGCGCCTTGTGCCGGTTCCCGTCGCCGTCCTCCCCGCCGCTCATGGCGAGGGCGACGGAGCCGAGGCCGACGACCGCGGCGACGGCGGCCGCGAGCACGACGGTCCGGCGCTTCCGCGACAGGGGGCGCTTGCCGAGCACCACGACCTGATCCGAGCCCGAGCCCGAGTCCGACTCCGGGTCCGGCTGCTCCTGTTGCTGCGGTTCCGGCTTCGGTTCCGGCTTCGCTTCCGGGGTGCTGGGGGCGACGGGCTCCGCCTTCCTGCCCCGCGCCGCGTCCGCGAGGATCCACCGCCGGTGGACCTCGACGAGCTCTTCGGGGGTCGCCTTGCAGAGCCGGGCGAGCCGCTCCACGGGGGCGAACTCCGTCGGCACGGCATCCCCGTTGCAGTACCGGTGCAACGTCGACGTACTCATGTGAAGCCGTCGCGCCAGCACGCCGTAGCTGAGCCCGGACCGCTCCTTGAGCTCCCGCAGCAACTCCGCGAGAGACGCCATCTCCGCCCTCCACCATTCCCATCAGACGTTCCAGGACAAGCACGCCGCTTCCGGCACTCCACACGGAGGATCAGCCATGTTCCGTACCGGCATCCGGGACGAAGGTGCGGCGACGCTCGTGGCACAGACGACGACCAAGCACAGCACGGTTCCCCGGCCCCCACCAACCGGCGCACCGAGGCGCCCGAGCGGGAGAGACCCAGGTCACAACCGGTCGTGTCACATTCCGCACGTGCCCGTCCGTCGTAGAGGTGTAGGACCTGGCACCACTCACAACGGCACAGGAGCACATCATGGAACCCCGTTTGAACGTCTTCGCCAGCCCGTCCGCGGGAAAGGCCATCAAGCATCTGACCGCGGTCAACAAGATCGTCTCGGAGACGGGGCTGCCGGCCGCGACGCAGGAGCTGGTGAAGATCCGCGCCAGCCAGATCAACGGCTGCGGGTTCTGCCTCGACATGCACACCAAGGAAGCGGCCGCCGCGGGTGAGACGCCGACGCGTCTGCACCTGGTCTCGGCGTGGCGCGAGGCCAAGGTGTTCACCGACGCCGAGCGGGCCGCCCTGGAGCTGACGGAGGAGGGCACCCGCATCGCCGACGGCTCGGGCGGTGTCCCCGACGAGGTCTGGGCCAACGCCGCGAAGCACTACGACGAGGAGCAGCTCACCGGTCTGGTGACGCTGATCGCGCTCATCAACACCTTCAACCGGCTGAACGTCATCGTCCAGCAGCCCGCCGGCGACTACCAGCCCGGCCAGTTCGGCTAGCCCTCACCCGGCACGGGGGGCTCCGACCTGCTCACACACCTTTTGGTGAGTACCGCACGAAAAAGTCGGTACTTGTCCGGTGGTGGGAGCGGAACGAGGATCGAGGGCGTACCCGAAGGAACGCCCTCGAAGGAGCTCCCCCGTGCCCAGCAACGGCAGCAAGTCCCCCGTCAGCGTCCTCGGCCTCGGCCTGATGGGCACCGCGCTCGCCGCCGCCCTGATCGGGGCCGGGCACCCGACGACCGTGTGGAACCGCACGAAGTCCAAGACCGGCCCCCTGGTGGCCCAGGGCGCCACGCCCGCCGACACGGCGCGGGACGCCATCACCGCCGCCGACCTGGTCGTCGTCTGCCTCACGACCAACGCCAACGTGCGCGAGCTGCTGGCGCCGGAGGCCGACGCGCTCACCGGCCGCACCGTCGTCAACCTCACCAACGGAACCCCGGGCCAGGCGCGGGAGTTGGCGCAGTGGGCGGCCGCGCACGGCATTACGTACATCGACGGCGGCATCATGGCCGTCCCGCAGATGATCGCCACCCCCGGGGCGTACATCTTCTACAGCGGCACCGACGAGGCGGCCTTCGAGACGCACCGCCCGACGCTGGCCGCTCTCGCCGACACGAAGTGGGTGGGCAAGGACCCGGGCCTCGCGGCGCTGTACGACCTGTCACTGCTCACCGGCATGTACGGCATGTCGATGGGCGTCGCCCAGGCCTTCGCGATGATCCGCAGCGAGGGCATCCCGGCCCGCGAGCTGGCGCCGCTCCTTACCGACTGGATCGTGGCGATGACGCACGGGCTGGTGCCCAGCGGTGCCGAGGCGCTCGACACCGACCAGCACCTGACGGACGTCTCGAACCTCGCCATGAACCGCGAGGCGTTCCCGAACTTCACCGCCGCCTTCGCCGAACAGGGCCTGCGCACCGACCTGTTCGAGCCGCTCCAGGACCTCCTGGACCGCGCCGTCGAGCAGGGTTACGGCGCCGACGGCTTCTCGCGCATGCCGCTGCTGCTCACGAAGGACTGATCCGCGGGGCGCCGGCCCGCACCACCAGGGCACAGGCCCAACAGGACACGCCCTAGGGGACGAGCACCACCTTCCCGGTCGTCTCCCGGCGCTCGATGGCGGCGTGCGCCTCGGCCGCCCGCTCCAGCGGGAACGTCTGGACGTCGGGCCGCAACTCCCCCTTGGCGGCGGCCTCCAGGGCCTCCCGCTCGTACGCGGGGCCGTCCTCGGGGCTGCCGAGCAGCTGAAGCAGCGCGTTGGTGAAGGTGATCCGCCGCTCCGCGAGCAGCTCGGGGCCCGGCTCGAAGGCCTCCTGCGACGACCAGCCGATGACGACGTACCGTCCACCGTCGGCGATCAACTCGAAGGCCGCGGCGCCCTTTTCACCGCTCACCCCGTCGAGTACGGCGGTGACGCGCCGCCCGCCGCCGAGCCGCTCGGCGACCTCGCGCTGCCAGCCGGGCTCGTTGTAGTCGACGGCGATGTCGGCGCCGAGCGCGCGCACGGCCTCGACCTTGGCGGGGCCGCCGGCCGCGCCGATCACCGTCGCGCCGAGGGCGTGCGCGTACTGGACCACGAGCCGCCCCACGCCACCGGCGGCGGACGTCACCAGCACCACGTCGTCCGCCCGGAGCCGGGCCGCACCCAGGAGCCCCACGGTGGTGGCCCCGGTCACCACCATGGCCACCGCGGCCTCGAAGCCGAGCCCGTCGGGGACGACGTGCAGGTTCGCCACGTCGGCGACCGCCAGCTCGGCGTACCCGCCGGGTGTCGAGCGCGAGACCACGACGGGCCGCCCGAGCCAGGCGTCGTCGACGTCGGGCCCCACGGACTCCACGATCCCCGCGACCTCACCGCCGAAGACGGCGGGCAGTTCGGGCGGCGGCGGCGCCATGTCGGACGCCTCGCCCCGGCGCATGACGGTCTCGACGAAGTGGACTCCCGCCGCCTTCACGGCGATCCGCACCTGCCCGGGCCCCGCGACGGGGTCGGGCAGGGTCTCGTACCGCAGGTTCTCGGCGGGTCCGAACTCGTGCAGGACGACAGCGCGCATGGTGTGCTCCTCGGAACGTGGAAACGAACGCGGATACGAACGTCGATGCACACCACCCTCCGACCTCAACCAAGGTTGAGGTCAAGGGCCGCCGTCCGGCGGATCAGAGCTGCCGCGCGACCTCGGTCGCCCAGTACGTCAGGATCATGTTGGCGCCCGCGCGCTTGATCCCCGTCAGGGACTCCATGATCGCCTTGTCCCGGTCGATCCAGCCCCGCTCGGCGGCGGCCTCGATCATCGCGTACTCACCACTGATCTGGTACGCGGCCACCGGCACGTCGACCGCGTCGGCGACGCGGGCGAGGATGTCGAGGTAGGGCCCCGCGGGCTTGACCATCACCATGTCGGCGCCCTCTTCGAGGTCGAGCGCCAGCTCCCGCAGCGACTCCCGAGTGTTGGCGGGGTCCTGCTGGTAGGTCTTGCGGTCACCCTTGAGGGACGACCCGACGGCCTCCCTGAACGGCCCGAAGAAGGCCGAGGAGTACTTCACGCTGTACGCGAGGATCGACACGTCCTCGTGGCCGACCTGGTCCAACGCGTCACGGATGACCCCGACCTGACCGTCCATCATGCCGCTCGGGCCCACCACGTGGGCGCCCGCGTCAGCCTGCACCTGCGCCATCTCCGCGTACCGCTCCAGGGTCGCGTCGTTGTCCACGCGCCCCTGGGCGTCCAGGACACCGCAGTGCCCGTGGTCGGTGGTCTCGTCGAGGCACAGGTCCGACATGACGATGAGGTCGTCGCCGACCTCGGCCCGCACGTCGCGGAGCGCGACCTGAAGAATCCCGTCCGGGTCGGTGCCCGCCGTGCCCAGGCCGTCCTTCTTGGACTCCTCCGGCACACCGAACAGCATGATCCCGGAGACCCCGGCCTCCAGCGCCTCGACGGCGGCCTTCTTCAGGGTGTCGCGGGTGTGCTGCACGACGCCGGGCATGGCGCCGATCTCCACCGGCTCGCTGATCCCCTCGCGCACGAACGCGGGCAGAATCAGATCGGCCGGATGCAACCGCGTCTCCGCGACCATGCGCCGCATGGCGGGAGTAGTCCGCATCCGCCGCGGCCGAGCCCCGGGAAACGATCCGTACTTAGTCACTGCAACCCTCACCTCGAACCACTGGGCATTTACCTGCTGTGGGCAGGCGTTCCGCTGGGGGTCCCCCCAGGCCCTTAAGGCACTGGGGGAGGGACGGGTGGGCACAACCCCCGGTGCAGAGCACATTCAGGGAGGCGCCCACCCATAGAACCTACGGCGCCGCGCGTCGCCGACGCGAACCGGGCCGACGCTCACTGGGCCGGGTGACAGGGTCACCCGCTTCGAGCGCCGCCGCCCGACGCCGGGTACCGAACTCCGCCAACGCCTCGGCCAGCTTGTGCACCGAAGGCTCCGGAGCCATCACATCCACCCGCAGCCCGTGCTCCTCCGCGGTCTTCGCGGTGGCGGGCCCGATACAAGCGATGACGGTCACGTTGTGCGGCTTCCCGGCGATCCCGACAAGGTTGCGCACCGTCGACGACGAGGTGAAGAGCACCGCGTCGAAGCCACCGCCCTTGATCGCCTCCCGGGTCTCCGCCGGCGGCGGCGACGCCCGCACCGTCCGGTAGGCGGTGACGTCGTCGACCTCCCACCCGAGGTCGATGAGCCCGGCGACGAGCGTCTCCGTGGCGATGTCGGCCCGCGGCAGGAACACCCGGTCGATCGGGTCGAAGACCGGGTCGTACGGCGGCCAGTCCTCCAGGAGCCCCGCGGCCGACTGCTCACCGCTCGGCACCAGGTCCGGCTTGACGCCGAAGGCGACCAGCGCGGCGGCGGTCTGCTCGCCGACGGCCGCGACCTTGATCCCGGCGAAGGCACGCGCGTCGAGCCCGTACTCCTCGAACTTCTCCCGCACCGCCTTGACGGCGTTGACGGAGGTGAAGGCGATCCACTCGTACCGGCCGGTGACCAGGCCCTTGACCGCGCGCTCCATCTGCTGGGGCGTGCGCGGCGGCTCGACCGCGATGGTCGGGACCTCGTGCGGCACGGCGCCGTAGGACCGCAGCTGGTCGGAGAGCGAGGCCGCCTGCTCCTTCGTACGCGGCACCAGCACCCGCCACCCGAAGAGCGGCTTCGACTCGAACCACGACAGCTGCTCGCGCTGAGCGGCGGCGCAGGACTCGCCGACCACGGCTATGACGGGCCGGCCGCCGTCCGGCGAGGGCAGCACCTTCGCCTGCTTGAGCACCTGCGCGACGGTGCCGAGCGTCGCGGTCCAGGTGCGCTGGCGCGTCGTCGTACCGGCCACGGTCACGGTCATCGGGGTGTCCGGCTTGCGGCCCGCGGCCACCAGCTCACCCGCCGCCGCGGCCACCGAGTCGAGCGCCACCGAGACGACGACCGTCCCGTCGGACGCGCCGACCTCGCTCCAGCAGCGGTCGGACGCGGTACGGGCGTCGACGAAGCGGACGTCCGTGCCCTGCGCGTCCCGCAGCGGCACACCCGCGTACGCGGGCACACCGACGGCCGCCGCGATGCCCGGCACCACCTCGAAGGGGATGCCCTCGGCGGCGCAGGCGAGCATTTCGCCCGCCGCGTACGTGTCGAGGCCCGGGTCGCCGCTCACCGCACGCACGACCCGCCTGCCGCCCCGCGCCGCCTCCATGACAAGATTGGCGGCAGCTCGGAACGGCGTCGCGTCGGCGGTCATTGACGTGTCGTCAGCTGTCGGCTGGGGTGTGTCCACACCTCCCCTGGCATGCACGCGGACGACGTCGAGCACATCCGGCTCGGCGATCAGCACATCCGCTCGGGCCAGCGCCTCGACGGCGCGCAGGGTCAGCAGTCCCGGATCTCCGGGTCCGGCACCGAGGAAGGTGACGTGCCCGTGTGCGGGAAGGCCGGGAAGGTTCGAGGTGGGGCTCAAAGTGCTCGCTCCCCCATCAGACCGGCCGCGCCCTTGGCGAGCATCTCGACCGCGAGCTCACGGCCCAGCGCCATGGCGCCGGCCTCCGTCTCGGGCACGGGACCGGTGGTGGACAGCTGCACCAGCGTCGAGCCGTCGGTCGTACCGACGACGCCGCGCAGGCGCATTTCCTTGACAATCTGCCCGTCGGCCAGGACGTCGGCCAGCGCTCCCACGGGTGCGCTGCAACCGGCCTCCAGGGCGGCGAGCAGGGACCGCTCGGCGGTCACGGCGACCCGGGTGTACGGGTCGTCGAGCTCGGCGAGCGCGGCGGCGAGTGACGCGTTGTGCGCGGCACACTCGATCGCCAGTGCCCCCTGGCCGGGGGCGGGCAGAACGGTGTCGACCGACAGGAGGTCGGTCACCTCGTCGGCCTTGCCGACGCGGTTGAGTCCGGCGGCGGCGAGCACGACGGCGTCGAGCTCCCCCTTGTGGACGTATCCGATGCGGGTGTCGACGTTCCCCCGGATCGGCACGGTCTGGATGGTCATGCCGTGGCTGCGCGCGTAGGCGTTCAGCTGCGCCATGCGGCGCGGCGAGCCGGTGCCCACACGGGCGCCGTCGGGCAGCTGTGCGAAGGTCAGCCCGTCGCGCGCCACCAGCGCGTCGCGCGGGTCCTCACGCACCGGCACCGCGGCGAGGGTGAGCTCGGCGGGCTGCGCGGTGGGCAGGTCCTTGAGCGAGTGCACGGCGAAGTCGACCTCGTCGCGGAGCAGTGCATCGCGCAGCGCGGCGACGAAGACGCCGGTGCCGCCGATCTGCGCGAGGTGCTCGCGCGAGGTGTCGCCGTACGTCGTGATCTCCACGAGCTCGACGGGGCGCCCCGTCAGCTTCCGTACCGCTTCGGCCACTTGGCCGGACTGGGCCATGGCCAGCTTGCTGCGCCTGGTCCCGAGCCTGAGAGCCCTCTCGGTCATGCCCGGCCTCTCTTCGGGTCGTCGTTCTCGTTGTTCATGTGGTCGGCCCTGCTGACCGCCGCGACCGTCTGCGGGTCGAGGTCGAAGAGCGTGCGCAGCGCGTCCGCGTACCCGGCGCCACCGGGCTCGCTCGCCAGCTGCTTGACCCGCACCGTCGGCGCGTGCAGCAGCTTGTCGACGACGCGGCGCACGGTCTGCGTGATCTCCGCGCGTTGCTTGTCCTCAAGGCCCGGCAGGCGTCCTTCGAGCCGGGCCATCTCGCCCGCCACCACGTCGGCGGCCATGGTGCGCAGGGCGACCACGGTCGGCGTGATGTGCGCGGCCCGCTGGGCGGCGCCGAAGGCGGCGACCTCGTCGGAGACGATGGAGCGGACCTGCTCCACGTCGTTGGCCATGGGCGCGTCGGCGGAGGCCTCGGCCAGCGACTCGATGTCGACGAGCCGCACACCAGGGATGCGGTGCGCCGCGGCGTCGATGTCGCGGGGCATGGCGAGGTCGAGGAGGGCGAGCACGGCCGGGCGGGCCGCGCCGGCCGACGACGTGCGAAGGCGTCGCTCCGGGAGGCGGCCCGTGACGCGTGCGGCGGCCACCAGCGCGGCGATCGCCTCCGCCTCGGCCCGCGGGTCGGCGGCCGGGCCCTCGCGCCGCTCGGCCGGGGCGTTGTCCACCCAGGCCGCGTGCTGCTCCAGGGACGCCGCGTCCATCCCGGCGACGGCCTCCTCGCCGGCGACGGAGAAGCCGCGCGGCGCGGACAGGTCGACCGGGCAGCCCTCGTCGGCCACGGTGGCCGTCCGGACGCCCTGGCCCGGCGAACCGTTTCCGGACTGCGCGGGCGCCTCGTCGAGCGGGCCCTCCGCCGGGGGCACGCGCCCCTCGACGGCGGCGGTGACGGCTTCCGCGGTCAGCACCAGACCGGTCGCCCCCGTGCAGGAGACGGCCACGTCGGCACGTGTCAGTTCGTCCGCCACGGCGTCCATGGGAACGGCGCGGGCGCGCACCCCGTGGTCGCCGGAGTCGCCGAGGATCTCCGCGAGCCGCTCCGCGCGCTCCAGGGTGCGGTTGGCGACCACGATCTCCGCCACACCGGCGCGCGCGAGCGTCGCCGCGGCCAGCGAGGACATGGAGCCCGCGCCGATGACCACGGCCCGCTTGCCCGCGGCCCAGGCGTCGACCGGCTCGCGCGCCGCGAGCTGTTCGAGCCCGAAGGTGACGAGGGACTGCCCGGCCCGGTCGATGCCGGTCTCGGAGTGCGCGCGCTTGCCGACCCTGAGGGCCTGCTGGAAGAGGTCGTTGAGGAGCTTGCCCGCGGTGTGCAGCTCCTGCGAGCGGGCCAGGGTGTCCTTGATCTGCCCGAGGATCTGCCCCTCGCCGACGACCATCGAGTCGAGCCCGCACGCCACCGAGAAGAGGTGGTGGACCGCACGGTCCTCGTAGTGGACGTACAGATAGGGGGTGAGCTCCTCCAGGCCGACGCCGCTGTGCTGCGCGAGCAGCGTGGACAGCTCTGCGACGCCCGCGTGGAACTTGTCCACGTCGGCGTAGAGCTCGATGCGGTTGCAGGTGGCGAGCACGGCCGCCTCGGCGGCGGGCTCGGCGGCGAGGGTGTCCTGCAAGAGCTTGGCCTGCGTGTCCGCGGGCAGCGCGGCCCGCTCCAGGACGCTCACCGGGGCGCTGCGGTGACTCAGCCCCACGACCAGGAGACTCATGCCGGCATCACGGCGGGGACGTCCCCGTCGGGTCCCTTCCGCTGCTGCTTGGCCGACACGGGCGGGACGGGGCCCTCGGGCGCCGCGTCCTCCCCGGCCTTGCGCTGCTCGTGGAAGGCGAGGATCTGCAACTCGATGGAGAGATCGACCTTGCGTACGTCGACACCGTCCGGCACGGAGAGGACGGTCGGCGCGAAGTTCAGGATGGAGGTGACACCGGCGGCGACGAGCCGCTCGCAGACCTGCTGGGCGGCGCCGGCCGGGGTCGAGATGACGCCGATCGAGACGCCGTTCTCCTCGATGATCTTCTCGAGGTCGTCGGTGTGCTGCACCGGCATGCCCGCGACGGGCGTGCCCGCCATGGCCGGGTCGGCGTCGATCAGTGCGGCGACACGGAACCCGCGGGAGGCGAACCCGCCGTAGTTGGCGAGGGCCGCGCCGAGGTTGCCGATGCCGACGATGACGACCGGCCAGTCCTGGGTCAGCCCGAGTTCACGGGAGATCTGGTACACGAGATACTCGACGTCGTAGCCGACGCCGCGCGTCCCGTAGGACCCGAGGTACGAGAAGTCCTTGCGCAGCTTCGCGGAGTTGACCCCCGCGGCGGCCGCGAGCTCCTCGGAGGAGACCGTGGGCACCGAGCGCTCCGACAGTGCGGTGAGGGCTCGGAGGTACAGCGGAAGCCTGGCGACGGTGGCCTCGGGAATCCCTCGGCTGCGGGTCGCCGGTCGGTGAGTTCGGCCAGTTGCCACGGTGCTCCTGCGGGTAGAGCGGGGCTGCAGGCGGTCACTCGTCCCCAGACCGCCCCGTCGAATGCAGGCTATGTCTTTGTGAACGCGTGCACAAAGATGGTGTCCGATTTGCCCGGCCAACGTGACCGGGGTCACGCGCCCCCGGCGCGCGATCGTGGAACCGGCGCGCAGGCAGCGCCGTTGTTCATTTGAAGGGGGCAAAACCGCACACTCTCCTCACGATCATCGCCCCCGAGACCAAAACCGCCCCAAAGCGTAATCGACTTCGCGGGAACTTTGGACTGGTCGGTCAGTAGGTGCCGCCCCTTTCCGGCCTACGCGGCGAGCTCCCGCCGCAGCCGGCCCTCGTCCACCCGCCAGAAGGTGTGCTGCTCCCCGTCCACGAGCACCACCGGGATCTGCTCCCAGTAGGCCCGGTACAGCTCCTCGTCCTGCGTGATGTCCTTCGTCTCCCAGGGCGTGCCGAGCTCCCCGCAGACCTTCTCGATCACCGCCTGTGCGTCATCGCACAGATGGCACCCCGGCTTCCCGATCAGGGTGACCAACCGCTCCCGCGGCTCTTTCTTCTCCGTACGACCCTTCTCCGTACGACTCTTCTCCGTACCGCTCTTCTCCGTACGACCGCCACTGCGACGAAAAATCGGGCTCATGCCCGCCATTCTCGCCCGCCCGACGCGCAGAGTTCACAGGCCCGAATCCTCCCGACTCCGGAAGTACCGAACAGACTGGCTATGCTCACGGCATGGCCGCTCTCGGATGGCTCACCCCCCGTAGGCGCTCCGCCACGGCGCGGAGCGTGTTGGCAGGCGAGGCCTCGGCCGAGGCAGCGCGCAAGTCCTCGCAGGAGCTGGAGGAACTCGACGCCCTCGCCGCGCGGACCACGCCCGACGAGAGGCCGAAGGAGCCGGAGTTCCCCGTCGTCGGTGACGTCAAGGCCGCCGCCTTCTTCGACCTCGACAACACCGTGATGCAGGGCGCCGCGATCTTCCACTTCGGCCGCGGCCTCTACAAGCGGAAGTTCTTCGAACGCCAGGAGCTGGTCAGGTTCGCCTGGCAGCAGGCGTGGTTCCGGCTCGCCGGCGTCGAGGACCCCGAGCACATGCAGGACGCCCGCGACAGCGCCCTCTCCATCGTCAAGGGCCACCGCGTCGCCGAGCTGATGTCCATCGGCGAGGAGATCTACGACGAGTACATGGCCGAGCGGATCTGGCCGGGCACCCGCGCCCTCGCCCAGGCCCACCTCGACGCGGGCCAGAAGGTCTGGCTGGTCACCGCCGCTCCGGTGGAGATCGCCACGGTCATCGCCCGCCGCCTCGGCCTGACCGGCGCCCTCGGCACCGTCGCCGAGTCCGTCGGCGGCGTCTACACCGGCAAGCTCGTCGGCGAACCCCTGCACGGCCCCGCGAAGGCCGAGGCGGTCCGCGCCCTGGCCGCCGCCGAGGGCCTCGACCTGGGCCGCTGCGCCGCGTACAGCGACTCGCACAACGACATCCCGATGCTCTCGCTCGTCGGACATCCGTACGCGATCAATCCCGACGCCAAACTGCGCAAGCACGCCCGCGCCCGTGACTGGCGGCTGCGGGACTACCGCACCGGCCGCAAGGCCGCGAAGGTCGGCATCCCGGCCGCCGCGGGCGTCGGCGCGCTCGCGGGCGGCGCGGCCGCGGCCGTGGCGCTGCACCGCCGCCGCCACTGAGCGTCGCCACCGCCGAGCCCCGCCGCCGCCGAGCATCCGTCGGTCCTACCCCGCCCCGACTTCCGGCAGTCACGCCGGTAGCACTCGGCCACAACACGCCTCAGGCCGACACGGAATGTGAACTGATTCGATCAACAAGTGCTCACTCTCCGGCACTTGAACGGGCGTCAATCGGTTACAGAAGCGACGTAATCGATGATTTGAGCAACTGGGTGTAGTGCTGCCTGTACGAAGCGTTATTCTCCTCAGACGCATAAGGGACCCCACACGTCGCTACGACGGGTGAACGGTCCCGCACTGCACGTGATGGAAGCTCTGCCTCTGGGAGTCCCGTGTACCCACACGTCGGGGTTGACACCTCGGGCCTGGCTACGCTGCGCGCAACGGTCATCGACCGCTTGCGCGGCTTCGTCCCCACCGCGTACGCCGTCCCCGCCGTCCCCGCCCTCGCCGTCCCCGCACCCGCCGGGCCGTGCTATGCCCTGGCGAACGGCGGTGCGGCAGTCAGCAGACGGGGCCGCTCCGCCGCTGCCGCCACCTCGGCCCCCACCCCCCGCCGTCCCGCCGCGGACAGCGACAGCGCCCGCATGATGGAACTCGTCGAGCGCGCCCAAGCCGGCGAGTCCGACGCGTTCGGCCGCCTCTACGACCAGTACAGCGACACGGTCTACCGCTACATCTACTACCGCGTCGGCGGCAAGGCGACCGCCGAGGACCTCACCAGTGAGACCTTTCTGCGCGCCCTCCGCCGCATCGGCACCTTCACCTGGCAGGGCCGCGACTTCGGCGCCTGGCTGGTCACGATCGCCCGCAATCTCGTCGCCGACCACTTCAAATCGAGCCGTTTCCGCCTCGAAGTGACCACCGGCGAAATGCTCGACGCCAACGAAGTCGAGCGCAGCCCCGAGGACTCCGTCCTGGAGTCCCTTTCGAACGCCGCCCTCCTCGAAGCCGTCCGCCGCCTCAACCCCCAGCAGCAGGAGTGCGTGACCCTGCGCTTCCTCCAGGGCCTCTCCGTCGCCGAGACCGCGCGGGTCATGGGCAAGAACGAAGGCGCGATCAAGACCCTCCAGTACCGCGCGGTACGCACGCTCGCCCGTCTGCTGCCCGACGACGCCCGCTAGCCGCCCCTCGTGCCCAACTCTCCCTCCGTGGCGGCCAGATGGTCGCCACGGAATTGTCGCGGTCCGATCATCCGCCGTCCGTAACCCAAGTGCCGCGACGCTCGTTGTGCGGGATGCAGGCTCCCTGTGGTCGCTACCTGGCTGGCTCCGCTCACTCGAAAGTGTGGAAACGGTCAGGACATGCAACCCTCAGGACCCCCTGGGGAGTCGACCGTCATGACGAGAGGAGGTGCCGCCAGTGATCGCGAACGTATCGGCCCACCGGCGGGCGAACGCCTTCGCCCAGGCCCTGGAGGAGCGTTCCGACCAGGGCCCGGCAGCCGAGCAGCCCGAGGACTCCGCGCCCACGTCCGCGCCCGCGGCCGCACCCGTGGAGTCCACCGAAACCACCGCGGCGCGCACCGAGCCGACCGAGCAGGGCCGTCTACTGGCCCTGGCGGACGGTCTCGACGCACTGCCCAAACCCGCCCTCGACCCCGAGGTCAAGGTCGTCCAGCGCGCCCAGCTCGTGGCCGCGATGGAAGCCATGCTCCTGGAGGGCGGCGCTCCGTCGGTGCCGCAGCAGCGGTCCCGCAAGAGTGCCCACCGAGCGGGCGCCCTTCAGAAACTGCGTCCGCGCTCCCGCCTGTCCAAGGGCATCGCGGCCGGCGGGCTCACCGTCGGCGTCGCCGCGGGCGCGTTCGGCGGTGTCGCCGCCGCCAGCTCCGACGCCCTCCCCGGCGACTCGCTGTACGGCCTCAAGCGCGGCATGGAGGACTTCAAGCGCGGCCTGGCCGACGACGACAGCGACCGCGGCCGGATCTATCTCGACCAGGCCTCCACCCGGCTGAGCGAGGCCCGCAGACTCATGGAGCGGGGCCGCTCAGGCACCCTCGACCACGAGTCGCTCGGCGAGATCAGACGTGCCCTCTCCGGCATGCGGCACGACGCCACGGAAGGCCACCGCCTCCTCCTCGAGGCGTACGAGCGCGACGGCTCCCTCGGCCCCATCCAGGCGCTGTCCGCGTTCTCCCGGTCGCACCGCGAGGCCTGGACCGACCTCCAGGGCCGCCTCCCCGTCCAGCTGGGCGACGTGGGCGAGCAGGTGAACTCCGTCTTCGACGCCATAGACGAAGAGGTCGAGCCGCTGCGGTCCCTGCTGCCCAGCCCGCAGGAGAAGGGCGGCACGAAGGGGGGCCGGACCTCCCAGAGCCCCAGCGGCTCCGACAGCTCCGACCGCCGCACCACCCGCCCCTCGGGCAGCGGCAGCTCGCACGGCGGCGGGGCGGGCAGCGACAGCAGGCCCAGGCCCTCCACGTCGGACCGCGAGGACGACGGCATCCTCGGCGGCACCACCGGCGGCCTCCTCGACCCGCCGGACGACAAGAAGACGAGCCCGTCCCCCTCGGACGGCAAGAGCAAGCCCGGCCAGCACACCATCCCACCCAAACCGGACGTCACACTCCCCCCGCTCCTCCCCGGCCTCCAGCTCCCGGAGCTGGGCATCAAGGGCGAGGACACGAAGTAGCCCCACCCTGTACGTGACTGGGGGCGCCCTCCTTATCGAGGGCGCCCCCAGTCGCGTATCCACGTATCCACCCCTAAAAGAACACCGACCGCCGCTGCACCAGCAACTTGTACAGCGAATGCTGGATCTGCTCCCGGACCTGGTCCGTCAGGTTGAACATCAGCATCGGATCCTCCGCCGCCTCCGGCGGATACCCGTCCGTCGCGATCGGCTCCCCGAACTGAATCGTCCACTTCGTCGGCAACGGCACCGCCCCCAACGGCCCCAACCACGGAAACGTCGGCGTGATCGGGAAGTAAGGGATGCCGAGCACCCGCGCCAACGTCTTCGCGTTGCCGATCATGGGGTAGATCTCCTCCGCCCCGACGATCGAGCACGGCACGATCGGCGAGCCCGTCCGCAGCGCCGTCGACACGAAGCCGCCGCGGCCGAACCGCTGTAGCTTGTACCGCTCGCTGAACGGCTTCCCGATGCCCTTGAAGCCCTCCGGCATCACCCCGACCAGCTCGCCCCGCTCAAGCAGCCGCTCCGCGTCCTCCGCGCAGGCCAGCGTGTGCCCGGCCTTGCGGGCCAGTTCGTTGATGACCGGCAGCATGAAGACGAGGTCGGCGGCGAGGAGCCGCAGATGCCGGCCGTGCGGGTGGTTGTCGTGCACCGCGACCTGCATCATCAGGCCGTCCAGCGGCAGCGTCCCGGAGTGGTTGGCGACGATCAGCGCCCCGCCGTCGGCGGGGATGTTCTCGACGCCCTTCACCTCCACCCGGAAGTACTTCTCGTAGAACGGGCGGAGCAGCGACATCAGGACCTGGTCGGTGAGCTCCTCGTCGTAACCGAAGTCGTCGACCTCGTACTCCCCCGTCAGCCGCCGCCGCAGGAAGGCCAGGCCGCCCGCGACGCGCCGGTCCCACCCGCCACCGCTCCGGGGCCCCTGAGCGCGCCTCTGCCCCCGCTCGGAAGGCTCAGGGGGCGCCACCCCCGGGCCCCCGCCCTGCTGGGGCACGCCCTCCTGCGTCCCGTCCTGCTGGCCGGGCAGCGCCTTGACCCCGGCCACGGGATCACCCTTGCGCCGGGGCGCGGACCTCCGGCGCGAGGTGCGCTGCGCACTCCCCCGCGACCGGTCGTCGTCGAACGGAATGACCTTGGCGTCCGCCATGGTTGACGCTCTCCTCAGTTGGCGCTCTGGTGGCCACCCGCGAGGGGCAGCGCGGCGATCCGGTCGACTGCCCCCGCGAGGGCACCCGGTGGCAGCAGCCCGGGGCCCCGGCTGCGCACGAAGTCCGCGAAGGCCTCCGCGGTCGTGTACTTCGGCTCGAACCCCAGTGTCTCGCGCATCTGCCGGGTGGCCACGACCCTGCCGTGGGTGAGCAGCCTGATCTGCTCGGGCGAGAAGTCCGTCATGCCGACCGTGCGCAGCGCCGAACCGACCCAGGTGACGGCCGGCAGGAAGAGGGGCACGGTGGGGCGGCCGAGCCGCCGCGAGCACTGGGACAGGAGCAGCTGGCCGTCGCCGGCGATGTTGAAGGTGCCGCTGTTGAGCGTGCCGCGCCGCGGCTCGTGCGAGGCGAGCCGCAGCACCTCGACCGCGTCGTCCTCGTGGACGAACTGAAGCCGCGGGTCGTACCCGAACACGGTGGGCAGGACGGGCAGCGAGAAGTACTCGGCGAGCGGTGAGTCCGCGGCGGGCCCCAGGATGTTCGCGAAGCGCAGCACGCACACGGCGACGTCGGGACGGCGCCGCGCGAACCCGCGCACATAGCCCTCGACCTCGACGATGTCCTTGGCGAAGCCTCCGCTGGGCAGCGACTTGGGCGGCGTGGTCTCCGTGAAGACCGCGGGATCCCTGGGCGCGGACCCGTACACGCTCGTGCTCGACTTCACCACGAGCCGCTTCACCGTCGGCGACTTCTGGCAGGCGCCGAGCAGCTGCATCGTGCCGATGACGTTGGTCTCCTTGACCGAGCCGCGGCCGCCCCTGCCGTCGCGGCCACCGAGCGCGGTGGCGCTGACGTCCATGTGGACGACCGTGTCCACCCCGTGCTCCGCGAGCACCCTGGCGATCGTGGGCTGCCGGATGTCGGCCCGGACGAAGTCCGCGCCCCCGAGATGGTGCTCGGGCGGGACGACGTCGACGGCGATCACCCGGTCCACTTCGGGATCGCGCTGGATCCGCCGGACGAACCGCCCGCCCAGTTGCCGGGCCACTCCGGTCACGAGCACGACCTTGCCCAAGATCAGCGCCTGCCTTTCCCCGACCCTCGCCCCACCACGGCCGCCGCACCGTGCCGGCTGTCGCTGACCACGCTAGCGGGTGGACGTCGCGCTGTGACGACCGCGCACCCGGAGACGGCCGAAAACACCGAAGCCCTCCCGTCGGATGACGGGAGGGCTTCGGTACACGCTGTGCAGCTGTCGCTTACTTCTTGTTGCGACGCTGAACGCGAGTGCGCTTCAGCAGCTTGCGGTGCTTCTTCTTGGCCATCCGCTTACGCCGCTTCTTGATAACAGAGCCCACGACTACCCTCGCTCACTTCTCTTCACTCGGTGCGGGGCAGCAGACTGGGCCCACACGACCTACGTCGGCCTAGCCTACCTGTCCCCGCGTGAGGGACGTAATCGAGGAGCCATGACCCCTGCGCCACGGGCCCGAAGGCCCCTGGCTCAACCAGCCTCAACCCCCACATACGACTCGCGGAGGTACTCGTGAACCGCCTGCTCCGGGACCCGGAAGGACCTTCCGACCCGGATGGCGGGCAGATGACCGCTGTGCACCAAGCGGTACACGGTCATCTTGGACACTCGCATCACCGCGGCGACTTCCGCCACGGTCAGGAACGCGACCTCGTTCAGCGGCCTCTGCTCTGCAGCCATGACACCCCACCTGAACCTTCCGCACATGACGGGCACCGGCTTCCCCTTCCGGTGACTCTTCGTCTCTGCGCGCTCACTCCCCAGACTAGGGGCGGATGATGCGAGTGGGGAAGAGGAGCCGCGATCGGCCGCCTACTGTGACAGACACGCTCGATTGAGTACATAGCGAGTAAGCGGTCGGTAGTAATCAGACCGCACAGCGTCATCAAGCGGAACGACGACGGACACCTGCCCCTCGGCCTCTCCGACGAACAGCGCGGGATCGTCCGTATCCGCCAGACCGATCGCCTCAAACCCCAGCTGACCTGCTCCGCAGACCCATCCGTGGTCCCCGATGACCAACTCTGGAAGCGGTCCGCCGGCCTCCGCGGCACCGTCCAGAGCGGCCCGAATCGGGAGGGGTGAGTGGGTGTGTGCGCCGGTCTCACTCCCGGCGGGCCGCGCGCCGGGTTCGCGCACCAGCGCGACTCCTTGTACGTAGTCAAGGTTGTACGTGCGTAGGCCGAACCGGGTCGTTATGTCGACACTGCTGCCCTGCGCGGGGGTGAGGACAGTGCATCCGGCCGCCGACAAAGCGTCCGCCAACGCGGCGTAGAAACCGAGCAGTCGGTGCGGGTGACCGGTCCCGAGAAGCACCGGGAGCCGCCGCCGCGCCGCCACCGCGAGCCGTTCCGCGAAGGCGTCGAGCGCCGCCAACGTCCGTTCCGGATCGATGACATCGGCCCCCGTGGTGCACCCCGGGTCGGCGGACACCCCGCACTTGTCGGACATCAGGCGCAGCAGGTCGCCTGCGCCCCAGCTCCATTCGGGGTCGAGCCCCAGCAGTATCCGCGGGTCCCGGGCCGCGAACAGCCGATAACTCCGCAGGCTTCGCTCCCGCGAGGTGGCCACCGGCCCGGCCAGCCGGGCCGCCAACAGATGCGCGCGCAGCGCTCCGGTGCTCAACACGGTCCGATGCTGACGCACCGGCCCCCATGGTGCCGCAAAACCCCGGAAAGCCCCCACAGTTGGGCTAACGCGGGCATAATCCGGCGTGCTCGTCGTGCATTCTCTCCGCCGACAGCCCGCTACGCCAGTAGTCCCCGCAACGGGAACACTGCCTTCCGTGCGGCGAGCACGGCCTGGTCGAGCCGGTCGGCCGGGTCGTACCCCGACTCCCAGCCCTTCCACTCCACCGGCCACCGGCCGTCCGTCATCCGCCCCGGCGCCAACTGCCGGGTCCGCGCGAACACTTCGTGCCGCCACGCCTCGGGGGTCTCCGTCGTGGGCTCGACGGGCCGCCCCGCCGCGATGGCCACGAGATGGGTCCAGGACCGCGGCACCACGTCCACCACCGCGTACCCCCCGCCCCCGAGAGCGACCCACCGCCCGTCTGCGTGCTCGTGGGCCAGGTCGTGGCAGGCGGCCTGCACGGCCCGCTGCGCGTCCAGCGAGACCGCGAGGTGCGCCAGGGGGTCCTCGAAGTGCGTGTCGGCCCCGTGCTGCGTCACGAGGACCTGGGGCCGGAACTCGGCGAGCAGTTCGGGCACCACGGCGTGGAAGGCCCGCAGCCATCCGGCGTCACCGGTCCCGGCCGGCAGCGCGATGTTCGCCGCGGTGCCTTCCGCGGAGCCGTCCGCGCCGGTCTCCTCGGGCCACCCGGTCTGCGGGAAGAGCGTCCGCGGATGCTCGTGCAGCGAGATCGTCAGAACCCGCGGGTCCTCCCAGAAGGCGGCCTGGACCCCGTCGCCGTGATGCACGTCCACGTCCACGTACGCGACGCGTTCGGCGCCCAGTTCGAGCAGCCGGGCGATGGCCAGCGCCGCGTCGTTGTAGATGCAGAACCCGGAGGCGGCCCCGGGCATCGCGTGGTGCAGCCCGCCCGCGAAGTTCACCGCGTGCAGCGCGTCCCCGCGCCACACCGCTTCGGCCGCGCCCACGGATTGCCCGGCGATCAGCGCCGACACGTCGTGCATCCCGGCGAAGGCCGGGTCGTCCTCCGTGCCGAGCCCGTACTCCCCGCGGGCGGACGCGGGGTCGGCGGAAGCGGCCTTGACCGCGTCCACGTAGTCCCCGCGGTGCACGAGCCGCAGCGTCGAGTCACCGGCGCGCTTGGCCGCGACGACGTCCAGCTCCTGGTCGAGTCCGAAGGCGTCGACCAGACTTCGGGTCAGCCCGAGCCTGACCGGGTCCATCGGGTGACCCGGGCCGAAGTCATAGCCCGTTACTGCCTCGTCCCACATCAGCTGCGCGCGGCCACTCATGCCCGTCACCGTACCGGTCCGGTCCCGGGGCGAAGGAACGGGCGTACAGCAAGGTCAGGAGCGTCAACACCAGAGGAACGACCATCGCCCCGCGATAGTTCCAGAGATCCCCGAGCCCGCCCACCAACGGCGAACCGATCAAAAACCCCACATAGTTGAAGACATTCAGTCGCGCCACGGCCGCGTCCGAAGCCCCCGGGAACAATCTCCCCGCCGCGGCGAACGTCTGCGGAACGATCACGCACAACCCCAGCCCGAGCACGGTGAACCCGGCGATGCCCACCCACGCCCCGGGCGCCGCGGCCACGACCGCGAACCCCAGCGCGGCCACCACCGACCCGCCCCGCACCACCGCCACGGCCCCGAACCGCCGCACCCCCAGGTCCCCGAGCCCGCGCCCCACCAGCGTCATGACCATGTAGACGTTGTACGGAACGGTCGAGACCTCCTCCGAGCTCCCCAGCACGTCGTGCAGATACTTGGCGCTCCAGTTGGAGACCGTCGAGTCCCCGATGTACGCGAAGGTCATCACCAGGCAGAGCGGAAGCAGCACCTTGAAGGCGACGCCACCGCCCGTGCGCGCCCCGTCCCCGTCCCGCACCTCCGCCGACCCCAACCCCGACCCCGACCCCGACCCCGTCACCGGCGTCGCATCGACGTACCACCGGCTCCCGACCAGCGCGGCCGGCAGCAGCACCGCCACGGCCGGCAGGTAGGAGACGAAGAGCGAGAGGTCCCAGTGCGCCCCGGCCCAGGCGAGCGACGCCCCGACGATCCCGCCCAGGCTGTACGCGGCGTGGAACCCGAGCATGATGCTGCGCCCGTACGCCCGCTGGAGACTCACCCCGAGCATGTTCATGGCCGCGTCGAGCGCCCCCACCGCAAGCCCGAACGCCCCGAGCGCCACGGCGACGTGCCACATCGCGTCGCCCGCGCCCACCCCGAGCAGCGCCAGCAGCACGGCGGGCTGCGACCACCGCAACACAGTGCTCGGCGGAACCTTCCTCACCAGCCGTTCGGTGCCGAGGCTCCCGATTCCGGCCAGGATCGGCACCGCCGCGAGGAAGACGGGCAGCAGCCCGTCGGATATCCCGTAGCGATCCTGGATCGCCGGGATCCGCGTCACGAGCAGGGCGAACGTGACTCCCTGCACCAGGAAGGCGAACGCCAGCGAGGCCCTGCCGCGCCGCAGCACTTCGGTCATGGCTGGAGAGCGTAGGGCCCCGGTCTACCAGTGGGTAGATGGATCACCCGCCCAATATCGGCAGCTCGTCATGCAAGCAGGTCCGGCAACTCCCGCATGTCCCCGAAGAGTTCGGTGGCCCCCGCAAGCCGCTCGGCCGGCGTCATGGCAGTGAACCCGAGGACGTCCATCCCGGCGGCGACCGCGGCCTGCACCCCGAGCGGGCTGTCCTCGACGACGACACACTTCTCGGGCGTCACGCCCATACGCTCGGCGGCGTAAAGAAAGAGATCGGGCGCCGGCTTCCCCCGCTCCACGTCCTGCGAGCTGAAGATCCGTCCTTCGTCGAACCACTTGTCGAGCCCGGCCTTCCGGTGCCCGACTCGAATCCGCTCATGACTCCCGGACGAGGCCAGACAGTAGGCCGCCCCGTCTGCGCTCAGCTTCTCCAGCACATCCACGGCACCCTGCACGGGCTGCAACTCCCGCTCGAAAGCGGCGAAGACCCGCCCGTGAAAAACGTCGTCGAAGTCCTCGGGAAGCCGCTGCCCGCTCCGTTCGAGGATCAGATCGTGTACGCGGTGGACGGCGGCGCCCATGTAGTCGCGCAGGGAGTCCTCGTAGGAGGTGGGGTGCCCGAGCTCGGTCAGATAGCCGGCGAGGATCGTGTTGGAGAGGGGCTCACTGTCCACGAGGACACCGTCGTTGTCGAAGATGACCAGTTCGTATCGCATGTCCCGACCCTAATTCGCAGCAACCCCAGAACGCAGAAAACCCCCGCACCAAAAGGTGCGGGGGTTTCCCATCAAAAGAAGTTCGGCGGCGTCCTACTCTCCCACAGGGTCCCCCCTGCAGTACCATCGGCGCTATGAGGCTTAGCTTCCGGGTTCGGAATGTAACCGGGCGTT
>NZ_JBVICF010000011.1:0-321887 GCF_055572995.1 Streptomyces sp. NPDC030245 | reverse complement strand
TGGCGCGTGATGTGGGAGCGGGAGGCGAACCCTCCCGCCGGCCCAGGACAACGCATCCGGGGAGGATGCGGGCCACGCGCGCGTAGAGGGGGCGTCTCGCTGCTGCGAGGGGCCTTCGTTCTCAAGCGGGGCGTACCACGCTGTGGATCGGCATGTAATAGATCGACTCGACGCGGACGTTCGCGCCCGGCTTCGGGGCGTGGATCATCTTGCCGTTGCCGATGTAGATCCCCACGTGACTGATGTCGTCGTAGAAGAACACAAGGTCACCCGGCTTGGCATCGGCGGTCTTCACGGTCGTGCCGACCTTGACCTGGTCCCATGTGGTGCGCGGCAGGGAGATCCCCGCGGCCTTCCAGGCGTCCTGGGTGAGTCCGGAGCAGTCGTAGGAGTCGGGGCCGGTGGCGCCCCAGACGTACGGCTTGCCGATCTGACCCTCCGCAAAATCGATGACCTTCGCGGCCTTGGTGGCGTAGCTGCCGTCGGTGCTTCCGGAGCCGGAGCCGGAACCGGAGTCCGAACCCGAGCCCGCGTCGGAACCAGAACCAGAACCGGAGCCGGATCCGGAACCAGAGCCCTGGTCGGCCTCCCGCTCCTTCTCCCGCTGCGCCGCCTCCTCGGCCTTCCGCTCGCGCTCCGCCTCCGCGGCCTGCTCGCGGGCCAGCTTCTCGGCCTTGCGCTTGGCCTCCTGCTTCTTCTTCCGCTCGATCTCCGCGAGCCGCGCCTTCTCCTCGGCGGTCAGCTTCGAAAGGAGCTCACGCGCGTCGCCCAGCTTCTTCTGGACGGTCCGCTTGCTCGTCCTGAGGTCGTCCCGGGAGTCGCTCAGCGTCTTGAGGCTCTTCGCGGCCTTCGTACGCTGCTCGGTCGCCGACGCCTGCTGCGCCTGGTAGTCGTCGACCGCCTTCTTCTGCCGCGAGGTCAGCCGGTCCGCCAGGTGGTTCTGGTCGAAGTAGCCCTGCGGGTCGTCGGCGAGCATCATCGCGGCCGTCTCCGAGACGGCACCCGTGCGGTACTGGGCAGCGGCGAACGAGCCCAGCTCCTCGCGTGCGTCGTTCAGCTCATCCGTGCGCCTGGCCACGTCGTCGAGCAGGCGGTCGACCTTCTTGCGCTGCTTGTCGGTGCGCTCCTTGACCGAGTTGTACTTCTGGGTGGCCACGCCGGCCTGCTGGTAGAGCTCGTCGACCTTCTTCTGGACCTCTTCGAGGCTGGGCTTCGTCGGCGCGGAGGGCGCCGCCTGCGCGCTCTGTGCCAGGAGGGCGACGGAGGTGAGGGCTGCCGTCGTGATGCCGATGGCGGGGGCCGTGCGTATGCCGGTTGTACGGGTCCGCGGCTTGCGGTGCGACGCCAAGGGAGGCGACTCCTTCCGTAGACCGCCTACCGGGTTAGCTGTCGGGTTCGGGCGGGTGGTTCGGAAGGCTGCCCTACAGTCCCGTACTTCGTACGGGACCGATTCACCCCAAGGTTCTGGTGGGTCCCCGGCTCCGAACACGTCGGACTCGGCGGAGGCCACCCGTTCCCGGCGGGGTTCGCCGGTGGGGGGCGAGTGGCCCGCCGGGCACGCTAGCCAACCCGTGTCACTCCTGTGAAGGTTGATGTTCGATATGCCCGATACATTTTCGTGACTTTACGAGGCCCTTGATGCGGGCAGGGCGGCGAGGGGGTGGAGGCGTAGCGGAGTGTGATCGCGTGCGAGCGCGGCGTAGGAAGAGGCGTAGGAAGGCCGGGGTGTGTCCGGAACCGCAGCGGGTTGTCAGTGGGGCCGCCTAGACTCGGGAGGCGATGAGCAGCCTCTTTGATGACAGCTTCCTGGCGGACCTGCAGCCCTCCCGGGCCGCGGACGAAGCGCCTCCGCCGCCGCCCGAGGACAGCGCTCCGGAGCCCATTCCGGACGATTTGTTCGACGGGAAGTTCGACGCGCCCATGACCCGGGAGTCGCACTACCGCGACGGCGCCCCGCGCCCGGTCATCGACCCGGCGTCGCTCCTCGACGGGCTGAACGAGAACCAGCGCGCGGCCGTCGTGCACGCCGGCTCCCCCCTGCTCATCGTGGCCGGCGCCGGCTCCGGCAAGACCCGTGTGCTGACCCACCGCATCGCGTACCTCCTCGCCGAGCGCGGCGTGCACCCCGGCCAGATCCTCGCGATCACCTTCACGAACAAGGCCGCGGGCGAGATGAAGGAGCGCGTCGAGCAGCTCGTCGGCCCCCGGGCGAACGCGATGTGGGTGTCCACCTTCCACAGCGCCTGCGTCCGCATCCTCCGCCGCGAGTACAAGAAGCTGGGCTTCACCTCCTCCTTCTCGATCTACGACGCCGCGGACTCCAAGCGCCTCATGGCCCTGGTCTGCCGCGACCTGGACCTCGACCCGAAGAAGTTCCCGCCGAAGTCGTTCAGCGCCAAGATCTCGAACCTGAAGAACGAGCTGATTGACGAAGAGGACTTCGCAGGTCAGGCTGCCGACGGCTTCGAGAAGACCCTCGCCCAGGCCTACGCCATGTACCAGTCGCGCCTCCGCGAGGCGAACGCGCTGGACTTCGACGACCTGATCATGACGACGGTCCACCTGCTGCGCGCCTTCCCGGACGTCGCCGAGCACTACAGGCGCCGTTTCCGGCACGTCATGGTGGACGAGTACCAGGACACGAACCACGCGCAGTACGCGCTGGTGCGCGAGCTGGTCGGCCCCTCCGGAGGCGAGGGGGACGACCCGGCGGAGCTGTGCGTGGTGGGCGACGCCGACCAGTCCATCTACGCCTTCCGCGGCGCCACGATCCGCAACATCCTCCAGTTCGAGGAGGACTACACCGACGCGACGACGATCCTCCTGGAGCAGAACTACCGCTCCACGCAGACGATCCTGACCGCCGCCAACGCGGTCATCGAGCGGAACGAGAGCCGCCGCCCCAAGAACCTCTGGACCAACCAGGGCGAGGGCGCACGCATCACCGGATACGTCGCCGACACCGAGCACGACGAGGCCCAGTTCGTCGCCGACGAGATCGACCGCCTCACCGACGCGGGCGAGGCCAAGGCCGGCGACGTCGCGATCTTCTACCGGACGAACGCCCAGTCCCGTGTCTTCGAAGAGATCTTCATCCGCGTCGGCCTGCCCTACAAGGTCGTCGGCGGCGTCCGCTTCTACGAGCGCAAGGAGGTCCGCGATGTGCTGGCCTACCTGCGCGTTCTCGCCAACCCCGAGGACGCGGTCCCGCTGCGCCGCATCCTGAACGTGCCGAAGAGGGGCATCGGTGACCGCGCCGAAGCCATGATCGACGCGCTCTCGCAGCGCGAGAAGATCTCCTTCCCGCAGGCCCTGCGCCGCGTCGACGAGGCGTACGGAATGGCGGCCCGCTCCACCAACGCCGTCAAGCGTTTCAACACGCTCATGGAGGAGCTGCGGACCATCGTCGAGTCCGGCGCAGGACCGGCCGTCGTCCTGGAAGCCGTGCTCGAACGCACCGGTTACCTCGCCGAGTTGCAGGCATCGACCGACCCGCAGGACGAGACGCGCATCGAGAACCTCCAGGAGCTCGCCGCCGTGGCGCTGGAGTTCGAGCAGGACAACAGCGCGGCCGCCGAGGGCGAGGAGGGGACCGCCCCGGCCGGTACGCTCTCCGACTTCCTGGAGCGCGTCGCCCTGGTCGCCGACTCCGACCAGATCCCCGACGAGGAGGACGACGGCTCCGGAGTCATCACACTCATGACCCTGCACACCGCCAAGGGCCTCGAATTCCCCGTCGTCTTCCTGACCGGCATGGAGGACGGCGTCTTCCCGCACATGCGCGCCCTCGGACAGGTCAAGGAGCTGGAGGAGGAGCGCCGCCTCGCCTACGTGGGCATCACACGCGCGCGTGAGCGGCTCTATCTGACGCGGTCCTCGATGCGCAGCGCCTGGGGCCAGCCGTCGTACAACCCGCCGTCGCGTTTCCTCGAGGAGATCCCGGACACGCACCTGGACTGGAAGCGGACCGGTTCGATGGGCGCGCCCGCGTCGTCCGGGCCCGCCGCGGGCATCGCCTCGACGCTGTCCTCCTCGCGCTCGCGTTCCGGCGGGGCGCAGGGCTTCGCCACGCGCCGCGCGTCGGAGAAGCCGGTGGTGTCGCTCGCCGTCGGCGACCGGGTCACGCACGACCAGTTCGGCCTCGGGACCGTGGTCGGAGTGAAGGGGACAGGTGCGAACGCCGAGGCGACGGTGGACTTCGGAGAGCCCAAGCCCAAGCGCCTGCTGCTGAGGTACGCGCCGGTGGAAAAGCTCTGACCGGCAGGCCGGCGGCCGGAGTTACGTTACGTCGGGTCGAGGCCGTGGCTGCGGAGCCACGGCAGCGGGTCGATCGCCGAGCCGCCGGCGGGCCGCACCTCGAAGTGCAGGTGCGGTCCTGTGGAGTTGCCGGAGTTCCCTGAGAAGGCGATGGTCTCGCCCGCCTTCACGGGACCGCTGGAGATCTTGTGCGTGGAGAGGTGGCAGTACCACGTCTCCGTGCCGTCCTTCGCGGTGACGATCGCCATGTTGCCGTAGGCGCTGTTCCACTTGGTCGTCACCGTGCCGTCGGTCGCGGCGAAGACCTCGCTGCCGTACGACACCGGGAAGTCGATGCCGGAGTGCGCCGACATCCAGTTGACGCCCGCCTGGCCGTACTGCGCGCTGAGGCCGTGCTGTTTCACCGGCAGGGCGAACTTGGGGCGCAGCCGCTCCTTGCGCGCCGCCTCGGCCGCCGCCTTCTTCTGGGCGGCCACCTTCTCGGCCTTGAGGTCGATGCGTTCCTGCGTGCGGCTCGCGCGGTCCGCGAAGTCGCCGGCGTCGGCGGAGAGATTGGCCAGCTGGGTGTCCAGCTGGTTGTTGGCGGCGGCGGGCTGCACGGGCGCGGTGTCCGGAGCCGACGCTGCCGCTTCCTTCTTCTCGTCGTCCCCGCCGAAGTTGCCCACCGACGCGGCGGCCACTCCGGCGACGCCCATCACGCAGGCCGAGGGCACCGCGACGGTGAACAGGGCGGAGCGTTTGGCGGGGGTCCGGCGGCGGGTCCTGGAGCGGCCGCCGTCGGCGCCGCCACCCTTTCCGCGGGAGGCGCGGGACGCGCGGGGAGCGGCGCTCCCGGGATCCGCGGCGACCGCCTCGGAGTCCGTCCCGTACGCGGCTTCGGCGTCGGCGTCGAGCGCGTACTGGTCGAGGTCGGAGCGCTCCGCTTCGTGCGGCGAGGCCTCGTCATGCCGGTCTTGCGGGTCGTACGCGCTCGTGTCGAAAGTCTGCGTGTCCCACTCGCCGGCCTGCGGCGTCCGGTCCCAGGCGGTGGTGTCCCACTGGCCCGTGGAGTCGGGGCCCTGCTGCGAGGGGATGTCGGCGAGTTGCTGGTAGCCACCGGTCGACCACATGGAGGCGGTGTCGTAACTGCCGGTGTCGTACGTCTCGGCGTAGTACTGCGCCGCGTACGGGTCCTCGGCGAGCGTCGTCCGCTGCGGCGGGGCCGGGGTGGCCGTGGTGGTCGCCCACTGGCCCGTGTCCTGCCCGGCGCCGGGCATGTCACCGAAGAGCGGGTCGGTGGCGAAAGTACCGGTGTCGAAGCTTCCGGTGTCGAAACCGGTGGCGGCGAAGGTGCCGGTGGAGTAGGTGTCGTAGCCGTAGCCGCCGTGCTCGGCGCTCTGTTGGTCGTACGTCGGGTAGTGCGGTTGGTCGGCGCCGGGTGCCGAGGACGGGGGAGTCGAGCTCCCCGACGGGTGACGATCGTTCACCAACTTCTCTTTCGCCTCGGCAGCAGGGGCGGAGCAGTGCGGCGACTGTACCCGGCGGTATACGGGCGCGACAATCTTCGGCAGGTTTCACGGTTTCAGGAAACGGGCATTCGGCCGTCTTTCGGGGGACTGTGGGCACAGCCTTGGCTCTGCGTTCGAGGTTCGTTCGATAGGAGTGAGGGCGTGCGGGGGTGCGGGGTGGGGAGTGACGGATGGGGTCGGTCCGGTTCAGGCGACCGTCAGTCCGCCCGGCGCGCTCTTGGCGTCGGCTCCCGGATTCGCCAGGTCGAGTGCCTGGCGTATGCCGTTCGCGACGGCGGGGTGCACCGGCAGCGCGAGATGCCCGATGCCGGTCACGCGGACGTTCTGCGCGAGCAGGTCGGGGTGGTCGACGCAGGCCGTCTCCAGCGGGTCCATGATCTGGTCCAGGTCGCTCCAGAAACTCACGAACTGCGTGCGGCAGCCCTGTGCGGGCTCCTTGAGTTCCTGGATCACGTCGGAGCCGGGACGCATCTGCCGGACGATCGGGTGGGCGTCGGCGAGCGGCACGACGCGGGTGCCGGCGTGCGGGGTGCCGAGCGTGACCAGCGTGCGCACGCGTGCGTCACCGTCGAGCCGCTGTACGTAATAGCGGGCGATCAGGCCGCCGAGGCTGTGTCCGACGATGTCGACCCGGGCGTGTCCCGTGCGCTCGCAGATCTCCTCGATGTGGCGGCCGAGTAATTCGGCGGCGACGCGGATGTCGCAGGTCAGCGGGGAGTAGTTGAGGGTCTCCACCCGGCGGCCGTGCTGGGAGAGCGCGCGGCGCAGCAGTACGAAGACGGAGCGGTTGTCGATGAAGCCGTGCAGGAGTAGGACCGGAGGCCTGCCGTCCGGGGGCAGGCGGGGAGCGCCGGGGGGTGGCTGGACCGGGGCCGGCCTGCGCTCCTGGGCGATGCCGGAGGGGTAGAGGAGCACGTGGCCCGCGAGGATCGTCAGCTCCAGGGCGGTCGCCTTCAGCAGGGCCACGGAGAGCCCGGCCACTTTGGCCGGCAGGGCGGGGAGAAACGGGAGAGACGGGAGGGATGGAAGAGACGGGAGGGCCGGGAGTGGGGTCAGGCCGAGGATTTTCGGCAGCAGCGAACCGAGCGGGCGAAAGGGGCGCGCCCCCGCGTGAGCCTTGGTGACCGGCATCGTCGACCTCCCGTTTGGCGCACGGAAGGGAGGCTCTGTCCCCCGTGTGCCCTAGGGGGAGTCGTGGTCGAGGAGTCGGCTGTGCGATGGCGATCCCGGCCACCGCTCTGCGGTGACTCCTTGCCCCCGTTGCATCGCCGATGCGCGGTGTCACCACGCCGTGCGGCTGCCGGCGCGGTGGCCCGGCGTCTCGTTGCGGCTCCCCTCGCGCCTGGTCCGGATGCGGAGCGTGAACCCCTGGGTTACGGACGGGCGCGCAGCGAACGTGTCCCACGTGTGATTTCCCCCTCCCTCTCCACCGTGAAACTGCCGCTTGCGCGATGCTGGGGATAACGTTCGTTCACTTCCCCGGCCGGTGCGGCGCGGGGTATCTGTGCCGGGACAGACTGTTGTCGGTTACGGATATCGGTACATGGAGGCAGTGATGGGTGTGGCAGCCGGGCCGATCCGCGTGGTGGTCGCCAAGCCGGGGCTCGACGGGCACGATCGCGGGGCCAAGGTGATCGCGCGGGCGTTGCGCGACGCCGGTATGGAGGTCATCTACACCGGGCTGCACCAGACGCCCGAGCAGGTGGTGGACACCGCGATCCAGGAGGACGCCGACGCGATCGGCCTCTCCATCCTCTCCGGAGCGCACAACACGCTGTTCGCGCGGGTGTTGGAGCTCTTGAAGGAACGGGACGCGGAGGACATCAAGGTGTTCGGTGGCGGCATCATCCCGGAGGCGGACATCGCACCGCTGAAGGAGAAGGGCGTCGCGGAGATCTTCACGCCCGGGGCCACCACCACGTCGATCGTGGAGTGGGTCCGCGGGAACGTGCGACAGGCCGTCTGAAGGCCCATCGCCGAGGCCGTCCCAGGGCGCCCGTCGCCGTGGCCGTCTGAGGGTGTCCATCGCCGCGGTGGTCCGAGGGGGGCCCGTCGCCGTGGTGGTCGGCGTCATGTCGGCGGGGTGAGTTCGTCGCGTATCGCCGCGCGCAGGCGCAGGGTGGTGACCAGGCGCTGGAACGCTTCCGACCAGTAGCCGCCCGCGCCGGGTGACGCGTCCTCCGCTTCGTCGGGGACCGCGGTGAGCGCTTCCAGGCGGACCGCCTCGGCCGGGTCCAGACACCGCTCGGCCAGGCCCATCACTCCGCTGAAGCTCCACGGGTAACTGCCCGCGTCGCGCGCGATGTTCAGGGAGTCCACCACGGCCCGGCCCAGAGGCCCGGCCCAGGGGACCGCGCAGACGCCGAGCAGTTGGAACGCCTCAGACAGGCCGTGCGCCGCTATGAACCCCGCCACCCAGTCCGCGCGCTCAGCAGCGGGCAGGGAGGCGAGCAGTTTGGACCGCTCGGCGAGGGACACGGCGCCCGGGCCCGCCGCGTCGGGTGAGGCGGGGGCGCCCAGCAGCGCTCTCGACCAGGCCACGTCACGCTGGCGTACGGCCGCGCGGCACCATGCGGCGTGCAGTTCGCCCCGCCAGTCGTCGGCAACCGGGAGCGCCATGATCTCCGTCGGGGTGCGGTTGCCGAGCCGGGGCGGCCAGGTGGCGAGCGGGGCCGCTTCCACGAGCTGGCCGAGCCACCAGGAGCGCTCGCCCCGGCCGGCGGGGGGCTTCGGGATGACGCCGTCCCGCTCCATGCCCGCGTCGCACTCGTGCGGCGCCTCGACGGTGAGGGTCGGCGTGCTCGATGTGTGGTCGACGGCCACGCAGGAGGCCGCGCGTGCCGACATCCGGCCGGCCAGGGCCGATTCGGGGAGCGCGGACAGCAGTTCCGCCGCGGTGGAGCGGACGTTGCGGCTGCGGTCGGTGAGGGCCTGCTCCAGGAAGGGTTCGTCCGCGGCGGAGAGGCCCGTGCGCAGCGAGTCGAGGAACATCAGCCGGTCCTCCGCCCGCTCCGTCGGCCAGGTGGAGGTGAGCAGGTCCAGGGCCATGCGGGCGTTGTCCGCGCGCAGGGCGGTGAGCAGGGCGACACGCTCGGCGAAGAGGCCTTCCTCCCAGAGCTGACCGACTCTCTGTGCGTCGTCGGTGGACGGGAGCGCCACGCCGCCTCCCGGGGTGGCACGGAGCGCGAACTTCCAGTCGGGGTTCAGACGGGCCAGCCAGAGAGCTCTCGGGCCCGCGAAGGTGAGTGCCTGGGGGCGCAGGTCCGTGCGGCCGCGGGCCGCGTTCAGGAGGGCGGGCAGGAGCTCCGGTGGTGCGCTGTATCCCCGCGCGTTGGCCAGGGCCAGCCACTGGGGCAGGAGCTCCATCAGGTCGGGTGCGGCGCCGCGCCGGCCGGCGCTGCCGGTGCCCGGCTGGTCGGCGAGCAGCGTCGCGAGCCTGCGTCCGGCCGCGGGCGGCACCTGCGGCCTGGGGTCGTCCGGGGCGGGTTCGAGTGGTGCGGCGGCCGGCGCCGGGCGCAGGCCCGCCCTGCGGCGCACCGTCTGCACGGCCGCCGCGTCCAGGAGGGCGAGCGGCGCCTCCTTGCCGGGGGCGTTGATGGCGGGCGGCAGCGCGCGGCGGTCGGTACCCAGTAGGGCGGTCGTGACCAGGTCGTCCCAGGTGGGGGTGGGAGGTGAAGTGGGCATGGGTGTCTCCTGGCGTGTGGACGTCTGCTGGTGCGCGGTCGTGCCCCTGGTGTGCGGCTGGCTCCTGGTGTGTGTTCGTTTTCTGATGTGTGTTCGTCCCATGGGGTGCGGTTGTCAGCACAGCGACACCGGCTCTCGTGAGTCCTTCCGCCAGGCCGTGAGGGGCGTGAAGCCTTGATGGCCGCACTCGCCGAAGACCGTCAGCGGCGTGCCTCCGGACAGGGAGACCAGACGCCATAGGCCTGGCCGGGACATGGCGGCTGGGGACAAGGGGAGGGCGGTGGTGGCTCCGGAGTCCGCCAGGTGGCCCGGCGGTTGTTCCGTCGGTCCGTCCGCCAGCTGCCAAGAGTCTTCGTGCGGGGTCGGTATCACCCCGGTGAGCGTGACCGGCCAGGACTCCAGCCAGGGGTCGCCGCGCAACGCTTCGCCGTAGCGGACGGCGGCCTCTTCCGTGCGTATGCCCGGGGGTCGGTGTGCGGTGGGTGCCGGTGCTGCGAACTGTTCGCCCAGGTCCACGCGCGGCTGGGACGCGCCGGGGTAGGCGGTCACCTCGGCGTCGAGCGCCAGGCCCACCGGGAGGGCGAGCGTGGGCGCGCGGCCCGCCGCGCCGTACGAGAGGAGGAGCGCGGTACGGCCCGATTCCGTGCCGTACAGCCATATGCGGCGTGTGGTGAGTCTGCTGTCCGCCGTGTCGTACTGGGCGAGGACCAGCCACTGGTCCCGCAGCGGTGGGCCTTCCGGGTGCGCGGGCAGGCCGACGCGCGAGCGGACCGTGGCCGCCAGGTCGGCCGGCAGCCGGTCGCGGTGGAGCCAACCCTGGTCGAGGAGGTGGAGCAGCGCACACTCCTCCAGGAGACGCGCGGGCCAGCCGGGCCCGGAGGACGGGATCGCCCCCAACTCCCGCACCCGAGCGGCGAGTCCCGGCGCCTGCGCGTCGACCATGCGGGCCGCCGTCTCCTCCCACGCGCCGTACCCCGCCTGCTCGGCCGAGGCGGTGCCGCCGCGGAGCAGGTCGGACAGGCGCTGCTCCAGCTCCGACGCCCCCGCGGTGATCCGCTCGGCCCGCTTCTCCGCTCTTCTACGGGCCGCCTCCGGGTCCGCCGCGCCGGCGGGCACGGCAGCCGAACTCCGCCTGTCCTCGGCCTTCTTGCGGCGTGACGTGAGCCATTCCTCGGCCCAGGGCGGCGGATCTCCGCCTTCCGGCACGGTGCCGTCCGCGCCCGTCCAGACCAGCAGCAGCCCCAGCGCGTGCTTGCACGGGAACTTGCGGCTCGGACAACTGCATTTGTACGCCGGGCCCGCCGCGTCCGCGATGTCGACGACCGTCTGATACGGCTTGCTGCCACTGCCCTTGCACAGCCCCCACACCGTCCCCTCGTCAGAACTGCCCGCCTCCGACCATGGGCCGGCGACGCCGAGTTTGCTTCCCGCCTTGCGTGACGGGGCGTCAGGAGCCAGTGCCAGCACCTGATCCGCCGTCCAGCGCACCCCCTGCTGAGTCATGTCTCGAAGGTAGGCGCAGCCACTGACAATCGACCCGGCGGCAGACTTTTGCGCAGGTCAGCGGCGTGCGGAGGCTGATTGTCAGTGGCGTGGTGCACCGTTGAGACATATCCGGGCCAGACGCGTCCGGACGAGCTGGAGGGGGATCGCTCCATGACCGTTTCCGTCGACTCGACGACGTCCGCGACCGCGAATCCGTCGGATGCCCTGCGGCCGCACGCCGAGCAGGCCTTCGCCGCCGAACTGGCCGCGCTCGCCGCGCAGGACGACCGGCCGAGGCCGCAGCGGTGGAAGCTCTCGCCGTGGGCCGTCGCCACCTATCTGCTCGGCGGCACCCTGCCCGACGGCACGGTGATCACGCCGAAGTACGTGGGGCCGCGACGCATCGTCGAGGTCGCCGTCACCACCCTCGCCACCGACCGCGCGCTGCTGCTGCTCGGCGTCCCCGGCACCGCCAAGACCTGGGTGTCCGAGCACCTCGCGGCCGCCGTCAGCGGCGACTCGACCCTCCTCGTCCAGGGCACCGCGGGCACCCCGGAGGAAGCCATCCGGTACGGCTGGAACTACGCCCAGCTGCTCGCGCACGGCCCCAGCCGCGACGCCCTCGTGCCCAGCCCCGTCATGCGGGCGATGGCGGAGGGCATGACGGCCCGCGTCGAGGAGCTGACCCGCATCCCGGCCGACGTGCAGGACACGCTGATCACGATCCTGTCGGAGAAGACGCTGCCCATCCCGGAGCTGGGGCAGGAGCAGCAGGCCGTGCGCGGCTTCAACCTCATCGCCACGGCCAACGACCGCGACCGCGGGGTCAACGACCTGTCGAGCGCCCTGCGCCGCCGCTTCAACACCGTCGTCCTGCCGCTGCCCGAGAGCGCCGACGCCGAGGTCGACATCGTCTCGCGCCGCGTCGACCAGATCGGCCGCTCCCTCGACCTGCCCACGGGGCCGGAAGGCATCGACGAGATACGGCGTGTCGTCACCGTCTTCCGCGAGCTCCGCGACGGCGTCACGGCTGACGGGCGGACGAAACTGAAGTCGCCCAGCGGCACGCTGTCCACGGCCGAGGCGATCTCCGTCGTCACCAACGGGCTCGCGCTGGCCGCTCACTTCGGGGACGGCGTCCTGCGCCCCGGCGATGTCGCCGCCGGCATCCTCGGCGCCGTCGTGCGCGACCCGGCGGCGGACCGCGTCATCTGGCAGGAGTACCTGGAGGCGGTCGTGCGGGAGCGCGACGGGTGGAAGGACTTCTACCGCGCGTGCCGCGAGGTGAGCGCATGACGAGGGCGCCGGAGCCGCTGTTGCTCGGGGTGCGGCACCACGGGCCGGGTTCCGCGCGTGCGGTGCGGGCGGCGCTCGACGAGAGGCGGCCCGACGTCGTGCTCGTGGAGGGCCCGCCCGAGGCCGACGCGCTGGTGCCGCTCGCCGCCGACGAGGGGATGCGGCCGCCGGTGGCGCTGCTCGCCCATGTGGTGGACGAGCCGGGCCGTTCGGCGTTCTGGCCGCTCGCCGAGTTCTCCCCGGAGTGGGTCGCCATCAAGTGGGCCTTGGGGCATGGGGCGCCGGTGCGCTTCATCGATCTGCCCGCGGCGCACTCGCTCGCCCTGCGCGCCGAGGCGGAGGAGGGGGGCGACAAGGCGCCGCCGGGGGAGGACGGCGGACGGCAGCAGGACGGTGAGGAAGGCGGACTGGAGCAGGACGGTGAGGAGGACGGGAGCGCAGAGGGCGTGCGAACCGACGTGCGGATCGACCCCATCGGCGTCCTCGCCGAGACCGCCGGGTACGACGACCCCGAGCGCTGGTGGGAGGACGTCGTCGAGCACCGGGGAGCGGACGGTGACGCGTTCGCCCCGTTCGAGGCGCTGGGCGACGCGATGGGGGCGCTGCGCGCGGCATACGGGGACGGCGGGCACGACCGTGACCTGGTGCGCGAGGCGTACATGCGGCTCCAGGTGCGCGCCGCGCAGAAGGAGTTCGGGCCCGAGCGGGTCGCCGTGGTGTGCGGGGCCTGGCACGTCCCCGCGCTGCTGCGGAAGGTCACCGTGGCCGCCGACCGGGCGCTGCTCAAGGGGCTGCCCAAGGTGAAGGCCGAGATGACGTGGGTTCCGTGGACCCACCGCCGGCTATCCCGCGCCAGCGGGTACGGCGCGGGCATCACCTCCCCCGGCTGGTACGGGCATCTGTTCAGCGCACCCGACCGGCCCGTCGAGCGGTGGATGACGAAGGTCGCGGGGCTGTTGCGCGAGGAGGACATGCTCGTCTCGTCCGCGCACGTCATCGAGGCGGTGCGGCTCGCCGACACGCTGGCCGCCATGCGGGGGCGGCCACTGGCCGGGCTGACCGAGACGACCGACGCCGTGCGGGCGGTGCTGTGCGAGGGCTCCGACGTCCCGCTCGCGCTCGTGCACGACAAGCTCGTCGTGGGTGACGTGCTGGGCGAGGTGCCCGAGTCGGCGCCCGCGGTGCCGCTCCAGCGGGACCTCACGCGGCTGCAACGCACGCTGCGGCTCAAACCGGAGGCGGCGGAGCGGGAGTTGGAGCTCGACCTCCGCAAGGAGACCGACGCCGCGCGCAGCAGACTGCTGCACCGGCTGCGGCTGCTCGGCGTCCACTGGGGGGAGCCGGTGGCGGCGCGGGGGAGCACGGGGACGTTCCGGGAGGCCTGGCGGCTGCGGTGGGAGCCGGAGCTCTCCGTGCGGGTCGCGGAGGCGGGCGTGTGGGGGACCACGGTCCTCGCCGCGGCCACGGGCAAGGCCTCGTCCGACGCGGTCGACGCGCGGGCCCTCGCCGACGTCACCGCGCTCGCCGAGCGGTGTCTGCTGGCCGAGCTGCCGGACGCGCTGCCCGTGGTGATGCGGGTCCTGGCGGACCGGGCGGCGCTGGACGCGGACGTCGGCCACCTCGCGCAGGCGTTGCCCGCGCTGGTGCGGTCCCTGCGGTACGGGGACGTCCGGGGGACCGGCACCGAGGCTCTCGGCGGGGTGGCCCTGGGCCTCGCCGAGCGGATCTTCGTGGGGCTGCCGCCCGCGTGCGCGGGGCTGGACGCGGAGGCGGCCGTGGAGATGCGGGGGCACGTCGACGCCGTGCACCGGGCGGTGGGACTGCTCGACGACATCCACCCGGGCCGGGCCGGAGGGCCGGAGCCTCAGCCGCCACCACCCGGCGCCCCGGACACGGCTCACGCGGCGACGGGACGGGGGGTGCGGGAGCGCTGGCACTCCGTGCTCCGGGTGCTGGGGCAGCGGGACACCGTCGCCGGGGTCGTGCGGGGGCGGAGCGTGCGCCTGTTGCTGGACGCGGGGGTGTGGGGGGACGAGGAGGTCGCCCGGCTCATGGGGCTCGCGCTGTCCCGGGGCAGCGCGCCCGCGGAAGGGGCCGCCTGGATCGAGGGGTTCGTCGGAGGCGGTTCCGGCGGCGGGATGCTGCTGGTGCACGACGAGCGGCTGCTCGGTCTGGTCGACGACTGGCTGAGCGGGGTGTCGGACAGCGCCTTCACCGACGTACTGCCGTTGCTGCGGCGCACTTTCTCGGCGTACGAGCCGGGGGTGCGGCGGACGTTGGGCGAGCTGGTGAGACGTGGGCCGGCGGGGGCCGGAGCCGGGGCGGGGCGCGGGGCGAGCGGGCCCATGAGGGGGGCAGGGGGAGGCCTGCCCGGTTTCGCCGATGAGGTCGATGCCGCGCGCGCGGACGCCGTCCTGCCGATCGTGCACCTGCTGCTGGGCCTGCCGACGGGACCACGAGCGGCAGCGGAACAGGGTGGGAGAGAGGCGAGGGGAGAGGAAGCGGAGGCGACAGCGGAGGTGGAGGCAGAGGTGGCGGGGCGCGCGGTGTCGGGGGCCGCGGTGGGGGTCGACGGCAGCGACTGTGTGGGGGTGGCGGGATGAGCGGGACGACCGATGAGCGGCTGCGGCGGTGGCGGCTCGTGCTGGGCGGGGACGGCGCCGACGGGACGGGATGCACGCTCACCGGCCAGGACGCGGCGATGGATGGCGCGCTCTCCGCGCTGTACGGGGGAGGGGGCGAGAAGGACGGCCGGGGGCGGGACCGTTCGGCGGGGCTCGGGGCGTCGGCGCCGTCCGTGGCGCGCTGGCTCGGGGACATCCGGGCGTACTTCCCCTCGTCCGTCGTCCAGGTCATGCAGCGCGACGCCATCGACCGGCTGGGGCTCTCCGCGCTCCTCCTCGAGCCGGAGATGCTGGACGCCGTCGACGCGGACGTGCACCTGGTCGGCACCCTGCTCTCCCTCAACAAGGCCATGCCGGAGACGACCAAGGAGACCGCGCGTGCCGTCGTGCGCAAGGTCGTCGAAGACCTGGAGAAGCGGCTCGCGACCCGGACCCGTTCCACGCTCACCGGAGCCCTCGACCGCAGCGCCCGCGTCAGCAGGCCCCGCCACCACGACATCGACTGGAACCGCACGATCGCGGTCAACCTCAAGAACTACCTGCCGGAGTACCGGACGATCGTCCCCGAGCGGCTCATCGGGTACGGGAGGGCGTCCCAGTCCGTGAAGAAGGAGGTCATCCTCTGCATCGACCAGTCGGGGTCGATGGCCGCGTCCGTGGTCTACGCCTCGGTGTTCGGGGCCGTGCTCGGGTCCATGCGGTCGCTGAACACACGGCTCGTCGTCTTCGACACGAACGTCGTCGACCTCACCGACCAACTCGACGACCCGGTCGACGTCCTCTTCGGTACGCAGCTGGGCGGCGGGACCGACATCAACAGGGCGCTGGCGTACTGCCAGTCGCAGATCACCCGGCCCGCCGACACGGTCGTCGTCCTCATCAGCGACCTCTACGAAGGCGGCATACGCAACGAGATGCTGAAGCGGGTCGCGGCGATGAAGGCGTCCGGAGTGCAGTTCGTGACGCTGCTCGCGCTCTCCGACGAAGGTGCTCCCGCATACGACCGCGAGCACGCGGCGGCGCTCGCGGCGCTGGGCGCGCCGGCCTTCGCCTGCACGCCGGACCTCTTCCCGGAGGTGATGGCCGCGGCGATCGAAAGGCGCCCACTGCCCATACCGGACACGGCGGCGGGGAACGGGACATGAGCAGGCATCGGTGACGGCGGGCTTGCGCGACGGCGTGCGTCCCGTGCGAGTATCTACGCGCCTCGCCCACCCTTTCAGAGGAACATTCCCGCCTTGACCTCAGTTTCCGCGCTGCTCGCGGCCGTTCCGCCCGGTGCCGCTGTGCGCTCCGTGCGTGCGGTGGCCGGTCGGCGTGGGCTGCACGTGGTGCTGTTGCTGGGTGGGTTGCTGGTTCTCGGGTTCCTCTTCGGGGAGCGGGCACAGGCGGCGGATGGACTTCCTGTCGGTGACGCGGGGCAGTTGCGGGTCCAGCAGGTTCAGGACGTTCAGCCGGTGCGGCAAGCTCAGGAAGTTGAGCCGGTTCGGCAGGTCCAGTCGGTTCAGCCGGTTCAACCCGCTCGGCAGGTTCAGCCCGCTCGGCGGGTTCAGCGGGTTCTGCCGGTTCGGCAGATTGCGAATGTGCCGCCGGTTCGGCGGGTTCAGCAGGTTCAGCGGGCTTTGGCGGACGAACTGGTTCGGCCGCTGCGGGGGACGGAACCTGTTCGCGCGGTGACGCCGGTTGCCGCGGAGCCCGTCGTACGGCATGTCGTACGCCCAGTCGTGCGCACCGGTGCACGTGCAGCTGTACGTCCTGTCGTACGCGCTGAGTCTCCGGAGCTGCTGCCCGTGCAGCCCGAGCCGCCCCGGTTCATCGAGCCGGACCGGCGCGATCAAGTCCACGTTGCGAACGGTACGAAGCGTGTGCCGTTGCCCGGGCCGGCGTACCCCGGTGGCGGCAGTGGCAGTCTCGGCAATGCGTCGGTGGGCGACGGTGGTTCGTCGCGCCACGGTGATCTGCACGCCGCCGCGTTCGGTGGTCGTGCGCCGGTTCGGATGCAGTCCGGGCCCGGGGTTCCCGCTGGCCCCGCGCCGATCCGTGACAGACAGCGCGACATTCCCGAATTCCCCGGCTAGGGCAGCCCTTTCCCCGCGACGACCTGCCGCGCGGGGGCGGTACAGGTCTGCCCTCCGGTCACCGGACATCTCCGGAAGCACCGGGTTCACAGCCGGAGCTCGTGAGTCAGAGCTCGAATTCGAAGGATCCGACGCAAGCATGAACAAGAACATTCGCCGTTCCATCGTCATAGCCGCCGGTGTCACGGGTGCCTGGGCACTCGGTTCCGCCGTCGCCAGCGCCGACGAGCTGCCCCAGCACTCCATCGCGCTGCCGGACCAGGCGTCCGACGCCGTCGCGGAGGTCGCGGAGGTCGCGGAGGTCGCGGACGACGCAGAGGTCCCCGAGGCCCCGGAGGCCCCGGAGGCCCCGAAGACCCCAGAGGTCCCGGAGGCTCCGGAGAGCCCGGACGTCGCTGACCAGGACGACATCGACTACCTCTTCGGCCCCCTCTCCGCCTTCGCGCACACCCCGGCCGACGCCCCCGTCGATGCCCCGGCCGACGCCCCGGCCCGTGTCCTGGACACCGCCACCCCCATCGCCGATGAGACCGCCGCCGCTGTGCTGCCGCCCGTCGCGGCCACCGCTGTCGACGGTGCCGTGCCGGTCGCGGGGCAGGCCGTCGGCGACGCGGCGTACCTGGCGCAGGGCGTGGTCGGGGAGGTGCGGCCGTTCGCCGGTGGTGTGGTCGGTGAGGTTCCGCCGTTCGCCGAGGCGGTCGTGGGGGAGGACGTGCGGCCGTTCGCGGATGGCGTCACCGGTTCGGTCACGCCGCTGGTGCGGACCGTGACGGACCAGGTGCGGCCCGTCGTGCGGGGGGTCGGCGGCAGTGCGGGCGGCCTGGCGCAGGGGGTGACGGGTGATGTCCGGCCCTTCGCGGGTGGCGTCGCCTCGCAGGTCCAGCCGTTCGCGCGGGATCTCGCCGGGACCGTCGCTCCCGACGCCCAGGACCTCGCGGGCCACGCCGCCACCGGAGTCCGGGGCGTCGCCGCGGACGTGACGCCGGGCTACCTGCACACCAGCTGATCGCTGGAGCAACAGAAGCAAACGGCCGTAGCAACGTAAGCAAACGGCTGGAGCAACGGAAGCAAACGGGCGGTCCCTGGCGCAGCAGGGGCCGCCCGTCGGCACTTCGCGGCCGCGATCTGTGACCGTCATCACCGCCCAAATGTGATCTGCGATTTAGGGACCCACGTCCTGCGGCGATAACCTGCGAGACGGACATGCCGCGTACTGGACTCCGTCCTACGCCTCCCTTGTGACAGCGCAGTCACGTTGCCCTCCGCGGCACGCCCATGCAGACAGCTGACACCAATGCAGCAGATCGCAGCGAGATCACGGATAAGGGACGGACGCGCGTGGACCTGTTCGAGTACCAGGCGAGGGACCTCTTCGCCAAGCACGGTGTACCGGTGCTGGCCGGTGAAGTCATCGACACGCCTGAGGCGGCGCGCGAGGCCACCGAACGCCTTGGCGGCAAGTCGGTCGTCAAGGCGCAGGTGAAGGTCGGCGGCCGCGGCAAGGCCGGCGGCGTGAAGCTGGCGGCGGACCCGGACGAGGCCGTCGCCCGCGCGACGGACATCCTCGGCATGGACATCAAGGGCCACACGGTCCACAAGGTGATGATCGCCGAGCTGTCCCCGGAGATCGAGGCGGAGTACTACGTCTCGTACCTCCTCGACCGCACCAACCGCACCTTCCTCGCCATGGCGTCGGTGCAGGGCGGCATGGACATCGAGGAGGTCGCGGAGAAGACCCCCGAGGCCCTCGCGAAGGTCCCGGTCGACTCCAACGACGGCGTCACCATCGAGAAGGCCCGCGAGATCGTGGCCCAGGCGAAGTTCCCGGCCGAGGTGGCCGAGAAGGTCGCCGAGGTCATGGTGACCCTGTGGGACACGTTCGTCGCCGAGGACGCGCTCCTCGTCGAGGTCAACCCGCTGGTGAAGACCAAGGACGGCCGCATCCTGGCCCTGGACGGCAAGGTCTCGCTCGACGAGAACGCCGACTTCCGCCAGCCGGACCACGAGGCGCTCGAGGACAAGGACGCAGCCAACCCGCTCGAGGCTGCTGCCAAGGCCAAGGGCCTCAACTACGTCAAGCTCGACGGCGAGGTCGGCATCATCGGCAACGGCGCGGGTCTCGTGATGAGCACCCTCGACGTCGTCGCGTACGCCGGTGAGAACCACGGCGGCGTGAAGCCCGCCAACTTCCTCGACATCGGTGGCGGCGCCTCCGCCGAGGTCATGGCGAACGGCCTGGAGATCATCCTCGGCGACTCGGACGTCAAGTCCGTCTTCGTCAACGTCTTCGGTGGCATCACCGCGTGCGACGAGGTCGCCAACGGCATCGTGCAGGCCCTGGAGCTGCTCGCCTCCAAGGGCGAGAAGGTCGAGAAGCCGCTGGTCGTGCGCCTCGACGGCAACAACGCGGAGCTGGGTCGCAAGATCCTGAGCGACGCCAACCACCCGCTGGTGCAGCGTGTGGACACCATGGACGGCGCGGCCGACAAGGCCGCCGAGCTCGCGGCCGCGAAGTAAGGGACGAGGGAAAGAACAGCCATGGCTATCTTCCTCAACAAGGACAGCAAGGTCATCGTCCAGGGCATGACCGGTGCCACGGGCATGAAGCACACCAAGCTCATGCTGGGTGACGGCACGAACATCGTCGGCGGCGTGAACCCGCGCAAGGCCGGCACCTCCGTCGACTTCGACGGCACCGAGGTCCCGGTCTTCGGCTCCGTCAAGGAGGCCATGGAGAAGACGGGCGCCAACGTCTCCGTCCTCTTCGTGCCGCCGGCCTTCTCCAAGGCCGCCGTCGTCGAGGCGATCGACGCCGAGATCCCGCTCGCGGTCGTCATCACCGAGGGCATCGCCGTCCACGACTCCGCCGCCTTCTGGGCGTACGCGAAGTCGAAGGGCAACAAGACCCGCATCATCGGTCCGAACTGCCCGGGTCTGATCACCCCCGGTCAGTCGAACGCGGGCATCATCCCCGGCGACATCACCAAGCCGGGCCGCATCGGTCTCGTCTCGAAGTCGGGCACGCTGACGTACCAGATGATGTACGAGCTCCGTGACATCGGCTTCTCGTCGGCCGTCGGCATCGGTGGTGACCCGGTCATCGGCACGACGCACATCGACGCCCTCGCGGCGTTCGAGGCCGACCCCGACACCGACCTGATCGTCATGATCGGTGAGATCGGCGGTGACGCGGAGGAGCGTGCGGCGGACTTCATCAAGGAGAACGTGACGAAGCCGGTCGTCGGTTACGTCGCGGGCTTCACGGCGCCCGAGGGCAAGACGATGGGCCACGCGGGTGCCATCGTCTCCGGTTCCTCCGGTACCGCTGCCGCGAAGAAGGAGGCGCTTGAGGCTGCCGGGGTGAAGGTCGGCAAGACGCCTACCGAGACGGCGAAGCTGGCGCGCGAGATTCTGGCGGGCTGACTCCGTCGGTTTCGCAGTGTTTGAAAGTGGGCCCGCACCTCAGCGTATGAGGTGCGGGCCCACTTTCGTCTTTTCGGCTGCGGGTCCGGTGGGGGCTTGTCGCGCAGTTCCTCGCGCCCCTGAAAACCCCCGGTCCGGTGGGGGCTGGTTGCGCAGTTCCCCGCGCCCCTGAAAACCCCCGGTCCGGTGGGGGTTGGTCGCGCAGTTCCCCGCGCCCCTGAAAACCCGGGCCGGTGGGGGCTGGTTGCGCAGTTCCCCGCGCCCCTGAAAGCCCCCCCGACGGGGCGTGTCTACGGCAGGCGGGGGGTCAGGCGGGGGTCGCCTGTGGTTAGTTCTGAACGGAGTTTTTCGCGGAGGGTGGTGTCCTCGTAGGAGAGGGGGCCCGGGCCCATGCGGGGTGGTACGCCGTTGATGGCGGTGCCGGGGGCCTGTGGGGGTTCGTACTGGGTGGGTGCGTTGCGCAGGGTCAGGGCTGTCGCGCCGACGATCAGGGCCGTGAACGCGATGGCGGCGCGCGTCCAGAAGCGGGCGCGGTACTCGCTGCCTGTCCTGACCCGCTCCGCCCTGGGCAGCCGCAGCGCCTCGGCCCCCGCGACCTCCATGAGGCGCCGGTGCAGCACTTCGGGGTCCGCCAGTTCGGGCATCTTCTCGGCGACCGCCGCGCGCGCGTGCAGCAGGCGTTTCGCGGTGGCCGGTGTGCTCGCCTCCGTCTCGGCGGCGGTGTCCGGCAGGTCGAGGCCGAGCCCGTCGTAGAGCATCAGGGTGCGGCGCTGCGCGGGCGGCAGGCTCAGGAGTACGTCGAGGAAGGCGCGGTCGGCCGCCGTCGTGGGCAGGGCGTCCCGCTGGTGCCAGCCGGGCCGGAAGCGGTGCCAGGGGGACATCGCGTACTCGTACGCCGCCGCGCGCACCCACCCCGCCGGGTCGCGGTCGACCGCCACCTCGGGCCAGCGCTGCCACGCCAGTTGGAAGGCCCGCTCCACCGACTCCTGTGCCAGGGCGCGCCGTCCGGTGAGCAGGTACGTCTGGCGTACGAGGCCGGGGGCGCAGTAGGCGCAGAGGGCGTCGAAGGCCTGGGCGGGGCTGTGGTCCCGCGGTCCGGGCACCGGGGGCGCGGCGGTCGTCGTCACCCGGATGGGCTGGGGCAGGGGGACGGTGTTGGTGGGGATGGGGGGCCGGGCGGTGGTGGTGGCGGGAGCGGAAGCTGTCGCCGGTGCCGTGGTGTGGGGCGGGGTTCGTTTCGGGGGGCGCGCGAGGGATCCGGCCGGGGGTCGTGTCTTCGGGGCGCGTCCGGTGGCCGGAGCGGCGGCCTCCGGGGTCAGGAGTCGCAGGTAGGCCTCCCGTTTGCGGCCCCGCGGCGCGGTGCGGCCCGTTTCCCACGAACGGACCGTCTCGCGGGTGACGCCGATCTTCGCCGCGATGTCGGCCTGGCTCAGCGACTTCGCCTCGCGCAGCCTGCGGCGTTCCTTGGGGGACGGCAGAGGCGTGGCAGGGCTCTGGGGCATGTCGGACTCTCCGCACCGTGGGCCGACGTACGGCGGGGGCCGGGCGCGGCTGACCCGCCGTACGGATAATTACATAAACGTATATTGGGCGACACATCCGATATTCGCCTGTTACGGGTAGAAAGCGCGTGTCGTTGGCAGCATGGCCGCGTGACCCAGACGTTCGATCACCACGCCTCGTCGCCGCCCGCCGCGCCGCCGCGCACGCGGGTCCGCGATCGTTCGCCCGGACTGGCCGCCTGCGCGCTGGGCGGGGCCCTCGCCGCGGGACTTGGGCTCGGCGCGTTCGCCGTGCTGGTCATCATGTTGTGGATCAGCTCGCCCTACCCGGACAGCGGACCCGACGGCGCCCTGCACGTCGCGGCGGGGCTCTGGCTGCTGGCCCACGGCGCGGAACTGACCAGGGCGGACACCCTCACGGGCGCGCCCGCGCCGATCGGGTTGACCCCGCTGCTCCTCGCCGTCCTGCCCGCATGGCTGCTGCACCGGGCGGCGCGCGACGCGGCGTCCCCCGAGGAGCGCGGGCACACCGGGCGGACGGCGTGGTGCGGGGTGGTGGTCGGCTATCTGTTCGTCGCCGGGGCCGCGGCGCTCTACGCGGCGGGCGGTGCGCTGCGGCCCGACTGGCTCAGCACGCTCGTGCACGTACCGGGCGTCGCGGTGGGTGCCGCCGGGCTCGGGGTGTGGACGGCGCGGGGGCGCCTGTGCGGGCCGCTGCCGGAGGTCGTGCGCCGTCCGCTGGCCGAGTTGCCGGAGGGCACGCGGGTCGCTCTGCGCGCCGCGCTCGTACGGAGCTTCCTCGCCCGGCGCCGCGCGGAGGCCGTCGTCCGGGCCGGGATGGCGGGCGCGCTGGCGCTCGTCGGCGGTGGGGCGCTGCTCGTCGCGGTGTCGCTCGTGCTGCGCGCCGGGCTGATGCAGACGTCGTTCACGCAGGTCACGGAGGTGTGGTCGGGGCGGCTCGCGGTGCTGATGCTGGCCGTCGTCCTCGTGCCGAACGCCGCGGTGTGGGGCGCGGCCTACGGCCTCGGGCCCGGTTTCGCCCTCGGCACGGGCGTCGTCACGAGCCCTCTCGCCGCGGGTGCGGCGCCGCTGATGCCGCCCTCCTTCCCGCTGCTCGCGGCGGTGCCGCCGGCCGGGCCCGGGTCGCCCCTGACCTGGTCGGCCGCGGTGGTGCCCGTGGCGGCGGGGTGCGCGGTCGCGTGGTGCACGGCCGAGGCGGCGGTGCCCGCCTACGGGGAGCGGTACGAGGTGTGGCCGGCCGGGCGGACGGCCGTGTGTGCCGCGCTGGCGGCGGTGGTGTGCGGGGCGGTGATGGCGGTGCTCGGGGCGCTCGCGGGCGGGCCGATGGGCGCGGGGGTGCTCGCCGAGTTCGGGCCGGTGTGGTGGCAGGTGGGGGCGGCGGCGCTCGGCTGGACGATGCTGGTCGGGGTGCCGGTGGCACTGGTCCTGCGGGCGTGTCGCCTGCGACGCCCCGCCACGCGCCGCCCCTCCCCGAAGGCTCGGCGGGCGTGGCTGCCGCGGCCGGCGATGCCTTCGCTGCGGCTCCCCTGGGCGGGGCGCCCGGCGGACCACGGGGCGACGGAGGAGCGGTCGGTGACCGCAGCCCGAAAGGCACCGACGCCGACGGAACCGCCGGGACGACGGGCGCTGTCGGGACCGCGCGAAGCGCGCGGACTCCGGGAACTCCGGGAACTCCGGGGAGCCCTGGGGCTCCGGGAACCGCTGAGGCGACGGGCACCGCTCGGACCGAGGGAACCGCGGGAACCGAGGGAACCGCGGGAACCGAGGGAACCGCGGCAACTGCTGGGAGCACGGCAACTGCTGGGGTCCCGGGAATCGCTGGGGTCCCGGGAATCGCTGGGAGCGCGGCAACTGCTGGGGGCGCGGCAATTGCTGGGGCGCTGGGAACCGCTGTGGTCGCGGGAATCGTTGGGCCCCCGGGAACCGCTGGGAGTGCGGCAACTGCTGGGGCGCTGGGAACCGCTGCGGTCGCGGGAATCGTTGGGCCCCCGGGAACCGATCGGGCCGCGGGAACCGCTGGAGCGGCCGGGACTGCCGGAGCTGTCGGGGTCGCTGCGGCGACGGGAACAGTCGGAACCGCTGGAGCGGGCGGAACTGCCGCAGCCGTCGGGATCGCTGCGGTCACGGGATCAGCTGGAACCGCTGGAGCAGCCGCAGCTGCCGGAGCAGCCGGAGCCCGTCCTCCCGGCCGAGACCTGGCCCGCCGACCGAGCGCTGAATCCGGAGCGAAAGCCACAGCCACAGCCGCAGCACCCGGCGCGAGAGCCGCAGCCGCAGCACTCGGCGCGAGAGCCGCAGCCGCAACCACAGCCGCACCCCCAGGCGGGAGCATCGCAACCCCCGCCCCCACCCGAGCCCCACAGAACCCCCACCCCCGCCGACGCCGCCCGCGAGGCTCGTGAAGCCCGCTGGCAGGCGTTGAAGGAGGAGGGGGAACGCCTCTGGGAGCGGCGTCTGCCGGAGCCCTCCTGACCGCCCTCCTGACCGCCCTCCTGACCGGGAGGAGCCCCGGCCGGGCGGGGCCAGGCGACGAGGCCGACGCTAGTCGTCCTGCTCGCCCAGCAGCGGCCGCAGCTGCTTGGGCAGCAGATCCTCACAGGACTGCTTCGACGCGCTGGTGAGCGCGTCGTCCACGCACGTGTAGTAGTCGCGGTAGACCAGCTGCGCGGTGAACGTCGCCGCCACCATGACCAGCGCGAGTCCGCCCGTCACCAGGCCGCTGATCGCGGCGGTCGTCTGCGGCCTCGTGGAGGTCGCGGCGGGGTCGGTCTTGGACCGCGCGGCCGACGCAGGCATCGCGGGCGCGGCGGGCGTACCCGGCGAGACAGCCGTACCCGGCGAGGCAGCCGTACCCGGCGAGGCGGCCGCGGCGGGCGCCGGTGCCGTCGCGTCCGGCGTCCGCGGCTTCGCGCGCAGCGACTGGATCGCCCACATCACCGCGAGCGCGCCGAGCAGCAGCGCGAGGTACCGCCAGCCGAACAGGGCGAAGAAGAAGCCCCACATGCCGGAGAGCAGGGCATAGCGCGCGCGGCGCTGGGCCGGGTCGGTCGGGTCCCAGCGCATGCCGCCGCCGGACCCCTGGGGACCGGAACCGTCCCGGCCGGAGCCGTTCTGCTGGTCCTGGCCCTGTCCGGGGCGCTCGCCGAAGCCGCCCTTGGAGCGGCCGGGCTGGCGGTCGCTCCACTGGCTGCCCCAGGGGGAGCCGTGGCCCCCGCCCGAGTCCTGGCCGTCCGGCGCGGAGTCGCCGGAGGGGCGGCGCGGCTGCCACGGCCGGTCCGGGGTCCCCTCGGGCGGCGGCGCGAAGGGGTTGTCGTCGTCCTTGCCCGTTCCCTGGGCACCCGGGCCCCGGGACTCGGGTCCCTGGGATTCCGGGTCCTGCGGCGGAGACGAAGGGCGGCTGCGGTCCGGCATCAGGTGTGCGTCTTCCCCTTGGTAGGGCCGTGGTGGAACCGTCGGGCGACGGCTCGGCAACTCGGCATTCTTCGGTATTCAGGCGCCTTTCCCCCAGACGCTACCTCCCGCCCGCGCCCCCGTCCCGTGAGGGGCGGTTCCGGGTGCCGGTATCGTTGCTCGCGGTCGGCCGCTTCGTAGGGTTCCCCGTATCGAGGGGCCCGAAGCCTTCGTACGACCGTACAAAGACGCATAGACGCGCCTTCCAAGACGCAATGACGCGTCCTCCGAGACGCATCCTCCGAGAAAGGGCCCGCTGTGGCCAAGAGCGCTGTGGTCGGGCGCCCCAAGCGCCTCGTCGTGCTGGTGTCCGGGTCGGGCACGAACCTTCAGGCCCTGATCGACACCATCCACGCCGAGGGGGCGGGGCGGTACGGCGCCGAGATCGTCGCCGTCGGCGCCGACCGCGACGGCATCGCGGGCCTGGAGCGCGCCGAGCGCGCCGGCATCCCGACCTTCGTCTGCCGGGTGAAGGACCACGCGACGCGCGAGGAGTGGGACGCCGCGCTCGCCGGGGCGACGGCCGCCCACGAACCGGACCTGGTGGTCTCGGCCGGGTTCATGAAAATCGTGGGGAAGGCGTTCCTCGCGCGCTTCGGCGGGCGGTTCGTGAACACCCACCCCGCGCTGCTGCCCAGCTTTCCGGGGGCCCACGGCGCGCGCGACGCGCTCGCGTACGGCGTGAAGGTCACCGGCTGCACCGTCCACTTCGTCGACGACGGCGTCGACACCGGCCCGATCATCGCCCAGGGCGTGGTCGAGGTCCGGGACGAGGACGACGAGAGCGCTCTGCACGAGCGCATCAAGGAAGTCGAGCGCACGCTGCTCGTCGATGTCGTGGGGCGTCTGGCCCGGCACGGCTACCGCATTGAGGGACGAAAGGTTCTTATCCCGTGACCGCCGAAGCTATGAACGCTGCCGACTCGAACGGCACGCGGCGCCCCATCAGGCGCGCGCTCGTCAGCGTCTACGACAAGACCGGCCTGGAGGAGCTCGCGCGCGGGCTGCACGAGGCGGGCGTCGAGCTCGTCTCCACCGGCTCGACGGCCGCGCGGATCGCCGCCGCCGGCGTGCCCGTCACCAAGGTCGAGGAGCTCACCGGCTTCCCCGAGTGCCTCGACGGCCGGGTCAAGACCCTGCACCCGAAGGTCCACGCGGGCATCCTCGCCGACCTGCGCCTGGAGGACCACCGGCGGCAGCTCGCGGAGCTCGGCGTCGAGCCCTTCCAGCTCGTCGTCGTGAACCTGTACCCCTTCAAGGAGACCGTCGCCTCGGGCGCCACCCCCGACGAGTGCGTCGAGCAGATCGACATCGGCGGCCCCTCCATGGTCCGCGCCGCCGCCAAGAACCACCCGTCGGTCGCGGTCGTCACCGACCCGAAGCGGTACGCGGACGTCCTCGCGGCGGTCAAGGCGGGCGGCTTCGACCTGACCGCGCGCAAGCGGCTCGCGGGCGAAGCGTTCCAGCACACCGCCGCGTACGACGTGGCCGTCGCGAGCTGGTTCGCCGCGGACTACGCCGCCGCGGACGAGACCGGCCACCCCGGCTTCCTCGGCGCCACGTACGAGCGCAAGAACGTCCTGCGCTACGGCGAGAACCCGCACCAGGGCGCGGCCCTCTACGTCGACGGCACGGGCGGCCTCGCCGAGGCCGAGCAGCTGCACGGCAAGGAGATGTCGTACAACAACTACACGGACACGGACGCCGCGCGCCGTGCCGCGTACGACCACGACGAGCCCTGCGTCGCGATCATCAAGCACGCCAACCCGTGCGGCATCGCGATCGGCGCGAACGTCGCCGAGGCGCACCGCAAGGCGCACGCGTGCGACCCGCTCTCCGCGTTCGGCGGCGTCATCGCCGTCAACCGCCCCGTCTCGAAGGAGATGGCGGAGCAGGTCGCCGACATCTTCACCGAGGTCATCGTCGCGCCCGAGTACGAGGACGGCGCCCTCGAAGTCCTCACCAAGAAAAAGAACATCCGCGTGCTGCGCGCCCACCGGGCTCCGTCCGCCGCGGTCGAGGTGAAGCAGATCGACGGCGGCGCGCTGCTCCAGGTCACCGACCGCCTCCAGGCCGAGGGTGACGACCCCGCCAACTGGACGCTCGCCACGGGCGACGCCCTCAACGCGGGCGAGCTCGCCGAACTGGCCTTCGCCTGGCGGGCGTCGCGTGCGGTGAAGTCCAACGCGATCCTGCTCGCCAAGGACGGCGCGTCCGTCGGCGTCGGCATGGGCCAGGTCAACCGCGTCGACTCCGCGAAGCTCGCGGTCGAGCGGGCGGGCGAGGAGCGGGCCCGCGGTTCGTACGCCGCGTCCGACGCGTTCTTCCCCTTCCCCGACGGCCTGGAGATCCTGACCGCCGCGGGCGTCAAGGCCGTGGTGCAGCCGGGCGGTTCGGTCCGTGACGAGCTGGTCGTCGAGGCCGCGAAGAAGGCGGGCGTGACGATGTACTTCACGGGGACGCGGCACTTCTTCCACTGACACCGAGCCGTGTGTGCGTACGCGCACCGAGCCGCCTGTGTGCGTACTACGCGCGAAGGCCGCGCCCCGAGGTTCGGGTGCGCGGCCTTCGCGGTGCGGCGGGTGGGAGGGCGGGTCAGTTGTTGGACCGCTGGATCACCATGGTCTTGGCCGCCTTGTCGTGCCAGCCCTGCTGACGCCCGCTCTTGTCCCAGAACGGCGACAGGTACACGAGCAGCGAGCCGATGCCGCAGGCCAGCGAGCCCACCAGCGGAATGATGTAGCGGACGAAGGCCGCGCCGATGCCCGGCTTCTGGCCGCTCTCCGCGTCGATGACGCGGATGCCGACGGCGAGCTTGCCGAGCGTGCCGCCGACCATGGCCGTCATCAGCCACTCGTAGAGCAGACCGACGACCGCAAGGGCGCCGATCACGGCACCGAGGGAGCCCATGATGTCGGTGCTCGCGTCGTTCATGCAGCTGTCGTACGTGGCCGAGCCCGGGTCGCAGTCCGCGGCCTCGCCGATGGCGCCGGCGGCGCCGACGACCAGGAGCACGATGTAGATCACGGTGAAGGCCACACCGTCGATCGCGCGGGCGCCGAAACGGCGGCCCATGGACGCGACCGTCGGGCCGCTCTGGTAGCCGTAGCCGCCGCCGGGCTGCTGCGGGTACGCGCCGTAGGGCGAGGCGGGCTGCTGCGGGTAGCCGTAACCCTGCGGCGGGACGCCGCCCGGTGCCTGCTGGGGGTAGCCGTACTGCGGCTGGCCCGGCGCCTGTCCGTAGCCGGGCTGGCCCTGCGGCTGTTGCTGGCCGTAGGGGTTGTTCGGGTCGCCGAAACTCATGGCGGATTTCCTCCGTTGTTCGCTGCGGGGACGACGCGGTGCGAGCGGAGGAAAGAGGTGCTGCTGAGCGGTTTGCCCCCCGACACTGCCCGCGGCATGGCCCGGGCCATGGTTCTCAATGAGCCGCCTTCCTGTCCAGTCGGTCACGCCAGGTGTTGTGCAAGTGCAACCTCGCTGATCAGCGGGGAAACCGGCGAGGCGCCAGGGGGCGACCTGATTGGTACCGGGCGGGTCCCATCCGGGAAGATGGAGCCATGACCGCCCAGATTCTCGATGGCAAGGCCACCGCAGCCGCGATCAAGTCCGAACTGACCGCCCGCGTGGCGGCCCTGAAGGAGAAGGGCGTCACGCCCGGACTCGGTACCGTCCTGGTCGGCGACGACCCCGGCAGCCAGAAGTACGTCGCGGGCAAGCACCGCGACTGCGCGCAGGTCGGCATCGCCTCCATCCAGCGCGAACTCCCCGCCACCGCCTCGCAGGAGGAGATCGAGGCGGTGGTCCGCGAGCTCAACGACGACCCCGCCTGCACCGGCTACATCGTCCAGCTCCCGCTGCCCAAGGGCATCGACGAGAACCGCGTCCTCGAGCTCATGGACCCGGACAAGGACGCCGACGGCCTCCACCCGATGAACCTCGGCCGCCTCGTCCTGAACGAGCCGGCGCCGCTGCCCTGCACCCCGTACGGGATCATCCGGCTGCTCCGGCAGCACGACGTGGAGATCAAGGGCGCCGAGGTCGTCGTCGTCGGCCGCGGCGTGACCATCGGCCGGCCCATGCCGCTCCTGCTCACCCGCAAGTCCGAGAACGCCACGGTCACCCAGTGCCACACCGGCACCCGTGACCTCGCCGCGCACCTGAAGCGGGCCGACATCATCGTCGCCGCGGCAGGCGTGCCGCACCTGATCAAGCCCGAGGACGTGAAGCCGGGCGCCGCCGTCCTGGACGTCGGCGTCTCGCGCGACGAGAACGGCAGGATCGTCGGCGATGTGCACCCGGGCGTCGCCGAGGTCGCGGGCTGGATCTCCCCGAACCCGGGCGGCGTCGGCCCGATGACCCGCGCCCAGCTCCTGGTCAACGTCGTCGAGGCCGCGGAACGCGCAGCGCGCTGAGCGGGAAAGAGGCGAGGTCATGAGTGAGGCCGGCAGCTCGGAAGCCGAACAGGACAGCACCCCGGAGGTCCCGCAGGCCAAGGGCGCGGTCAGCGCGCCGGGCCCGGACGGGCGGCCGCGGAAGGTGTCGCGCCGCTTCCCGCTGTTCACCCGCGACACCGCACGGCCCGAGGGCGGCGGCCGCGCCGCGGCCGGTGACGCGCCCGCACCGGCCAGGCAGTGGCCGCTGCTCAGCGTCGTCTCGCTGGTCGGGCTCGGACTGCTGCTCACCGCGCTCGACGCGTTCCGCGTCGGCACGCTGCTGGTCGGCGTCGCCCTCGTCGGCGGCGCCGTGCTGCGCTGGGCGCTGCCGGACGTGGGGATGCTGGCGGTGCGCTCCCGGTTCACCGACATGGTCACGTACGGGGCGCTGGGCCTCGCCATCGTGCTGCTCGCGATGATGGCGCAGCCCGAGCCGTGGCTGGAGATCCCGTTCCTGGACGACACGTTGCACTACACGATCTAGCGGTGCGTCCAATGCGCGCCGGTGGCCCGTCCTCCCCCGAGGGGACGGGCCACCGCCCTGCGGACCGGGCGTCCTTCCCCCGTGCGATCCCCCCGGACGGCCGCGGTCCCTGATTCCACAACGTACGGGCGGGACGCCTGCCGCTGCGTCCCTTCCTGGGTTGAACCCGCCCTGCTCCAGCCGCGGTACGCCTCCGGTTCCTGCAACTTCCGCGGTACCGCGGCTGGTTGACGTTCCGCGGCCCATATGCGCGTTACGCTGCGGCGATGCGGATCCGCCCCCTCGCCGTAGACGCACTCATCGCGGTCGCCCTGACCACGGTGGCCGTGCTGCTCGGGCAGGAGTCCGTCAAACAGGGCTGGCCCGCTCTCGACCCCGTGGGATACGCGCTGGTGGCGCTGGTCTGCGTGCCGGTCGCCGCCCGCAGCAGGGCGCCGCTCACCGTCCTGCTCGTCGTACATCTGGCGTGGTTCGGCTACGTCACCGCCGGCTACTGGCCCGTGGTCGGCACCTTCGGCCCCATGCTCACCGTCTACACCGTCGCGTCCCTGTGCCCGCCGCGCACCTCCCTCGCCTGCGCCGCGCTGACGGCCACCCTCTGGATCTACGCCGGCGCCATCAACGAGGGCTCCTCCATGCCGTCCGTCGTCGGCCAGGCCCTCGGCTTCTCCCTCGTCCTGTGGCGCTTCGGGTACGTCGCACGCCGTACGGCGGAACTGGCCCGGCAGCTGAAGCGGGAGCAGGACGAACGGGCCCGGCGCGAGGTCGCCGAGGAGCGGGGGCGCATCGCGCGCGAGCTGCACGACGTGGTCGCCCACCACATGTCGGTGATATCCGTGCAGGCGGGCCTCGCGACGTTCGTCTTCGGCTCCGACCCCGCCACCGCGCGCGCCGCGCTCGGCACCATCTCCGGGACCAGCGGCGAGGCGCTGGAGGAGCTGCGCCGCATGCTGCGGGTGCTGCGGGCCGAGGACGGCGAGGAGACCGGCGACACCCCCGCCGCGCCCATGCCGGGCCTCGCCCGCCTGGACGACATGGTCGAACGGGTCCGCGCGGGCGGAGCCCCCGTCGAGCTGCGCGTCACGGGGACGCCCCGGCCGGTGGCGCCCGGCGTGGAACTCTGCGCGTACCGCGTGGTGCAGGAGGCGCTCACCAACGTACTGAAGCACGCCCGGGGAGCGGCGGTCACCGTCGAACTCGCCTACGAGCGCAAGCACATCGAGGTCTCGGTCGTCAATGGCGCGGCGGGTGGGGGAGAGGGGGTGAATCAGGACAGAGTACGGACGGGGAGCGGGCACGGCTTGATTGGGATGCGGGAGCGGGCCAAGCTCTACGGCGGGGCGATCAGTATCGGCCCGCTGAGCGAGGGGGGATTCGCCGTGCGACTCACCCTGCCGACCTCGGCGCGCGCCGCGGCGCGGGGGGACGAGGCGGGGGACGACGCAACGTAATGAGCCGGGTGACCGGATGACCGCATGCATCAGAGTGCTCGTCGTCGACGACCAATTCCTCATCCGTGCGGGGTTGGTGGGTCTGCTGCGCGCCGCGCCGGGCATCGAGGTCGTCGGCGAGGCGGGTGACGGGGACGAGGCGGTGGAGCTCGCCGCGCGGACCTCTCCCGACGTCGTCCTCATGGACATCCGGATGCCGGGCATGGACGGCATCACCGCCACCGCGAAGATCCTCCAGCAGGCCGCCGAACCGGCGCCGCGCATCCTGGTGCTCACCACGTTCGACCTCGACGAGTACGTGTACGGGGCGCTGCGCGCGGGCGCCTCCGGGTTCCTGCTCAAGGACTCGGGGCCCGAGCGGCTGCTCGCCGCGGTGGCGGCGGTCGGCGGCGGTGACGCGCTCTTCGCACCCAGTGTGACGCGGCGCCTCGTCGAGGCGTTCGCCCGGCAGGGGGCGGGGGCCGAGGGGGCCGGGCCCGAGGGGGCGAAGATCCGGCGGCCGCCCGACCTCGCGGCGCTGACGCTGCGCGAGGTCGAGGTCCTGAAACTGATCGCGCGGGGGCTGACCAATGCGGACATCGCGGAGCGGCTCTACATCAGCGAGGCCACCGTCAAGACCCACCTCAACCGCACGATGAGCAAGCTCGGCCTGGACAGCAGGGCGCAGGCGGTGGTCGTGGCGTACGAGACGGGGCTGGTCACGCCCGGGGCGGGCGGGTGAGCGGCGGCGGGCCGCCGCTCGGGCGGCTCAGCAGGTGACCACCTTGCCGTAGGAGCCGCGGCCCCAGTTCCACTCCCACTGCTGGTTGGGCTGGTACGTCAGGCACGGCGAGTCGCCGCCCCGGTCGATGACGACCTTCAGGTGCATGGCGCGGCCGCAGTGGTTGGTCACCTTCACGTACTTGCGGTGCTTGATGACGTCCCGCTTGACGCAGGCCGGGGCGGTGCCGCGGAGCGCGGCGCTCTTGGCGGACACCGACGGGCCGGGCGCCGTCGGGGTGGCCGACGCCGCGGGGGCGGTGGCCAGAGCCGTGCCGAGCAGGGCGGAGGCGGTGATGAGGGTGGCGGTGACCGTGCCGGCGAACCGGTTGCCGTACTTCATGGGCGGGTCCCTTCGGGGGTCGTGCTGAGTGCTGCTGTCGCACCGACTCTGCCGAGGTCCCCGGGTCCGGAGCCGCAAGACATGGCCGAAGTCGCCCTTTCGGGGACGCCGCGCTTTCCGTATGGGGAGCGGCTGGAGGGGAGCGGGGGGCGGGTGGGGAGACGGTGCCCGTCCCCACCCCCGTGGGGGGACGGGCACCGTCGGTCGGGAGCTGTGATTCCTGCTGGAACCTCCCGATGTAAGCGGTGCGTTCCGCTCGTGATCCAGAGTCATGGACCCGCCAATCCTGGACAAGGGATGACCGGCCCCTGTGGCACGGAGGTGACCATTCCGCAACGGTGTTCGAGATGTGCAACGGTGCTGGTCCGCCGGGCCGAGGGGGAGCGGTTGATCAGGGATTTCGGGGTGGCCCGGGCTGCCGCCGGGGGCCTCGCACGGGGTTACGTCCCCGCTCCGGGAACTGACATCCTGGCTGCGAGCATCCCTCTGGGTAGGGCAGCACGGGCGGTGCGGGGGCAGGGCAGGAACGTACGGGGGGAAGAGGGGGAGCAATGCCTCGTTGGAAGGCGCTACCGGAAGAGCTCGACCCCGAGGTCAAGGAGTTCGCCGGACAGCTGCGCAGGCTCGTCGACCGCAGCGGGCTGAGCGTCGCGGCGGTGTCCGACAGGACGGGCTACAGCAAGACGTCGTGGGAGCGCTATCTGAACGGGCGGCTCCTCGCGCCCAAGGGGGCGGTCGTCGCGCTCGCGGAGGTGACGGGCACGCAGCCCGTGCACCTCATCACCATGTGGGAGCTGGCGGAGCGGGCGTGGAGCCGGTCCGAGATGCGGCACGACATGACGATGCAGGCGATCCGTATCTCGCAGGCGCGGGCCGCGCTGGGCGAGACGGGGGCGCACTCGGCTGTGCCGGGGCGGGCTTCTTCTCCGGCTGTGCCGGGTCAGGCTCCTTCTCCGGCCGGGCCGGGGCAGGCTTCTTCTCCGGCTGTGCCGGGTCAGGCTCCTTCTCCGGCTGTGCCGGGGCGGGCCTCTTCCTCGGCCGGGCCGAGTCAGGCTCCTTCTCCGGCCGTGCCGGGGCGGGCCTCTTCTCCGGCCGTGCCGGGTCAGGCTTCTCCTCCGGCCGGGCCGGGGCAGGCTGCTTCTGCCGCTGCCTCGTCGTCTCCTGCTGCTCCCTCGGCCTCGTCTCCCCCGTCTCCCCCGTCTTCCTCGTCGTCCTCCTCGTCTGCGTCGTCCGCCTCGTCCCTCCCGTCTTCCGGGGCGCCGTCCTCCCCTTGGCCGTCTGCGCCGTCCGCGCCGTCCTCGGCGGCCAAGCCGGTGAGTTGGGGCAGTGGCGGGCCCGTCACGGGGGTGGCCGGGCCTGCCGGGGTGTCGCCCACGGTGCCGCCGCACGCGTCCCCCTTCGGCGAGGCAGGCGGCGGCGGGGAGTCGCCCGACGGGCAGCGGCGGCGCAGGAAGCTGACGATGTTCCTCGCGGGCGTGGTCGGTGCCCTCGTCGTCATAGCCGCCGCCGTCCTCATGACCGGGTTCGGCGACGACGGCAAGGGCGACGACAAGGCGAAGCCGTCCGCCACGCCGTCCGCCAAGGACACCGACCTGCCCGCGGGGGTGGAGTGCAGCGGCAAGGACTGCGCGGGCAAGGACCCCGAGAACATGGGGTGCGGCGGCGAGCTGGCGAAGACGACGTCGCGGGCGACGGTCGGCGGCACGCTGGTCGAGGTGCGGTACAGCAAGACGTGCGGGGCCGCCTGGGCGCGGATCACGCAGGCCACGCCGGGGGACGAGCTCACGATCACCGGGTCGGGGCGCGGGGCCTCCGCGAAGCAGAAGAGCACCGTGAACGAGGACTTCGACGCGTATACGCCGATGGTGGCGGTCACTTCGGGGTCGGCGGCGAAGGCGTGCGCGACCCTTACGTCCGGGGTGACGGGCTGCACGGAGTAGGTCTTCCGGGGGGTATATGCCGACCCCGCAACGGTCCGGTCCCAATGGCATTTCGCGGGGCTCCGGAGAAAGTCGGGCCGGAGGGGGCATGACATGGGTCGCGCAGGGCAGGCGGACCGTACCCCCACGGGAGTGGTCACACCCCCACGGCGGCCGCCACGCTCCCCCCTCACGTGGCGGCCGCCCCCCTTATGTGGGGGCCATAGGGCGTGCTGTGGGGCGGGCCACACCGACCCGGCCGTAAGAGGTGGGCGGGGCGCGATAGCCTGACGGCGGATCTCTCTTGATGCCAAGAGATCGATCATCGAGAGGCGATCGAGGACTCGAAGAGGCGTCGGCGGGGATCCAGGAATCAGGGGATCCAGTAGAGGGACACGGGACCCCACCGCCAGCTGTCTTACGGAGATCGCCATGACCCGCACTCCCGTGAATGTCACCGTCACCGGCGCGGCCGGCCAGATCGGCTACGCGCTGCTCTTCCGCATCGCCTCGGGCCACCTGCTCGGCGCGGACGTGCCGGTCAACCTGCGCCTTCTCGAGATCACGCCGGCGCTGAAGGCCGCCGAGGGCACCGCCATGGAGCTCGACGACTGTGCCTTCCCGCTGCTGAACTCGATCGAGATCAGCGACGACCCGAACGTCGCCTTCGACGGCGCCAACGTCGCCCTGCTCGTCGGTGCCCGCCCCCGCACCAAGGGCATGGAGCGCGGTGACCTCCTGGAGGCCAACGGCGGCATCTTCAAGCCGCAGGGCAAGGCCATCAACGACCACGCCGCCGACGACATCAAGGTGCTCGTGGTCGGCAACCCGGCCAACACCAACGCGCTCATCGCGCAGGCCGCCGCCCCGGACGTACCGGCCGAGCGCTTCACCGCGATGACCCGCCTGGACCACAACCGCGCGCTGTCACAGCTCGCGAAGAAGACCGGCTCGTCCGTCGCCGACATCAAGCGGCTGACCATCTGGGGCAACCACTCGGCCACCCAGTACCCGGACATCTTCCACGCGGAGATCGCCGGCAAGAACGCCGCCGAGGTCGTGAACGACCAGGCGTGGCTCGCCGACACCTTCATCCCGACCGTCGCCAAGCGCGGTGCCGCGATCATCGAGGCCCGTGGCGCCTCGTCGGCCGCCTCCGCCGCCAACGCCGCCATCGACCACGTCCACACGTGGGTCAACGGCACGGCCGCCGGTGACTGGACCTCGATGGGTATCCCGTCGGACGGTTCGTACGGCGTTCCGGAGGGCCTCATCTCCTCCTTCCCCGTCACCGCCAAGGACGGCAAGTACGAGATCGTCCAGGGTCTGGAGATCAACGACTTCTCGCGTGCGCGCATCGACGCGTCCGTGCAGGAGCTCACCGAGGAGCGCGAGGCCGTCCGCGGTCTCGGCCTCATCTGAGCCCAGCAGCACACATCGCCCACCGCCCCCGGCGGCCGCCCACCGCGGCCGACGGGGGCGGTCGGCGTTTGGCGCCCGGTCGACCGACGAGCGCTGGGCGACGTCCGGGATGCTCGGGGTCCTGCTGCCGTGGTGCGTGGCGACCGTGGATGGGGGGCTCACGGCCGGTGACGAACCGGCGGACGACGACGATCCGGACGAGGTCGCCGCCCCCGGGCGCCAGTGACGCAGCGCACGTACGAGACACGCATGCATTGTTCCGGTCAGGGAAGGTGCACCCGGCTGCCGCGAGTGACAGGCGGGGCATATGACAGGAACGGAAGGCAAACGGGACGTGTCCGCACAACAGACCATCCATGTGGGCGGAGAGTGGCTTGCGGCCGCCTCCGGCGCCACCCGCGAGATCCTCGACCCGGCGGATGCCAAGCCGTTCGCCGTGATCGCCGAGGGCGGATCGGAGGACGCGGACGCCGCCATCGCAGCCGCCCGCAAGGCCTTCGACGAGGGCCCCTGGCCGACCACACCCGTGGCCGAGCGCGCCGCGCTCCTTCGCCGCGTCGCCGACCTCCTCGTCCGCGACCGCGAGGAGATCGGCCTCCTGGAGAGCCGTGACGCGGGCAAGACCCTCGAAGAGGGCCGCGTCGACGTGGACTGCGTCGCCGACGCCTTCCGTTACTTCGCCGACCTGGTGATCGGCGAGGGCGCCGGGCGGGTCGTCGACGCCGGGTCCGACGACATCCACAGCGTCGTCGTGCACGAGCCCGTCGGCGTCTGCTCGATGATCACGCCCTGGAACTACCCCCTGCTCCAGGCCAGTTGGAAGATCGCGCCCGCCCTCGCGGCCGGCAACACCTTCGTCATCAAGCCCAGCGAGATCACCCCGCTGACGACCGTCGCGCTCATCGAGCTGCTCGTCGAGGCGGGGCTGCCCGCGGGCGTCGCCAACATCGTCACCGGGCCCGGCCACACCGTCGGCGCCCGCCTCGCCGACCACCCCGACGTCGACCTGGTCTCCTTCACCGGCGGCCTCGTCTCCGGCACCAAGGTCGCCCAGGCCGCCGCGCTCGGCGTGAAGAAGGTCGCCCTGGAGCTCGGCGGCAAGAACCCGAACGTGGTGTTCGCCGACGCCTGCGCCACGGACGAGGGCTTCGACACCGCCGTCGACCAGGCGCTGAACGCCGCCTTCATCCACAGCGGGCAGGTCTGCTCCGCCGGTGGCCGCCTCATCATCGAGGAGTCGGTGCGGGAACGTTTCGTCGCCGAACTCGCCCGTCGCGCCCAGCGGATCAAGCTCGGGCGCGGCACCGAGGACGGTGTCGAGTGCGGGCCGCTCGTCTCGCAGCAGCAGCGCGAGAAGACCGAGATGTACGTGGCCTCCGCCCTGGAGGAGGGCGCGGTGCTGCGGTCGGGCGGCAAGCGGCCCGAGCCGAGCGAGGTGCGGCCCGCCGAGGGGTACTTCTACGAGCCGACCGTGCTCGACCAGTGCCACCGCGGGATGAAGGTCGTGCGGGAAGAGGTCTTCGGGCCCGTCCTGACCGTCGAGACCTTCACCACCGAGGACGAGGCCGTCACGCTCGCCAACGACACCGAGTACGGCCTCGCGGGCGCCGTGTGGACCAGCGACCCGGGCCGCGCCCGCCGCATGGCCCGCCGGATGCGCCACGGCACCATCTGGATCAACGACTTCCACCCCTACCTTCCGCAGGCGGAGTGGGGCGGCTTCGGCAAGAGCGGCGTCGGGCGCGAGCTCGGCCCCGCGGGCCTCGCCGAGTACCGCGAGTCCAAGCACATCTACCAGAACCTGGCACCGGCGCCCGTGCGCTGGTTCGCCGGCTGACACCGGCCGGACAGAGCCGGACAGAGAGAGACGCGCGGGGCGGGAGGTCCGCCCCGCGCGCACCACGTTCAAGCACCCCCCGCTCATTACGCGCCAGCACTTTCGCACGACCTCGCAGGAAGAGGAGCACGTACGCATGTCTGACCAGACCGAGTTCGACTACGTCATCGTCGGTGGCGGCACCGCGGGATCGGTGATCGCCTCCCGCCTCACCGAGAACCCGGACGTCACCGTCGCCGTCATCGAGGGCGGCCCCAGCGACATCGACCGCGAGGACGTCCTCACGCTGCGCAAGTGGCTCGGTCTGCTCGGCGGCGAGCTGGACTACGAGTACACGACCACCGAGCAGCCGCGCGGCAACTCGCACATCCTGCACAGCCGCGCCAAGGTCCTCGGCGGCTGCTCGTCGCACAACACCCTGATCTCCTTCAAGCCGCTCCCGTCCGACTGGGACGAGTGGGAGGCGGCGGGCGCCACCGGCTGGAACGCCAAGGCCATGGACCCCTACTTCGGCAAGCTGCGCAACAACGTCGTGCGCGTCGCCAAGAAGGACCAGAACCAGATCGCCACCGACTGGGTCGAGGCGACGAAGACCGCGCTCGGCGTCCCGGAGATCGTCGGCTTCAACGACAAGCCCTTCGACGAGGGCGTCGGCTTCTTCGACCTCTCGTACCACCCGGAGAACAACAAGCGCTCCTCCGCGTCGGTCGCGTACCTGCACCCCCACATGGAGGCCGGTGACCGCCCGAACCTCCACCTCTTCCTGGAGACCTGGGCCACCAGGCTGGAGCTGGACGGCAAGACCGCCCGCGGTGTCCACGTGCGGCTGAAGGACGGCGCGCGGGCGCTGCTCACCGCCCGCCGCGAGGTCCTCGTCTGCGCCGGCGCCATCGACACGCCGCGGCTGCTCATGCACTCCGGCATCGGCCCGAAGGAGGACCTCGAAGCCCTCGGCATCCCGGTCGTCCACGACCTGCCGGGCGTCGGCGAGAACCTCATCGACCACCCCGAGTCGGTCATCGTCTGGGAGACCAACGGGCCGATCCCCGGCAACTCCGCGATGGACTCGGACGCCGGTCTGTTCGTGAAGCGGGACCCGGACCACAAGGGCCCGGACCTGATGTTCCACTTCTACCAGATCCCGTTCACGGACAACCCGGAGCGCCTCGGCTACGAGCGCCCCGAGCACGGCGTCTCGATGACCCCGAACATCCCCAAGTCCCGCGCCCGCGGCCGTCTCTACCTGACGTCGGCGGACCCCGAGGTCAAGCCCGCCCTCGACTTCCGGTACTTCGAGGACGAGGACGACTACGACGGGCAGACGCTCGTCGACGGCATCAAGCTGGCCCGCAAGGTCGCGCAGGCCGAGCCGTTCAAGAAGTGGCTCAAGCGCGAGGTCTTCCCCGGTCCCGACGTCACCGACGACGCGGAGATCAGTGAACTCGTCCGCAAGGCCGCCCACACCGTCTACCACCCGGCGGGCACCTGCCGAATGGGCGCTTCCACTGATGAACTCGCCGTGGTCGACCCGGAGCTGAGAATCCGGGGCCTGGCAGGAATCCGTATCGCGGACGCATCCGTCTTCCCGACGATGCCCGCCGTGAACCCGATGATCGGAGTACTCATGGTCGGGGAGAAATGTGCCGAGATCCTTGGCGGTGACGGCCGATGAGCGAGGCCACCGCGACGATCGCGGACCAGAACGAGACACCCGCCGACGGGCCCGTCTTCGCCGTCAAGAACCTCTGGAAGGTCTTCGGCCCCCGGGCCGAGCGGATACCCGGCGACACGGAGCTGCACGGCCTGAGCCCCGCCGAACTGCGCGAGCGGACCGGCTGCACGGCCGCCGTCCGCGATGTGTCCTTCGAGGTCAACAAGGGCGAGGTCTTCGTCGTCATGGGCCTGTCGGGCTCCGGCAAGTCCACCCTCGTACGCTGCCTGACCCGGCTCATCGAGCCCACCTCCGGCGCCCTCGCCATCGACGGCGAGGACGTCCTCGCCATGGACAAGGCCCGCCTGCGCGAACTGCGCCGCCACCGCGCCGCCATGGTCTTCCAGCACTTCGGCCTGCTTCCGCACCGCTCGGTCCTCGACAACGTCGCGTACGGCCTGGAGATCCAGGGCGTCGGCAAGGCCGAGCGGCGCGCCAAGGCCCTCGAAGTCGTCAAGAAGGTCGGCCTCGAAGGGCTCGAACAGCGCAGGCCCGGACAGCTCTCCGGCGGCCAGCAGCAGCGCGTCGGCCTCGCCCGCGCCCTCGCCGTCGACCCCGAAGTCCTCCTCTTCGACGAGCCGTTCAGCGCCCTCGACCCGCTGATCCGCCGCGACATGCAGGAAGAAGTCGTCCGCCTGCACCGCGAAGAGGGCCGCACCATGGTCTTCATCACCCACGACCTCAGCGAGGCCCTCAAGCTCGGCGACCGCATCGCCCTGATGCGCGACGGCCGCGTCGTGCAGCTCGGCACGCCCGAGGAGATCGTCGGCTCCCCGGCCGACGACTACGTACGCGACTTCGTGCGCGACGTGGTGCGCGCCGACGTGCTGAGCGTGCGCAGCGCCATGCGCCCCGCCGAGGGCGACGAGGAGAGCGGCGGTGCGGCGCTCGCCCCCGACGCCAAGGTCTCCGAGGCCATCGAGGCCGTCGCCCGCACCGGCTCCCCGGTGCGCGTCATGGACGGCAAGCGCTGCCTCGGCGTGGTGGACCACGCCGGGCTGCTCGCCGTGGTCGCGGGCACCGCGACACAGTCCCCCGTCCCCGGCCGGGGCGAGGCGATCGCCTGATGGCCACCGCCACCGCCTCGGGCCCCGTCCGCGACACCGGCATCGGCGCGCTCCTGCGCCACCGCGCCGTCGGCAAGCTCCTGCTGCTCGCCGTCGCCGCGGCGGTGCTCGTGCCGATCGTCAACGCCAAGTGGGCCTCCGGCGCCTGGCCGGACGCGCTCACCGTCGATCTGACCGAGCCGCTCGGCAGGACGACCGACTGGATCATCGACAACCGCGACAGCCACCCGCTGTTCACCTACTTCCTCGGGCACGTCTCCAACGCCATCGTGCTCTCCGTGCGCGGCGTCTACCTCGTGCTGCTCGCCGCGGGCTGGGCCGGTGTGACCGTCGGCGCCGGGCTGATCGCCTGGCGCGTGGCGGGCGTCAGGCTCGCCGTGCTCGCCTCGTCCGCGTTCGCCGTGTGCGGGCTGCTCGGCATGTGGGTGCCGACCATGCAGACCCTCGCCCTGATGATCGTCGCGGTCCTCGCCTCGGTCGTCATCGGTCTGCTGCTCGGCCTCGCGGGCGGCCTGAGCGACCGGATCTTCCGGATCCTGCGGCCGGTCCTCGACACCATGCAGGTGCTGCCCGCCTACGCCTACCTGCTGCCGTTCGCCCTCGTCTTCGGCATGGGCGTCCCCGCGGCCATCATCGCGACCGTCGTCTACGCGGCCCCGCCCATGGCCCGCCTCACCGCGCTCGGCCTGCGCGGCGCCGACGGCGGCGTGATGGAGGCGGTGACCTCGCTCGGCGCGACCGGCCGGCAGCGGCTGTTCTCCGCGCGCCTGCCGCTCGCCCGCAAGGAGCTCCTGCTCGGCCTCAACCAGACGATCATGATGGCGCTCTCCATGGCCGTCATCGCCTCGGTGATCGGCGCCGGCGGCCTCGGCGACCGCGTCTACCAGGCGCTCTCCACCGTCGACGTCGGCCAGGCGCTCGCCGCCGGCATCCCGATCGTGCTGCTCGCCGTGGTCCTCGACCGCGTGACCGGCGCCGCCGGGGAGCGGTCCGGCGCGCACGCCGAGTCCACGTCGCCGCTGCGCGGCTGGCGCGGCTGGTCCGTCGCGGGCGTCCTGACGGTTCTCGCCGCACTGGCCGCGCGCTTCGCGGACCGCGTGGACTGGCCGACCGACTGGGTCGTCAACATCGCCCCGTCGGTCAACACCGCCAAGGAGTGGATGGTCGACCACATCTACACCGGCGTGCCCGTCGTCGGCGGCACCGCGGACTGGGCGGCCAACTTCACCACCTGGTTCCTCAACCCGCTCAGGGACGGCCTCCAGGGCCTGCCCTGGTGGTCGGTGCTGCTCGTCGTCGCCGCGCTCGCCTGGCTGATCGGCACCTGGCAGACCGCGCTCACCGCCGTCGCCGCGATGGCCGCGATCGGCGTGCTCGGCGTGTGGGACAAGTCCCTCGACACGCTCGCGCAGGTCCTCGCCGGTGTCGCCGTCACGCTGGTCCTCGGCTTCGCCATCGGCATCGCGGCGTCCCGCAGCACGCGGTTCGAGCGCCTGCTCCGCCCGGTGCTCGACGTCTTCCAGACGATGCCGCAGTTCGTGTACCTCATCCCGGTCGTCGCCCTCTTCGGCATCGGCCGCGCCCCCGCGGTCGCCGCCGCCGTCGTCTACGCGCTGCCCGCCGTCGTCCGCATCACCACGCAGGGCCTGAGCCAGGTCGACGGCGCCGCGATGGAGTCGTCGCGCTCGCTCGGCGCCACGAGCTGGCAGCAACTGCGCAAGGTGCAGCTGCCGCTGGCCCGCCCGGCCCTCATGCTCGCCCTCAACCAGGGCGTCGTCCTCGTCCTCGCCGTCGTCGTCATCGGCGGTCTGGTCGGCGGTGGCGCGCTCGGCTACGACGTGGTGTTCGGCATCGCGCAGGGCGACCTGGCGACGGGCCTGGTGGCCGGTGCCGCGATCGTCTGCCTCGGCCTGATGCTCGACCGGGTCACGCAGCCCACGGAACGCCGGCCTCGCCGCGCGAAGAAGGGAGCCTGACATGCGAGTTCGTACGCGTGTCATGAGCGCCGTCACGGCCGGCGGCGCGCTCCTCGCGCTCTCGGGCTGCGGCGCCGCCGACATGAGCAAGCAGGCGTCGCCGTACGCGAACGCCGCCGGTGCCAAGACGGTGACCCTCTCGGTCCAGTCGTGGGTCGGCGCGCAGGCGGACGTAGCCGTCGCCGAGTACCTGCTCAAGAACGAGCTGGGCTACCGCGTCGACAAGGTGCAGATCGACGAGGTGCCCGCCTGGGACGCCCTCAGCCAGGGCCGCGTCGACGCGATCATGGAGGACTGGGGCCACCCGGACCAGGAGCAGCGGTACGTCAAGGACAAGAAGACGATCGTGCCCGGCGGCGACGTCGGCGTCACCGGGCACATCGGCTGGTACGTCCCGACGTACTTCGCGAAGAAGCACCCGGACGTCACGGACTGGAAGAACCTCAACAAGTACGCCGACCAGTTCAAGACGTCCGAGAGCGGCAGCAAGGGCCAGCTCATGGACGGCTCCCCGTCGTACGTGACGAACGACAAGGCCCTGGTGGAGAACCTGGACCTGGACTACCAGGTCGTCTTCGCCGGGTCCGAGGCGGCGCAGATCACCCAGATCGAGCAGTTCGCCAAGCAGAAGAAGCCGTTCCTCACCTACTGGTACAAGCCGCAGTGGCTCTTCGAGAAGGTGCCGATGACGGAGGTGAAGCTGCCCGCGTACAAGGAGGGCTGCGACGCCGACCCGGCGAAGATCAAGTGCGCCTACCCGCACACGCCCCTTCAGAAGTACTTCAACGCGGACTTCGCGAAGAACGGCGGCAAGGCCGCTCAGTTCCTGAAGAACTTCAAGTGGTCGGAGGAGGACCAGAACGAGGTCTCCCTGATGATCGCCGACAAGAAGATGTCGCCGGAGGACGCGGCGAAGGCGTGGATCGACAAGAACGAGTCGAAGTGGAAGGCGTGGCTGCCCAAGTAACCGCGTGCTGACGCGCCATGGTGCCGGGCTCCCGCCGTGCGGGGCCCGGCACCGTCATGCCCGGCGCAGTCCGTCGGTGATGTCGCGCAGCGCCGCCATGGTGCGGCGCAGCAGCCCGGGGCCGAACGTGACGCGGGTCGCGCCGAGTTCGCCCAGCTCGCGGAGTGAGGGGCCGTCCGGTGTCGCGAGGACGTTGAGCGGTCCCTCGATGCCCGCCCGCAGGACGGGGATCGCCTCGGACGGCGCGAGGATCGGGTAGACGCAGTCCGCGCCCGCCGCCACGTACAGGCGGGCCCGCTCGACGGCCCGCTCCGGGTCGGTGACGCCGCGCACGAACGTGTCCACGCGCGCGTTGACGACCAGCCGGTCGCCCGCGGCCTCGCGCACCTGCGCCAGCCAGTCGGCCTGCTCGTGCGGGTCCTTGAGGACACCCGTGGCGCCCTTGCCCTCGTACGAGTCCTCCAGGTTGCAGCCGACGGCGCCCGCTTCGAGGACGCGGTCCACCAGCTCCTTGGCCGTGAGGCCGTACCCGGTCTCGGCGTCCATGGTCACGGGCACGCCGACGGCCCGGGTGATCCGGGCCACCGCCTCGAACATCAGCTTCGGCGGCACCTGCCCGTCCTCGTACCCGAGGGAGAGCGCGATGCCCGCGCTGGGCGTGGCGAGCGCCTCGTACCCCGCCTCCTCGAACACCCGGGCGCTCGCGGCGTCCCACGGTCCCGGCAGGACCAGCGGGTCGTCCTGCGCCCGGCCGTGGTGCAGGGCGCGCAGCGTGTCGACAGGGTTCACCACGCGGGTCCTCCGGGTGCGATGCGGCGGCTGACCATCAGCCGGTTCCAGCTGTTGATGGCGGCGATCAGGCCGATGAGATGGGCGAGTTCGCGCTCGTCGAAGTGGCGGGCGGCCTCGTCGTACGTCTCGTCGGGGACGAATCCGTCGGTGAGGAGCGTGACCGCCTCGGTCAGCGCGAGGGCGGCGCGCTCGCGCCCGGTGAAGAGGCCGCCCGCCTCCTCCCAGGCGTTGAGCAGCGCGACACGCTTCGGTGTCTCGCCGTTCTTCAGGGCGATCTCCACGTGCATGTCGAGGCAGAACGCACACGCGTTGAGCTGCGAGGCCCGCATCATCACCAGCTCGGCGAGGACGGGGTCGCCGAGCCCCTGCTTGGCGGCGGTGCTCAGCGTGCTCATGGCGCCCGCGACCCGCGGGTCCAGGTGCGTGGTGCGTGGGCTCACTTGGCGCTCGCCGCCTGGTAGTGGCCCGGCACCTGGCGCGTGCTGACACCGAAGCGGTTCCACGCGTTGATGACCGTGATCGCGGCGATGAGCTGGGTCAGCTCGGCCTCGTCGAAGAGCGCGGCGGCCTTCGCGTACACCTCGTCCGGCACGAAGCCGTCGGTCAGCACGGTGATGGCCTCGGTCAGCTCGATCGCGGCGACCTCCTTCGCCGTGTAGAAGTGCCGCGACTCCTCCCAGGCGCTGAGCTGGATGATCCGCTCGACGCTCTCGCCCGCCGCGAGGGCGTCCTTGGTGTGCATGTCGAGGCAGAGCGCGCAGCGGTTGAGCTGCGAGGCGCGGATCTTGACCAGCTCGTAGATGACCGGGTCGAGGCCCTTACGGGCGGCCGCGTCGAGCTTGATCATGGCCTTGAAGACCTCGGGGGCGTGCTGGGCCCAGGCGAGGCGGGGCGTGTGCTCGTGGACGTGGGGTTCGGAGGAAGTACTCATGGTGTCGACTGTACGGGCCGAATAGCCCACCGGTATGGTCCATTTCCATGGGAGAAACGTGGGCCACTCTGGGGGTCGACCTCCATCTGGAGACCGGCGGCGACGCGTCCCGCCACGGCGTCCGCAAGGGCCTCACGGACGCGCTGCGGGAGGCCGTGCGCGGCGGCCGCCTGGCACCCGGCACCCGCCTGCCCTCGTCCCGCTCGCTCGCCGTCGACCTCGGCATCGCACGGAACACGGTGGCCGACGCCTACGCCGATCTGGTCGCCGAGGGCTGGCTCACGGCCCGCCAGGGCTCGGGCACGCGCGTCGCCGAGCGGGTGGTCGCACCGCCGGTGCGGCCCGCGCCGCCCCGCAGGACGGGCGGTGCGCCCACGTACAACCTCGCCCCCGGCTCGCCCGACCTCGCGTCCTTCCCCCGCGCGGAGTGGCTCAAGGCGGCCCGGCGCGCGATGGCCGCGGCACCCAACGACGCCCTCGGGTACGCGGACCCGCGCGGCCGCGTCGAACTGCGCACCGCACTCGCCGGCTACCTCGCGCGGGCCCGCGGCGTGCACGCGGACCCCGACCGCATCGTCATCACCGCCGGGTTCGTGCACGCGCTCGCGGTCCTCGGCCGGGTGCTGCGGGCGCGCGGGCTGCGGGAGGTGGCCGTGGAGTCGTACGGCCTCGACATCCACTGGAACCTGCTGCACCGCGCGGGCCTGCGCACGGCGCCGCTCGCCTTCGACCGACTCGGCACGGACGTCTCGGCGCTGGGTCCCGCCTCGCCGAAGGCGGTGCTGCTCACCCCCGCGCACCAGTTCCCGATGGGCGTGCCGCTCCATCCCGACCGGCGGGCGGCGGCCGTCGACTGGGCGCGGCGCGCGGGCGGCGTGATCCTGGAGGACGACTACGACGGGGAGTTCCGCTACGACCGCCAGCCCGTCGGCGCGCTCCAGGGCCTCGACCCCGAGCGTGTCGTGTACCTCGGCACGGCCAGCAAGTCCCTCGCCCCCGGCCTGCGCCTGGGCTGGATGGTGCTGCCGGCCGGCCTGCACGAGGAGGTCCTCGGCGAGAAGGACGCCACCGGCGCGTCCAGCGGCGCCCTGGAGCAGCTGACGCTCGCGGAGTTCATCACGTCGGGGGCGTACGACCGGCATGTGCGCGGCGCCCGGCTGCGCTACCGGCGCCGCCGCGACCAGCTCGTGGCGGCGCTCGCCGCCCACGCGCCCGACGTCCGCGCCACCGGCATCGCGGCGGGCCTGCACGCGGTGCTCGAACTCCCTCCCGGCACCGAGCGGTCCATCGTCCAGGCGGCCAACTGGGAGCGCCTCGCGGTCCACGGCCTCGCGGGCTTCCGCCACCCTCTGGCGGACGCGGACGCGGACGCGGACCGACGGGACGCCCTGGTGGTGGGTTACGGGACTCCCGCGGAGCACGCGTGGGCGGGGGCGCTGGAGGCGTTGTGCAGGGTGCTGCCGTGAGCGCCGGCGCACTAGCCCCCCGCCCGGCCGGGGAAGGCAAAAGAGACCCAAAGGACATTCGGTGGAGCCGGTTGGCACGGAGTGCCGGGACCTCCCTACGCTGACCGCTGATACGTACGAAGCAGAGCGACTGATGCGTACGAAGCAGAGTGAGCAGAGCGAGCAGGGTCACGGGGGACCACACCACATGGCACAGAAACAACCGCGAAGGCTGCGGTCCAGCACGGTCGCGCTGGGCGGCATGGGCGTCCTCGCCGCCGCCCTCACCTCCTGCGGCTCCGACCCGGACCGCCGCTGCGTGGACCGCGACAGCTACGACCTCGTCAACGGCTACCGCGTCGTCAGCGACAGCAACTGCAAGACGGGCGCCTCGGGCTCCGGGGGTTCCGCGGGCAAGTCCCGCAAGGGTTCCTACGGCACCGGCACGTCGTCCGGCCGTACCGACCCCGCGTGGTACTACGACGCCGACGTCGACGGACGCTACGCCGACAACGGCACCTTCAGCCGCAGCGAGGCCGTCGACCGGGACGGCTTCGGCTGCTCGGGCGGCGGCAGCGGTGGCAGCGGCAGCAGCGGCGGCTGAGCGAACGGTACGTACGCCATGGAACGCCGCACCACGGACCCCCGCCCCGACTGGCAGCGGACCGTCGAGGACCAGGGCCTCATCTACCCCCTGACGCGCTACCCCGACGGCACCCTGCGCCCCTACTGGGACGAGAGCGCGTACTACGTCTTCTCGCTGCCCGAGGTCGAGGCGCTGGAGGAGGTCGTCGAGGAGCTCCACACGATGTGCCTGGCCGCCGCCGCGCACATCGTCGAGCACGACCGGCTCGCCGACCTCGGCATCACGGACCCGCGGGTGGCGGCCGCCGTCACCGAGGCCTGGCACCGCCGCGCCGAACTCCCCTCGCTGTACGGCCGGTTCGACCTGCGCTACGACGGCACAGGGCCGGCCAAGATGCTGGAGTACAACGCCGACACCCCCACCTCCCTGGTCGAGGCCGCGAGCCCCCAGTGGTTCTGGATGGAGGAGCGCTTCCCGGGCGCCGACCAGTGGAACTCCCTCCACGAACGGCTCGTGGACGCCTGGCGGAAGCAGGCCCCGCTCCTCCCGCCCGGCGGCCCGCTGTACTTCGCCCACTCCGCGGGCGACGAGCTCGGCGAGGATCTGATGACGGTCGCGTACCTGCGCGAGACCGCCGAACAGGCCGGCCTCGCCGCCGAGTCGATCTCCATGGAGGACATCGGCTGGGACCGTCTCTCGCGCCGCTTCGTCGACAAGCAGCTCCGCTTCATGCGCAGCTGCTTCAAGCTCTACCCGTGGGAGTGGCTGACCACGGACCGCTTCGCGCCGCACGTCCTGGAGACCCTCGACAACGGCGGCGGCACCGGCTCGACCCTCTGGATCGAACCCGCCTGGAAGATGCTCCTCTCCAACAAGGCGCTCCTCGCGGTCCTGTGGGAGCTGTACCCGGGCCACCCGAACCTGCTGCCCGCCTATCTGGACGGCCCGCGCGAACTGGCCGTGTCCGGCGGCTACGTCGCCAAGCCGCTGCTCGGCCGGGAGGGCGCGGGAGTGACGGTGCACGAGCCGCACCCTGCCCCCGCTCCGCCCGCCCCGCGTGACGAGCCCTGCTGCTACCAGGAACTGGCGCCGCTGCCCGACTTCGACGGCAACCGCGTGGTGCTCGGCGCGTGGGTCGTGGCGGACGAGGCGGCGGGGCTCGGCATCAGGGAGTCCTCGGGACTGATCACGGACGAGTACGCGAGGTTCATCCCTCACGTCATCCTCTGAAGCGCGACCAGCATCTTGCCGGTGTTCGCCCCGCGCAGCACGCCGAGGAACGCCTCCGGCGCCCGCTCGATGCCGTCGACGACGGTCTGCTCGGTGCGCAGGGTGCCGTCGGCGAGCAGCGGCGCCGCCCGGCCGATCCACTCCGGGAACAGGTCGAGGTGGCTGGTGACGAGCATGCCCCGAAGGGTCGCCTCCTGCTGGGCGGCCCGGAAGAGGTTGTTCGGCCCCGGCGCGGGCTCGGTCGCGTTGTACGTGCTGATGGCGCCGACCAGGGCGATGCGGCCGCCGGGCCTGATCGCCCCGATCGCCGCCTGCAAGTGGTCGCCGCCGACCGAGTCGAGGTAGACGTCCACCCCGTCGGGCGCGGCCTGGGCGAGCTGCTCGGGCAGGCCGCCGAGGCGGTAGTCGACGGCGGCGTCGTACCCGAAGGTGTCGAGGAGCTTCTTCGTCTTCGCAGGGCCGCCCGCCGAGCCGATCACTCGGGAGGCGCCGAGCTCGCGGGCGAGCTGCCCCGCGACACTGCCGACCGCCCCGGCCGCGGCGGAGACGAGGACGACGTCGCCCTCGCGCACCGGGGCGGTGCGGGTCAGCGCGGCGTACGCGGTGAGACCCGTGGTGCCGAGCGGGCCGAGGTAGGCCTCGGCAGGCGCGAGGGTGGTGTCGACGACCGTGGCGGCCGCGGCGTCGAGCACCGCGTACTCCCGCCAGCCCAGGAAGTGCGTGACCGTCGCGCCGACGGGCACCTCGGGGGCGTTCGACGCGACGACCTCGCCGACCGCCGAGCCCTCCAGCGGGGCGCCCAGCCGGAACGGCGGGATGTAGGACGGCACGTCGTCCATGCGGCCCCGCATGTACGGATCGACGGACATCCAGGTGTTACGGACGACGATCTGCCCCTCACCGGGCTGGTCGGGCACCTCGGTGGTGGCCAACTCGAAGAGGTCGGGGGTGGGTTCCCCGGTCGGGCGGGCGACGAGACGGATTTCGCGGGAGACGGGCATGGTGACTCCTGTGGTGGGTGCGGATCACTGTCGCTGCGGTGATCCCGGTGCTGACCGCGGTGCCGCGATCACGGGAACCACCGTGCCCGGCGGCGCGCACGGAACGCTGACGGTTCACGCACGGACGCCGCGTATGCGGCTCAGCGCCTCATCAGCGGTTGCGGGGGGCGATTAACGTGGCCGTATGCGATTCGAGGTGCTTGGCCCGCTGACCGTGCGCACGCAGGACGGACCGGCCGCGCCTGCCCCGGAGCCGAAGGTCCGCGCGCTGCTCGCCGCCCTCCTCGTGCGGGTCGGACACCCGGTCCCGGTGGACATGCTGATCGACGACCTGTGGGGTGACCGCCCCCCGTCCTCGCCGGTCAACTCCCTCCAGACGAAGGTCTCCCAGCTGCGCCGGGCGCTGGAGGCGGCCGAGCCCGGCGGCCGCGGCCTCGTCGTGCACGGCCCCGCCGGATACGCGCTGCACATACCGCCCGAGCACGTCGACGCCATCCGATTCGAGACGCTGATCTCGCGCGCGTACGCGACGGATACGGAGCACGTGGCGGAAGGCGCAGCGACTCACGTGGCGGACCGCGTGGCAGGTGCCGATTCGCGTACGAAGGCGGCGCTTCTGGGCGACGCGCTGGCGCTGTGGCGCGGTCCCGCCTACGCCGACTTCCGCGACGCCGACTTCGCGCGCGCGGCCGTCACCCGCCTGGAGGAGCAGCGCCTGACCGCCCAGGAGACGCTGGCCGAGCTGCGGCTCGCCCACGGTGAGCACGCCGTACTGGCGGACGACCTGGCCCCGCTGGTCGCCCGCGAGCCCCTGCGCGAACGCCTGCGGGCCAGCCACCTGCGGGCCCTGTACCGCTCCGGCCGCGTGGCCGAGGCACTGGAGTCCTACCGCGACCTCAGAGTGCGTCTCGCCGACGAACTCGGCATCGACCCGAGCCCCGAACTGGCCGATCTGCACGAGGCGATACTGCGGCAGGAAGCGGAGCAGGGGCCCCAAGGCGCGGTCGCGGTACCGAGCGCAGAGGCCACGCCCGTGAGTCGCCCGCTCACCAACCTGCCCGCGCAGGTCACGCCTCTCATCGGCCGCGACCAGGCGATCGCGCGCATACGCGACCTGATCACCGCCGGACGCCTGGTCACCCTCACGGGCCCCGGCGGCGTGGGGAAGACACGGCTCGCCCTGGCCTCGGCGTCAGGCCTGGCGGCCGACTTCCCCGACGGCATCTGGCTGGCCGAACTCGCCGGCACCCGGGACGAGGTGGCCCCAACGGTCGCAGCCGCACTGGACATCCGCGACGACGCACCGACGGACGTATCGATCGCCGCCGCACCGTCCGATGCCCCGCACACTCCAGTCGTACGACTCGCGCAAGCCCTCGCCGGTCGCCGTCTCCTCCTCGTCCTCGACAACTGCGAACACGTCCTCGGCCCCGTCGCCGAGCTGACCGCCGAACTCCTGCGCCAAGCCCCCCACCTGCACATCCTCGCCACCGGCCAGGAACCCCTCGCCCTCACCGGCGAGACCGTGGAGGCTGTCGGCCCGCTCGGCGAGGAGGACGCGGTGCGGCTCTTCGCCGCCCGCGCCGCGGCCACCGCCCCGGGCTTCGCCCTGGACGACGGGAACCGCGAGTCCGTCGCCCTCATCTGCCGCCGCCTCGACGGCATCCCGCTCGCCGTCGAACTCGCCGCCACCCGCGTACGCGCCCTCGGCGTGCACGCACTCGCCGACCGCCTGCACGACCGCTTCCGCCTCCTCAACCAGGCACGCCGCGACGCCCCCGCCCGCCAGCGCACCCTGCGCGCGACGATCGACTGGAGCTGGGAACTCCTGACGGCCCCGGAGCAGCGCGCACTGCGGCAACTCGCCGTCTTCGACGGCGGCTTCACCCTCACGCACGCGGAAGCCGTTCTGACGCGGACGGAGGCGGAGAGGGAGGCGGAGACCACCCCGGAGGCCCCGCCGGAGGTGGAGGACGACGTCCTCGACCTGGTGACCCGCCTCGTGGACCGTTCGCTCCTCGCGCCGACGGCGACCGACGCCCCCGAGATGCGCTACCGCATGCTCGAATCCGTCACCGCGTACGGCCTCGAACGCCTCGACGACGCGGTCGAGACCACCGAGCTCCGCCGTCGGCACGCCCGCCACTTCGCCGCCTTCGCCGAACGCGCCGCCGCGGCCCTGCGCGGCCCCGACCAGCGGAGCCGGCTGCGCCGGCTCGACCACGAGACCGTCAACCTGCGTGCCGCCCTGAACTGGGCGGCCACGGACTCCGACACCGTGACGGCCCTGCGCCTGGTGAACGCCCTGACCTGGTACTGGTTCCTCCGGGGCCGCCTCCGCGAAGCGATGCGCTCCCTGGACCGGGCCTTGCGCCTGCCCACGACGCCCCGGCACGACGAGACGGACCCCCTGCTCCCGGCCCGCACCGCCGCCGCCTCGGCCCACGCCGCCTTCGCCCTGCTGGCCGGGGAGCCGGAGTGCGCGCACCACGACGCGTGCGAGCGCGCGGAGACCACCCTCGCCGACGCCCGGTCCCGCTGGCTGCTCGCCTTCGCGCGGTGCGGGTTCGACCACACGCCTCACGAGGCCGCCCGGGTCGACGCACTCCTCGCGGAGTTCCGGGCCGCGGGCGACCGCTGGGGCGAGGCCGCCACCCTGTCCACCCGGGCCACCCGCGCCCTCTACCGCGGCGACCTCGCGGCCCTGCGCCGCGACGCCCTGCGCAGCGCCGAGCTGTTCCACGAACTGGGCGACCGCTGGGGACAGTTGCAGGCGTCCGAACAGCTCGGCATCCTCGCCGAGATCGCCGCCGACTACGAGGAAGCCGCCCGGTTCCAGCGCGACGGGCTGCGCGGCGCCGAGGAGCTCCAGCTCTGGACCGACCTCTCCTTCCGTCTCTCCCGCCTCGGCCGCATCGCCCTCCTCACCGGTGACGACCCCGCCGCCACCGCCTTCCACGAACGAGCCGCCGACCTAGCCGCCCAGCAGTCGCACCGGCCCGCCCAGCAGTTCGCCGAGACCGGCCTCGCCATCGGCGCCCGCCGCCGCGGTGACCTCGACGCGGCCGAGAAACTCCTCCTGCCGTGGCTGGACTTCAACCGCCGCTTCGGCGTCGACTCCGGCACGGCCCTGATCCTGGCCCAGCTCGGCTACGTCGCCGAACAGCGCGGCGACGCGGCGCGCGCGGAGACCCTCCACCGCGAGGGCCTGGCCGTGGCCCGCACGACGGGCGACGAGCGGGCGGTGGCCCTGGCACTGGAGGGCCTCGCGGGCGCCCGCTCCCTGGCCGGCGACCACACCCACGCCGCAGGCCTCCTCGGCACGGCCGCCCGCATCCGCGAGGCGGAGGGCGCACCCCTGCCTCCCGCGGAACGCACGGACGTCACCCGCGCCGCCCACCGCGCCCGCACCGCCCTCGGTGAGACCGCGTTCCGCACGGCATACGACCAGGGAGCCCACCCCTGAACCGGGCGGGGCAGCCCGGGGGAGAGCTCCGGCCGCCCGCGCGGGTCAACGGCACAGAGCCTTGTCCACGACACCGTCCACCCGGGTCATGACCGTCTTGTCGTTCGGCTGCATGGTCACCGCGACGTTCGCGGCGCGGCCCTTGTCGGTGACGCCGCCCCGGGTCTCGTAGCCCGGGTAGCTGCCGCCGTGACCCCAGTAGACGCCGCCGCACGACAGCGGCCTGCTCACCAGTCCCAGGCCGTAGCGGGCGCCACGGCCGAAGTAGTCGGCGCGGACGGTGGTGCGCATCTGGTCGAGCTGTTCCTTGTGGATGAGACGGCCGCGCAGGAGCTCGCCGTAGAACCGGTTGAGGTCGGAGTTGGTGGAGATCATCTGTCCCGCCGCCCAGGCCCAGGAGGGTTCCAGCTCCGTGATGTCACGCAGAGGTGCACCCACCGCTTCCTGTAGATAACCCTTCGGGTGAGGTCCGCGGATGGTCGCGTCGTGAGGGGCGGGGAAATAGGTGTGACGCAACCCGATCTTCTTGACGATGCGCCGGTCGATCTCCTCCGCCATGGTGCGATGGGTGACCTTTTCGATGATCATCCCGGCCAGTACGTAGTTCGTGTTGCTGTACGCCCAGCCCTTCCCCGGCTCGAAGTCGGCCTTGTACTGAAGCGCGATGTCGAGCAGTTCCCGCGGCTCGTAGTAGCGCGGCTGGAGGTCGTGCTTCGTGTAATTGGGCAGCCCGCTCGTCTGCTGGAGCAGGTGCCGGATCGTGATCCGGTCGCCGTCGATCCCCTCCCCGCGCACGACGCCCGGCAGATAGGTGTCGACCGGGTCGTCGAGGCCGGCCTTCCCCTCACCGACCAGCTGGAGCATGACCACCGCGGTGAACGCCTTGGTGTTGCTGCCGATCCGCACCCGACCGTCCCGGGGCACCTTCGCGCCGGTGGCCAGATCACCGACCCCTGCCGTGTAGGCACGGCTGCGTCCGTCGCGTCCCTCGACGCTCGCCAGCGCTCCGGGCAGGCCGTCGTCGCGCACCAGCGCATTGAGGCCCTGCTGGACCGGGTCCGGCCTGGAGGCGACGGGCGCGGATGCGGCGGGTGCCGCGGACGGCACCGGAGCCGCAGCCCCCACCGTCATGGCGCCCACACCCACACTGATGGCCACCGCGGTCGCGGTCGACACGGCTCTGCGCCGACCACCCTGCCACCCACCGCCCTGCTGTCGACCGGAAGAACGGAACCTCTGCCATGCCTGCTCACGCACGAGTCAACTCCTGTGGAAGCGTGGGGAATCCGGCGGCACCCGCCGGACTCCACACTTCCGGATGAGAACACCCGCGACGATCCTGCCAACCGCCCAGTCCAGGTGGGGGTAACCCCCGCCCCGCCCGGCAGCTAGCTCAACACGGCCCGCAACTGGTCCAGCCCCCAGTCCAGGTCCTCCTTGCTGATCACGAGCGGCGGAGCGATGCGGATCGTCGACCCGTGCGTGTCCTTCACCAGCACCCCCCGCTCCAGCAACCTCTCGGAGATCTCCCGTCCCGTGCCGTACGACGGGGCGATGTCGACGCCCGCCCACAAGCCGCGCCCCCGCACCTCCGTCACCTTGCCCGCGCCGGTCAGCAGCCCCAGCTCGGCGTGCAGGTGCTCACCCAGCTCCGTGGCGCGCTGCTGGTACTCACCCGTCGACAGCATGTCGACCACCTCAAGCCCCACCGCGCAGGCGAGAGGGTTGCCGCCGAACGTCGAACCGTGCTCACCCGGCCTGAACACCCCCAGCACATCGGCATCCGCCACCACGGCCGACACCGGCACCACGCCGCCCCCGAGCGCCTTGCCCAGCAGATACACGTCCGGCACCACGCCCTCGTGCTCACAGGCGAACGTACGTCCCGTTCTGCCGAGCCCCGACTGGATCTCGTCCGCGATGAAGAGGACCCCGCGCTCACGGGTCAACTCCCGCACCCCCGGCAGATATCCGGCCGGCGGCACGAGCACCCCGGCCTCGCCCTGGATCGGCTCGATCAGCACGGCGACGGTGTCGTCGGTGACCGCGGCCCGCAGCGCCTCCAGGTCGCCGTACGGCACGATGTCGAAGCCCGGTGTGTACGGACCGAAGTCCGCCCGCGCCTCCTCGTCCGTGGAGAAGCTGATGACGGTGGTGGTGCGGCCGTGGAAGTTGCCGGCGGCGACGACGATCCTCGCCCGCCCGTCCGGCACGCCCTTGACCTGGTACCCCCACTTCCGCGCGGTCTTCACGGCCGTCTCCACGGCCTCCGCGCCCGTGTTCATCGGCAGCACCATCTCCTTGCCGCAGAGCTCGGCAAGGCGCGTACAGAACTCGGCGAACCGGTCGTGGTGGAACGCCCGCGACGTCAGCGTCACCCGGTCCAGCTGCGCCTTGGCGGCGTCGATCAGCCGGCGGTTGCCGTGCCCGAAGTTGAGCGCGGAGTACCCGGCGAGCATGTCGAGACAGCGGCGCCCCTCGACATCGGTCATCCACGCGCCCTCGGCGGAGGCGACCACGATGGGCAGCGGATGGTAGTTGTGCGCGCTGTGCGCCTCGGCCGAGGCGATGAGCCGCTCGCTCGTCGGTCCGAGGCCGGAACCGGCGGCCGACGCGGGGGACGAGGGCGACGGCGATGACGACGATGACGTGCGGGGAGATGGCGTACTCGACACGGGGTCTCCGTTCGTCTTGCGGCGTGGGGCGGATGTGGCGCCCAATTCCTATCGTCGCTCGCATCGCGGACGAAGAAACCTGCCGGATCGGCGTGCCCGCTAGGCTGGCCCTGACAGCACGGTGACTGGCGCACGGGGAACCGACCCCGATGAAGCCGTGCCAGGCAGAACCTTCGAGGTGCCGCCCGCCTGGGCACCCCGGGACCACGACCGGACACCGACCGCTCGCCCCGGAGGACGCCATGACTCCCCCTTCCGCTTCCGCCTCGCACCACCCCGCCCTCGCCGCCGAGGACCCCGAACTCGCCGCGCTGATCGGCGCCGAGGAGCAGCTCCAGGCCGACACCCTGCGGCTGATCCCCAGCGAGAACTACGTCTCCACCGCGGTCCTTGAGGCCTCCGGCACCGTCCTTCAGAACAAGTACAGCGAGGGCTACCCCGGCCGCCGCTACTACGAGGGCCAGCAGAACATCGACCCCGTCGAACGCCTGGCCGTCGCCCGCGCCAAGGCCGTCTTCGGCGTCGACCACGCCAACGTCCAGCCCTACTCCGGCTCCCCGGCCAACCTCGCCGTCTACCTCGCCTTCGCCGAGCCCGGCGACACCGTGATGGGCATGGCCCTGCCGATGGGCGGCCACCTCACGCACGGCTGGGGCGTCTCCGCCACCGGCAAGTGGTTCCGCGGCGTGCAGTACGGCGTGCGCCAGGACACCGGCCTCGTCGACCTCGACGAGGTCCGCGACCTCGCGCTCAAGGAGCGCCCCAAGCTGATCTTCTGCGGTGGCACCGCCCTCCCGCGCACCATCGACTTCGCCGCCTTCGCCGGGATCGCCCGCGAGGCGGGCTCCGTCCTGGTGGCCGACATCGCGCACATCGCCGGTCTGATCGCGGGCGGCGCTCACCCCTCGCCGGTGCCGCACGCCGACGTGATCTCCACGACCACCCACAAGACCCTGCGCGGCCCGCGCGGCGCGATGCTGATGGCCCGCGAGGAGCACGCCAAGGCCATCGACAAGGCGGTCTTCCCCGGCCTCCAGGGCGGCCCGCACAACCAGACCACCGCCGCCATCGCGGTCGCCCTCCACGAGGCGTCCCGCCCCTCCTTCCGCGCCTACGCCCACGCGATCGTCGACAACGCCAAGGCGCTCGCCGAGGCCCTCCTCGCCCGCGGCTTCGACCTGGTCTCCGGCGGCACGGACAACCACCTGATCCTGATGGACCTCACCGCCAAGGACGTCCCGGGCAAGACCGCCGCGAAGGCCCTCGACCGGGCCGGGATCGTCGTGAACCACAACACCGTGCCGTACGACCCCAGGAAGCCGTTCGACCCGTCGGGCATCCGCATCGGCACCCCCTCCCTCACCTCGCGCGGGCTCGGCACGGAGCACATGACGACCGTCGCCGAATGGATCGACCGCGGTGTCGCCGCGGCGCGCTCCGGTGACGAGGACGCCCTGACGAAGATCAGGTCCGAGGTCGCCGACCTCATGTCCGTCCACCCGGCACCGGGCCTGCCCACCGCCTGAGCCACCCGGCCCGGCCGATGACAGAGGGTCACCCCTGGTCGCCCTCGGTAACTCCTTTGCCGCATCGGCCGGGGCCGATCGGACCCCACCCGTCACACACCTGTTTCCGAGCTATGAGAGTCACCTGAGAGAATGGGCGCCATGGCCTCTGAACGACCTCGTGTGCTCTCCGGAATCCAGCCCACCGCCGGCTCGTTCCACCTCGGCAATTACCTCGGCGCGGTCCGCCAGTGGGTGGCGCTCCAGGAGTCCCACGACGCCTTCTACATGGTGGTGGACCTGCACGCGATCACGATCCCGCAGGACCCCGCCGAGCTGCGCGCCAACACCCGGCTCGCCGCCGCCCAGCTCCTCGCCGCGGGCCTCGACCCGGAGCGCTGCACGCTCTTCGTCCAGAGCCACGTCCCCGAGCACGCCCAGCTCGCCTGGGTGATGAACTGCCTCACCGGCTTCGGCGAGGCCTCCCGCATGACGCAGTTCAAGGACAAGTCCGCCAAGCAGGGCGCCGACCGCGCGTCCGTCGGCCTCTTCACGTACCCGGTCCTCCAGGTCGCGGACATCCTGCTGTACCAGGCCAACGAGGTCCCGGTCGGCGAGGACCAGCGCCAGCACATCGAGCTCACCCGTGACCTCGCGGAGCGTTTCAACGGCCGCTTCGGTCAGACGTTCACCGTGCCGTCGGCGTACATCCTCAAGGAGACGGCGAAGATCTACGACCTCCAGGACCCGTCGATCAAGATGAGCAAGTCGGCGTCCACGCCGAAGGGCCTGATCAACCTCCTGGACGAGCCGAAGGCCACCGCCAAGAAGGTCAAGAGCGCCGTCACCGACACCGACACGGTGATCCGCTACGACGTGGCGGAGAAGCCGGGCGTCAGCAACCTCCTCAGCATCTACTCCACGCTCACCGGCACCGGTATCGCCGAACTGGAGCAGAAGTACGCCGGCAAGGGCTACGGTGCGCTGAAGACCGACCTCGCCGAGGTCATGGTCGAGTTCGTGACCCCCTTCCGGGACCGCACCCAGCAGTACCTGGACGACCCGGAGACGCTCGACTCGATCCTGGCCAAGGGCGCGGAGAAGGCTCGCGCCGTCGCCGCCGAGACCCTCGCGCAGGCGTACGACAAGGTGGGCTTCCTGCCCGCCAAGCACTGAGTCACCGGACGACCGAGCACCACAGTTTGCACCGCGCTGCCCACCGGGCGGCGTCCCCTGCCCATGGACACGACGACAGGAGTACGACGTGGGGACCGTAACGATCGGTGTTTCGATCGCGGTCCCGGAGCCTCACGGCAGCCTGCTCCAGGAGCGGCGCGCGGGCTTCGGGGACCCCGCGGCGCACGGCATCCCCACCCATGTGACCCTGCTGCCGCCCACCGAGGTGGACGCGTCGGCGCTGCCCGCGGTCGAGGCGCATCTGCTCTCGGTCGCGGCGGCGGGCCGCCCCTTCCCGATGCGCCTTTCGGGGACGGGCACCTTCCGTCCGCTGTCGCCCGTCGTCTTCGTGCAGGTGGTGTCGGGCGCCTCGGCCTGCTCCTGGCTCCAGGAGCGGGTCCGGGACGCGTCAGGGCCGATGGCACGCGAACTACAGTTCCCGTACCACCCGCATGTCACGGTGGCGCACGGCATCTCCGAAGAGGCCATGGACCGGGCGTACGAGGAGCTCTCGGAGTACGAGGCCGAGTGGCCGTGCACCGGCTTCGCCCTGTACGAGCAGGGTTCCGACGGTGTCTGGCGCAAGCTGCGCGACTTCGTCTTCGGCGGCCCCGTAGTGCCCCCTCAGGCCTCGGCCCCGTCGGCGCGGGGTACGCTGCCCGCTCGCTGACCGGGGTGCCCCGGCCGACCGTGCTGGGGGATCATGCGCAACGCAGCGGCAGCAGTCGCCGTGCTCGCCTTCGTGGCGGCCGGCTGTGGGGCACAGGAGTCCGAAGGGGCCGCTGACACGCGGCCGTCCGCGCCCCGTGCGGCCGGGCTCTCCTGGACGTACGAGCGCATCGACGACGAACCCGGCGAGCTGATCGACGGGGCAGCCATGGCTCCGGACGACATATGGGCTCTCGGGAGTGACGGCGCCCACACCGACGGGCGGTCCGCGAAGGGCCATCTGCTGCACTTCGACGGCGAGAAGTGGACGCGGGAGCCGATGCCGGTCGACGGCGCTCCCCACCTCTCCCGGCTGGAGTACCTCGGGTCGGCGGGGATCCGGCTGCACACCGTGGCAGGCGGCGGGCCGGAGCCGAAGAGGCCGCGATACGCGCTCTGGGACGGCACTCGCTGGGGCCCCGTGAAGGACGCCCCCGCCGGGCCGATCGAGGACATCGAGGTCATCACCGCGGATGACGTGTGGGTGCTCCGGGGCGACGGCGAGGTCACGCACTGGGACGGCAACCGGTGGAGGGCGACGCCGATGCCCGCGGAGAGGGTCGCCGCCCTCGCCGGGTCGGCGCGGGACGACGTATGGGCGGTCGGCTCGCGCACGGCGGGGCGGGGTGTCGGCGGGCCGGGCGGCGAGGTCGGGCAGCTCGCCGCGATGCACTTCGACGGCGAGAAGTGGTCGCTCACCAGGACGCCGACGTACCGCTTCCCCGACCCGGTGCCGCCCGAGCCGTTCGCCGAGTTCACCGGGGTCGACGCCGCGTCCAGGACGTACGTGCGTGCCTACGGAAGGCACTCCTACCGCGGGTACGACGGCGAGGAGGTCCGCGACCCGGCGGCGGAGGACGTCGAGTTGAGCTGGGACGGCTCCCGCTGGAAGGACGCGAAGCCCTTCCCCGGAGCGTGCGCGTACCGGAAACCCGTGGCACGGGACGGCGACCGCGGCTTCTTCATGAACGGCAACCGGCACCTGACCACCGGCGGCGCCTGCACCAGGATCAGGAAACCGAGGCTGCCCGAGGGCGGAGGCGTACGCCCCGAGGCGCAGCAGCAGCTCTGGCTGAAGCGGATCATCACGGTGCCCGGCTCGGACGAGGTGCTGGGCTTCGGCACGGTGGACGTCCTCCAGAGCGGTTTCGCCCCGTCCAAAGCCGTCATCGTCACCCTGAAGCGCCAGGAGAAGTCATGAAGAGGACCGCCGTGATCCTGACCGTGCTGGCTCTCGCCGCGGCGGGCTGTGCCGGCGATGACAGGGAGCCTGCCCGGACCGGCGGCGCCAAGAGCGACGCCTGGAAGCTCGCCTACGTCGACAAGACCACCAGGGGCGAAGTGACCACCGTCACCGCGGCCTCCGAGGACGACATCTGGGCGGCGGGCTGGGAGTCGCGCAACGGCGACATGAGCGACCCCGAGGGCCAGTACCTGCTGCACTACGAAGGCGGCGAGTGGCGGCGGCGGAAGCCACCGGCCGAGCTCGACGGGAACATCTTCCATCCGCGGCTCGACTCGTCGGGCCCGGACAACGTGTGGCTGTTCGGCGCGGGTGACGACTTCGCGGTGGGCGCGGCCCGTTGGGACGGCACCCGCTGGCGGCGCGTGCCACGGCCGCCGGGGAGCGGCATGCTCAGCGAGACCAAGGTGTTCGGCCCCGACGACGTGTGGGTGCTGCTCGGCGAGAAGCAGGCACAGCACTGGGACGGCAGCCGCTGGACCAGTCACGCGCTGCCCGCCGTCGCGAACGCGCTCGACGGCACGTCGGGGGACGACCTGTGGGCGGTCGGCTTCCGCACGAGCGGTCCGGGAGTGGGCGGCGAGGGCGGCGAACTCAATCAGCCCGCGGCGATGCGCTGGGACGGCAGGACCTGGACGCTCACGCGGACGCCCGAGTACCGCTTCCCCGAGCCCGTGCCGCCCGAGCCGGGCGCCTCCCTCGACGGCGTGGAGGCGGTCTCTCCCAAAGAAGCGTGGGCCTACGGCTCGCACGACTTCAACCACGGAGAGGGCGAGGAGGAGCCGGCCATCGAGCACATCCTGCTGCGTTGGGACGGCTCCCGCTGGCACGAGCAGAAGGGCGCCGGCCAGGACCCGTGCCTCTCCAGGAGTGTCGCCGCGCACGGGAAGGACGGAGGGCTCCTCTTCGGAGTACGCAGGTACCGCACTCCGGAGGGAAGGTGCACCAAGCTGTCCTGGCCGCGCCTGCCCGCCAAGGGTGAGATCAAGTCCGGTGCCAAGCAGCAGCTCTGGCTCGACCCGATCGTGCCGGTGCCGGGCACGAGGAAGTTCGTCGGCGTGGGCAAGGTCTACGTGACGCAGTGGGGCAACCCGCAGACCCTGCCCACCATCGCCACGTACGAACCGCCGAAGAGCTCCTAGAGGGGCAGTCGCCGGAACACGGGCCGCGGCGCGTGCCGCAGGGCCGACATGACCAGCCGCAGCGCCCCGGGCACCCACACCGTCTCCGAGCGCCGCCGCAGGCCGTGTTCGATGGCCTCCGCCACCGCATCGGGGGTGGTCGCCATGGGCGCCTCCTCCAGGCCCGCGGTCATCTTGGAGCGGACGAAGCCGGGGCGGACGACCATCACGTGCACGCCGGTGCCGTGCAGCGCGTCGCCCAGACCCTGGGCGAACGCGTCGAGCCCGGCCTTGCTGGAGCCGTAGATGAAGTTCGACCGGCGGGCGCGCTCGCCCGCCACCGAGGAGAGCACCACCAGGGAGCCGTGCCCCTGGGACTGGAGCGCCCGCGCGCAGACCAGCCCCGCGGAGACCGCGCCCGTGTAGTTCGTCTGGGCGACGCGTACCGCCGCGACGGGCTCGTCCTCGTCGCGTGCCTGGTCGCCGAGGATGCCGAAGGCGAGTAGCACCATGTCGATGTCGCCCTCGGTGAAGACCTTGCCGAGGGTCGTTTCGTGGGACTCGGGGTCGAGCGCGTCGAAGGCGACGGTCCGCACGTCCGCGCCCATGTCGCGCAGGCCGGCCGCGGCCTTCTCCAGGTCCGGGGAGGGGCGCCCGGCCAGCCACACCGTGCGGGTGCGGCGGGCGACGAGGCGCCGCGCGGTGGCGAGGCCGATCTCGGAGGTGCCGCCGAGGACGAGCAGGGACTGGGGGGTGCCGAAGGCGTCTTTCATGAGTACCGGTCTCCTAAGGGGCACAGAGGGGCTCAGAGGGCTCGGAGAGCTCAGAGGGCGAGGCGGCGGGAGAGGTCCGAGCGGAACACCCCACGCGGGTCGAGCTCGGCCCGCAGGGCGCGGAAGTCGTCGAGCCGGGGGTACATCGCGGCGAGCATCTCGGGCCGCAGGCGTGAGTCCTTGGCGAGGTAGATGCGCCCGTCGGCGGCGGCCACCTCCTCGTCGAGCTCGTCGAGGAAGGCGCCGAGCCCGGGGAGGTTCGCCGGGATGTCCAGGGCGAGGGTCCAGCCGGGCATCGGGAAGGAGAGCCAGCCGGGATCGCCCTCTCCGAAGCGCTTCAGTACGGCGAGGAAGGACGGACAGCCGCGCTCCGAGATGCGCTGCACGATCCGGCGCAGGGCCTCCTCCTTGCCGTAGCCGACGACGAACTGGTACTGCACGAAGCCGCCGCGGCCGTAGACGCGGTTCCAGTGCGGGACGCCGTCCAAGGGGTGGAAGAAGGTGGAGATCTTCTGGAGCTCGCCGGTGCGGGAGCGGGGCGCCTTGCGGTACCAGAGTTCGTTGAAGAGCCCCACCGAGGCCTTGCCGAGGAGCCCCTCCGGCAGGAAGGAAGGGGCGGCGGGCAGCCGGCCCGGACGGAACGCGAGAGGGGCTCTACGCGCGCGTGCCCGCTCCGGCAGGGCCTCCAGGGGGGCGTGGTCGCCGCGGGTGAGGACCGAGCGGCCCATGGAGGCGCCGCGCGCGAGGAGGTCGATCCAGGCGACCGAGTAGCGGTAGCGGTGGTCGGTGGCGGTCAGGCGGGCCATCAAGTCGTCGAGGTCCGTGGCGCGTTCCGTGTCGACCGTCATCAAGGACGTCTCCACCGGCAGGAATTGCACGGTCGCCGACAGGATCACGCCGGTGAGGCCCATGCCGCCGGCCGTCGCGTCGAACAGCGCGCTGCCGGGTTCGACCGTGCGGACCGTGCCGTCGGCGGTCAGCAGGTCCATCGACAGGACGTGCCGGGAGAAGGAGCCCGAGACGTGGTGGTTCTTGCCGTGGATGTCGGCGCCGATCGCCCCGCCCACCGTCACGTAGCGGGTCCCCGGGGTCACCGGCACGAACCAGCCGAGGGGGAGCAGGACTTCCATCAGGTGGTGCAGTGAGACGCCCGCGTCGCAGACGACCGTGGCCACCGGGGCGCCGGTGCTCGACGTCCCCGTGGTGTCGATGAGGCGCACCCGGTCGAGGCCCGTCATGTCGAAGACGGCGCCGCCCGCGTTCTGCGCGGCGTCCCCGTAGGCCCGGCCCAGGCCGCGGGCGATGCCGCCGCGCTCCCCGCAGTCGCGCACCGCGGCCGCCGCCTCCTCCATGGTGCGGGGGCGCACCAGCCGGGCGGTGGTCGGCGCGGTGCGGCCCCAGCCGGAGACGGAGACGTCGGGCGCCGTGGGGACCGAGGCGCGGGCGGGGGAATCGGCGGGTGAGTCGGCAGGCATGAAGGTGACCGTATCGCCGGTATGCGAACGGTTCGTTCCAACAGTCCCGGTCCTCACCGAAATGGGTGATTGAGGGAGTGTCATCCTACATTGACCCGATTATGAGCATGTTGTTTATAAGAGTTGAGATGCCCGGCTCTCGAACGTCTTCGAAATAGAGGCGACATGCACGACATGGACCACCGGTTGCTGGCGGCCCTCCACGACTGCGGCACCGACCCGCGCGTGGCGGCCGCCGCCCGCGCCCTGTCGCGCGCCGGCGAGCACGGCGCGCTCTGGATCGCGGCCGGCCTCGCGGGCGCCGCCGTCGACCGGGAGCGCCGCGGCGCGTGGTTGCGCGGCACGGCGCTCACCGCCACCGCACACCTGGCCAGCATGGGCGTCAAGCGGCTCGTCCGCCGCCCGCGCCCCGGTGGCCACCACGGCGTCGAGCCCCTCGTGCGCACCGCGGGCCGGCACTCCTTCCCCAGCTCGCACGCCACGTCGGCCGCCGCGGCCACCGTCGCGTACGGCGCCCTGCGCCCCGTCGGCGCCCGCCTCGTACCGCCCCTGGCCGCCGCGATGTGCGTCTCCCGGCTGGTCGTCGGCGTCCACTACCCCTCGGACGTCGCCGCGGGCGCGGCGCTCGGCGCGCTCACCGCGCGCGTGGGCGCCGCCTGGATGAACGGAGGCAGCGATGCCTGAACGTATCTCCACCGTCCTCGAGCGGCCCCGCCCGGTCCAGCGCCCGACCACCATCGGCCTGCCGCTCGGCCTGCTGAAGACCGCGCGCCCCCGGCAGTGGGTGAAGAACGTCCTGGTCGTCGCGGCTCCCGCGGCCGCCGGCGAGCTCTTCTCGCGGCACGCCCTCATCCAAGTCGCCACCGTCTTCGCCCTGTTCACGGCGGCCGCCTCCGCCGTCTACCTGATCAACGACGCGCGCGACGCGGACGCCGACCGCGCGCACCCCACCAAGTGCCGCAGGCCGGTCGCCGCCGGGCAGGTCCCGGTGCCCGTCGCCTACGCCGTGGGAGGGCTCCTGGCCGTCCTGGCACCCGTGGCCGCCGCCGTCCTGTGCACGCCGCTCACAGCGGCGCTCCTGGCCGCGTACGTCGGCATGCAACTCGCCTACTGCGTCAGCCTCAAGCACGTCCTCGTCGTCGACCTCACGATCGTCACGACCGGCTTCCTGATGCGCGCCATGATCGGCGGCCTCGCACTGGAGATCCCGCTCTCGCGCTGGTTCCTGATCACCACCGGCTTCGGCGCGCTCTTCATGGTCTCCGCCAAGCGCTACTCCGAAGCCGTCCAGATGTCGGCGAGCTCGGCGAAACTGGGCGCCACACGCGCGTTGCTCACCGAATACACCACCGGCTACCTGCGCTTCGTCTGGCAACTGGCCGCGGGCGTCGCCGTTCTCGCCTACTGCCTGTGGGCCATGGAGGAGGGCGGCACCGCCAACGGCAGCCTGCTGCCCTGGCGCCAGCTGTCCATGGCGGCCTTCATCCTCGCGATCCTGCGCTACGCCGTCTTCGCCGACCGGGGCACGGCGGGCGAACCCGAGGACGTCGTCCTGCGGGACCGGGCGCTCGCCGTGATCGGCCTGGTGTGGCTGGCGATGTACGGGCTCGCGGTCGCGGACTGGTGAGTTTGAATTCCCTACGCGCAAAAGCACACTCCTCGCGCGCGGCAGCCCACTCCCCGCGCGGACGGCTGCGGGCGCTCGGACCCGAACTGCTCGGCTTCGCCGCCGTCGGGCTCTGCGCGTACGCCGCCGACCTCGGCCTGTTCGTCTGGCTGCGCGGACCCGTGGGCCTCGACCCGCTGACCGCCAAAGCCCTCTCCTTCGTGGCGGGCTGCTCGGTCGCGTACGCCGGCAACGCGCTCGGCACCTACCGGAGCAGGACCGCGGGGGTCTCGCGGCTGCGCCAGTACGGGGTGTTCTTCGCCGTCAACATCGCGGGCGCCCTCGTCCAGCTGCTGTGCATCGCCGTCTCCCACTACGGCCTCGGTCTCACCTCGCAGCGGGCGGACACCGTCTCGGGCGCCGGAATCGGGATGGCACTCGCCACTGTCCTGCGGTTCTGGGGTACCCGGACCTTGGTCTTCCGCTCACCGGGCAGGACAACAGGCAGAACCACAGGCACGGAGGCGTCATGGACTGGCTGAAGAAACTCCCCGGCATCGGGCCCCTCGTCGAGAAGGGCATGCGCACGCACGCGTGGCAGGCGTACGACCGGCTCGACCACGTGCACTGGACGCGCCTCGCCGCCGCCATGACGTTCATCAGCTTCCTGGCGCTCTTCCCCCTGCTCACCGTCGCCGCCGCGATCGCCGCGGCCACACTGTCGAAGAAGCAGCAGAACACGCTGGAGGACAAGCTCTCCGAACAGGTCCCCGGCATTTCCGACCAGCTGAATTTGGACGGGCTCGTCGCCAACGCGGGCACCGTCGGCCTCGTCGCGGGCGCCCTGCTGCTCTTCACCGGCATCGGCTGGGTCGGCTCGATCAGGGAGTGCCTGCGGGCCGTCTGGGAGCTGCCGGACGAGGAGGAGAACCCCGTCCTGCGCAAGGCCAAGGACGCCGGAGTGCTCATCGGGCTCGGGGGTGTCGGCCTCGCGTCGTTCGCCGCGTCCGGGCTCGCCTCGACCGCCGTCGGCTGGGCCGCCGACCTCCTCGGCATCGACGAGAAGGGCTGGGGCACCGTGCTGCTCCAGGTCGTCGCGTTCGCCATCGCCGTCCTCGCGGACTTCCTGCTGCTGCTCTACGTCCTGACGCTGCTGCCCGGCGTGCAGCCGCACCGGCGCGAGCTCGTCACCGCCGGACTGATCGGCGCGGCCGGCTTCGAACTGCTCAAGCTGCTGCTCGGCGGCTACATGAAGGGCGTCGCCGCGAAGAACATGTACGGCGCCTTCGGAGTGCCCGTCGCACTCCTCCTGTGGATCAACTTCACCGCCAAGCTGCTGCTGTTCTGCGCCGCCTGGACGGCGACGCGGAAAGCGGCACGTACAGCGGGCGAGAACGACGAAGAGGCAGCCTCCGTAGAAGCTGCCTCCACGACCGAACCCCTGCGTCAGTCCTGAGACGCCCGCCGGCCCGCCTGCCCCGGCAGCGGCATCCGGCGCCTGAGCACGAAGGCACCCGCGGCGAGCACCGCGAGCACACCACCGGCGATGCCGAGCGCGATGCCCATCCCGCTCGACCCGCTCTCGGAGGAGTGCGCCGCCTTCTCGACGGCACCCTCGCCGCCGCTGCCCGGGGCGCCCTTGCCTGCGCCACCCGTGGCGGCGCCCCTCGGAGCGACGAGCTCACCCACCGGGTCGACCTTGCCCACGGCCTGGAAGCCCCAGTCGAAGAGGCGCGCCGTTTCGTTGTAGACCGCGTGGGCCTCTCCGGAGGAGGGGTTCATGACGGTGACGAGGAGCACCTTGCCGTCGCGCTCGGCGACACCGGTGAAGGTGTTGCCCGCGTTCGACGTGTAGCCGTTCTTGACGCCCGCGATGCCCTTGTAGGGCTCGACTCCGGGGGCACCGGTCAGCAGCTTGTTGGTGTTCTGGATGCCGAAGGACTCACGCTTCGTCCTGCCCTTGTCCTTGCCCTTCTTGATCTTCTTCGTCTCGCCGGGGAACTGGGCCGTGGCCGTCGAGCAGTACTCGCGGAAGTCCTTCTTCTGAAGTCCGGAGCGCGCGAACAGCGACAGGTCGTACGCAGAGGAGACCTGCCCCTTGGCGTCGTAACCGTCCGGGGAGACCACGTGCGTGTCGAGGGCCTGCAACTCCTCGGCGTGCTTCTGCATGTCCTTGACGGTCTGCGGGATGCCGTCGTTCATCGCGGACAGCACGTGCACCGCGTCGTTGCCGGACCGCAGGAAGACGCCCAGCCACAGGTCGTGGACGGAGTACGTCTCGTTCTCCTTGATGCCGACCATGCTGCTGCCCGAGCCGATGCCCTCCAGGTCGGAGAGCGCGACCTTGTGCTTCTGCGACTTGGGGAACTTCGGCAGGACCGTGTCCGCGAAGAGCATCTTGAGGGTGCTCGCCGGAGGCAGCCGCCAGTGTGCGTTGTGCGCGGCAAGCACCTCACCGGACTCGGCGTCCGAGACGATCCAGGAACGCCCCGTCAGGTCCTTGGGCAGCACCGGGGCGCCCGGCTTGAGCTTCACCTGGGTGCCCGGCTCGCCGAGCAGCTCACCACCCACGGTGGACATCTTGGCGGGCGGCTTCGGCTGGTCCTTGTCGTCTCCCGGCTTTCCGTCCGCCAGCGCGGGCGCCGCGGTCGACAGGGTCAGCAATGCGGCGGAAGCGACCAACATGGCGGTCTTTTTTACGGCAGGCACGGACGAGAACGTACAGGGCGGGGCTGTGGGGGCCGCTCCCGAGGTGTGCTGTGTCCCGTCGTCCCCACCCCGGCGGCGGTTCGGAAGGAGAGCTGGCGATACTGAACGCATGAAGCTCAGCCGCCCTGTCTCCTGGTTCCTGCTCGCCTTCGGGGTGTGGAGCTGGTTCATCTGGATCACTTTCGTCAAGAACCTGTGGAAGGACGGCAGCGGGCTCGCCTTCGACGACGCGGACAACCCGACCGGGTACTTCTGGGTGCACCTGACGCTTGCCGTTGTCTCCTTTGTCTTGGGGACGGTGGTAGGGGTCATCGGGTTCCGTGGAGTCCGTGCTCTGCGGAGAACGTCATAGCCGTGGTCGTCCTCACGGTCCTCGTGGGCCTCGCCGTCCTCGCGGCCTTCGCCGCCCTCCACTGGTACGCGTGGCGCCGCCTGGTGCGGGACACCACGGCCGGGCCCGGACCCGCCCGGCGCGCCGGCACGGTGCTCTTCGTCGCGGGGCCCCTGCTGATGTTCGGCGCGCTCGTGGCCGAGCGCTCCGGAGCGCCGTTCCTGCTCCAGCGGGTGCTGGCCTGGCCCGGGTTCATGTGGCTGGCCGTCTCGCTCTACCTGCTGCTCGCGCTGCTCGTGGGGGAGCTGGTACGTCCCTTGCTGCGGCGGTGGGCGGAACGCGAAAGCGTTCCCGAGCCCGAGCCCGAGCCCGAGCCCGAGCCGGGGCCCGAACCGGAACCGGAACCCGAACCAGCGCGCGCCGCTCCCGCCCCCTCCCGCCGTCTCTTCGTCTCCCGCGTCGTCGGCGGCACCGCCGCGGCCGTGGCGGCCGGAACCGTCGGCCACGGAACGTACGGCGTGCTCCGCGGCCCCAAGGTGAAGCGGGTCACCGTGCCGCTGGCGAAACTGCCGCGCGGGGCGCACGGGTTCCGGATCGCCGTCGTCAGCGACATCCACCTCGGGCCGATCCTCGGCCGCGGCTTCTCGCAGCGCGTGGTGGACACCGTCAACGCCACGCAGCCCGATCTGATCGCCGTGGTCGGCGACCTGGTGGACGGCAGCGTCGAGGACCTGGGCCCCGCCGCCGCGCCGCTCGCCGGCCTGCGGGCGAAGCACGGCGCGTACTTCGTCACGGGCAACCACGAGTACTTCTCCGGGGCCGAGCAGTGGGTCGACCACGTACGCGACCTCGGTCTGCGCCCGCTGCGGAACGCCCGTACCGAACTCCCCGGGTTCGACCTCGCGGGCGTCGACGACGTGGCGGGCGAGGACGAGGGCAAGGGCCCCGACTTCGCCAAGGCGCTCGGCGACCGGGACCGTTCGCGGGCCTCCGTGCTCCTCGCCCACCAGCCCGTCGTCATCCACGACGCCGTCGAGCACGGCGTGGACCTGCAACTCTCCGGCCACACCCACGGCGGCCAGCTGTGGCCGGGCAACCTCGTCGCGGACCTGGCCAATCCGACACTCGCGGGCCTGGAGCGGTACGGCGACACGCAGCTCTACGTGACGCGCGGCGCGGGCGCCTGGGGGCCGCCCGTACGCGTCGGGGCGCCCTCGGACATCACGGTCGTGGAACTGGCGTCCAGGCAGGCCTGAGCCGCGCACGACATCCCCGGCACGCCTCCTTCCCGGAGCGCGGGGTGCAGAACTGGCCAAAGGTGGGTGAGCCCTGAGGTGCCGCAGTGACACCGTGCGGTTCCGCCGCGCAGCATTGAGGCGTCGGAGGGGACACGGAGGCGGATGGGGGAGCGGGGACTTGCTGAGACGTCATGCCTTCAGGCTGCCGCCGCACCCCGCGTCGGTGCCGCTCGCCCGTACACGCGTGCGCGACCACCTGTCGGCCTGGGGGCAGACAGCGGGCCGCGGGGCGCTCGACGACACCGTGCTCCTCGTGTCGGAGCTGGCAACCAACGCGATTCTGCACGGGTGCGTGACCGAGGGGGAGTTCGAGGTCGCGGTGACGGTGCTCGCCGACGGCTCGTGCTTCATCGAGGTGTCCGACGAGAGCCCGTCGGAGCCCGAGCTGAGCACGTCGGACGCCTGGGAGGACGAGAGCGGCCGCGGCATGCGGCTCCTCGACGGGATCGCGGAGGCGTGGGGCGTGTGGCGGCGCGGCAGGTACGGCAAGACGGTGTGGGCGCTGGTGCGGGGCTGAGCGGGCGGCCGTTGTCAGTGGTCGGCCCTACTGTCGAGGGCATGGGAATGGTGACGTTCGTCGATGAGACGACAGCGGGGGAGCGCCGTACCGGCGGGGGAATCGAGGTGGCGGAGGAGCGGCTCGCGCTGCGCGAGGTGATCCGGCGCAGGGTGTTCCAGGAGGTCGCGGAGTACAACGCGCGTACGCCCGGCGTCTTCCGCGGCCTGGTCCGGCCCACGGACGCGGAACAGACACTGAACGGATACGCGCTGCGCACCCCGCGCCGCATAGACCCCGAGCGGCAGTTCCGGCAGGCCGTCGAGGCGTTCGGGCGCAACGGCTTCCTGGTGCTGGTCGGTGAGCGGCAGGTGGAGGACCTTGACGCGGAGGTCGACCTGGCGCCCGGCACGGAGGTCACCTTCCTCAAGCTCGTCCCGCTGGCGGGTGGCTGATGGCCAGGAACTACCCGGACCGGGTGCGGAACGTGGAGCGGCTCGTCGCCGACGGCGACATGCGGGGCCTCGCCGAGGAGCTCCTCAAGACGGCGATCACCAACGGCAACGAGTGGAGCCACGACGGCGAGAAGGTCCTCGCCGCCGTCCAGGGGCTGCCGCGGGAACAGCGCCGCCGGATCACGGACTCCCTCATAGAGCTCAGCAATCCGTACCACCTGGAGTCGCCGACGCGGACCAACGCCCTCACGCTGCTCGCGATCATCGGCAAGGACCTGCCGGGCGACCCGCTCTCGGCGGAGCGCGCCCGGCGCCTGGAGGAGCTCGGTTCGGCGCACTGCGTGCGGTCGACGCGTGAGGCACTCGCGCTCGTCGAGGCCGAGACGGCGGCGGGCCGCACCCCGCCCGCGCTCGCCGTCGCGGCCCTGCGGCGCACCCTCCTCGTCCAGTACTGGCATGGCGATGCCCGCCTGAAGCGGGTGGTCGCTGCGCTGTCGGAGCCGCTGCTCAACCCGGGCGAGCCCTGGTCCGACCGGGTCCTGGAGGACCTGACCGGCCTCGACGACACCTGGCACGCGCTCGTGCGGCACGCGCTCACCGCCAAGACCGGCAAGCCCAGCACCAAGTGGGAGCAGACGGCCCGCGATCTGATCGATGCCCTGGACCCCGACAAGGTGCGGCACACGCTGGTGACGTGGCTCGCGCTGGTCGGCGCGCCGCGCACCCAACCACTCCTGACCTACGGCTACGGCATCGCGCCGAACGACGAGTACGACCCGTTCAACGCCGACGCGATCCGCGGCCTGGCCTGGACCCTCGCGCTGCTCCCGCCCCACCCGGAGTCGGCCCGCACCCTCGGCGCCCTCGTCGAGACGTCCCTGCGCAAGGTCCAGGGCCTCGGCCCGCGCAGCCCCAAGGTCGCCAACGCCGGCGTGGTCGCGCTCGCCCGCGCCGAGGGGGAGGCGTCCCTCGCCGAGCTGTCCCGCCTCGCCTCCCGGGTCACCTACAAGACCACGCTCAAGGTGATCAACACCGGCCTGGAGGCGCGCGCCGAGGCGCTCGGGCTGAGCCGTGACGAGGTCGAGGAGCTGGCCGTCCCGGCGTACGGCCTGACGGAGGTCGGACGCACCCTGCGCAGACTCGGCGACTGCGAGGCCGAGCTGACGGTCACCGGGACGAAGGCCGTACTCCGGTGGCGCAACGGCGCGGGCAAGCAGGTCAAGGCGGCACCCGCCGCCGTCAGGCGCGACCACGCGGACGACCTCAAGGAGCTGAAGACCGCCGTCAAGGACATCGACAAGATGCTCTCGGCGCAGGCGGAGCGGCTCGACCGGCAGTTCCTGGCCCGCCGCGAGTGGACGTACGACGCGTGGCGCGAGCGACTCCTCGACCATCCCCTGGTCGGCACGGTCGCCCGCCGCCTCCTGTGGACCGTCGACGGCACCCCCTGCGGGTACGCCGACGGGGAGCTCCGCACCCTCACCGACACCCCGGTGAAGGGCGGTTCGACGGTCGGGCTCTGGCACCCCGTCGGCCACGAGCCCGCCAAGATCGTCGCCTGGCGCGACTGGCTGGAGCGGCACGGCATCACCCAGCCCTTCAAGCAGGCCCACCGCGAGGTGTACCTCCTCACCGACGCCGAGCGCGCCACGGGGACGTACTCGAACCGCTTCGCCGCGCACGTCCTGCGCCAGCACCAGTTCAACTCGCTGGCCGCGGCGCGGGGCTGGCGGAACAAGCTGCGCCTGTGTGTGGACGACGAGTACCCGCCCGCCGTACGGGAGCTGCCGCGGTGGGGGCTGCGCGCCGAGTACTGGATCGAGGGCATCGGCGGGAACGACTGGACCGAGGACCTCACCGACGCGGGCAGCTATCTGCGGGTCCGCACCGACCAGGTCCGCTTCTACCCGATCGACGCCCCGGGGAACTCCGCGCACGCGGGCGGCGGCGAGTACCGCATGTGGCTCTCCGACGGACAGGAACCGGTCGGCCCGCTGCCCCTGGCGGAGATACCGGAGCTGGTCCTGAGCGAGGTCCTGCGCGACGTCGACCTGTTCGTGGGCGTCGCCAGCGTGGGCAACGACCCCACGTGGCAGGACGGCGGCCCCGCGGGCCGCTTCCGCGAGTACTGGACGGCGTACGGATTCGGGGAACTCGGGCCGGGCGCACAGACGCGCCGGGAACTGGTCGCCCGCCTGGTGCCGCGGCTCGCGATAGGCGACCGGTGCACGGTCGAGGGCCGGTTCCTGCACGTGCGGGGCGAGCTGCACACGTACAAGATCCACCTGGGGTCGGGCAACATCCTGCGGACGCCCTCGGACCAATACGTCTGCATAGTGCCCTCGCCGGCGGGGGCGACGGCGTCCGTGAACGGCACCGGATATCTGCCCTTCGAGGGCGACCGGACGCTGGCGGTCATCCTCAGCAAGGCGATGCTGCTGGCCAGGGACGACAAGATCACGGACCCGACGATCCTGAGCCAGCTCTGACGGCGCCGTCCCGGCGCTGACGGCGCCGCCCCCGCTCTGACGGTGCCGTCCCCGCCGTCTCAGAAGCTCCGCGCGAGTTCCGGGCGCTTGAGGTAGTCGGCGAAGCCGACGACGTTGCCCCACGGGTCGGCGATCTCCACGGTCCATCCCGTGGCGACGGAGAACGGCTCGGCGAGCAGGGGCACCCCCGCGGCCGCGAGCGCCCGGCCCTTCGCGCGGGCGTCCCCGACCTCCAGCCAGAGGCGGGGCGCAGGCCACGCCGGCGTACGCGGGACGATGCCGTCCTCCACGCGCAGCAGCACGCCCGGTGTCTCCTTGCCCACCTTCAGGATGGCGAGCCCGATCTCGTCGAGCCGGAAGGCGACGGGGAAACCGGCCCGCTCGTAGAAGCCGACGGCCTCGCCCAGGTCGCCGACGGGGAACAGGACGTTGTCGAAGCCGAGCAGCTGGGCGGACGGGTCTGCGGGCTGGTCAGCGGACTGGCCGACCGACTGGTTGTCTGACATTCCGTCAGGGTAGGTCGGCGGACGCCACACCGGCGCAGGCGCGCCCCCCGGCGCCCAATGTCCAGCCGTCGGTACTAGCGGTTGATCGACTGCACCTCCTGGACGGTGACGTCCTGCGTGCCGTCGAACGTGCCGTCGGGCAGGTCGCCGCCCGCGCCGCCGTTGCCCTCCCAGGTGATCCGCCAGGTGATGGAGGCCTTCATCCGGAACGGCTCGCCGCCCGTGGGCCGCAGATACCTGATGCCGCACGGCGGGTCCTCCTTCGAGGAGCCCTTCGTGTACGGGGTGCCGATGCTGCCGTCGTCGTCGACCGCGCACTCGCCGTCGGCGGGGAAGGTCTCGGCGTCCGACGTGCCGGGGTCCAGATGCAGGCTCACGGGCTTGGCGGTGGTCTCGGCCCACAGGCCCGTGCCCGGCAGTTCGGCGCGGACCTTCACCGGTTCGAACGCGCCCTTGTCCAGCCACACCCAGGTCGGCAGGTTCACGGTCGACTTGGCCGCGGGCTTCAGTTCGACCTTGGTGTCGGGCACCTTGACCTTGTTGTAGGCGTAGCCGGCCAGGATCTCCGGGGTGGGCGCGTTCTCGATGTCGGGGATCGTGGCGGCGTCCTGCCAGAACAGGTTCGTCTCGCACTGCCGCGCCTCGAAGGTGTCCTCGACGTCGGGGTTCATGACCCCGCGCCAGAACCTGCCGTCCTTGCCCATGTTGAAGTTCTTGTAGCCCTTGGCGCCGTCGGACTGGTCCTTGCCCTTTTCGTAGTGGTCCACCATGAGCTGCTCGCCCCAGCTGAGCGAGGGCGTCACATGGACCAGGTCGCCGCCCTTCTTGAGCTTCTCGACGCTGTCCTTCAACTGCGCCGGGGACGCCACCGGTTCGTACCAGCAGGACGGCGGCTTCCAGTTCGGGTCGACCGCCATGACGGGTTTGTGCGACGCACCGCCCTTGCCGCCGCTGACCTGCTTCACCGTGACGTTGGTGCCGACGCCCGCGGTGAGCGAGTTGCCGGAAGCGCCGCCGGACGGGCCGGTGGGACGCCCGGCGGGCGGGTGGTCCGCGTCCTCGCCGAACGCGTACGCGGTGGCCGGGCAGGCGCCGAGCGCCAGAGCCGCCGTGACCAGCAGCGGGAGGGACCGCTTCAGCACCCCCGTCACTTGTCGCACCCTCCGCGCTCCGTCTCCAGGGAAACGGTGCTCCAGACCCCTTCGGGCGTCTTCTTCAGAGTGGTGCGGTACTGGAGGACGGGGTTCACGTCGTCGGGGGTGCCGGTCCGCTTCTTCGTCCCGCGGTCCTCGGTGTAGCCCTTGCTCTCGTCCACGCAGTAGAAGAGCACGCCACCGGCGTCGGAGAGGCTCACCTGCGGGTTGAACACCCTCGCGCTGCCGACCAGCGTGTGGTTGTTGTCCACGTACCCCTTGATGTACGTCCTGGAGGACTTCAGCGCCTGCTGCGACGTGTAGAAGCTCACCGCTCCGGCCTGCGGGTCGGCGTCGATGACGGCCGCGTACTCCGCCTTCAGGCGTTCCCTGCCGTCGTCGAGGATCGCCTGCTTCTTCGGGTCGCTGTTGTGCCACCCCACGAAGTCGGCCTCGAACGACCCGGGAAGCCTCACCTCCGGCCGCTTCACGCCGTCCGGCCGAGCACTCGCCGACGCCTTGGGCTCCTTGCCGCCGTCGGCCCCTTCGATCTTGTCGGAGGCGCCGGAACGCAGCCGGGCCCCGCTCCCGGAAAGGAGCGGGGCCCGGTCGGACCAGGAAGATCAGGGTGACGTCAGTAGCGACGCGTGATCAGCGCGCGCTTGACCTCCTGGATCGCCTTCGTCACCTCGATGCCACGCGGGCATGCGTCCGTGCAGTTGAACGTCGTGCGGCAGCGCCACACGCCGTCCTTGTCGTTCAGGATCTCAAGGCGCTGCTCGCCCGCCTCGTCACGCGAGTCGAAGATGAAGCGATGGGCGTTGACGATCGCGGCCGGGCCGAAGTACTGGCCGTCGTTCCAGAACACCGGGCACGAGGACGTGCACGCCGCGCAGAGGATGCACTTCGTCGTGTCGTCGAAGCGCTCGCGGTCCTCGGCCGACTGAAGACGCTCACGCGTCGGCTCGTTGCCCGTCGTGACCAGGAACGGCATGACGTCGCGGTACGCCTGGAAGAACGGGTCCATGTCGACGACCAGGTCCTTCAGGACCGTCAGACCCTTGATGGGCTCGACCGTGATCGGCTTGTCCGGGTTGATGTCCTTGATCAGGGTCTTGCAGGCGAGACGGTTCTTGCCGTTGATCCGCATGGCGTCCGAGCCGCAGATGCCGTGCGCGCAGGAGCGGCGGAACGTCAGCGTGCCGTCCAGGTCCCACTTGACCTTGTGGAGGGCGTCGAGGACACGCTCCTTGGGGTCGATCTCCAGCTGGAAGTCTTCCCAGGTGGCGTCCGCGGAGACCTCGGGGTTGAAGCGGCGGACGCGCAGGGTGATCGTGATGTACGGGGAGTCGGCGAAGCCCGCCTCGGGCTTGGCGTCTACCTTGTCGAGGGTCGGGGTAGCCATCAGTACTTACGCTCCATCGGCTGGTAGCGGGTCTGGACGACCGGCTTGTAGTCGAGACGGATCGTCTCCGTGCCGTCGTCGCCGACCTCGCGGTACGCCATGGTGTGGCGCATGAAGTTGACGTCGTCGCGGTTCGGGAAGTCCTCGCGGTAGTGACCGCCGCGGGACTCCTTGCGGGCGAGCGCGGACTGCGCCATGACCTCGGCGAGGTCGAGCAGGTTGCCCAGCTCGATGGCCTCCAGGAGGTCGGTGTTGAACCGCTTGCCCTTGTCCTGGATCGAGACGTTGAGGTAGCGCTCGCGGAGCTCCGCGATCTTCTCCACCGCCGTCTTGATCGTCTGCTCGGTGCGGAACACCATGACGTTGGCGTCCATGGTCTCCTGGAGCTCCTTGCGGAGCTCGGCGACCCGCTCGGTGCCCGTGGCGTCGCGCAGCCGCTCGACCTGGGAGACGACCAGCTCCTCCGGGTTCTCCGGGAGCTCGACGAAGTCGTTCTTCGCCGCGTACTCGGCGGCGGCGATGCCCGCGCGCTTGCCGAAGACGTTGATGTCGAGGAGCGAGTTGGTGCCGAGGCGGTTGGCGCCGTGCACGGAGACGCAGGCGACCTCACCGGCGGCGTACAGACCCGGGACGACCGTGGTGTTGTCCGCCAGGACCTCGCCCTCGACGTTCGTCGGGATGCCGCCCATGGCGTAGTGCGCGGTCGGCTGGATCGGGATCGGGTCCGTGTAGGGCTCGATGCCGAGGTAGGTGCGGGCGAACTCCGTGATGTCCGGGAGCTTCGCGTCCAGCTGCTCCGGCGGGAGGTGCGTGAGGTCGAGGTAGACGTGGTCGCCCTCGGGACCGCAGCCGCGGCCCTCACGGATCTCCGTGTAGATGGAGCGGGACACGACGTCACGGGACGCGAGGTCCTTCATGACCGGCGCGTACTTCTCCATGAAGCGCTCGCCGTCCTTGTTGCGGAGGATGCCGCCCTCACCGCGGGCGCCCTCCGTGAGCAGGATGCCCATGCGCCAGATGCCGGTCGGGTGGAACTGGAAGAACTCCATGTCCTCCAGCGGCAGACCGCGCCGGTAGCAGGCCGCCTGGCCGTCACCGGTGAGGGTGTGCGCGTTCGAGGTCACCTTGAAGAACTTGCCGGTGCCGCCGGACGCGTAGATCACGGACTTCGCCTGGAAGACGTGGATCTCGCCGGTCGCCAGTTCGTACGCGACGACGCCCGCGCTCTTCTTGACGCCGTCGACCTCGACGATGAGCTGGTCGAGGACGTAGAACTCGTTGAAGAACTCCACACCCTCCTTGACGCAGTTCTGGTAGAGGGTCTGGAGGATCATGTGGCCGGTGCGGTCCGCGGCGTAGCAGGAGCGGCGCACGGCGGCCTCGCCGTGGTTACGGGTGTGACCGCCGAAGCGGCGCTGGTCGATGGTGCCGTCCGGGGTGCGGTTGAACGGCAGGCCCATCTTCTCCAGGTCGAGGACCGCGTCGATGGCCTCCTTCGCCAGGATCTCGGCGGCGTCCTGGTCGACCAGGTAGTCGCCGCCCTTGATCGTGTCGAAGGTGTGCCACTCCCAGTTGTCCTCCTCCACGTTGGCGAGCGCGGCGGCCATGCCGCCCTGCGCGGCGCCCGTGTGGGAACGCGTGGGGTAGAGCTTGGTGAGCACGGCGGTGCGGCTGCGCTTCGTCGCCTCGATGGCGGCGCGCATGCCGGCGCCGCCCGCGCCGACGATGACGGTGTCGTACTTGTGAATCTTCACGGAAGTCGCCTCGGCTTTAGCGGATGTTCGGGTCGAAGGTGAAGATCACCAGCGTGCCCAGAAGGATGGTGAACACCGTGGCGGTGTACAGCAGGCCCTTGAGCCACAGACGCGTGTTCGGGCGCTCCGCGTAGTCGTTGATGACCGTGCGCAGGCCGTTGGCGCCGTGCAGCATCGCGAGCCACAGCATCAGCAGGTCCCAGACCTGCCAGAACGGCGAGGCCCAGCGGCCGGCGACGAACGCGAAGCCGATCTTCGAGACACCGCCGTCGAGCACCAGCTGGATCAGCAGGTGGCCGAGGACGAGGACGACCAGGACGACGCCGGACAGGCGCATGAAGAGCCATGCGGCCATCTCGAAGTTGCCGCGGGTCGAGCGCGGGGTCTTGGCGGTGCGCTTGCGGGGCGCCTCGATGACCGGGGCCGGGTTGTCGACGTCGTAGAGGGAGGCGCCCTCGACGGGGCCCACTCCGGACGTCGCGGACTTGTCGAGCGTGGTGTCAGCAGACATGTCTGGCGTCAGCTCCCGAAGACTTCGCGGACGGCGTGGCCGAGGACGGGGTAGAGCGCCCCCACCATCAGGACGAGCCAGATGCCGACGACGGTCCAGAGCATCTGCTTCTGGTAGCGGGGACCCTTCGACCAGAAGTCGACGGCGATGACGCGCAGGCCGTTGAGGGCGTGGAAGAGGATGGCGGCGACCAGGCCGTACTCAAGGAGTGCGACGATCGGCGTCTTGTAGGTGCTGACGACATCGTCGTACGCCTCCGGGGAGACGCGGACGAGAGCGGTGTCGAGCACATGCACGAACAGGAAGAAGAAGATGAGGACGCCGGTGACTCGATGAGCCACCCAGGACCACATTCCTTCCCGGCCGCGGTACAGCGTTCCAGCCGGCACGGAAGTTCCTCCGGGAGCGGGGGTTGGGGCCGGCCGGCTTCGGTGTCGGACGAGCCCGGCCGGGTACGGTCCACCGGCCGCCCGTCATCGTATCGACGAGTTGTCGGTAGCCCTGCCCCGGGTCCGCAGGTGTGATCAAACAGGCAATCAAACAGGCACGTACGGGCTATCGGGGTGCGTTTGCGGGCGACTGCCCCGGGCGGCGTGTGAGGTGGCTCTTTCCCGGGCCAGGCGGGCCAGGCGGCCCCGGGCGAGCCGGCGTGTCTCCTCGGCGGCGACGGCGCGCTCGTCCTCCGGATCGTTGCCGAGGCGTGACCGGATGCCGGCGAGCAGGTGGTCGAGGGCCTCGTCCGGGGCGACGTCGTCGAGGCAGATCACGAAGGTGTGCCCGAAGCGGCTCTCGTACGCGGCGCGGGCGGCGCGCAGGGCGGTGTGGGCCGCGGTGTACGTGGCGTGTCCGGCGGCCGTGGCGTGTCCCACGGCCTGGCCCGGGAGCTCCGGATCGAGGGGTTCGCAGGCCAGGGCCTCGGTGAGGTCGGCGGGCGACAAGTCGTACGCCGCCTCGTCGGACGCGGCGAGCAGCGCGTCCACGTCCGGGTACGGCCGGTGGGCGGCGACCCGGCGGGCCCAGCGCCGGCTGCCGCAGCAGGTGAGGAGCGCGGCCTCGGCGGCTGTGGGCGTGGCGGTGTTGAGCAGGTCGAGCCGGGTCGGCTGGTGCGGGGGCAGGGTGCGCTCCTGGGCAGGGGGCGGCAGGGGAAGGGCGTGGGGGTGTCGTAACGCTATCGAGATATGCGGAGAGGTGTCCGAAGGATGAGCGAATTTCACCCGAATGGGAGAGTTTCGCTTCACAGTGTGGACGAGCCGGGTGTGAGAACGCGTCGTAGCGTGGATCTATGGCTCTGGTTCTGACGCTGACTTCAGGTACGGCACCGGGAACTGCGCCGCGAGGTGCGGGTACACCTCCACGTGGTGCGGGGACGGTGGCGCCGCGAGGTGACCGGTGAGGCGCGGGCCGATAGCCGCGGCGGGCGGCGCGGCGGTCGCCGGGGCCGTCGTGCTGACCGTAGCGGTCTGGCCGGGCGGTGAGAGCGACGGGGCCGCGGACCGCCCGTCGCCGGACAGGAGGACCGCCCCCTCCGTCGCTCCGAGCCCCACCAAGAGCTACGAACTCTCCAAGGCCCCGGCCACCATCCCCGCCGTGCGCGAGCGCACCGCGGCGCGCGGCCCCGGCTGGCGCCCGGCCGAGGGCAAGGGCCGCGTCGTCATACGGGACGACGGCCTCGCCGACGAGGCGCGGCTGCTCGCCGGTGAGCTGAAGCTGCGGTACGGGGGAGACGCGCGGCCCGGCAAGGGCGACGTGGAGCTGGCGCTCACGGATGAGGACAAGAACAAGGACCAGGGCAAGAGCGAGGACGGGGGCGGCCCCGAGTCGTACGCCCTCTCCGTCGAAGGGGAGCGGGTCCGGATAGCCGCGCCCGCCGAGGCCGGCGTCTTCTACGGGACCCGCACCCTCAAGCAGGAGGTGAGCGGCGGCAGGACCGCTCCCGAGGGCGTCGTGCGGGACCGTCCGGCCAAGCCGCAGCGCGGCTTCATGCTCGACATCGCCCGCAAGCACTTCGACGTGGAGTGGATCGAGGACCGTATACGCGAGCTCGGCGACCTGAAGTACAACCAGCTCGGCCTGCACTTCTCCGACGACCAGGCGTTCCGCATCGAGTCGGACTCGCACCCGGAGGTCGTCTCCTCCGACCACCTCACCAAGGACCAGGTCCGCCGCGTCCTGAAGCTGGCGGCGAGCCGGCACATCACCGTCGTGCCCGAGATCGACTCGCCGGGACACCTCGGCGCGGTCATCCGCGAGCACCCCTCCCTCCAGCTCCGGAACGCGCGCGGTGTCGCCACGCGCGGCGCCGTCGACATCTCGAAGCCGGCGGCGGCGAAGATCGTCGATGAGCTGCTCGACGAGTACGCGGAGTTGTTCCCCGGCGCGTACTGGCACCTCGGCGCCGACGAATACCAGGCCCTCACGGTCAAGGACCCCGAGGCCTCCTACCCGCAGCTCGCCGCCGCCGCCCGCGAGCGGTACGGCCCCGGCGGCCGCGTGCAGGACCTGGCGACGGGCTGGCTGAACGACCGGGCCGGCACGGTGCGCAAGCACGAGAAGAAGCCGAAGGCCTGGAACGACGGGTTCTTCCGCGGCGGGACCGCACAGGCCGCCGCCGATCTGGAGGTCGCCTACTGGACGGGCAAGGAGATCGGCGCGCGCGAGCCCGACGAGTACCTGAAGGCCGGCCGCAAGCTCGTCAACTACAACGACGAGTACCTCTACTACGTCCTCGGGCAGCCCAACACCTTCCGTTACCCGACCGGGCAGCGGATCTACGAGGAGTGGACCCCGCTGGTCGTCCGCGGCACACGGCCGGTGAGCGAGAAGTACGACGACCAGATCCTCGGCGGTTCGTTCGCGGTGTGGGGCGACCTCGCGGGGGCGCAGAACCAGGAGCAGGTCGCCCAAGGCATCCGCATGCCGCTGCGGGCCACCGCGCAGAAGCTCTGGGACGCCAGGAAACCCGCCATGGCCTGGTCCGACTTCGTGAAACTCGCCGATACGGTCGGTTAGCCGACCCGGCGGCCGCGATGCTGCTTTCCGGTGGCGAACTTGTCGATCGCTGTGGAGTATTCGGCCACGAACGGCAGAATTGCGGTACGGGGCGGGCGGAACGCGGTGGGGGGACGGGCATGGGCTACTGGGGGTACTACGTCGTCGGCAGGAGTGAGCGGCCGCTCGCGGAGCTCTCCGTGTTCGCGACGGCGGAGGGCCTGCGGGACGAGCTGACCCTCCTCGACCGGCGGCCCGACGGCTGGCAGGTGTGGGAGGTGCCGGGCGGCGACGGCGCCCGGGACGTCGGGAGCATGAACGCGCTGGCCCGGGAGACGGGCGCCCCCGCCCTCTTCGGATATGTGCTGGACAGCGCCTGCGTGATCGTCGAGGCGGCGGCGCCCGAGAGCGGCGCGTGGACCACGTGCCTGGCGCGGCGCGCGATGGCCGGGTACCTGGGCGACACGGAGCTGACCGTCGAGGACTACTTCCTTGAGCCGCGCGACGCCGCGCACCGAGCCGTCGCCTGGGCCGCGGAATCGGGCAGGACGGTGCCGGCGGGCCCCCTCCTCGACGTACTGAACGCGAAGGCGGAGCCCTCCGCGGAAGAGCTCTTCTTCCGCTTCCTCGACCGACTGGGCGTCGTCCCCCAGTGACGTTCCCGGGCCGGTGCACGCAGTAAGGGGCAGTGCAGGGTCCGTGACGGGGGAGACGTACAGCATGAGCCTGGTGGAGCTGATCGCGCAGGCCGACGGGAGAGGTCTGGCGGCGAGCGGGCTCGCCTGCCTGGACCGGTGCGTTCCCGTGCTCGGCGGGGACGACGACCTGCTGCGCCCCCTGTGGGCGAGGCTCGCCGACGGCGGCGACTGGCGCGGGCCGCTGGCCGACGCGCGCTCGGCACTCGACGCCGCGGCCGGTACGGCGGAACAGCTGCCCGGCATGTCCGGCGAGGCGGCCGCGCTCGCCCGGCGCATGCTCGACGCGGTCCCGGAGGCCCACGCGGGGGCCGATGTCCGCGAGTGGGCCGACGGCTGCTCCGTCGCCGCGCTCCAGGTCCACCGCCTGCTGGACACCGAGCCCACCGGCACCGGCTCGGTGGCGGCACGCCGCGAGGGCCGCACGGACGGCATGTCCCCCCTGGTCGCGGCCGAGCTCCGCCGCCAGATACGCATCCTGGAACTCCTCGCCAACAAGGGCGCGGGCCCCGCGGGGGGCCTGCGCCAGGCGCTCGACGTCTCCACGGAGGGCCGCCGGGTGCTGCGGGCGGTGGTGTCGCGCAGGGCGCGGGGGCCGCGCCGGTGACGCGGTACGTCACCGGGGCGGCGGGCGCGGAGCGCCGCTCGTCGGAACGTCGGGGTCTTCCGGAATCCGGCGGCCGGTGGCCGGTGGCCGGTGGCGGACTCTCCCCAAAACCCGTGCCGCACAGCTAACCTGACGAGCCATCATTCGCAGACCCGGCCGTGCCGGCCGCGGGGAGGCCCGTGCCTGACGAACTCGGATTCGACGAGCTCCTGGACGACGACGGCCTGATCGCCCGGCTGCTCGGGAGGACCGCGGCCGGGCGGAAACGGGACCTGCTCTACGGCCCCGACCTTCCCGTCGTCCTCCTCGTCGGCGGACCCGGCATGGGCAAAGGCCGCCTCCTGCGGTGCATACGCGCGCAGTTCGGGCCGCGGGTCCCCGTCGCCCACGTGGACTGCGCCCTGACCGACTGCCGCGAGCAGGCCGAGGAGCGGCCCGGCAGCCGTTCGGAAGCGACCGAGGTGCTGCGCAAGATCGCCCTTCAGTACGGCGACTGGAGCGGCGACGGCGGCGGGATCACCGTGCCACGCCTGTACGCGGGCCTCGCGGCCGTGGCGGCCAGCGACCGGCTCGCCCGGGCGGCACCGCTGGTCGACGAGGTGGGCCGGCTCGACGGCATCCTGCCGCCCGGCTCCTTCTGGCGCGGAGTGCTGAAGGGCACGGCCAGGAACTACCTGGGATATCTGGCGGGCCTCGTCACCAGCCCGCTGGCCGGACCCTTCCTCAACGCCCTCCTCGAAGGGCTGTTCGCCCGCCTCTCGACGGAGGGCAGGGCCGCCCTCGCGGCCTGCTACGGCGAGTACCCGGGCGCCGGCGGCGGCGCGCAGGCCGGGCTGCGCGCGCTCGGCGAGGACTTCCAGCAGGGCGGCGAGGCCCGGCGGATCGCCGAGGGCTTCCTCTTCCGGGCGCTGCGGCAGGACATCGACGCCGCCTACCACGGGGTGCGCGGGCGCATGTCGCGGGTGGGGCGGCCCGCGCTGCTCCTCGACCACGCGGACGGCGCCCTCGGCAGACGGCTGCTGAAACCGGCCCTGGAGGACCGGGAGCGGGGGCACCACGACCGGCTGATGATCTTCGCGACGGCGCGGCGCGAGGACGGCGGCCGGTTCCTCCACCGGGCGGGCAGCAGCCACGACGGCATGGTGAGCTGGCAGCCCTTCACGGGCGTGCTCCCCGCGTGGCACCGCCCGCCGGGCGGAGTCCCCGACCACGCGCCCCTGTGGCGCGGCGTCCTCCTCGTACGCATGCCCGTGCTCACCCGCGACCGGCAGAAGGACGAGCTCAGCCGGTTGCGGGGCGGCCACGAGCAGCCGGACAACGCGGTCCGGCTCCGCATCCACAGCGGTGTGCACCGGCTGAGCGGCGGGCGCCCGCTGTTCGTGACCCGGCTCGGCGAGGCGACCGCGGCGGCGGTGTCGACGGCCTTCCCGACGCCCGAGGAGTGCACCGACTGGGCGCTCCTCGACGCCCGGGTGCCCGCCGCCGAGGACGAGCAGGGCCGCCCCGTCGCCGACCACCCGGTGGCCGACGTGCTGATCGACGAACTCGTCGTGCGCGAGCGGCCCGAGGAGCTGCCGCCCGAGCACCGCGGCCACTGGCTCGACCTGCTCACCCACCTGTCGGTCGCACACGACGTGGAGTGCGCCCAGACCCTGATGCGCGCGGTGCAGGAAGGGCGGACCGAGCAGCTCAACGCGTACCGCATCGTCGAGCTCCTGGAGGACACCGGCTGGCCCCGCTGCCCGCGGCACTTCATCGGCGACCTCGGCCTGCGCCGCCTGCTGACGCGCCGCCTCCACCGGCTGCGCCCGGACGGCGCCGCCTGGCACGCCGACCACGCGCTGTTGCAGGGCCACTACCGGGACCTCGGCGACCGCCACCCCGACCCGCTGTTCGTCACCGCCGGCGCGCACCGGACGCACCACCTCCTCGCCTCCGACGGCGCGGAGCTCGTCACCCGCTACCTGGCCGACTCCTTCCGCACCCGGCCCGCCGCCGAGTGGTGCGAGGAACTGCTCGCCATCGCGGACGCGCCACTGATCGGCGCCGACGACGACCGGTACGCCCGCGCCCTCGGCGAGACGCACGTGCGCGGCGACACCCTGCGGCGCCGGATCGACCGGCTGCTGCACGCGGTGTGGCTGACCGAGGACCGGACGCGGCCCCTGGAGGAGACCGTGCCCGGCGTCCTGCGCGGACCCCTGCGGGAGCTCAGCGAGGAACTGGCGAAGATCGCCGACGAGGCGGTGCGCGACCAGGGGCCCGAGGGCGCCGACGTGGCCAGGGCGGCGGAGGGGGCCGCCCACCTCATCCGCATGGCACGCGACTGGGGGGACAGGGCCGAGGACAAGCAGCCGCTGAAGCGGTGCGTGTGCACGGAGCACATCGGGTTCGGCTGACACGGCTCCGGCCGACACGGGTCCGGTCGACACAGGCTCTAGAGGGAGGGCAGCGGTGAGACGGTTCGGAAACTGGCTGTACAACACGTTCCTGGCCAACTGGATGCGCAGGATCCTCACGCTGGCCGGCCTCGCGGCCGCGGCCGCGCTCCTGTACTGGCTGATGCCGCCGATCGGCGAACCCGAGAGCTGCGCCAAGGGCGTCGAGAGCCACGGCGGCGAGTGCATCGGCGTCAACGGCACGGGGTACGCCTTCGGCACGCCGGAGATCGACGCGGTGGCCCGGGCCATCGCCAAGGAGAACGAGGAGTTCGTCGGCGACAAGCCGCACGTCACCGTCGCGCTGATGCTGCCGCTCCAGCCCGACCTCGCCGCCGAGCGCGTACAGCTCCGCAGCGAGGTGCAGGGCGCGTATCTCGCCCAGTACCGGGCCAACCGCGACGAGACCACCCCGCTGCTGCGCCTCGTCCTCGCCAACCCCGGCGACGGATACGCCCAGCAGGAGAGGGTCGTCGACCAGCTGGCGGCCATGGCGGCCGACAAGCGCGACAACCTCCGGGCCGTCACGGGCTTCAACCTCAGCCTGGACGCCACGAAGAAGGCCATCACCCGCCTCACCGAGGAGCTGCACATCCCCGTCCTCGCCGCCCGCGTCAGCGCGGACGAACTCGCCAACCCCGAGAAGAGCACCGGCAAGGACCCCTATCCCGGCCTCGCCCGCATCATCCCGACCAACCGCCAGCAGGCGGCCGCCCTGGCCAACTTCCACGGCGAGCTCACGGACGCACAGACCGTCCTGGTCAGGGACAAGCGTCCGCACGACATCTACAACGACTCGCTCGCCGCGGCCTTCAGCCGTGACGAGAAGGGCCCGCCGGGACCCAAGGAGCAGCCCTTCGAGTCCCCCTCGATCACCGACCCCGGGGACACCGGCAACGACTTCACCCTCATCGCCCAGAACATCTGCCAGTCCACCGCGCGGTACGTCTACTTCGCGGGCCGCCCCGTCCACCTGCGGCTCTTCGCCCTCAAACTGGCGGACGTGCAGTGCGAGGGGAAGAAGTACACGATCGTCAGCGGATCGGGCGCGGCCACGCTCAACCGGTACATGAAGGACGACGACTGGGAGCGGCTGCGCGGCGGCGGGAAGGAACCCGTCGTCAAGGTGCAGTACGCCGCTCCGGGCCACCCCGACGCCTGGGACCGGGAGCTGGCGAGACAGGGCGGGGCCAGGGAGCGCAAGGCCCATCTCACCGAGCCGCGGGCGGAGATGGAGGCGCTGCGCGCGCTGATCCGGAGCGGGCGCGCGGGGGAGATCGGCGACGTCCGCCTGGAGGACTCCCGCACCATGCTGGTGCACGACGGCGTACGCACCATCGCCAAGGCCGTGCTGCTGGCCAACGCCCAGACCGAGGGCGCGGTGTCCCCGCTGAAACGGGTCTCCGACATGTGGCAGCGCCTCGAAGCCGTCAACCGCGTCCGCGGGACCAGCGGCTGGATCTGTCTGACCAACGCGGGGAACGCCTACAACAAGCCCGTGGCCGTGGTGGAGCTGAACCCCCGTACCGAGAAGCTGGAGTACGTCGGCATCGGCTGGCCCGAGGACAAGGCGCAGCCCGAGGGGTGCAGGGTGCCCAGCGAGACGTGAGGCGCCGCTCCCCGGACCGGCCGGGGAGCGGCGCCACGCCGCCGTGCACGGGACCGCTACGGCGTCAGGGCCTGGCCAAGCCCGGCGCCCGCCGGGGTCCCGAGCAGCGCACGCCCGTAATAGACGCCGCTGCCACCGTGGACGCCCGTCGCGGTGCTGTCCAGCTGGAGGATCGTGCCGTCGCCGGTGTCCTCGCCCTCGGCGCCGACGGCCAGGTCCGCCCGGCCGGAGCCGGACAGGTCGGCCAGCGTCACCGAGGTGCCGAGCCGGTCGCCCGTCTCCGTGGAGCCCGGCACGTCGGGCTCGTCCTGGGAGAAGGCCTGCGCACCCGTGCCGGTGAGGCCGGACGAGGAGCCCTTCAGGAGCAGCGAGGTGCCCGCGTCCTTGCGGTTGGTGCCTGAGCGGGTGATGTCCTCGCCGGGGGCGCCGGTCAGGACGTCCGCGTAACCGTCGGCGTTGTAGTCGCCGGCCGCGACCGACCAGCCCATCGCGTCGCCCGCCTCGGCCGCGCCGACGACACCGGACGTCGCCTGGTGGACCGTCTTCATGCCGGTCGTCGTGAACCCCGTCGAGGTGCCGGGAACCACCGTGACCTGGCCGCCCGCGTGGGCGCCGGACTCGGAGGTGTACGGCTGGCCGATGACGAGGTCGTCGTAGCCGTTGCCGTTGACGTCGCCCGCGGCGACCGAGCGGCCGCCCGGGACGGAGAGCACGCCGACCCGGCTCAGCCCCGACCGGCCGCCGCGGAACCAGGCGACCTTGCCCTTGCCCGCCTGGTCGCGGTAGGTCAGCGCCACGTCCGCGTAGCCGTCGCGGTTGAAGTCGCCGGACGTCGCGTCCGGATAGGCGATCGCGGTGTCGCCCGGGGTGAGGCTGCCGCCCGAGGCGTGGTCGGCGTCGAGCCGCGCGGCCCACGAGCCGCCGGTGCCGGTCGCCGCCGCGAACACGTCCGCCCTGCCGTCGGCGTTGAAGTCGCCGGACGCGACCGCCGCGCCGAACCGGGCGCCGGGGTAGTGGAAGTCGGCGGAGAGCTGCATGTCCGTGCCGGACGTGAACTCCGGGCCGTACAGCATCGTGACGGCGCCGCGGTTCTTGTTGCCCGACGAGTCGTCCTCGCCGGGGGCGCCGATGACGAGGTCCGCGTGACCGTCGCCGTTCAGGTCGCCCCACGCGGTGGCCGTGCCCCAGTCGTCGCCGGCCTCGGAGTTGCCGGGGACGCCCGGACTGGTCTGCGTCAGCGAGATCCTGGAGGCGCCGACCGGGCCGTCGAGGCCGCCGGGCACGACCGTCACGCGGCCGCGGCCCGATGACGCCTTCGGGGTGCCGGCGATCAGGTCCGTGATGCCGTCGCGGTTGTAGTCGCCCGTCGGTATGGCCGCGTTGCGGCCCGCGCTGCCCGCGTACCGGCGTATCTCACCGAGCTTGGCGTACAGGTTCTTGCCGGGGCAGACGCTCGTGGCGCCGTCGCGGTGGCCGGATATCGTGTCGATCGAGGCCTGCTCGCCCTTCTTCCACACGCCGGTGTCGTCGGACGCGGTCAGCGTGACCTTGCCGGCCGGGTCGCCCCCGTACTGGCCGAGCTTCCAGGCCGCCACGCGGGCCACCGACTCCAGGGCGGCGCGGGACGGCCTGCCCGCGGGCCGGCCCGTCGCCGGGTCGCCCTCGAAGTCACCGAGGACGGCGATGCCCGTGGAGTCGCCGTCGAAGCCGACGGTGTGCTCGCCGCGGACGGGCACGTCGACGCCGCCGCCGCGGCCCTCGAAGATCTGGCCGCATTTGTCCACGAGGAAGTTGTAGCCGAGGTCGTTGTGGCCCTCGGTCTCCACCTGGTACGTCATGAGACCGCGGACCAGCGACGCGGACTGGGCGCAGCTGTAGTCGTTCGTGCCGGCCGTGTGGTGGACGAAGACGGCCTTGACCTTGTCGTTGTACTCCGCAGGTCCCTTGACGGCGGACTCGTCGGCGCCCCAGGCCGCCCGGCCGATCACGGGCGGCCGGGTGACCGTGGACGGCGGGGGCGTCGGCCGGGTGGTGGGGGCGGGGGTGTCGCCGTCGGCCGCGAAGGCCGCGGGGGTCATCGCGGTGGCGGCGCCCTTCGCCGCGGTGCGGCCACCGAGTGACGGGTTCCGCGCCTCCTTGGGCGTCACGCCCGGGTCCACGAGGTTGACCTCAACTCCCTTGGGCAGCGCGTTGCTTGCCGTACCGTCGGCGGCGACGACGCGGACCTCCACGCCGTCCGACGGGCCGACCCAGAGGGGACGGGACGCGCCCCGCAGGGCCTTCTCGGCCTTCTCGGCCTTCTCCGGAGAGTGCGGCTCCAGATCGAGCGACCGCCAGCCGCTCCACGCGCCGGAGCCGATGGCGCGCGTGCGCACCTGCGCCGTGCCGTCCCACTCCGCGGCGGCACCGCTCCAGGAGACGCCGAGGAGCGAGAACTGCTCGGTCGACGTGCGGGGCAGTGCGCTCTTCGTCGCGCCGTCGGCGTTCAGCGGGAGGTCGTGCACGCTCGCCGGGCGCTGGGCGCGCGGGTCGGCGCCGGGGCCCTCCCCGTTGCTCGGGCCGGCTGTCGCGTACGTCACCGCACCCGCGCCGCCCAGTACGACGGCCCCGAGCGTCAGCCATGCCCTGCGTTTGTGACTCAACGGCCTGTACGCATGCGTGGAACGCGCCTTCTCACGCGCCTTTTGACGCGGTTTGCGCGGGATCAATTGCGCCACTCCTCAACGAATCGCAGATGAACCAAGTCCGTATGACTGGTCGCGAGGGCAAAGGGTTGTAGTGGGGCGGGCGATTTGTCGCGTGATGTATCCCGCATGCGGAGGGTGTGACACCGGGGCGGGCGGGCGCGCTGGGGGATGTGACAGTTGTGGCATGGGTATTCGGGCGGGGGATCGGGTGGGGGAACGCGTGACGGGTCGTGCGGCGGGCCGTGCCGGGGCCGGCGGACGGTGGGTGCGGGGCGCCGCGCTCTGCGTCGCCGTGGGCGCGGTCGCGGGCGGGCTCACGTCCTGCGGCACGGAGCGCGAAGTGACGTACGCCGGCGGCACCTTGGAAGACGTCGTGCCCGCCGACGAGGCGCGCGGCAAGGAGCTCTCCGTCGAGGCCCTGAAGCTGCTCCGCGACGCGGAATCGGTGCGCATCGCCCTCGACATGCCCACCCCGAAGGGCCGGCAGAAGGTGTCGCTGCACATGGACCGCGACAACAACTGCACGGGCACCTTCGACGCGGGCCCGATGCAGCGCGGCGACCTCATCATGATCGGGGGCGGTTCGACCTACGTCCGCTTCAGCGACGAGTCGCTTCAGGCGATCCGCGACATGGCGGCGGGCCGGGACCCCGAGACCGCGGCGCGGGTCCAGGAGCGGACGGCGCTGGTGCGCGGCAAGTACCTGAGGATCCCGACGGGCGCCTCCGCCGGTCCCTCGATGCCGGTGAACAGCTGCGACCTCGACGAGATCACCAGCGCGATGCCCGGCAGCCCCGGCCCGGACGACGTCGTCAAGGCCCTGCCCAAGACGCGGCGTTACGGCGAGGACGTCACCCCGCTCGTCGAGCACAAGGAGGGCAGCGAGACGTCCGTGTACGTGGCCGCGGCGGGCAGGCCGTACCTCGTCGGGCTCGAAACGGAGGAGGACGGCGAGACCATGCGGATGCGGCTGTCCGAGTACGGCGAGCCGGTCTCCGCGGTGGCCCCGGCGCCGGCACAGACCATCGACATCTCGGAGATCCGCCCCGAGGGCGGCGGAGGCCTCTTCGAGGTGTGAGATCGCCGGCGGACGGCCGTTCGCCGACGCGCTGTGACATTTCCGCGCCCGGTGACGCTGGTGACCGTGGGGGGCACGGGCGCGGTGCACCGTGCCGAGACGGCCGGATGGGAGCGGGTTGGGCCAGGGTGGGGGACCCCGTCGAGCACAGGCGCACGACGAGGAGCTGGGCAGGGCCGTAGCAGCGGCCCAGGAGGGCGACGAGGCCGCGTTCGCGGTCGCGTACCGCCTTGTCCAGCCAGGGCTCGTGGGCTATCTGCGCGGCCTCGTCGGCACGGACGGCGAGACCGCGGAGGACGTCGCCGCCGAGGCGTGGCTGGAGATCGCCAGGGACCTCGGGCGGTTCCGCGGGGACGGGGCGGGGTTCCGCGGCTGGACCGCGACGATCGCCCGGCACCGGGCCTTCGACCACCTGCGCCGCCAGCGGGCGCGACCGCGCCCCACCGCGCTCGAACAGGACGTGCTCGAACTGCCGGGCCCGCACAGCACACCGGCGTCGGCCCTGGAGGCGATCTCGACGGAACGGGTGCTCGCCCTGGTCGCCACGCTGCCGCGCGACCAGGCGGAGGCGGTGCTGCTGCGGGTGGTCGTCGGCCTGGACGGCCCGACGGCGGCGCGCGTCCTCGGCAAGCGCCCGGGGGCGGTGCGGACGGCCGCGTACCGCGGGCTGCGGAAGCTGGGGGAGCGGCTCGGCCTCGACGGTGTGACGGATGACGGCGCCGGCACGCTGGGGGAGTCGAGATGAACGCTGACGACGCCTCCGGACCCGGCGGCAAGCAGAACCCTCCCCTGACGGCCACGCACGAGCTGCTCGAGGCGGCCGTGCGGGCCGGCGCGTACGCCGAGGTGGACGCGGACGCGCAGCGGGAGGCGGTCGCGGCGTTCCGGGCGGCCCGCGACGAGGGCGCCCATGACCGGGCGAGGACGCGGCGCCGGGACGACTGGCGTCCCCGCGAGACCCGCCGGGGCCGGGTGTCGCTGCGGGCGGCCGGGGGCGTGGTCCTGGCGGGCGGCCTCCTCGGCGGCGTGGCCCTGGCAGGCGCAGGCACAATCGCCGACCCCCCACCCCCGAACGAACACCCACGCCCGGCCCCGTCGTCCCCACTCTCCCCACCCTCCAAGGGCGGCGCCCGGCCGGACGGCACGGCTGACGCGGGGGAGAGCCCCGGGGCCGGGGCGGAACGAGGGGGTCGGGAGGAGGACAAGGGCGAGGACATGGTCAAGACCCCCGGCACAGGCAAGGGCAAGGACAAGAACTCCGGCAAGGACTCCGGTAAGGGTCTCGGCAAGGAGCACGCCGACAAGAAGCAAAAGAAGCCCGCCGAGCCGGGCGCCGGGGGCAAGAACAAGAAGGAGAGCGGCCCGCAAGGCGAACCGCGGGGCGGGGAGAAGGCCGGAGGCAAGGCCAAGAGCAAGGCGCAAGCCGACGCTGTGAAGAAGCACGGGGCCAAAGGCAAGAGGTAGGCCGGGGCGTGGCGGGTCGACCGGCAGAGCCTGGGCCGGTCGGCGCCGCGGTGGCACATGGCGGCGCGGGGTGCTCACTGGGCGCGCGTCCGCGCTGTCCTACGGCGAACGTACTCGCTGCCCCCACGGGAGGGACGTGCCCGGCCGGGGCCGCCACCCCCCACAGGAGAGGCCCCGGCCGGCACACGGTACGAACCGCGTGCGGTCCGTACTTCCTTCAGCGCCTCGCGTGCGTTTTCTGTCACACCGCGTTCCGTCACCCGGTAGTTGCACGTTGTACAAACATGGACGTAGGCCTGTCCGAGCCCGTAGCGTGCTGCTTCGCGCCGGGGCCGGGCGCAGATCTCCGAGTGGCAGGATTGAGAGAGTGCTGGGGGACGACGCGGAGCTGACCGCCGCGGTGCTTGCGGCGCAGGACGGGGACGAGACCGCTTTCCGGACTGTGTACCGCGCCGTGCACCCGAGGCTGTTGGGATACGTACGCACGCTGGTCGCCGACCCGGACGCGGAGGACGTCGCCTCCGAGGCCTGGTTGCAGATAGCGCGCGACCTCGACCGGTTCAGCGGCGACGCGGACCGGTTCCGAGGGTGGGCGGCGCGCATCGCGCGCAACCGCGCCCTCGACCACATACGCATGCGGGGCCGCCGCCCCGCCGTCGGCGGCGACGAGTCGGAGCTGACCGGGAAGCCGGGCGACGCGGACACCGCGGGCGAGGCGATGGAGTCCCTCGCCACCGGCGACGCGCTCGCCCTGATAGCCAGGCTCCCGCAGGACCAGGCGGAGGCCGTCGTGCTCCGCGTCGTCGTCGGTCTCGACGCGAAGAGCGCCGCGCAGACCCTCGGCAAGCGCCCCGGAGCCGTCCGTACGGCGGCGCACCGCGGCCTCAAGCGCCTCGCCGAGCTGCTCGGTTCGGAGGGCGCGGACCCCAAGGACGCGCTCGACGCCGTACCGCCTCAGAGAGAGCCGCGCGGCTGCGCGGTGACGTCCGCCGGTGTGACGCAATGGCGTACGCGGACGCAGAAGGACATGTGATGGCCGACGAGCAGCACCAGTGGCTGGACCGCGACGCGGCGGAGCGTTTGCTGCGCGGGGAGCCCCTCGAAGGCATCGGCCCTCACGACCGCGCGGAGGCCGAGCGGCTGGCCCGGGCACTCGCCGCGCTGGCCGCGCAGGGGCACATCGACGAGGCGGGACCGACGGCGGAAGCCGGCGGAGGGTTCGGCGCGGAGGCCGGTTCCGGTGCCCGTGCCCACCTCGACCCCGACATCGTTGCCGCGGACGGGGAACTCCCGGGCGAGGCCGCGGCCTTGGCTGCCTTCCGGGTCGCCCGGGACGCGCGCGAGGAGCGTGCGGGGGCCGTGCGGGGCGGCGGTTCCAGGACCGCGCCGTACGCGACGGCCGCCCACGAGGCGGCCGCGGGCGAGACCGTACGTCTGGGGCGTGCCGGGAGTCGGCCGCTCCCCAGCCGCTGGGGCCGCCCCTTCCGGTTCGGGATCGCCGCGGCCCTCGCGGCCTGCATGGTCGGCGGTGTCGCCGTGGCCGCGGGGACGGGCGTGCTGCCCTCGCCGTTCGGTACGCACGGTGACCCGGGCCCCGCCGGCTCCGCGTCCCCGGCCACCACACCGGAGGAGTCGACGGCCTCGCCCTCCCCGTCGGACGACGCGGGTGAGCCCTCCGAGGACATGGTCCCGGACGCGAGCACGGCGCCCGGCGACGAGCCGACGGCACGGGAGCCGGAGTCGAGCTCGCCGCCGGAGGCCGAGGCGGGCGGCGCGCACACCGACGTCCCGCGGCAGCCGAGCGATGACAGGACGCCTCGCGGCGACGAGGCGAGGACGTGGTACCGCACGGTGGTCACCGCCTGCCGCGCCTACCGCAGCGGTGAGCTCCAGGGCGACAAGCGCCGCCGCTTGGAGGAGGCCGCCAGGGGTCCTGCGCGCGTGGAGGCGTTCTGTGGGCGGGTCCTGGGCGGCGGTCCGGGTGGCGGTCCGGGTGGCGGCGGCCATCAGGGCGACGGGAACGGCGACGGCGACGGCGGCGGTGGCAAGGGTGGCGGCCAGAACGGTGGCGGCGGCCAGGGCGGTGGCGACGGAGAGAACGGCGACGGGGAGAACGGCTCGGGCGGCGACGAGGACGGCAGCTCGGGCGGTGACACCGGGGGCGCCCCGGTCCCGCCTCCCATGTCCACTCCGTCAGCCCCTCACCAGCCCTCCCAGCCGTCCAAGCCGTCCCGCAGCGCCCACCCCCACCTCCCCTGACGCGGGCCTCTCCCACCTCCCGCAACCCGGGCCTCCCATGGCCCGGCCCCCTTCGTAACCGGGGGCGACGGCGTGGGGTGTGACGTTTTTGGAGCAGGAGACGCAGTAAGTAATGAGCCGACTGGTCATCGGCCCACGCACGAGCCGGGGGTTCCCCCCGTACCTTCGGCTCCGTGCCCTCGGCGTGGGCGGGATACGTTCCCCCGATCCCGCCCACGCCGCTTTTCCGCCACCGTGCCGCGGGGTCACCAGTCCCCACGCAGCCGGACTCGCGTCACTTGTAGATGACGACTCGATCGCCGGTCCGTACCTGGGCGAACAGGCTCGCGATCTTCTTCTCGTCCCGGACGTTCACGCAGCCGTGCGACGCGCCCGCGTATCCCGTGGCCGCGAAGTCCGACGAGTAGTGGACGGCCTGGCCGCCGCTGAAGAACATGGCGTACGGCATGGCCCTGTCGTAGAGCGTCGAGACGTGGTGCCGTGACTTCCAGTAGACGGTGAAGGCGCCCTCGCGGGTCGGCGTGTACTGCGAGCCGAACCGCACGTCCATCGTCGACACCGCCCTGCCGTCGATCATCCACGTCAGCGTGCGGCTGCTCTTGGCGATGCACAGGACCCGCCCGGTCAGGCACCGCTTGTCCGGCGCGGCCGCCGGGATGCCGCCGCCCGCGTACCGCTCGTACCGCGTCGGCTCGCGCGTCATGCCGAGCAGCCGCTGCCAGGTGACCGTGTCCGTGTCACCCGTGCGGGGCAGCCCCCGCTTGGCCTGGAAGCCCTTGACCGCGGCGACCGTGGCGGCCCCGTACGTCCCCGTCGGGTTCACGTGGAGCCAGGCGATCTGCCGCAGCCTGGCCTGAAGTTCCCGCACCTGCTCCGAACTGTCGCCCGCCCGCATGAGCGTCCTGGGCGGCACGGCTGGAGAGGCGGGCGCGGCCGGCGCGGTGGGCGCGGTGGGTGGCGCCGGGGTGCGGGACGTCGAGGACGGCGCCGGCTGCCCCGCCGTCGGCCTGCCCGCTCCGGCGTCCGCGCCGCCCGGCTTCCCGTCCGGATCCACCGCCACCGCCTTGCACCCCGCCGTCAGCACCAGCACCGCCACGGCCCCCGCCGATATCGCGCTCCTGCCCATCACGCCCCCCGCGCTCCCAGACAACTCACGACTCTGGAAGTGTTTCCCGGTTTGCCGCGAGTGACGCGTCCCGTGCGCGGGCGCAAGCTGGAGGCATGACACACGAGTCGGAGTCAGGACTGCCCATCGAACCCGTGTACGGCCCCGAGGCCCTGTCGGGCTGGGACCCGGCGGAGCGGCTCGGCGCCCCCGGCGCGTACCCCTACACGCGCGGCGTCTACCCCACGATGTACACCGGCCGCCCCTGGACGATGCGCCAGTACGCGGGCTTCGGCACCGCCGCCGAGTCCAACGCCCGCTACCGGCAGCTGATCGAGCACGGCACGACCGGCCTCTCCGTCGCCTTCGACCTGCCGACACAGATGGGCCACGACTCCGACGCCCCGATCGCGAGCGGCGAGGTCGGCAAGGTCGGTGTCGCGGTCGACTCGGTCGAGGACATGCGCGTCCTGTTCGACGGGATCCCGCTGGACAAGGTCTCCACCTCGATGACGATCAACGCCCCCGCCGCGGTGCTGCTCCTCCTGTACCAACTGGTCGCCGAGGAGCAGGGCGTCCCGGCCGGCAGGCTGACCGGCACGATCCAGAACGACATCCTGAAGGAGTACATCGCACGCGGCACGTACATCTTCCCGCCGCGTCCCTCGCTGCGCCTGGTCGCGGACACCTTCCGGTACTGCGGGGCCGAGATCCCGAAGTGGAACACCATCTCCATCTCCGGCTACCACATGGCCGAGGCGGGCGCCTCGCCCGCGCAGGAGATCGCCTTCACCCTCGCCGACGGCATCGAGTACGTCCGTACGGCGGTCGCGGCCGGCATGGACGTGGACGACTTCGCGCCGCGCCTCTCCTTCTTCTTCGTGGCGCGTACGACGCTCCTGGAGGAGGTCGCCAAGTTCCGCGCGGCCAGGCGCATGTGGGCCCGTCTCATGCGGGAGGAGTTCGGCGCGCGGAACCCCAAGTCGCTGATGCTCCGCTTCCACACGCAGACGGCCGGTGTCCAGCTCACCGCCCAGCAGCCGGAGCTGAACCTCGTCCGGGTCGCCCTCCAGGGCCTCGGCGCGGTCCTCGGCGGCACCCAGTCGCTCCACACCAATTCCTTCGACGAGGCCATCGCCCTGCCCACCGACAAGTCGGCCCGGCTCGCGCTGCGCACCCAGCAGGTCCTCGCGTACGAGACGGACGTGACGGCGACCGTCGACCCCTTCGCCGGGTCGTACGTCATGGAGAGGATGACCGACGACGTGGAGGAGGCGGCGCTCGCCCTGATGCGGCGCGTCGAGGACCTCGGCGGCGCGGTGCACGCCATCGAGCAGGGCTTCCAGAAAGGTGAGATCGAGCGGAACGCCTACCGCATCGCGCAGGAGACGGACAGCGGCGACCGCGTCGTGGTCGGCGTCAACCGCTTCCGGCTCGACGAGGAGGAGCCGTACGAACCGCTGCGCGTCGACCCCGCCATCGAGGCCCGGCAGGCCGCCCGCCTGGCCCGGCTCCGCGCGGAGCGGGACGGCGCCGCGGTGAGCGCCGCCCTGGCCGCGCTCCAGGAGGCGGCGAAGGGGGAGGGCGCCAATGTGCTGTACCCGATGAAGGAGGCGCTCCGGGCGCGGGCCACCGTGGGCGAGGTGTGCGACGCGCTGCGGGAGGTGTGGGGGGTGTATGTCCCGACGGACGCGTTCTGACGTACGGACGCGTTCTGACGTACGAACCTCTGGCATGCGGGCGCGTTGTGGAGGCGGAATCGTTGCCGTCCGGCACACGGACACCCCTGCCCCCATCCCGCACACCCGTGCGAGACTCCCGGCATGCTGGGTGTCACCGATCTTCCGACCTATCTCGCGGGCCTCGTCCTGATCATTCTCCTGCCGGGGCCGAACTCGCTGTACGTGCTCTCCGTCGCCGCACGCCGCGGCGTCCGCACCGGCTACACCGCGGCCGCCGGCGTCTGGTGCGGCGACGCCGTCCTGATGACGCTGTCGGCGGCCGGCGTCGCCTCGCTCCTCCAGGCCAACGCCGTGCTGTTCGGGATCGTGAAGTACGCCGGTGCCGGATATCTGACCTGGCTCGCGGTCGGCATGCTGCGGGCGGCGTGGAGCATGTGGCGGGCGCGCGGGGAGCAGGGGGCCGACGGGGGCCGGGCGGCGGACGCCGGGGAGGCGGCCGCGGGGGAGCGGCCGTTCCGCAGGGCCCTGGTGATCAGTCTGCTCAATCCCAAGGCGATCCTCTTCTTCATCGCCTTCTTCGTGCAGTTCGTGGATCCGGGGTACGCCTATCCCGCCCTGTCCTTCGTCGTGCTCGGCACCCTGGCCCAGCTGGCGAGCTTCCTCTATCTGACGGCCCTGATCTTCAGCGGCACCAAGCTGGCGGCCGCCTTCCGCCGCCGCAAGCGGCTCTCGGCCGGGGCCACGTCGGCGGCGGGCGCGCTGTTCCTCGGCTTCGCGGTGAAGCTGTCGGTCAGCAGCGTGTGACGGCGGCTCCCGTCAGGGGCGCGTAGCTGTCGCCGCCCATCCGGTCGGCCGCGTCGATGTACGTGGCGAGGGCCGCGCGGGACCGTGCGATCTTCTCCATCTGGTCGTCGAGGCGGCGCAGCCGCGTCCGCATCGCGGCCAGGAGTTCGGGGCACGCGGGCAGCTCCGGGACCTCTCCGTCCGCGCAGGGCAGTACGTACGCGATGTCCTCGGAGGACAGTCCGGCGCCCAGCAGGTGCCGGATCTGCGTCACCCGCAGCACGGCGCTCTCGTCGTACTCGCGGTACCCGTTCGTGCCGCGCTCCGCCTCCAGGAGGCCCTGGGCCTCGTAGTAGCGCAACTGGTGGGCGTTGACGCCCGTCCGGCGCGCCAGTTCCCCGATCCGCATCGCACCTCGCTTGACCTTCATACCGGTATCAACGTTGACGATGCTGTCATGAACAACGAACCCGAGATCAAGAAATCTCAGCTTCCCGTGACCGTCATCGGGCTCGGCCTCATGGGCCACGCACTCGCCGCGGCGTTCCTGAGGGCCGGGCACCCCACCACGGTGTGGAACCGCACCGCCGCCAAGGCGGACCAACTCGTCGCGGCAGGAGCCCACTTGGCGCCGACCGTCGAAGAAGCGCTCAGGGCGAGTCCCCTGACGGTCGTCTGTCTGACCGACTACGACGCCGTGCGCGAACTGCTCGGCCCCGCCGAAACCGCCCTCCGAGACACGACGTTGGTCAACCTGACCTCGGGCGACTCGGCCCGGGCCAGGGAGACCGCGCGGTGGGCCGCGAAGTGGGGCGCCCGCTACCTCGACGGCGCCGTCATGGCCGTCCCGCCGGTCATCGGCACCGCCGACGCGGTGATCCTGCACAGCGGCCCCGCGGCGGACTTCGCGGCGCACGAGCCGGCCCTCGCCGCGCTCGGCACCGTCACCCACCTCGGCGAGGACCACGGCCTCGCGTCCCTGTACGACGTGGCCGGGCTCGCCATGATGTGGAGCGTCCTGAACGCCTGGCTCCAGGGCACCGCCCTGCTCAGGACGGTCGGCGTCGACGCCGCGACGTACGCGCCGTTCGCACGGCGGATCGCCGCCGGTGTGGCCGAGTGGCTGCCCGGATACGCCGAGCAGATCGACGCCGGCTCCTTCCCCGCGGAGGTGGCGTCCCTGGAGACCGACGCGCGGTCCATGGCGCACATGGTCGAGGAGAGCGAGGCCGCGGGCGTCAACGCCGAACTGCCGAAGCTGATCCAGGCGATGGCCGCCCGCGCGATCGCCGCCGGGCACGGCGCGGAGCAGTACCCCGTCCTGATCGAGGAGTTCAGCAGGCCCCGCGCCGCCTGACCGTCAGTGGTGCCAGGCCGAGCCGCCCACGTTGTGGATCATCCGCTGGAGGACCTTCAGCGCGCGCACGTACTCCTCGTCGGTGATGCCCTCGTGGATCTCCGCGCGGACGGCCTTCTGGCGCTCGGCCACGCGGGCGCGGAGCGTGCGGCCCTCGTCGGTGAGGGCGATGCGGCCCGCGGGGTCCTCGGTGATCAGGCCCCGGTCGTGGAGGGCGCCGATGTTGTGGTGCAGGGCGCCCTCGCCGATCTCCAGGTAGCCCTTCAGGACCGCCACGACCTCGTCCCGCGGACGGCCCTCCGGCGCCGGTACGAGCTGGTTGAGGACCCACCACTGGGGCTGGGTGAGGCCCATCTCGGCGAGCATGGTGCGGATGTGGTTGACGACGGCCGCGCCCGCCGCCGAACTCCAGTAGCCCACGGGCTGGTCGACGAGGTCCTGGTCGCTGTGTGAATACGTGAAAGCTGACATGCGCTTGAACGTAAAACCTCAAGTCCGCTTGAGGTCAAGCCGGGAAGTCGGCTCGGACGGGGGCGCCGCACCGCGCCAGGTACGCGGCGAGGCCGTCCCGCGCGTCCGCGCCCGCCCAGCCCACGTACCCGTCGGGCCGGACGAGGAAGAGCCCCTTCCCGTACGGCTCGTACGCGGGAATGCCGTGCACGCGGACCAACTCCTCGTCGAACGGCGGAAGTTCCGCGTCCGTGCCCACCGCGAGCAGCGTCCAGTGCGGGCCGCGGAACACGTCGAACAGCGTCCCCGCGCCGCACGGCCCGTCCGGCGCCCGGTCACCCGCCCGCAGTGCCTCCTCCGGCAGTCCCTCGCGCGTCTCCACCGCCAGTGACGCGTCGCGGTAGCCGATGCCGAGCTGCCGCGTGTCCGCCCCGCGCCGCGCCTCGCCGCGGTGGATGCGGGTGGACAGGCCGAGCATCCGCGCGGCGTTGGGCCGCCGCTCCTCCTCGTACGTGTCGAGGAGCGCCGCGGGCGCGCCGCGCCGGAGCACCGCGGCCAGCTTCCAGCCCAGGTTGTAGGCGTCCTGGACGCTGGTGTTCAGGCCCTGGCCGCCCGCGGGCGAGTGGATGTGCGCCGCGTCGCCCGCCAGGAGGACGCGGCCCTCGCGGAAGCGGTCCGCCAGCGCCGCGCGCGGCCGGAAGTCCGAGGACCAGCGGATCGCCGTCACCTCGTCGGCGCTCAGGTGCGTCCGGGCGGCGACGAGTTCGCGTACGCCCCGAAGGGAGAGGTCGGGTGTCGCCCCGGCGGGCAGCTGGGCCGTCAGCTGGAAGTCCTCGGTGCCGGCCAGCGGGCAGATCGCCGTGTGGAGGCCGCTGTCGTCGGCGGGCGGGAACATGTGCCAGTTGGCGCGGTCGAGCGCGGGGACGCGGATGTCCGCGACCAGGACCGGGTTCGGGTCCACGGTCTCGCCCGTCATCGGGATGCCGAGCGCCCCGCGGAGGGTGGAGCGGCCGCCGTCGGCCGCCACCGCGTACGCCGCCCGTACCGCCGCGCCCGTCGACAGCCGGGCGGTGACCCCCTCGGCGTCCTGCGTCAGCTCCGTTACCTCCGCGCCGAAGGCGACGTCGCCGCCGAGCTCCCGCAGGCGTGTCAGCAGGATCTCCTGCGTGCGCCACTGGGGGAGCATCCACGGGGTGGTGTACGGGGCGGTCTCCGTGGGCTCCGGTTCGTCGAACATCCGGTGTTCGCCCTGCCGTTCTCCGTCCCGCCACACCATCCCGACGGGGATGGGGCCGCCCGCCGCGAGCACCGCGCGGACCACGCCGAGGTCGTCGAAGACCTCCATGGTGCGGGGCTGGAGACCCTTGCCGCGCGAGCCGGGGAAGAGGCCCGGGGCCCGCTCGACGACGAGGGCGGGCACGCCGCGCCGCGCGAGGTCGCAGGCGAGGGCGAGACCGGTGGGGCCCGCGCCCACGATGAGCACACCGGTGGTGTCGATTTCCTTAACGTCGTTAAGTGCCATGCGGACGAGGGTGCGCTTAACGGTGTTAAATTGTCAAGGTGGCTACGACGAAACTGGACCGGACCCGCGTGGCGCGCACCGCGCTCGACCTGCTGAACGAGACCGGGCTCGAAGGGCTGACGCTGCGTGCCATCGCCCAGCGCCTCGACGTGAAGGCACCCGCCCTGTACTGGCACTTCAAGGACAAGCAGGCGCTGCTCGACGAGATGGCGACCGAGATGATGCGGCGCATGGGCGAGGACTTCCTCTCCGCCCCGGACCCCGACTGGCGCGCGGCGCTCACCGGCGCGATGCGCGGCCTCCGCGCCCACCTGCTGCGCTATCGCGACGGCGCCAAGGTGTTCAGCGGTACGCGCTACACGGACCTGTCGTACGCGGCACCCCTCGAAAACCACCTGCGGGCGCTCGGCGAGGCGGGCTTCGCGCCGGCCGCGGCGGCCCGTGCCTGGTTCACCGTGTACAGCTACACGATCGGGTACGTCATCGAGGAGCAGGCCACGGGCCCGGCCCCGGCCGGCGGCGACGGCCGCGAGGGTGGCGGCGGCTACGATCTCGTGGCGCGTGCCGAGCGTCTCGCCGCGTATCCGCTGGCCGCCGCGGCGGGCGAGGAGATGTTCCGGTCGCACGACCGCGGCTTCGAGGAGGGGCTCGCCGCGGTCGTGGCGGGGATCGGGGCGACGCTCGTCAGTTCCGGGGGGTGAGGCTCCGGTTGAGGCCGTTGCGGATCAACGGGGTCAGCCGCTCCTCCACGTACCGGTTCAGGAGCCGGGCGAGGACCAGCATCGCGGCGATCGTCAGGCCGAGCGTCGCGTACGACGGCAGTCCCAGGCGGCGGTGCAGCACCTCCACCGTCACCCAGCCGAGGTGCTCGTGCACCAGGTAGAAGGGGTACGTCAGCGCGCCGGCCACGGTCAGCCAGCGCCAGTTCGCCCAGTGCAGGTGCCCGAGCGCGATCAGCAGCACCCCCACGAATCCCGCCGTCACCACCGCCATGATCCCGGCCGATGAGCGGTAGGAGAAGAAGTCCGGGTTCGGCGCGTGCCACAGCTGGTCGACGGCGTAGTGCTGGCCGATCAGCCAGCTCACGCCCGTGATGCCCCACGCGGTGAGGTCGCGGCGGTCGCGGTGGATCAGGTAGATGCCGATGCCGCCGACGAAGAACGGCGCGTACTCCGGCATCAGGACGAGGTCGAGCAGCGGCTGGTCGGCGGCCTCGGCGACGGCCGCGGCCAGGGTCCACACCGCGCAGAACAGCACGACGCGCGCACGGGTCACGCCCGGCATGACCACGCAGAGCGCGAACAGGGCGTAGAAGCGCAGCTCGGCCCAGAGCGTCCAGCACACGCCGAGCACCCGGTCCGCGCCGAGCGGCTGCTGAAGCATGGTGAGGTTCACCAGCGCGTCACTGGGCGAGACGGCCTCGTAGGCGACGGCCGGCAGCGCGAAGACCGCCGTCACCAGGATGATCGCCGCCCAGTACGAGGGCAGCAGGCGTGACGCCCGGGAGGCGAAGAACGAGCGCATGGGCCTGCCCCAGCCGCTCATGCAGATGACGAAGCCGCTGATCACGAAGAAGATCTGCACGCCCAGGCAGCCGTAGGCGAACCACTCGCTGGCCGTGGGGAACTGCTGCTTCGGCGAGCTGCCCCAGGCCTCGGCTATCTCGCCGTCGCGGCCGCCGTAGTGGTACGCGGCGACCATGAGCGCGGCGACGAGCCGCAACCCGTCCAGGGCGCGCAGCCGGGGCTTCCCGCGAGCGGGCCGCGGGGCCGCGAGGGCGTGCGGCGCGGCGGATTCCGCCCCCGGTGAGAGCTTCGGGAGCGTTATGTCGGGAGAGGTCATCCGAGCGCGGTCCGCTTGAGCGAGCGCTGTACGGAGCGTGCGCGGCGGGCGACCTTGCGGACGGCCGCGTTGCGCGGGATGAAGGCGAGCTGCGCGGGGAGGGCGCCGGGCAGCGCGAGCGCGGTGAGGCGGCGCCGCTTGAAGTAGCGCCAGGTGGCGTCCGACAGGTTCCGGGCGAGATAGCGCTCGGCCTCGGGGCGCAGCCGGGGGTAGATCTGCGGCTGCATCGCGAAGCCGACGGCCTTGAGGAGGTTCGTCAGCTCGCCGGTGCCGAGGCCCGGCTCCTGTGCGGTGACGGCGGCCCGGTCGGTGAGCTCGGGCAGCAGGGCGTCGACGATCGTGACCGGGACGCGGTTGCTGTTCTGGTAGGGCGCGAGGCGTTCGAGGAGGAGGTCCGTGCCGGTGCGGGCGGCGGGCAGGCCGTAGAGCGCGGACGCCGTGAGCAGCGCGGTGGAGAAGCAGCCGACGACGAGCGCGGGCCGCATGCGCTGGTAGAGGACCTCGGCGAGCACGGGGCTGTCGAGCACCGTCAGCTCGACGCCGATCGCCTGCGCCTCCTTCTCCAGGGCGCGCGACCAGCGGGCGGGCGCGGTCGGGTGCGGCTTGAACACGACGCGGGTGTGGCCGAGTTGGGCGGCGTCGCGCACCATGCGAATGTGCAGCTCCTCCTCTTCCTCGGGGGTGAGGATGGAGAGGGCGGAGAGGTACTGGCCGAGGACGAGGGCGGGCGCCTCGCTCTCCGGGAACTCCGGCAGCCCGGCCAACTCCGTGTCCTCCTCGGCGAGTTCGCCGAGGACCTTCAGGAACGCCTCGGTCGGTACGACCTCGGGGGCGACCCCGAACTCGGTGAGGAGCAGCGGGGTGAGGCCCGGCACCAGGTCCAGGTGGAGCAGGCGCCGCACGCGGGTGCCGATCAGCGGGTCGATCTTGTTGCGGGTCGGGCCGTAGCTCATCAGGCCGTCGGCGTAGACGTCGACGGGGACGCCGGTGAAGATCTGCGAGAGGGCGAGCGCGGGGTTGACCTGGATCGACTCGACGGCCAGCTCGACGGCGTCGTCACCGAGGCCCCAGAGCATCCGGATGTACCGCTCCCACAGCACGACGTCGTCGCCGCGCGGGGCCCAGCCGCCCGGGTGGAAGGGGGCGATGGCCTCGTTCCAGGAGCGCACCTCGTCGAACCGGCCGCGCAGCCGCTCGAACCCGGGCATCCCGTCGAGGGGCGTCGTCGTCTCGGGCGTCGCCGCGTTGTTGCTGACCAGGAGGATGCGGCGGTCGGCGGGGCCGAACCGGTCGGCGTCCAGGGCCGCGGCCAGCGTCGCGGCGCCGTACAGGGTGGACGCCAGGAAGATCTGCGTCGTGGCCATTACGCGGCCACCTCCGCCGCCACCGGACGCCGGCGCAGCCTGCGCAGGCGGGTCGCCCGCTGGACGTCCATGGAGTCGAGCGCGTCGTCGAGAACGCCCTGCGGCATCCGCTTCAGCGCGGCCGCACTCATTGACTTCAATTTCCGCGCCACGGATGGCTCGAACCTTTCGATGGATCCCAAATGGTGGGAGATGATCGCACAGTAAGTGCGCACGGCCTTCGGCAGGAGTCGGTCCGCGTCCCGGTCGGCCGCTGTTTCCCGTACGACCTGGTCGAATGCCTTGATGAAATCGAGCTGGCGTACGTCGCCGATCTGTGTCAAAGAGGAGGCGACCCCGCGCCGGTAGAACACCCCGAGAAGGCCGACCGCGGCGAAGGATTCCGCCTCCCGGTGCAGCCGCCAGATCCAGGGCCGGTCCTCCGCGGTGCGCAGACCGTCGGTGAAGTGCAGCAGCCCCGCGTCGGCGAGCCTGCGGTGGTAGATGCCGGCCCACGCGTACGCGTAGTCGACGGACGTCGACCGGTCGGCGGGCAGTATCACGTCGCGCGGATTGAGCACGACGCCGCGCCTGCCGTGCGGGACGCGGTGCACGCTGCGGGCCCGCGCGGTGCACTGCACATGATCGGTGCGTACGAAGTCGCAGCCCAACTGCTCGATGGCGGCGACCAGTTGGGAGAAGTAGCCGGGCGCGAGCCAGTCGTCACCGTCCAGGAAGGTGAGGTACTCGCCGCGCGCCGCGTCGAGGCCCGTGTTGCGGGCAGTCGCGAGCCCGCCGTTCTTCTCATGTCTGAGGTGGACGGCGCCGGGAAGCTCGCGCGCCGCACGCTCCAGGATGTCCGGAGTCTCGTCGCGCGAGCAGTCGTCGACGAGAATGAATTCGAAGTCGTCACGTGCGTTCGCACGCAGACTCCTCAAGGTGTCGGGCGCGTATTGCTGCACGTTGTAGAACGGCACGATGACGGAGAGCTTAACCACGTGGGTGACGTTAGGTGTCGGCCCGTGATTCGTGTCGACCCGCAGCGGTATGCCAGGTGAACGACGCGTGGCGGAATGGTTAACCAGGCTGCCGGACAGGCTTTTCCCGGGCCGATTCGCCATTCGTCGGCATGCTGTTAACCGTTTGTTGCACCTGAGTTGGGCCGCGAATCGGAATGCCTTCCTAGCGTCTGGGACGTGCAAGGAAGTCATCGAAACCCGCTGCGGGTCGCCGTGCTCGCCGACTCCGACACACGATGGAAATGGGGCGCTCTCACAGCGCACCGCATCGTGCCGGAGGCTCGGCTCAGCGGCTTCCTGCTCCGCGGCCGGGCCACTCCCACCCCCCGGCAGCTCGACGAGGTCGGCGTGCGCGCGGACTCACTGCGCGAGGTCACCGCCGTCGAGTTCCTGCGCGAGACCGAGCGGGACGCACCCGACGTGATCGTGCTCGCCCTGGTGGGCGGGGCGGTCCAGGCGGTGCTGCACGGACTCGCCCGCGTCACGCAGGACGCCCTCCTCACCGGCGCCACCAGGAAGCGGCCCGTCGTCGTCACCGGCTACGTCGGCGTCGTCTACGAGAAGCTCGCCGACGGCCTCCTCCTGCGGCACGGCGCGGACGTCGTCCTCGCCAACTCCCGCCAGGACGCCGAACGCTTCCGCGCGGTGTACGAAGGAGTGGGCGCCGACGCGTCGGCGGTGACGGAGGCCGCACTGCCGTTCCTCGGCGGAGCGCCCTACGCCAAGCACGACCCGTACACCGTCGTCTTCGCCGCCCAGCCCTCCGTGCCCGAGACCGCAGCGCACCGCACCTACCTGCTGCGCCGCCTCGCCGAGCACGCCCGGCTCCACCCCGACCGTGAAGTCCTGCTCAAGCTGCGCAGCAAGCCCGGCGAGCACACCACGCACATCGAGGAGCTGCCCTACCAGAAGCTGGCGCAGCGCGTCGAAGGCGGCCTGCCCGCCAACTGCCGCCTCGTCTACGGGCACATGGGCGAGGTCCTCGACCGCACCGACCTCCTCGTCACCGTCAGCTCCACGGCCGCGCTCGAATCCCTGCACCGCCGCATCCCCACCGCCGTCCTCACCGACCTCGGGGTGCGCGAGGCGCTCGGCAACCACCACTTCACGGGCTCCGGCTGCCTCGCCTCCTGGGACCAGCTGGACGCGGGCCACCTGCCCGAGCCCGACGAGAGGTGGCTGGCCCGGCAGGGCGTCGCCGCCGACGGGGCGTACGAGAACGCCTTCGACGCGGCACGCGAGCGCGTCACCGAGCTGCTCGCCGACGCGGCCGCCGGTGGCCTGCCGCCCATCCGGCCCTACTACAGCCTCACCACCGCCCGCGGCTATCTGCCCGGCATCCTCGCCCGCCACCACCTCGGCCCCGACGGCGCCCCGCTGCCGGGCGCCCCCGCGGCCGGCAAGGACCCCGGCCCCGTACGGCAGATAGTGCGCCGCGCGGCCCGGGGCGCCTACCGCCACGGAGTGCAGCGCGTGGCCCCCGTCATCCGGCGGATGGGCGAGCTGTGAGCGCCGGGCGAGCTGTCGACCCCGGGCGAGCCGAGAACTCCGGGCGAGCCGTGAACCCCGGGCGAGCCGTGAGCACCCACCCCCTTCAAGGAGCCCCCATGCCCCTCCCCGACCCCGCGAGCGCACCGGCCCGCCGCGTGCTCGCCGTCATCCCCGCCCGCGGCGGCTCCAAGGGCGTGCCCGCCAAGAACCTCGCCCCCGTCGGCGGCGTGCCGCTGGTGGCCCGCGCCATCCGCGCCTGCCTCGCCGCCCGGCTCGTCACCGACGTCGTCGTCTCCACCGACGACCACGTGATCGCCGAGGCCGCCCGCGCCGCAGGCGCCGAAGTGGTCCTGCGCCCCGCCGCGATCGCCGGGGACACCGCGACCAGCGAGGCCGCCGTGCTGCACGCGATGGACGCCCACGAGGCGCTGCACGGCACGCGGGTCGACGTCGTCCTGCTCGTGCAGTGCACCAGCCCCTTCCTCACCCACGAGGACATCGACGGGGTGGCGTCGGCCGTCGCCGAGCACGGCGCCGACACGGCCGTCACGGTGGCGCCGTTCCACGGCTTCATCTGGCGCGACGCGGCCGATGCCGTCGGGGACTCCGCCGGCTCCACCGACGTACCCGCGCAGCGCACCGGCTCGCTGGGCGGCACGGCGACGCTCGCCAACTCCACCCGTGTCCTCGGCGGCTACGGCGTCAACCACGACAAGTCGTTCCGCCCGCGCCGCCAGGACCGCCCCCAGGACCTCCTGGAGACCGGCGCCGCCTACGCGATGGACGCGGCGGGCTTCCGCACCGAGAAGCACCGCTTCTTCGGCCGCACCGAGCCCGTCCGCACCGACCCGGCGCGCGTCCTGGAGGTCGACGACCCGCACGACCTCGCCCGTGCCCGCGCGCTCGCCCCGCTCTTCGACGCGGCCCGTCCCGGGGACGAGGCCGCCCTCCCGACCGCCGCCGACATCGACGCGGTCGTCCTCGACTTCGACGGCACCCAGACCGACGACAGGGTGCTGATCGACTCCGAAGGACGGGAGTTCGTCTCCGTGCACCGCGGGGACGGCCTCGGCATCGCGGCCCTCCGCAGGAGCGGCCTGCACATGCTGATCCTGTCCACGGAACAGAACCCGGTCGTCGCCGCGCGCGCCAGGAAGCTGAAACTTCCCGTCCTGCACGGCATCGACCGCAAGGACCTCGCACTGAAGCAGTGGTGCGAGGAACAGGGCATCGCTCCCGAGCGCGTGCTCTACGTCGGCAACGACGTCAATGACCTCCCGTGCTTCGCCCTCGTGGGCTGGCCCGTGGCGGTCGCGAGCGCCCACGACGTCGTGCGCGGCGCCGCACGCGCGGTCACCACCCTCCCCGGCGGTGAAGGCGCGATCCGAGAGATCGCCACCTGGATCCTCGGCCCCTCTCTCGACTCCCTCCACAATTAAGGACTGTTCCCACCATGAGCAACATCACCTCCATCGGCGCCAACTCCCGTCTCCGCCGCTTCGGTTCGAAGACGGCCGGTCCCGGCCAGCCCGTGTACATCACCGGCGAGATCGGCATCAACCACAACGGCGACCTGGAGAACGCGTTCAAGCTGATCGACGTGGCCGCCGAGGCCGGCTGCGACGCGGTGAAGTTCCAGAAGCGCACCCCGGAGATCTGCACCCCGCGCGACCAGTGGGACATCGAGCGCGACACCCCCTGGGGCCGCATGACGTACATCGACTACCGCCACCGCGTGGAGTTCGGCGAGGCCGAGTACCAGGCCATCAGCGAGCACTGCGCCAAGCGCGGCATCGACTGGTTCGCGTCCCCGTGGGACACCGAGGCCGTCGCCTTCCTGGAGAAGTTCGACCTGCCCGCCCACAAGGTCGCCTCCGCCTCGCTCACCGACGACGAGCTGCTCCGCGCCCTGCGCGCCACGGGCCGCACGATCATCCTCTCCACGGGCATGTCGACCCCGAAGCAGATCCGCCACGCGGTGGAGGTGCTCGGCTCCGACAACATCCTGATGTGCCACGCCACGTCGACGTACCCGGCGCAGGCCGAGGAGCTCAACCTCCGCGTCATCAACACCCTCCAGGCCGAGTACCCGAACGTCCCGATCGGCTACTCCGGCCACGAGACCGGCCTCCAGACGACGCTCGCCGCCGTCGCCCTCGGCGCCACCTTCGTCGAGCGCCACATCACCCTCGACCGCGCCATGTGGGGCTCCGACCAGGCCGCCTCCGTCGAGCCGCAGGGCCTCACCCGCCTCGTCCGCGACATCCGCACCATCGAGGCGTCCCTCGGTGACGGCGTCAAGAAGGTCTACGAGTCGGAGCTCGGCCCCATGAAGAAGCTCCGCCGCGTCGCCGGCGTCGTCGCCGAGAGCGAGAACTCCGCGGACGCCGAGCCGGTCGCGGTCTGAGCCGCCCGCCGGGAGACGGACATACGACGATGAGCCCCCGAGTCGGCCGAGCCGACGACACCACGGTTACGGCCGGGGCCGCCACGACGCTCGCGTTCGTGGAGAGCCCGGTCCAGCTCCTCAACGTCCTTGAGTGGGCGCACTCCGCGGCCGCGACCGGCCCGACCGGGGGCCTCACCGTCGTCGTCCTCTCCCCGAACGACCCCATGACGCGCGGCCAGTTGCGCCGCATGGCGCAGCTCGCCCGCGAGGAGGGCGTCGAGGTCCGCTGGGAGGAGGCGCGCGGCGGCGCGGCGGCGCCCTTCCAGACCATCGGGGGCCTCGCGGGCCCCCTGCGCAGGGCCGACCGGATCGTCATCGGCGACCCGTTCTCCCGCTACGTGCAGCTGCTCCTCACCATCACCAGGGCCCGCTCCCTGGTCGTCGTCGACGACGGCACGGCCACGATGGAGTTCATCGCCCAGCTGGCCCGCGGCGAACGCCTCCAGCGCTGGCACCGCAAGGGCGGCCGCCCGGGCCCCCGCGACCTGGTCTTCGCCCCGGTCTCGGCCTCGGCGCGGCGCCGCCTCACCCCCGGCGCGTCCCGCACGGTGGAGGTCTTCTCCGCCATGCCGATCGACAGCGCGCCCGACGGCGTGACCGTCTCCGTCAACACCTTCTCCTGGACCAGGGAACGCTTCGGCCCGCCCCGCATCACGCGCGGCGCCGACCTGGTCGGCACGTCACTGGTGGAGACGGGAGTGGTCGACCCGGACCGTTACGTGGAAGCGGTCCGCGCCCTCTCCCGCACCCACGGCGCCAACCGCTACTTCGCCCACCGCCGCGAGAGCTCCGAGAAACTCCACCGGCTCGCGGTCGAGACGGGCCTCCAGGTGGTCCGCCCCGACCTCCCCCTGGAACTCATCGCCCGCCGCGGCCCCGTCGGCCGCACCATCCTCAGCTTCCCCTCGACGGTCGTCCACACCCTCCCCCTGGCCCTAGCGGGCACAGAGGTGAAGGTGGCGGTCTGCGACATCGACCCGGCCTGGCTCACGGAGACGGCGTCGCCGCGCGCCCAGGGCTTCCTGTCCGGAGTGACGGGCACGGCCCGGGACGTGCACCGGCTGTCGTCGGTACGGCACGGGGTGCCCGCTACCGGCTGAAGTTCCGTACGTACCGCCGCTGCCACGGAGTCTCCACCGCGTGCCGGTCGTAATGCGCGCGTACGTAGGCGACGGCCTGCGCCGCGGGCACCCCGTCGAGGACGGCGACGCACGCCAGCGCCGTCCCGGTCCGCCCGCGCCCACCCCCGCACGCGACCTCGACCCGCTCCCGGTCGGCCCGCTCCCACACCTCACGCAACACCTCCCGCGCGAGCTCCCGGTCCGCGGGAAGCCGGAAGTCGGGCCACCGCAGCCACCGCGCCTCCCAGGGGACGCCGGGCGGCTCCTTGCCGAGCAGATAGACCCCGAATTCGGGCACGTCCCCGTCCGGCAACGGATGCCGCAGCCCACGCCCCCGGACCAGCCGCCCGGAGGGCAGCCGCAAAACCCCGGCGGCACCGCTCGTCCATGTGCTTGTCTCATCGCTCTCGGGCCTCTGCGGCAGCGTCATGCCTGGAGGCTAGGTGACAGAAAGGACGGCGACATGCCGAACAGCGCGTTCCCGTCGATCACGTACGTATGGCGGGACGCCTTCGAGGACGACGAGGTCAACGCCCTCCACGCCGAGGGATTCGGGCACGCGGTGCTCGACATCGGGTGGCGTGAGCAACTGCACCGGCACAGCCTCGGATGGGTCTGCGCGCGGGACGAGGACGGGGTACTCGTCGGGTTCGTCAACGTCGCCTGGGACGGCGGCGTGCACGCCTTCGTCCTCGACACCGTCGTGGCGGGACCGCACCGGAAGCGGGGGATCGGGGCCGGGCTCGTCGCCCGCGCCGTACGGGGCGCACGGGCCGCCCGCTGCGAGTGGCTGCACGTCGACTTCGACGACGAGCACCGCGGCTTCTACCTGGAGGCGTGCGGGTTCCAGGAGACGGGGGCGGGACTCATCGCCCTGTGAGTCCTTGCACGACACCGCCGTTGGGCATGTGCACCGGCTCCTCCGCCGACAGAATGAGCCTGGGCAGTGTCACCGGCCCGTCCACGTAACGGCCAGTCCGCTTTCTCGTGCGTCGGGCTCGCACATCAGCACGCACGAGGGCCCGGCGCGCTGCGTGGGCGCGTCGGTTTGCGTCACGCCGTTGCAGCTTCCACTGCCGATGCTGGATGCGGTTGGCCTGCATCGCGACGGCGTCCGCGGATTCTCCGGGGTGCATCGCCCTGACGATCTTCGCCACGGCGGCGGCCCCGGCGCGAATGAGCAGCACCAGAGCCAGGGTCACCAGCAGAGGGAAGACGAGTTCCATCGGGACGCCCGCTGCGATGAGCTCAGAGATGAAACCGTTCAATGTAGGCCTCCACGGTCCGTTCGGGGCCCGAGAGGAGCGACTGTTTCACCAGCAACCCGGGCCTGTTGCCCACCTCCAGACACGAGAAGGGCCCCCGGTCACCGGGAGCCCTTCTCTAGCGGCGCTCGATCAACGCGAGGCCCCCCTTGGCCCCACGTCGATCGGCCGGAACACTCAGGCCGTTCCTACAACCTCACGACCTGGCCGGGCAGATCAGTTCGCACGGCTTCCCCCGTTTCCGGCGCGAGGTTGACGCGAGGCAGGCGCACGGCGGAATCCGGCGTGATGGCCTTCATGAACCGTGAGACGACCGCGTTCCAGATGGCTGCTAGGACAGCCATCACGATAGCGATGCAGTTTCGCACTGGAGCTCCTTCGCGGCAGGAGACGGCCAGCAAGCCGATGCTCTGCCGGTTCAAATCGTGGCGGCCCCGTCACCCCTCCGACGAGGCCTATCAGTAACTACCCTTCTGGCGGCGGGCGAGCTCCCAGCTCACCCCGCCACCGCACGGGCCGGGGTCGCCGTACCGTGTGGCAGCGGGGCGTTCCAATCCCTCGTCACGGAGCAGTTTCTACCTCGGCGGGTCGAATCCCAGGTGCGCGAGCCTCCCGTCGCGCCAGGCCTTATTGACCTCCCGGTTGGCCCGCCACTTGAGCGTGGCGACGGCCCGGGCGGTGGTCGGCGGGCCGAGCCACTCCGCGATCATCTGGTTGTCCTCGCCCAGGATCTGCCCGAGCACGAAGACGGCCATCTGGCGCGGCGTGAGGAGATCGAGTGCGCGTATGCCCCGCACTGTTTCGATCAACTCGAGGTTGAGCCGCACGACATCACCCGTCGGATGTTCGCCCTGACGTGCACGCAGTACGTCCAAGGTCTCGTCTCCGACCAGGATCTCCACCGTGGTGCGCAGCTTGCTCAGCTGATTGGTGACACAGCGGTTGAGGTACTTGTCGAGGTCCTCAACGGGCCCACGGTTGACGAGCCGCGAGTGCAGACCCCGAAGGACGTTCCCCCACATGTCATCGGCAAGCTCGGGGCCGGCCTTCCTGGCCATACGCCCACGGTGTATGCCTGCCTGCTCCGTGGCACGAAGCAGCTGATCGCGCGCGTCGGGGGACAGCTCGCGCACGACGGTGGATGATGCCGGCTGGCTTCCGCCGCGCATCTCTTCGGGCATCGTTGCTCCCGGAGTGGTTCCGAATGGACAACCACTCTCAGTCGCCGCCGGGGGACCCCATCACACATCCACGGAGTGGCGTCGTGTGTGCCTGACGGCGTTTATGAGGGTGCAGAGTTGGGTGCGGGTCACTCTGAGTACGACCTCGGGGTCGTCGCTCTCGCGGAGGCGGATCGTCCCGTCGGGGGCAGCGGCTACGTAGACGCAGGAGGAGGCCTCCGAGCTGTATGTGGACTTCTGCCAGGTGAGGTCGGGCATGGGTTTCGGCGTCCTTCACTCTTGGGATGCGGCTGTGCGGCGGATCAGGTCACGTGATTCTTCGGAGGGGAGAGCGAGCTTTTCCAGGTGGTCGAGGACGGTGGTGTAGCGCTCCAGCTGGGCGGTGGCGTCCAGGAATTCGCTGCCGTGCTCGGTATCCAGTTGCACCGTGTCGAGTTGGGCGACGGGCCCGTAGGCGTAGTCGATGCCTTGCCCCGAGCCGGGAAACGCGCCCCTGCCGAACGGGATGACGCGCACGGAGACGTTGTCCCGCTCACTCATCGACGCCAAGTGGTTGAGCTGCTCGGTCGCGACGGTGGGGCCTCCGACCCGCATGTGGAGCGCGGCTTCGTGGATCAGGGCGGTGTACGGGAGCGGAGCGTCCCCGTGCAGCACGGCCTGGCGCTTGATCCGGTACGACATGAGCGAACTGGTCGACGTCACCGAGCTGTTGACGTCCGAGCTGGTCACCAACGCCTACCGGCACTCCGAAGGGCCCGCCGCCCTCCGGCTGCACGGCACCGACGACCCGTACGGGCTGCGGGTCAGCGTGTGGGACAGCAACCCGCACATCCCCGCCCCCTTCGACAAGCCGCCTTGCCGGAGCGGGCCGCTGCGCGCCGTGCCGCACGAGGCGGACGGCGGGCGCGGGCTCGGCCTCGTGGCGCAGTGGGCCCAGGCGTGGGGCGGCCATCCGCTCGGCGACGACCTCTTCGGGAGGGGCGGCAAGCTGCTGTGGTTCGAGCTGCGGGCTCCGGAACAGGTGTGAGGAGGGGTGGTTCAGTGTGCCGCGGAGGCGTCGGCAGGCGTGCGGTCCCCGGCGGGGCCACCCGATGCCACCACCGGCGCCCCCCGCACCGTCCGCAGCCCGAACGCGCTGATCAGCGCGGCGAGCAGGGCGGCGGCGAGCGGGACCCACAGGGCCGCGCGGTAGCCGTCGAGAAGTGCCGCCGGTGAACCGGACGTCGTCGCCGCGACGTTGGCCGCCGTCACCGTCGACAGGCCCACCGCCGCGCCGAACTGGAAGGACGTGTAGAGCAGCGCGCCCGCCAGGCCCTGCTCCTCCTCCGCCACGCCTTCCGTGGCGACGATCGTCAGCGGGCCGTACGCGAGCGAGAACGCGATACCGACGACGATGAAGCTCGGGAACATCATCGCGTACGTCCAGTCGGCGCCGACCGGCAGGAACAGGGCGTACGCCAGCGCGGCGAGCAGCAGACCACCGAAGATCACCCGGGCGTTGCCGAAGCGGCGCACGAGCCGGGGCGTGAGGACGGGGGAGAGGATCGCGTCGACCCCGATGACGATCATCGCGAAGCTCGTCTGGAGCGTCGACCAGTCCCGCAGCTCCTGGAGGTAGAGGACGACCAGGAACTGGAAGCCGAAGAAGCCCGCGGCGAAGAGCAGCCCGGAGAGGTTGGCGCGGACCAGCGGGCCGCTCCGCAGGATGCCGAGGCGGACCAGCGGGGCCGGCGCGCGGCGCTCGACGGCGACGAACGCGGCCAGCAGGGCGAGCCCGGCGCCGACCGTGAGCGCCGTCCACCCGAAGGCGGTGTGCGTGGCGCGCTCCACGCCGAGGACCAGCAGCACGATGGCGGCGGTGATCGTGAGCCCGCCCGCCAGGTCGACGCTCTGCCCGGCGCGGTCCGGCCGCGGCGAGCGGGGCACCAGCGCGAGCGCCGCGAGCAGGATCACGGCGGACAGCACGACGGGCGCGAAGAACACCCACCGCCAGCCGAACTGGGTGAGCAGCCCGCCGACGACCAGGCCGATGGAGAAGCCCCCGGCCGCCGTGCCGGAGTAGACGAGCAGCGCCTTGTTGCGCCGGGGGCCCTCCTCGAACCCGGTGGTGATGACGGAGAGGCCCGCCGGGGTCATGAACGCCGCGGCGATCCCCGTGACGAAGCGGGCGACGATCAGCATCCAGCCCTCGGTGGCGAGGCCGCCGAGCCCGGAGAAGAGCAGGAAGACGGTGAGCCACAGGACGAACATCCGGCGGCGCCCGAAGAGGTCGGCGGCCCGCCCGCCGAGCAGCATGAACCCGCCGTACCCGAGGACGTACGCGCTCATGACCCACTGTAGCGACCCGGTGGACAGGCCGAGGTCGGCGCGGATGGCGGGGAGCGCGACGTTGAGCATCGCGACGTCGATGCCCTCCAGGAAGATCGCGCCGCAGAGGACGAGGAGGACGCCCCACTCGCGGCCGGTGAGGGGTCTGTCGGGGGACTGGTGCGCGTGCGGCGCGAGGTTCTGGCTCATGCCGCCACCCTCGGCCGGGCGCGGGCGCGGAACAACGGCGAACATCGCAACGTTCGTTCAGCCAGGCTGACCGATGCGGACCGACCTGGGGGTACGGCGATGGAACGCGACGAACTGGAGTGCTTCCTGCTCCTCGCCGAGGAACTGCACTTCGGCCGCACCGCCGAGCGCATGCGGCTCTCCAGGGCCCGGGTGAGCCAGCTCGTACAGCGCCTCGAACGCCGCGTCGGGGCGCCGCTGTTCACCCGCACCAGCCGCCGCGTGGCCCTCACCTCGCTCGGCCGCCAACTGCGCGCCGACCTCGAACCGCACCACCGCGCCATCGAGGACGCCCTCGCCAGGGCCGTGGCGACAGCCCGCGGCATCGACTCCGTGCTGCACGTCGGCTTCGACAACCCCCTCACCGGCGAGATCGTGATGAGGACGACGGAGGCCCTGCGCGCCAGCCACCCCGGCCTGGCCGTGGAGGTGTGCGAGGTGCCCCTCGGCGATCCGTACGGGCAGCTGCGCAAGGGCGAGTTCGACGTGCAGCTGACAGAGCTCCCGGTACGGGAGGAGGATCTGGGCGGAGGGACCGTGCTGCTCGCGGAGGACCGGGTCCTGGCCCTGCCCGCGAGCCACCCCCTGGCCGCCCGGCCCGCCGCGTCCCTGGAGGACCTGGCCGACGTCACCCTCCTCACCATCGACGGCGAGGTCCCCGACTACCGGCTCGACCACCACGTCCCCGCCACCACCCCCAGCGGCCGCCCGATCGGCCGCGGCCCCGGGGTGACGAACATGCAGGAGGCCCTGACGCTGGTGGCGGCGGGCAAGGGCGCCCTCCTGGCACCCGCCCACACCGCCACGTACTTCGCCCGCCCCCGCATCACCTACGTCCCCCTCACGGACGCGGAGCCGACGGGCTACGCGCTGGTCTGGCGCAGGGACCGCGAGACGGGCACCGTGGCGGCGTTCGCACGCACCGCGCGAGAAATCTCCGCTTCCTAGCGCGCATCCGGTCACATCTCCCCGACGAGCTCCGTCACTGAACCGAAAGCAGGCGACACGACACGAGGAGACAGCCATGGAAACGCGTTCGATCACGGCAGAGGTCCCGATGGTGCCGCGGATGGCCGAGGACCCCGCGAAGCTCGTCCCCGGGCTGGCGGACGTCTCGGCGGCGCTGTTCAGGGTGACCGGCAACGGCTCGGTGCCGCGTTCGACGATCGGCCTGGTGCAGCTGCGGGCCGGGCAGATCGTCGGCAGTACCTATCTGACCGTGCTGCACACGGGCTTCCTGCGCAAGGGCGGGGCGTCGGAGGAGAGGATCACGTCGGTCGCGTCGTGGCAGGACTCGCCGTACTTCACCGGGGCCGAGCGGGCCGCGCTGGCGCTCGTGGAGGCCGTGCTCCAGCCGGCCGCCCAGGGCGAGAGGGTCTCCGACCGGTTGTACGCCGAGGTGGCCGCGTACTACGACGCCGAGGCGCTCGCCACCCTGATGTTCGCGATCGGGCAGGTCAACTTCTTCATCGCCGTGGCGCTGGTGGCCAAGCCCGTGCCGGGACGGTCGTTCTCCGACCCCTGGGGGTGACGGACATCGGCCCCTGGGGGTGGCACCGGCCCCGCCCCTAAGAGTGACGTCGGCCACTACGGGGACACGGGCGAAACGGATGTGACGGGCGGAACAGCGCAAACCACGCTACTCGTGTTCTGCTGTATAGCGCTGATCGCGAGGCCGCCCGTGCCGACGGCGGTCGCCCGCGCCCCCTACCAGGCGCCGGGCGGCTTACGCATCCTCCGAGGCGGCCTGAAAGCCTACCCATGCCGATCGGCGGCCATGCGCCACGAGGCCAGTAATTCTTCCCCTATCGGGCTGAACTTTTGTTGATCGTGGGTTAGTTGGCCGTTGCATCGCCTTACCCTTCAGAGGGTGAACCAACTGATGTCCCGTGCGTCCGAAGAGGTGTCCGACGGCGTGTCCACAACGGAGTCCGCACCTGCGGAAACACTCCCCGGCACGCTGCCCGAAGCGCTGCGTGTCGAACTCGTCGCCTTCCGTCGCGACCTGCACATGCACCCCGAGCTCGGCAACCAGGAGTTCCGTACCACCGCGGCCATCAAGGCCCGCCTGGAGGAGGCGGGCCTGGAGCCCCGTGTGCTTCCCAGCGGCACGGGGCTCATCTGTGACATCGGCGCGCACCCCGGGGCGCCGGGCGGACCGGCCGCGGGCGGTGAGCGGGGCGTGCGGGGCGCACGGCCCATGCTCGCCCTGCGCGCCGACATCGACGCGCTGCCCATCCCGGACTCCAAGGCCGGCGTGGCGTACCGCTCCACCGTGCCCGACCGCGCCCACGCCTGCGGACACGACGTGCACACCACCGTCGTCCTCGGCGCCGGGCTCGTCCTCGCCGAGCTGGCGGGCAAGGGGCAGCTGCCCTTTCCGGTGCGGCTGATCTTCCAGCCCGCCGAGGAGGTCCTGCCGGGCGGCGCCACCGAGGTCATCGCGGCGGGCGCCCTCGACGGCGTCGGCAAGATCATCGCCGTGCACTGCGACCCGCGGGTCGACGCGGGCCGCATCGGGCTGCGGCACGGCCCCATCACCTCGGCCTGCGACCGCCTGGAGGTCTCGCTCGACGGCCCCGGCGGCCACACCGCGCGGCCGCACCTCACCACGGACCTCGTCACCGCCGCCGCCAAGGTCGCCACCGAGGTGCCCGCCCTGGTCGCCCGCCGCGTCGACGCCCGCTCCGGCCTCTCGGTGACCTGGGGCCGCATCGAGGCGGGCCACGCGCCGAACGTCATTCCGCAGCACGCCGAGCTCTCCGGCACCGTGCGCTGCCTCGACCTCAGGGCCTGGCGGGACGCGCCCGACCTGCTGCACAGCGCCGTGCAGGAGGTCGCCGACATGTACCGCGCCAAGTCCGGGATCAACTACATCCGCGGCGTGCCCCCCGTCGTCAACGACGGCGCGGTCGCCGACCTGCTGCGCGACGCGATGTCCGAGCGGCGCGGCCCGCACTCCGTCGAGGACACCGAACAGAGCCTCGGCGGCGAGGACTTCTCCTGGTACCTGGAGCACGTGCCCGGCGCCATGGCCCGCCTCGGCGTGCGCGCCCCGGGGGAGCACACCGTCCGCGACCTCCACCAGGGCGACTTCGACGTGGACGAGTCGGCGATCACGGCAGGCGTCGAACTCTTCACCGCCGCCGCCCTCTTGGACGCGATGGGCTAGCGAGACGGGGAGCGGCGCGAAAAGCACGAAGGGGTAACGGCATCGCGGAAACCCGTTCCCCTCCCTTTCTACGCGCGTTAATGTGCGCCGAAATCAGCGCCATACGCGGCGCGTTGGCGATCAAGGGGTGCTTCCTGTGCGTCGTCTCTCTTCGAAAATCCGGCAGTCCCGGTCCCGTAAATCTCGCGCCACCCACATCACCGCCGCCTGCGCGGTCCTCGCCCTCGCCGCGGCCGGCTGCGGCGAGACGAGCAGCGAGGCCTCACGGGACGACAACCGCAAGGACAAGGCCTCCGCGGGAACCTCGTACGAGGGCAAGGGCATCGGACTCGCGTACGACATCGGCGGGCAGGGCGACCAGTCCTTCAACGACGCCGCCTACGCGGGCTACGCGAAGGCCCGCAAGGAGTTCAAGATCGGCGGCGTGGACATGGAGCCGGGCGACGGCGAGTCCAGCGCCGACAAGGTCCAGCGCCTCGAACAGCTCGCCCGGCAGGGTTACGACCCGGTCATCGGCGTCGGCTTCGTCTACGCGCCCGCGGTGGAGGCGGCGGCCAAGAAGTTCCCCGAGACCACTTTCGGGATCATCGACGACAACACCGTGAAAGCGGACAACGTCGCCGACCTGGTCTTCCACGAGGAACAGGGCTCCTATCTGGCGGGCGTCGCCGCCGCCAAGGCGAGCAAGGCCAAACACGTCGGATTCGTGGGAGGCGTGGACATTCCGCTCATCCACAAATTCGAGGCCGGATTCGTGCAGGGCGTGAAATCCGTCGACCCCAAGATCAAAATCGAGAAGCGGTATCTGACCGAGAAGCCGGAGGAGGGCGGATTCTCCAGCCCGGACCGCGGGCAGAACGCCGCGAGCGGTCAGATCGAGGCCGGCGCGGACGTGATCTACCACGCGGCGGGCCTCTCGGGCCAGGGCGTCATCCAGGAGGCCGGCTCGCAGAAGAAGTGGGCCATCGGCGTCGACTCCGACCAGTACGAGCAGAAGGCCCTCGCCAAGTACAAGGAGTACATCCTCGGCTCGGCGATCAAGGACGTCGGCGGCGCGGTCTACGACCTGACGAAGTCGGTCGTCGAGGGCAAGCCGATGAAGGGCGAACAGCGGTACGACCTCAAGTCGGGCCGCGTCGGCTTCTCCGACTCGAACCCGAAGTACCGCGAGATGAAGGATGTCGTCGCCGCCGTGGAGAAAGCGGAGAAGGACATCGTCAGCGGCAAGGTCGATGTGAAGATCGTTCCGTAGCGCACGGTCCGGGACGTTTTACGTAGTACTGCGTGTGGCGACTGGGCGCTCCCCATCTGGGGGGCGCCCACCCGTCGTTCGGCCCCCCGACACCCGGTGGCCACAGGTCGATAACGGACCGGACAGAAGGGTTCTTATGGCGGGTCTACGCGCGTTACGCTGCGGCGAAATCAGCGCCGGGTGAGGCGCTCGAACGTGCTTGTGCTTGCTTGTACTAAGGAGTTCGTCTCTATGCGCCGGGTGTCTCGAATAGCTGTCGCGGGCGCCGCGACCGCCGCTCTTGCCGTAACCGTCTCCGCCTGTGGTGGCACGTCCAGCGACGCCGCCGCGAGCAAGGACGACAAGAACAAGGGCGTCGCCATCGCCTACGACGTCGGCGGCGCCGGCGACCAGTCCTTCAACGACGCCGCGACCGTCGGCATGAAGAAGGCCGCCAAGGAGTTCAACACCGGCGAGAAGGCCGTCGAGCCGGTCGACGGCGAGTCCGACGCCGACAAGACGCAGCGCCTGACGCAGCTCGCCAAGCAGGGCTACAACCCGGTCATCGGCGTCGGCTACGCGTACGCGCCCGCCATCAAGGAGGTCTCGGAGAAGTTCCCGAAGACCACCTTCGGCATCGTCGACGACGAGACGGTCAAGGCCGACAACGTCTCCGACCTGGTCTTCAGCGAGCAGGAGGCGTCCTACCTCGCGGGCGTCGTCGCCGCCAAGGCCACCAAGTCCAAGACCGTCGGCTTCGTCGGCGGCGTGGACGTCCCCCTCATCCACAAGTTCGAGGCGGGCTTCGCGCAGGGCGTCAAGGACACCAACCCCAAGGTCAAGGTCGTCAAGCAGTACCTGACCGAGAAGGCCGAGGACGGCGGCTTCTCCAGCCCCGACAAGGGCAAGACCGCCGCGCAGGGCCAGATCGAGAAGGGCGCCGACGTGGTCTACCACGCCGCGGGCCTCTCCGGTCAGGGCGTCATCGAGGCCGCGGCCGCCAAGAAGGTCTGGGCGATCGGCGTCGACTCCGACCAGTACAAGCAGGACGCTCTCGCCAAGTACAAGAAGTACATCCTGACCTCGGCGACCAAGGACGTCGCGGGCTCGGTGTACAACCTGGCGAAGGCCGTCGAGGACGGCACCGCCAAGGGCGGCGTCGTCCGCGCCGACCTCAAGTCGGGCGGTGTCGCGCTCGCCGACTCGAACCCCGAGTTCATGAAGATGAAGGACGTCCAGGCGGCCCTGAAGAAGGCCGAAGAGGGCATCAAGGGCGGCAAGATCAAGGTCAAGACCACGCCGTGACGGCGCGGTTGCCGCATCGACTGCCGTGACGGCAGCGTGATTCTCGTGCGACGGGGTGTGGGGGACGATGTTTCCCCCGCGCCCCGTTCGCGCGGACCACTTCCCAAACTGAGTAGCAGTCAGTAGCAGGGGCACTGCGCGCGTAGGCGGCCCCTTTCCTTCAGGCCCTTCAGGCCTTCCGGCCCTCGAGGAGAGTGCGCCATCGACGCGTCCACCAACCCTCCGCCCATCGCCGTCGAACTCGCCGGCATCACCAAGCGCTTCCCCGGAGTCGTCGCCAACCACGACATCCATCTGACCGTCCGCAAGGGCACCGTGCACGCCCTCGTCGGTGAGAACGGCGCGGGCAAGTCGACCCTGATGAAGATCCTCTACGGCATGCAGAAGCCGGACGAGGGCACCATCACCGTCGACGGCGAGCAGGTCGCCTTCGGCAGCCCCGCCGACGCCATCGCCCGTGGCATCGGCATGGTGCACCAGCACTTCATGCTCGCCGACCAGCTGACCGTCCTTGAGAACATCGTTCTCGGCAGCGAGAAGCTGCACGGCATCGGCGGCGCCGCCCGCCGCACCATCCTCGACCTCTCCGACCGCTACGGCCTCGGCGTGCGCCCCGACGCGTACGTGGAGGACCTCGGCGTCGCCGACCGGCAGCGCGTGGAGATCCTCAAGGTCCTCTACCGCGGCGCGACCACGCTGATCCTCGACGAGCCGACGGCCGTGCTCGTGCCGCAGGAGGTCGACGCGCTCTTCGACAACCTGCGCGAGCTCAAGGCCGAGGGCCTGTCCGTCATCTTCATCTCGCACAAGCTCGGTGAGGTCCTCTCCGTCGCGGACGACATCACCGTCATCCGGCGCGGCACGACGGTCGGCACGGCGATCCCGGCCGAGACGACGCCGCGCCAGCTCGCCGAGCTGATGGTCGGCAGCGAACTGCCCACCCCCGAGACGGCGGAGTCGACGGTCACCGACCGCCCGATGATCCAGGTGGAGGGCCTCAAGCTGCTCGCCGACGGCGGATCGGGCCGCGCGCTGCTCGACGACATCTCCTTCACCATCCACGAGGGCGAGGTCCTCGGCATCGCGGGCGTCGAGGGCAACGGGCAGACCGAGCTGATCGACGCGCTCATCGGCCTCAAGCACGCCGACTCCGGCGTGATCCGGATGGCCGGCGAGGACATCACCGCCGTGCCCACCCGCAAGCGGCGCGAGGACGGCATCGGGTACATCCCCGAGGACCGCCACCGCCACGGGCTCCTCCTGGAGTCCCCGCTGTGGGAGAACCGCATCCTCGGCCACGTCACCGAGAAGCCCAACGCCCGCGGCTTCTGGCTCGACCCCAAGGGCGCGCAGGCCGACACCCGCCGCATCGTCGAGGAGTACGACGTCCGTACGCCCGGCATCGACGTGACGGCGGCCTCCCTCTCCGGCGGCAACCAGCAGAAGCTGATCGTCGGCCGCGAGATGAGCCACAACCCGCGCTTCCTGATCGCCGCCCACCCCACCCGCGGTGTGGACGTCGGCGCGCAGGCGCAGATCTGGGACCAGATCCGCGAGGCCCGCCGCGAGGGCCTGGCCGTGCTGCTGATCTCCGCCGACCTGGACGAGCTGATCGGTCTCTCCGACACGCTCCGCGTCATCTACCGCGGACGGCTCGTGGCGGACGCCGACCCGTCCACCATCACGCCGGAGGAGCTCGGCTCGGCGATGACCGGTGCCGCCTCGGGTCACTTGGAGCACGTGGAAGAAGACGCCCCGGAGGACGAGGCCCGATGAAGAAGTTCGACAAGGAGCGTGTGCTCCTCGCGGTGGCCGGACCGGTCATCGCGCTGATCGCGGCCGTGGCGCTGACCTCGGTCGTGCTGGTCGCGTCGGGCAAGAGCCCGATCGAGCCGTACAGCCTGATGCTGGAGCAGGCCACCTTCTCCGACGTGCAGGTGCTGATCCTCAACCAGGCAGGGATGTACTACCTGGCGGCGCTCGCGGTGGCCATCGGCTTCCGCATGAACCTGTTCAACATCGGTGTGGACGGCCAGTACCGGCTCGCCGCGATGATCACCGCCGTCGTCGGCACGCACCTCGCCCTGCCGTCGTTCCTCCAGATCCCCGTGCTCATGCTGGTCGCCATGCTCACCGGCGCCTTCTGGGCCGGCATCGCGGGCGTCCTCAAGACGACCCGCGGTGTCAGCGAGGTGGTCGCCACGATCATGCTCAACGCCATCGCGACGAGCGTCATCGCCTACCTCACCCTCACCGAGAACTTCGGCGTCCCGGTCGGCAACAACCAGACCACCGGCGTGATGGAGAAGTCCGGCTGGTTCCCCGGCATCAAGGTGGCGGGCGGCGAGATCTACGGCTTCGTGGTCATCGCGGTCCTCGCCGGCGTCCTGTACTGGCTGGTCCTCAACCGCACCCGGTTCGGCTTCGACCTGCGCGCCACCGGCGCCTCCGAGTCGGCCGCCGCGGCCTCCGGCGTCAACGCCAAGCGCATGGTGCTCAGCGCGATGCTGATCTCCGGCGCGGTCTCCGGCCTCGCGGGCCTGCCGATCCTGCTCGGCGACACCCACACGTACAGCCTCTCCTTCCCCGCGGGCCTCGGCTTCACCGCCATCGGCATCGCGCTCCTCGGCCGCAACAACCCGGTCGGCATCGCCTTCGCGGCGCTGCTCTGGGCCTTCCTCGACAAGGCCTCGCCCGCCCTCGACTACGCCCAGCCCGAGGCGTACGACAAGGAGATCGCGGTGATCATGCAGGGCCTCATCGTGATCGCGGTCGTCGTCTCCTACGAGGAGGTGCGCCGCTGGGGCCTCCGTCGCCAGCAGCGCCGCGTCGGTGAGGAACTGGCCGCCGCCGCCCGGGCGAACGGCAACAACGGCAACAACGACTCCGTGAAGGAGGTGGCTGCCCGATGAGCTCGGCAACCGTCGCCAAGCCCTCGGCCACGCAGCCCGCGCCGGGCCGCCGCCGCATCTCGCTCCCCGTCCTCCTGCTGATCATCGCGGGTGTCCTGGTGCTGACCTCCGTGGTCCGCATGGTCACCGGCGCCGACGGCATCACGTCCACCGGCCAGATGTCCACGGCGCTCAAGCTCGCCGTGCCGATCGGCCTCGCGGGCCTCGGCGGCCTCTGGGCCGAGCGCGCGGGCGTCGTCAACATCGGCCTCGAAGGCATGCTGATCCTCGGCACCTGGTTCGGCGCCTGGGCCGGCTTCCAGTGGGGCCCCTGGGTGGGCGTCCTCTTCGGCATCCTCGGCGGCGCGCTCGGCGGACTGCTGCACGCGATCGTCACGATCACCTTCAACGTCAACCACATCGTCTCCGGTGTGGCCCTCAACATCCTGGCCCTCGGCGCCACCCGCTATCTCGCGACCTTCGCCTTCGAGGGCGAGGAGGGCGGTACGTCGAAGCAGTCGCCGCCCGTCGAATCGCTCGGCAACTTCTCCGTGCCGGGCCTCTCCGACTGGCTCGCCGACCTCAACGGCAAGCACTGGTTCCTCGTCTCCGACCTCGCCGGCCTGTTCGGCGGCCTGATCACCGATCTGTCGCCGCTCACCGTCGTCGCGGTCGCCATGGTCCCGCTGAGCTGGTGGATCCTGTGGCGCACCTCGTTCGGCCTGCGCCTGCGCTCCTGCGGCGAGAACCCGATCGCCGCCGAGTCGCTCGGCGTCAACGTCTACAAGTACAAGTACCTGGCCGTGGTCATCTCCGGCGGCCTCGCCGGCCTCGGCGGCGCCTTCCTCTCCCTCGTCGCCTCCAACATCTACCTGGAGGGCCAGACCGGCGGCCGCGGCTACATCGGCCTCGCCGCCATGATCTTCGGCAACTGGATGCCCGGCGGTCTCGCGCTCGGCGCAGGACTCTTCGGTTACACCGACAGCCTGAAGCTCCGGGGCGGCGGCACCAACGTCCACGCGCTGCTCCTGCTCATCGCGATCCTGCTGGTCATCGGCGCGGTCTACCTCGCCTGGCGCAAGCGGTACGTGCCCGCGGTGATCACCGCGGCCGTCTCCGCGCTGATGTTCCTGTGGTACGGCTTGACCGACGAGGTGCCCAACCAGGTCGTCACCGCCACTCCGTACGTGGTGACCCTGCTGGTCCTCTCGCTCTCCGCCCAGCGGCTCCGGATGCCGAAGGCGGACGGAATGCCGTACCGAAAGGGACAAGGCAAGTGACGACTGCTGCCGACACCGACTGGGACGCCCTGCGGGAGGCCGCGCGCGAGGCGATGTCCCGTGCGTACGCGCCCTACTCGGGCTTCCCGGTCGGCGCCGCGGCCCTCGTCGACGACGGCCGGACGGTCTCCGGCTGCAACGTGGAGAACGCCTCGTACGGCCTCGGCCTGTGCGCCGAGTGCGGCCTGGTCTCGCAGCTCCAGCTGACCGGCGGCGGCCGCCTCACGCACTTCACCTGCGTGGACGGCAAGGGCGAGATCCTGATGCCGTGCGGCCGCTGCCGCCAGCTGCTGTACGAGTTCGGGGGCGCCGAACTCGTGATGGAGACGCCGTCGGGCGTACGGACGCTCGGCGACATGCTCCCCGACGCGTTCGGACCGCAGCACCTCAACTGAAGCCGGGCCCCCGTCTGTTGACGGGGGCCTTCTTCGCGGTCGGGCTCTATGCGCGTAGAGTCTGGCCGGTACGACGCCGTAACTGCTGGAAGGACATGCCATGGACGTCATCTCCGTCATCCGCACCAAGCGCGACCGGGGCGAGCTCAGCGACGAACAGATCGACTGGGTGATCGACGCCTACACCCGCGGCGCGGTCGCCGACGAGCAGATGTCGTCCCTCGCGATGGCGATCCTGCTCAACGGCATGAACCGCAAGGAGATCGCCCGCTGGACCGCCGCGATGATCGCGTCCGGCGAGCGCATGGACTTCTCCTCGCTCTCCCGCCCGACCGCCGACAAGCACTCCACCGGCGGCGTCGGCGACAAGATCACGCTGCCGCTCGCCCCGCTGGTCGCCGCGTGCGGCGCCGCCGTCCCGCAGCTGTCGGGCCGCGGCCTCGGCCACACCGGCGGCACCCTCGACAAGCTGGAGGCCATCCCCGGCTGGCGCGCGCTGCTCTCCAACGAGGAGATGCTGAGCGTCCTCGACGGCGTCGGCTCGGTCATCTGCGCGGCGGGCGACGGCCTCGCCCCCGCCGACAAGAAGCTCTACGCCCTGCGCGACGTGACCGGCACGGTCGAGGCGATCCCGCTGATCGCCTCCTCGATCATGTCGAAGAAGATCGCCGAGGGCACGGGTTCCCTGGTCCTCGACGTGAAGGTCGGCACCGGCGCCTTCATGAAGAACCTCGACGACGCGAAGGAACTCGCCTCGACCATGGTCGAGTTGGGCACCGACAGCGGGGTCCGCACGGTGGCCCTGCTCACCGACATGTCGACGCCGCTCGGCCTGACGGCGGGCAACGCCCTTGAGGTCCGTGAGTCGGTGGAGGTCCTCGCGGGCGGCGGCCCGGCGGACGTCGTAGAGCTCACCCTCGCCCTCGCCCGCGAGATGCTCGACGCGGCGGGCCTCAAGGACGCCGACCCCGCGAAGGCCCTCGCGGACGGCTCCGCGATGGACGTGTGGCGTCGCATGATCGCGGCGCAGGGCGGCGACCCGGACGCGGAGCTGCCGGTGGCACGGGAGCGGCATGTGGTGACGGCTCCCTCGTCCGGGGTCCTGACCCGTCTCGACGCGTACGACGTGGGCGTCGCGGCCTGGCGCCTCGGGGCGGGGCGTGCCCGCAAGGAGGATGTGGTCCAGGCGGGGGCCGGCGTTGAACTCCACGCGAAGCCGGGGGACTCCGTCGAGGCGGGCGCCCCCCTGATGACCCTGCACACCGACACGCCGGAGCGGTTCGCGTACGCGCTGGAGTCGGTCGAGGGGTCGTACGACATCGCTCCGGCGGGCACGGCATTCTCCCCGAACTCGATCGTGCTCGACCGCATCGGCTAGGAGCTCGGGGCTGTCCCGGGTGTGCCGTCCGCGGCTGAGTGGGGGTTGTTCGCGCAGTTCCCCGCGCCCCTGACGGGGCCGGGGCGCGGGTCCGGGTTCAGCCCCTCCGGCGATTGAGGAGCGGGGTCTGGGGCGGAGTCCCAGTTCGGGAAGGGGCGGGATCGGGGAAGGAACCGCCCAAGGCCCCGCCCCGCAACCCGCACCCCACCGATGAGTTGCCGCCCCCCGCACGGTCAACCCTGCGTGGCTGACAACGAAGAGAACCTGATCCGTATCGAGGGCCCTCTGCGCGCAGGCGACGTCCCGCACCTGTGCGAGCGCGTGACGGCGGCCAGACACGGTCCCGGCGACGGCGACGTCATCTGCGACGTCTCCGCCGTCACCACCGCCGACCTCACCACCGTCGACGCGATCGCCCGGCTGCACCTCGCCGCCCGCAGGGCCGGGGGCCGGATCCGGCTCAGGAACCCCGCCCCCGCCCTGCTGGCCCTGATCGGGCTCGTCGGGCTCGTCGAACTCTGCGGCTTAGTCGTCGAGATGGAGGGGCACTCCGAAGAGCGGGAACCACCGCTGGGTGTCCAGGAAGCAGTGGAAGCCGGCGATACGACCCCCTGAGATCTCCAGGACCTGGATCGACCAGGGCATGAAGCCGCCGTTGTCGGGGTCGGGCTTGTACTGCGCGAAGCCCGGCGTGCCATTCACATTCACCGGAAGGAGGCGGCCGTTGGCGCACGTGGCGCCCATCGTGGACATGAAGCCCGTGATGTCCGCCGTGCCGCGCAGCCAGAGGTCGAACGGCGGCATCGTCATGACGGCGTCCTCGGCGAGCAGCGCGGTGAGCGCCGTCATGTCATACCCCTCGAAGGCCGCCACATAGCGGTCGAGGAGCTTCTGCTGCTCCTCGTCGAGCGGATCGGAGACGGCCGTGTCGTCCGCCGGCCGCTCGGCGAGGGTGGCGCGGGCCCGCTGCAACGCGCTGTTCACCGAGGCGACGGAGGTGTCGATCAGCTCGGCGACCTCGCTCGCCTTCCAGGCGAGCACCTCGCGCAGGATCAGCACCGCACGCTGCTTGGGCGGCAGGCTCTGCAATGCGGCGACGAACGCGAGGCGCACGGACTCCTTGGCGACCGCGGCCTCGGCGGGGTCGTGCGGGGACGGCAGGACGCGGGCGTCCGGCATCGGCTCCAGCCAGGTGTTGTCGGGGCGGGGGTTGAGCGCGGCCTGGGCCAGCGGGGCGGCGGCCGTCAGGTCCATGGGGCGGGCGCGGCGATTGCCGGCGTTCAGCATGTCCAGGCAGACGTTCGTCGCGATGCGGTACAGCCAGGAGCGGATGCTGGAGCGGCCCTCGAACTTGTCGAAGCTGCGCCAGGCGCGCACCATCGTGTCCTGCACGGCGTCCTCGGCCTCGAAGGCCGAGCCGAGCATCCGATAGCAGTACCCCGTCAGTTCGACCCGGTGCTTCTCCAGTGTGACGTCCAGCTCGGTCGTCGTCCCTGCGCTGTCGCTCATCCCCACCCACCCCTGGCTTCCGAGCGGAGCCCGGTGTGAGGCCCCACACGTCGGAAGCTACCGCAGCCCACTGACAACGGCCCGTGGAGTGGGAAAACCCGCAGGTCAGCAGGGACGGGCCACGAGACCGCGCCGCCGCTCCGTGCGCGCGACGTGCGAGCCCCACACCGTCACCGACACGACGCCGAGCACGGCGAGGATGCCGAGCCCCACGGTCCCGGCCCAGCCGCCCGCGTGGAAGGCGACGGCCCCGAGCGTGCCGCCCGCGCTGGAACCCAGGTAGTACGCGGACTGGTAGAGCGCCGACGCCTGCGCCCGCCCGGTCGTCGCCGTACGGCTCACCGAGGAGGACGCGACCGCGTGGCCCGCGAAGAAACCGGCGGTGATCAGGACGAGTCCGAGCAGGACGAGGACCAGGGAGGAGAAGAGGGAGAGCAGCAGTCCGCCGGCCGTCGTGCTCACCGCCAGATACAGCGCTCCGCGCCGCCCGAGCCGGGCCACCAGCTTCCCGGCGGCCGCCGACGAGACCGTACCGACGAGGTAGACGAGGAAGATCGAGCCGATGACGCCCTGCGGGAGCGAGAACGGCGCCTCGGTGAGCCGGTATCCGATCACCGTGTAGACCGCGCCGAAGACGGTCATGAACAGCGCCCCGATCGCGTACAGCCTGCACAGGAGCGGATTCGACAGATGCGTACGCACCGTGCGCGCCAGCGACTTGGGGCTGAGCGGCCCCGGGGTGAAGTGGCGCGGCGCGGGCAGCAGCACCCGGAAGGCGACCGCGCACAACAACGCCATGACACCGACCACGCCGACCGCCGCACGCCAGCCCCAGGCCTGCGCGACCCAGCCGGTGACGATGCGCCCGCTCATGCCGCCGATGGAGTTGCCCGCCACGAACATGCCGATCGCGGCGACCAGCGCCTTGGGCCGCACCTCCTCGGCGAGGAACGCCATCGCGGACGCGGGCAGCCCGGCGAGCGCCGCGCCCTGCACGGCACGCAGCGCGATCAGCACCTCCACCGAGGGGGCGAAGGGGACGAGGAGTCCGACGGCGACGGCGACGGTCAGCGAGACCGTCATCACCGCACGCCGTCCGTAGCGCTCGCTGAGCGCGCTCAGCGGAAGGACGAAGAGGGCCAGTGCGCCCGTGGCCGCCGACACCGTCCAGCTCGCCGTGCTCGCGCTCACGCCGAACTCGGTGGAGACGAGCGGCAGGAGGGCCTGCGTGGAGTAGAGGAGGGCGAAGGTGGCGACGCCCGCGAGGAAGAGCGCGAAGCTCATCCGGCGGTAGCCGGGTCCGCCCGGGGTCAGACGGGAATCGGCGGCGGGGGACGACGGGGTGGGGGCGGCCGCGTGGGTGGCGGTCGCCCCGCTACTGGCAGGAGGCATGCCACGAACGTACGGCCGGTTTTTTGATGCGTCCAATGCATGGAATCGCCATAATCGTTCCCATGCAGCATCAGCACAGGTCACAGCCGCGCGTGTCACAGAACAGTGACGTGGAGGACATCGTGGCGCTGCTCGCTCCTCGCCTCGCGTACTTCGCGGGGGCCGCGCGGACCGAGCACGTCACGCGCGCCGCCCAGCAGCTGCGCATCCCCCAGTCGACGCTCTCCCGCGCCCTCGTCCGGCTCGAACGGGACCTGGGCGTCGACCTGTTCGCCCGCCGCGGCCGCACCGTCTCGCTCACCCCGGCGGGCCGCACCTTCCTCGCCTCGGTCGAGCGGGCGCTCGGCGAGGTCGAGCGGGCCGCCGAGTCGGTGCGCGCCGACGCCGACCCGGAGACCGGCAAGGTCGCCTTCGGCTTCCTGCACACCATGGGATCCGAGACGGTGCCCGGACTGATCCGCGCCTTCCGCGCCGACCACCCGCGCGTGCGCTTCAGCCTGGTCCAGAACTACGGCGAGGCGATGATCGAGCGGCTGCGCGCCGGCGAGCTCGACCTCTGCCTCACCTCGCCCGTGCCCGACGCCCCCGACCTGGTCGCCCGCCGCCTCGACGAGCAGCGCCTGCGCCTGGTCGTGCCCGACGACCACCGGCTGGCTTCCCGTAAGCGGGTCCGTCTCGCCGAGGCCGCCGAGGAAGCCTTCGTCACCCTGGAGCCGGGCTACGGCCTGCGCCGCATCACGGACGACCTCTGCCGCGACGCGGGCTTCAAGCCCCGCGTCGCCTTCGAGGGCGAGGAGGCGGAGACGCTGCGCGGCCTGGTCGCGGCGGGGCTCGGCGTGGCCCTGCTGCCGCCGCCCGCCGTGCCGCGCCCCGGAGTGGTGGAGCTGACGGTGACCGGGCAGCGGGCGGTGCGCGAGATCGGCGTGGCCTGGCTGGGCGGCCATCCGGACACCCCGCCCGTGGCGGCGTTCAAGGAGTTCCTGCTGAGCAGGAAGGGAAAGCTGCTGCACCAGCAGCAGAGTCACTCAGCGCCTGAGTGACTGCCCGAAGCCCGCGGCCAGCGGCATGCGCAGGCCCAGCGGCGGCGGAGCCGCCAGCGCGTCCTCCAGCGGCCGGGCGAACCCGGCACCGAACAGCGCGCCCAGCACGAAGTCCGAGGCCAGCGCGAGGACTTCGGACTGGTGCTGCTGGAGCCGGTGCCCGTCGGAGTGCACCTCGAAGCGGCACACGTCACGGTTGGCCTTCTTCGCCCGCTCGGCGAACCGGAACGACAGCTCCGGGTCGGTCCGCTCGTCGTTCGTGCCGTGCACGATGAGCACCCGCCGCCCCGCGAGGTGCTTCACCGGTTCGGGGGGCGCGGCCACATCGTCCTCGGGCAGCCAGGGCGCCAGCGCCAGGACCGAGTTGACGGCCTCGTGCCCGCCCGCGCGCAGCGCCGCACGGCCGCCCATGTCCACTCCGGCGAGACAGACGGGGACGTCGCCGTAGAGACGTACGATCTCGTCCGCCGCCCAGGCCGTGTCGCGGGCCAGCTCCGCCTGCGCGCCGTTCCAGCCCCGGCAGCGGTAGCGCACCACATGCGTGACGAGGCCCGCCTCGCGCCCGTCGTGGGCCAGTCTGCGGCCCAGCGCGCGCACGCCCGCGCCCGCGAGCGGAGACGGTCTGCGCGTGGAGGTCTCGGTGCCGCCGGGCAGCAGGAGCACCGCTCCGCCCACCGCCGGGGGCGCCGTCCCGATCGCGCGCCCGAGCCTGGCCGCGCCCGCCGGCCCCGCGCTCCCTTGCTGTGCCATGACAGAACAGTGTCAGAAGCCATGGTGTACGCCACCCGTCCGCAGGGTCACTGTTACGTATCGACCAGTGAGTTCTACGCGCGTAGGCGCTAGAGTGCCGAAATGACGAGCCAGACACACACGACCGGTCACACGGACCGTGAAACGCCCAGCGTCGACCAGATCCGCCGTGCCCCCAAGGTGCTTCTCCACGACCACCTCGACGGCGGCCTGCGCCCCGGCACGATCGTCGACCTCGCCCGCGACTGCGGATACGGGAACCTGCCCGAGACCGACCCCGACAAGCTCGGGATCTGGTTCCGCGAGGCGGCCGACTCCGGCTCCCTGGAGCGGTACCTGGAGACCTTCGCCCACACCTGCGCGGTGATGCAGACGAAGGACGCACTCAAGCGCGTCGCCGCCGAGTGCGCCGAGGACCTCGCCGAGGACGGCGTCGTCTACGCCGAGATCAGGTACGCCCCCGAGCAGCACCTGGAGCAGGGCCTCACCCTCGAAGAGGTCGTCGAGGCGGTCAACGAAGGCTTCCGCGAGGGCGAGCGCCGCGCGAAGGCGAACGGCCACCGCATCCGCGTCGGCGCGCTCCTCACCGCGATGCGGCACGCCGCCCGCGCCCTGGAGATCGCCGAACTCGCCAACCGCTACCGCGACTTCGGCGTGGTCGGCTTCGACATCGCGGGCGCGGAGGCGGGCTTCCCTCCCACCCGCCACCTCGACGCCTTCGAGTTCCTCAAGCGCGAGAACAACCACTTCACGATCCACGCGGGCGAGGCGTTCGGCCTGCCGTCGATCTGGCAGGCCCTCCAGTGGTGCGGTGCCGACCGCCTCGGCCACGGCGTGCGCATCATCGACGACATCGAGATCGCCGACGACGGCACGGTGAAACTCGGCCGCCTCGCGTCGTACGTGCGCGACAAGCGGATCCCGCTGGAGCTCTGCCCGACGTCCAACCTCCAGACGGGCGCCGCGACCTCCTACGCCGAGCACCCCATCGGACTCCTGCGCAAGCTGCACTTCCGCGCGACGGTGAACACCGACAACCGCCTGATGTCGGGCACCAGCATGAGCCGCGAATTCGAGCACCTGGTCGGCACGTTCGGCTACACGCTCGACGACATGCAGTGGTTCACAGTCAATGCGATGAAATCAGCATTCATTCCTTTCGATGAACGGCTGGCCATGATCAACGACGTGATCAAGCCCGGCTACGCCGAGCTGAAGTCCGAATGGCTGTTCCGCCAGACCGTCTCGACCAGCGCTTCTGTCCAGAGCTGACGCGCATCGTCCGCGTCCGCGCGGCGGGCAGGGCGGCCGGGAGATCTCTCTCCCGGCCGCTTTCCCGTGTCCGGGACCCGTGATCGGGGCTGCTTACGGTCGTTGAACCGCACAACCCCCCCGCCCCACATCCGCAAGCAAAGACGCAAGGACGCATTGAAGATGAAGCAGTCTGTCGCCAAGTCCCTCGGTGTCGCCGCTCTCGGCGCCGCCTTCGCCGCCGCCGGTGCCGGTGCCGCGAACGCCGCCCCGGCTTCCCCCGCCGCCCCCGCTTCCCCCGCCTCCTCGGCACTGCCCGCCGCCGGTCTCACCGAGTCCCTGGGCGCCGGACAGCAGGCACTCGGCAGCGGTCTGGCCGCCGCCCCCAAGCCCGGCGGCCCGACCTCGCCGGTCCAGAACCTGCTCGGCGGCGTGCCGGCCGGCAGCGCCCTCAACGGCCTGCCGCTCGGCTGACCCGCGACACGTACGCCGATGGGGCGCCCCTCTCCGGAGGGGCGCCCCATCGCGCTGTCGTCACCAGGCCTGGCGGGCCTTGTCCTCCGAGGGCAGCAGGATCCACATCGCTATGTAGAGCAGGAACTGCGGGCCCGGCAGCAGACACGAGGCCACGAAGATCACGCGCATCGTGGTGGCGGAGGTGCCGAAGCGCTTGGCCAGGGCCGCGCAGACTCCGCCGATCATCCGGCCGTGGGTGGGGCGGGCAAGGGCGGTCATGTCGGGCTCCTTCGCGAGTGTGAGGACGAGGCTTGTCGTGTGCCCCGATACTTCGACAGTACGTTCGCGAAGCGGGTCAAAGCGTCGCTCTACGGTGCGATACCGACCCTGGGAATCGTCGGGGTCGACCCCTGAGACACGTCCTCCCGGGGGAGGGCCGCGCGGCGCCCGCCGTCCTCACCGCGACGGAGCCTGGCCCGGACCGCGGGCACGACCGCGAGGTGCGCGACAGCCACCCCGAGGGTGTTCAGGAGCAGCGAGTCGATGTCGACGACCTGCCCCGGCACCCCGGTCTGCAACAGCTCGATGCCGAGCGAGAGCAGCGCCCCCGCGGCGACCGTGCGGACCAGCGAACCCCACGGCGAGACCACGAGACGGCCGCCGGCCAGCGGCAGCAGCACACCGAGCGGGGCGAGCAGCAGCACGCTCTCACCGATCCGGCGGGCGGCCTGGAGACCGCCCAGCGCCAGATCCGCCTTGATCCCGGCGAGTGGCCGCAGATTCGCGGCGCTCACCCAGGGCACGTCCAGCGGACGCAGCGTGATCCACCCGACGAGCAGAAGATGTGCGACGAGGAGGAATCCCCCCGCCGCACGGAAGCGGATGGCGGCACCGTGGCCGCCCGAGCCTTGACGCACACCCCCCAGGACGTCAGAGGCGGCAGGATCGGTTCCGCGTACCCACCGACGGCTACTGGACGGTTTTCACCGGCGGCGCCACCGTGCCGGGGCGGGAGCGGACCTCCGCGGTGCACTCGTAGCTCCGCAGGGGGCTGTCACCGGGGCCGCCCATGACCACCGCGTGATCGCCCGACGCCGTGTTGTCCGCCAGCGTGCACACGATCTGGGCCAGCGCGAACGCGGACAGGTCCTCCGGACGCGAGCTCAGCCGCAGCGCCTCCTTCGGGTCGCCCGCGCGCGGCCCGGTGACGGTGGTGCCGCGGCGCACGTCGGTGGCGAAACCCGCCTGCTTCTCCGGCTCCGAGGGCGGCGTCGCCAGCTCGTCGAGGAGCGCCTGCGCGATCCGGACCCGGTCGGTGGTCGCCTTGTCCGTGCGCAGCTGAAGATCGCGGTCGACGTTCACCAGCTGGGCCGCGCAGACCAGGAAGACCTCCACCGGCACACCGCTGCCCGACCGCGAGGCGATGCTGGAGCCCGACATCACGCACGGCACCCGCGACGGCGCGGCGCCGTAGTCGGTCGGGACCTCGGTCGACCTGATCCCGCACCCGGCGAGCACGGCGGTCAGCCCCGCCGCGGCGGCGATGGACCGCATCCGGCGCCCGTTCATGCCTGGCCCTCCTCGGCGCGCTCGGCGTCCTCGACGTCGTCGGTGTCGGTGTCGGCGTCGTGCTGCGGCAGCCACAGCGTGAAGACGGCGCCGCCCTCCGGGCAGTTGGCGGCGGTGATCTCACCGCCGTGGATGTGCGCGTTCTCCAGCGCGATGGAGAGTCCGAGGCCGCTGCCCTCGGACCGCGGCCGGGACGCGCTCGCCTTGTAGAACCGGTCGAAGACGTGCGGCAGGACGTCCTCGGGGATGCCGGGGCCGTGGTCGCGTACGGAGATGACGAGCTTCGCGTCCGCCAGGCGCACCGACACCTTCACCGGGGAACCGCCGTGCTTGAGGGCGTTGCCGATGAGGTTGGCCAGGATCACGTCGAGGCGGCGCGGGTCGAGGCGAACGGTGATGCCGCGCTCCGCGTCCAGCTCGACCGCGTCGAGCCAGGCGCGCGCGTCGATGCACGCGGTGATCTGGTCGGCGATGTCGACGTCGTCCAGGACGAGGCGCGCGGTGCCCGCGTCGAAGCGGGTGACCTCCATGAGGTTCTCCACGAGGTCGTTCAGGCGGCGGGTCTCGCTCACCACGAGCCGGACGGCCGGCTCGATCATCGGGTCCACGGAACCGGTCTCCGCGTCGAGCTCCTCCTCCAGGACCTCCGTGACGGCGGTGATCGCGGTCAGCGGGGTGCGCAGCTCGTGCGACATGTCGGCGACGAAGCGCCGGGACGCCTCCTCGCGGGCGCTCATGTCGGCGACCTTCTTCTCCAGGTTCTCCGCGGTCTTGTTGAACGTACGGGACAGATCGGCGAGTTCGTCGGTCCCCGACACCCGCAGCCGGGTGTCCAGCTTGCCCTCGCCGAGCCGCCGCGCGGCGACGCCGAGGCGGTGCACCGGCTTCAGTACGGTCGTCGCCGCGGCCTGCGCGAGCAGCGCGGAGCCGATCAGCGCGAGCCCCGTGGCGATGGCGAGGGACCAGCCCAGCGAACTGAGGTCCTTCGCCTCCGGCTCAAGGGACTTGAGCATGTAACCGGTCGGGCCGCCGCCGATCACCGTGGCGCCGCCCACCAGGTACGGCGTGCCGTGGTTCACGGTCCGCTGCCAGTACAGGTGGTAGGGGCTCTTGTTGCCGGAGGTGAGCGGCTGCTTGTCGGTGACGGCCTTTTGCAGCGACTGCGGCACCTTGGCGAGCGTGAACGCGTCCAGGTCGGAGTAGCCGACGATCTGGCCGCCGCCCTTCTTCTCGGCGACCAGGAGCACGCTGTAACGCTGGCTGCTGTTCGCCATCTGCTCGGCGGTTGCCTGGAGTTCGCCCTGCGAGGCGTCGGCGGGCAGCGCGCCCGCGCGGTTCTGCATCTGCTGCCGGAAGTCCTTGAGCGCCGCGTCCTGCGCGCGCGTGAGGACGGCCTCGCGGTTGAGCCAGTACGCGATGCCGGACGCGGAGACGGCGGCGGTGAGCGCCACCAGGCCGAACACCACGACGAGTCTGAGCCGCAGGCTCGTGAAGCGCAGCCCCGCCCATACGGCCCTGCGCGCCGCGGGCAGGCCGCGGAGCCTGTTGTGCGCTTTGGTCACTGAGGGGTGTCCAGCCGGTAACCGACGCCGCGCACCGTACGGATCAGGGTCGGCGACGACGGTACGTCCTCGACCTTGGCGCGCAGCCGCTGCACGCACGCGTCGACGAGCCGCGAGTCGCCGAGGTAGTCGTGCTCCCACACCAGACGCAGCAGCTGCTGGCGCGACAGGGCCTGGCCGGGCCTGCGGCTCAGCTCCAGGAGCAGCCGCAGCTCGGTCGGTGTGAGCTGCAAGTCCTCGCCGTTCTTCGTCACGGTCATCGCGGCCCGGTCGATGACGAGCGAACCGAACGTCGCCGCGTCGTTGGCCTCCCGCTCGCCGCGCCGCAGCACCGCGCGGATCCGCGCGTCCAGGACCCGCCCCTGCACCGGCTTGACCACATAGTCGTCGGCGCCGGACTCCAGGCCCACGACCACGTCGATGTCGTCGTTGCGCGCGGTCAGCAGGATGATCGGCAGCTGGTCGGTGCGCCGGATGCGACGGCACACCTCGAACCCGTCGATGCCCGGCAGCATCACATCCAGCACGATCAGGTCCGGCCGCTGCTCACCGAGCAGCTTCAGGCCGTCCTCGCCGGTGGCAGCAGTGGCCACCCGGTGCCCCTGGCGCGTCAGCGAAAGCTCCAGGGCCGTCCGGATGGCGTCGTCGTCCTCGATCAGCAACAGGGAAGGCACGGACGTCATTCTGTCCCATGTCACGGCCCCAGTACGACTGCTGGAGCCTCTCCGGGCCCTCATCGAGCGGCAGAAGCCCGCACCCACACGTGACCTTCACAGGCGGAAGGCGTCCACGACCCCTGTGACAGGCCTGTGACAGTCGGCGGACACCGTCATGAAGTGGGTCCGGCAGAGTTCTGGTCACACGCAAGAAGCCGGACTCCACCGACGGGGGGCGCGAGATGAATACGCTGCACAGCACCAGCTCAAGCGCAGTTGTCACGCGTCTTCACGACGTCGGGCGGGGATCTGAGAAGTCCGGTGCCGTGAGCGGGCGGGGGTGCGCTCGCGGCACCGGGCGTCAGCACACCGCGTACATGACGGTGGTTGACGGCTGCCAGGGGGGACACGGGGCTCACGGGGGAGCCGCGTACGGGGAGGGACCGGGGGAGCGGAAGTCCCTGTCGGAGGCGGAGTTCACCGCCTACGTCCAGGAGCGCCGCGCCTCCCTGTACGCCACCGCCTACCACCTGACCGGCGACCGCTTCGAGGCCGAGGACCTGCTCCAGAGCGCCCTCTTCTCGACGTACCGGGCGTGGGACAGGATCAGCGACAAGGCCGCGGTCGGGGGCTACCTCCGCCGCACCATGACCAATCTGCACATCAGCGCGTGGCGCCGCCGCAAGCTGAACGAATACCCGACCGAGGAGCTGCCGGAGACGGTGGGCGACACGGACGCGATGCGCGGCACGGAGCTGCGCGCGGTTCTCTGGCAGGCCCTGGCCCGCCTCCCCGAACTGCAACGGACGATGCTCGTGCTCCGCTACTACGAGGGTCGTACGGACCCCGAGATCGCGGACATCCTCGACATCAGCGTGGGCACGGTGAAGTCCAGCATCTGGCGGTCGCTCCGCCGGCTGCGCGAGGACGAGGTCCTCAGCTTCGGCCGTGACCAGGAGGAGTCCTTCGGCGAGTTGGTCGCCTGAGGATCGGAGGGGGACACGGGGGAAGCACGGGGGCCGTCGCTCCGGGGGGACGCGACGGGAGCACGGGGGAAAGCACGGGGGAAACAAGTGGAGGACCGGAAGGCCGGGGGGTCTTTCCGGTCCTTCTGCTTTTCCCGTCTTCCTGCTCTCCCCGTCCTGCCGCTTTTGCGGTCGCTCGCACAGCCGTTTCCCCGGCAGCAGCGTTACGAGGCTCCGGCCTGCGCCTTCGCGCACCGGCCCGCCGCGGCGGCCGCGACCCGGCCCAGCGCCTCGTCCTTCCCGCAGGGGTGCGCCCCCAGCGCGGCCTGCCGGGTCACGATGGCGCGCTCGGCACGCATCAGCCGCCACCCCCGCCGCAGCAGGAACGGCACCGACTTGCGGCCCTCCCGCAGGTCCCGCAGCAGCCGCCGCCGGAAGGTGGTCGAGGGCCGGCCCCGCAGGCAGATCGCGTCGGCGAGCACGTCGAGCTCCCGGCACCGCTCCACGATGTCCGCCGCGAAGATGCCCTCCGCGATGAAGAGCGGCGTGCGCGCGATGTCCAGCACCTCCTGGCCGACGCGCGAACTGGTCGCGATGTCGTACACCGGGACCTTCGTGTGCCCCGTCCGGCACAGCTCCTCGATCGCGGCGACCGCCACGTCCGCGTCCCAGGAGGCCGGGGAGTCCCAGTCGATGTCCGCGCTCCCCGGCACCTGCGGCAGCGTCGGGTCGCCCGCTTCCTTGTAGAAGTCGTCGAGGCACAGGACGGGCAGCCCGGAGCGGGCGGCGAACGACGACTTCCCCGAGCCGGAGGGGCCCGTGAGCAGCACGACGCGGGTCGGTATCGGGAGGTGGGAGCCCAATTCTGTGAACCTTTGCACCTGGGGTGGGCCGCGTCTTCCGACACGGCTCGTCAGCGTGGTCGGGAGTCATTATCAACCGGGAGGCACGGCGCGTGGGCCGTCCGGCGGAGCGGCCTTTGGTACGCACGACGCGACTCGACTACGCTACGTGCTCGCTCGGTCACCAACTACGCACGGATGTGAGCGGTTCCCATGGCGCGACACGCAGCGAACAAGTCCAACGAGTCCTCCCGGGTCCGCTCGCGCGCACTGCTGCGCGCCGGACTCGTCGTCACGGCCGCCGGCGCCGCCCTCGGCGCGGGCGGTGCGGGGGCCGCCGCGGCGGCGGAGGCGGTCCCGCCCGCACCGCGGGCCGGGCAGCCCTCGCCGGTCGGGGGCATCGACACGAAGGCCCCGGTGCAGGCCGTCACGGGGGCGCTCCAGCACACGACCATGAGCGGGCTCGCCCCGGTCGGTGACCTTCAGCTGGACCCGCTGGCCAACACGGGTGTCGACCCGCTCGACAATTCGCTCGGCACGCAGGTCGCGGACTTCGACCAGATGAGCACGGCGGCCGTCACCGGTCCGCTGGCCGATGGCGGTTCCCTGGCCGACGTCCCGGTGGCGGGCGGGCTGCTGCCCCGCTAGGGCCTGTCGGGCCGGGAGCGCAGCGGCACCTCGCGGATCAGCCAGGCGGCCGCGAAGGTGACCGCGCAGAGCACGGCCGTGCCGATCATGACGCCGTGCAGGCCGCTCGTGACCCCGGCCCGGAAGGCGTCCCGCGCCGGGTCGGGAAGGCCGCCGAGCACCGCCGGGGTCAGTTCGTGGCCGCCCGCGAGACGTTCCCCGTCCGGGCCGAGCCGGTCCGTGAGGGTGTCGGTCAGGCGGCCGGTGTGGACCGAGCCGAGCACCGCGACGCCCAGGGAGCCGCCGATGGTGCGCAGCAGCGTGTTCGTGCCGCTCGCCGCCCCCATGTCGCGGAGCTCCGCGCTGTTCATGGTGATCAGCAGCGACGGTTGCAGCAGGCAGCCGAGGCCCGCACCGAGGACGAGGGTCAGCGCGGACGCCACCGCCGTGGCCGTGTCCACGCCGACCACCAGAAGGGCCAGGGCGCCCGCCGTGGCGACGGCGCCGCCCACGATCGGATACGCCCGGTAGCCGCCCCCGGCGCCCACCGCCCGGCCGATGTACAGCTGCGCGCCCATCATCCCCAGCATCAGCGGCAGCAGCAGGAGGCCGCTCTCCGTCGACGACATGCCGCGCACGAACTGCATGTACTGCGGCAGGTAACTGGCCGCGCCCAGCATCGCCGCGCCCGCGAGGAAGGTGAGCAGCTGGGCGAGCGTGAAGTTGCGGTCGCGGAACAGGCGGGGCGGGACCACCGGTTCGGAAGCGCGCCGCTCCACCCGTACGAAGGCGGCGAGCGCGACCGCCGCGAGCAGCGCGAGACCGGTGATCTGCGGGGAGAGCCAGTCGTACGTCGATCCGCCCCACGTCCCGAGCAGCGTCAGCGCCAGGATGCCGGCCGTCAGGAGTGCGGTGCCCGCGTAGTCGATACGGGCCGTGGAGCGCTCGCCGCGCAGCTTGACGAGGCCGCCGACGAGCAGCAGCGCGATGGCGCCGACGGGCACGTTGACGTAGAAGACCCAGCGCCAGTCCAGCTGGTCGGTGAGGAAGCCGCCGAGCAGCGGCCCGCCGACCATCGCGACCGGCAGCAGCACACCGATCATCGACTGCGCGCGCCCGGCCTGCGCGGGCGGGAGCAGCGTCCCGATCAGGGAGAGCGCGCCCACGAAGAGGCCGCCCGCGCCGAGCCCCTGAAGGGCGCGGAACGCGATCAACTGCTCCATGTTCTGGGCGAGTCCGCAGAGCACGGAGCCGACGAGGAAGACCACGATCGACGTCAGATAACTGCCCTTGCGGCCGTACAGGTCGCCGGCCTTGCCCCAGATCGGGGTGGAGACGGCGGTGGTGAGCAGATAGGCCGTCACCACCCAGGAGAAGTGGTCGAGGCCGCCGAGGTCGCCGACGATCGTCGGGAGCGCGGTGCCGACGATCGTGCCGTCGAGCGTCGCCAGGATGATGCCGAGCAGGAGCCCGAGGACGGCGAGGCGTGACGGGAGTTCGGGGGCGCCTGGCTGTTCCGGTTCCGGTTCCGGAGCGGGTGCCGGGACGTGATCTGTGCGTCGGCTCGCGGGCTGGTTCATGGCTTCCCCCGGGGGATTTTCGACGTGGCGGCAGGTGGCAGATGGCAGGCGGCGGGTATGTGTACGGCGTATCTGGCGCGTACAACGTACACATTGATGTGTACGCCGTCTACTGTGGATACGGTGTACGCATGGCCACACAGAAAAAGGGCGAGACCGAAGTCTCGCTCTGGGAGCGCATCGAGCGGCCGGCGGCCACGCAGCGCGCCGCGCTGACGCCCCGGAAGATCGCGGAAGTCGCCGTGAAAGTCGCCGATGCCGAGGGCTTCGCCGCCGTCACCATGCGCCGCCTCGCCACCGAGCTGGGCGTCGCGCCCATGGCCGCGTACCGCCACGTCTCCGGCAAGGACGACCTGTGGGCGCTCATGGTCGACCAGGTGACGGCCGAGATCGTCGTGCCCCCGGAGGTGACCGGCTGGCGCGAGGTGCTGCGCGCGTACGCCGTCGCGAGCAGGCTGCTGATGCTGAACCACCCCTGGCTCGCCCAGCTCCCCACACCGCACTTCGCCCTGACGCCCCACCGGATGGCGATGGCGGAGCGGCAGCTCGCCGCGCTGGAACGGCACGCACCCGACGCCGACACCGCCATGGCGGCCTTCCGCACCGTCGGCGCCTACGTGCACGGCGTCAGCCAGTCGGAGGTGGCGCTGCGCCAGTACATGGAGGAGAACGGCTGGGCCAGCGGCGACGACACGCGCCGGGGGCTCGCGCCGCAGATGACGTACCTGATGGAGACCGGCCGCTATCCGGCCTACCGGCGCTACGCGCTGGCCGCGGGGCGCAAGGACGACGCGGCCTGGCAGTTCGAGACGGGGCTCGACTGCGTCCTCGACGGCATCGCGGTCCGGCTCGGCCTCGCACCCTGAACATGACGGAGCCCCGGCCTCCGGGACGGCGGAGGCCGGGGCTTCGGTGTGCGGCAGTGGCTTCGGTGTGCGCCAGTGGCTTCGGTGTGCGCCAGTGGCTAGTAGGCCGAGCCGGAGGCGCCGAGCGAACCCGTCGGGTGCCAGACCGTCTTGGTCTCCAGGAAGGCCGTCAGACGGTGCGTGCCGGGGTCGGCGGTCCAGTCCGTGTCCACAGGCTGTGGACGCAGGACGCGCTTGAGGTTGTCCGCCGCCGCGATCTCCAGCTCACGGGCGAGCTCGGCGCCCGCGCCGGTCAGGTCGATCGCGTTGACGTCCTGGTGGGCGGCGAGCGGGGCCGCGATCTCGGCGGTCTTCCCGGTGAGGATGTTGACCACACCGCCCGGGACGTCCGAGGTCGCGAGGACCTCGCCCAGCGAGAGGGCGGGCAGCGGCGACTTCTCGGCGGCGACGACGACGGCCGTGTTGCCCGTCGCGATCACCGGGGCGATGACCGAGACCAGGCCGAGGAGCGAGGACTCCTGGGGCGCGAGGACCGCGACCACGCCGGTCGGCTCCGGCGTCGACAGGTTGAAGAACGGGCCCGCGACCGGGTTGGCGCCGCCCACGACCTGGGCGATCTTGTCGGTCCACCCCGCGTACCAGACCCAGCGGTCGATCGCCGCGTCGACCTGGGCGGCGGCCTTCGCCTTGGAGACGCCCTCGGCGTCGGCGACCTCGCGGACGAACTGCTCGCGGCGGCCCTCCAGCATCTCGGCGACGCGGTAGAGGACCTGGCCGCGGTTGTACGCGGTCGCGCCGGCCCAGCCGCCCTGCGCCTTGCGCGCGGCCACCACGGCGTCACGGGCGTCCTTGCGGGACGACAGCGGCGCGTTGGCCAGCCACGTGTTCTTCGTGTCGGTCACCTCGTACACCCGGCCGCTCTCGCTGCGGGGGAACTTGCCCCCCACGTACAGCTTGTAGGTCTTGAAGACGCCAAGTCGTGCGTCAGACATCGAGGTACGCCTCCAGCCCGTGGCGGCCGCCCTCGCGGCCGTGGCCCGACTCCTTGTAGCCGCCGAACGGCGACGTCGGGTCGAACTTGTTGAAAGTGTTGGCCCAGACGACGCCCGCCCGGAGCTTGTTCGCGACCGCGAGGATGCGGGAGCCCTTCTCCGTCCAGATGCCGGCGGAGAGCCCGTACTGCGTGTTGTTGGCCTTGGCGACGGCCTCGTCCGGCGTGCGGAAGGTGAGCACGGACAGGACCGGGCCGAAGATCTCGTCGCGGGCGATGGTGTGCGCCTGCGTCACGTTCGTGAAGAGGGTCGGCGCGAACCAGTAGCCGGACGTGGGGAGCTCGCACGCCGGCGACCAGCGCTCGGCGCCCTCCGCCTCGCCGGTCTCGGCGAGCGCGGTGATGCGGGCCAGCTGCTCGGCGGAGTTGATGGCGCCGATGTCGGTGTTCTTGTCGAGCGGGTCGCCGAGGCGGAGGGTGGCGAGGCGGCGCTTGAGGGCGTCGAGCACCTCGTCCTGGACCGACTCCTGTACGAGGAGGCGCGAGCCCGCGCAGCAGACCTGGCCCTGGTTGAAGAAGATGCCGGTGACGATGCCCTCGACGGCCTGGTCGATGGGGGCGTCGTCGAAGACGATGTTCGCGCCCTTGCCGCCCAGTTCGAGCGTGACCTTCTTGTCGGTGCCCGCGACCTGGCGGGCGATCGCCTTGCCGACGGCGGTGGAGCCGGTGAAGGCCACCTTGTTCACGTCGGGGTGGGCGGTCAGGGCCGCGCCCGCGTCGCCGTACCCGGGGAGGATGTTGACGACGCCCTTGGGCAGGCCCGCCTGGCGGCAGATGTCCGCGAAGAACAGCGCGGAGAGCGGGGTCGTCTCGGCGGGCTTCAGGACGACCGTGTTGCCGGTCGCGAGCGCCGGGGCGATCTTCCAGGCCAGCATCAGGAGCGGGAAGTTCCACGGGATGACCTGGCCCGCGACGCCGAGGGGCGCCGGGTTCTTCCCGAAGCCGGCGTGGTCGAGCTTGTCGGCCCAGCCCGCGTAGTAGAAGAAGTGCGCGGCGACCAGGGGGAGGTCCGCGTCGCGGGTCTCCTTGATCGGCTTGCCGTTGTCCAGCGTCTCCAGGACGGCCAGCTCGCGGCTGCGCTCCTGGATGATCCGGGCGATGCGGAACAGGTACTTGGCGCGCTCGGCGCCCGGCAGCGCCGACCACTTCTCGAAGGCGGCGCGGGCGGCCCGCACCGCGCGGTCGACGTCCGCCTCGCCGGCCTGCGCGACCTCGGAGAGGACCTCCTCGGTGGACGGCGAGACGGTCTTGAAGACCTTGCCGTCGGCGGCCTCGGTGAACTCGCCGTCGATGAACAGGCCGTACGACGGGGCGATGTCGACGACGGAGCGGGACTCCGGCGCGGGTGCGTACTCGAAAGGAGTGGAGGTCATGGGTCAGTCCACCGTCACGTAGTCGGGGCCGGAGTAGCGTCCTGTGGCCAGCTTCTGGCGCTGCATCAGCAGGTCGTTGAGGAGCGACGAGGCGCCGAAGCGGAACCAGTGGTTGTCCAGCCAGTCCGGGCCCGCCGTCTCGTTCACCAGGACGAGGAACTTCACCGCGTCCTTGGTCGAGCGGATGCCGCCCGCGGGCTTCACACCGATCTGCACCCCGGTCTGCGCGCGGAAGTCGCGGACGGCCTCCAGCATGAGCAGGGTGTTGGCCGGGGTGGCGTTGACGCCGACCTTGCCGGTCGAGGTCTTGATGAAGTCGGCGCCGGCGATCATGCCGATCCAGCTGGCGCGCTTGATGTTGTCGTACGTCGAGAGCTCACCGGTCTCGAAGATGACCTTCAGACGGGCGGTGCCGCAGGCCTCCTTCACGGCGCGGATCTGCTCGAACACGGTCATGTAGTCGCCGGAGAGGAAGGCTCCGCGGTCGATGACCATGTCGATCTCGTCGGCGCCGGCCGCGACGGCCTCGCGCACGTCACCGAGCTTCACCTCGATGGCCGCGCGGCCCGCGGGGAAGGCGGTCGCGACGGACGCGACCTGCACGCCGCTGCCCGCGACGGCCTCCTTGGCGGTGGCGACCATGTCCGGATAGACGCAGACGGCGGCCGTCCTCGGAGTCGTACGGTCGGTGGGGTCCGGGTTGACGGCCTTCGCGCCGAGCGCCCGGACCTTGCCCGGGGTGTCGGCGCCTTCCAGGGTCGTCAGGTCGATCATGGAAATGGCCAGGTCGATGGCGTACGCCTTCGCCGTGGTCTTGATCGAACGGGTACCGAGCGAGGCGGCACGCGCCTCCAGGCCGACCGCGTCGACGCCGGGCAGTCCGTGCAGGAAGCGGCGGAGCGTGCTCTCGGACGCGGTCACGTCAGCGAATGCAGTGGGCATGGTCACGAGGGGAGCATATCTACGCGCGTAGCTGCTGTACAGGGGTGGCACCCCCGGGGCTCCACCCGGGCTTCAGGCAGAATCAGGGTATGAGCGACCCTCAGAAGCGTCAGGGTATGAGCGAGCCCGCGGAGTCCGTGGCCGAGCCCGTGGCCGAGCCCGTGGCAGAGCCCGTGGCGGAGCCCGTGTACAAGGACCGTACCTTCCGGTCGCCCGCCGGGATCGCCGGTGGGGTGCTGCTGCTCGCTCTCGGGGCCTGGCTCGGGATCGACGCGGTGGTGCGCGGCGAGGGGCGCACGCCCTGGCTCGCGCTGGCCGGGCTGCTCTTCGCGGTGCCGCTCGTCGTCGCGTTCACCGTGCGGCCCGCCGTGTACGCCAACGACGACCGGCTCCGCGTCCGCAACCCCTTCAGGACCATCACGCTGCCCTGGGCGGCCGTCGCGACGCTCCGCTCCGGCTACTCGAACGAGGTCCTCACCAACGACGGCACCAAGTTCCAGCTCTGGGCCATCCCCGTCTCGCTGCGCGGGCGCAAGAAGGCGGCCCGTCGCCAGTCGCAGGCCGCCGCGTCCGGCGACCCCACGGGCGGCCGCCCCTTCCTCGACCCGCACGCACCGCCCACCCGCGCCTCGGGCGACCAGTCCATGGACGAGCTCCGCGAACTCGCCGAGCAGCGCGCCGACGCGGAGTCCGCGCAGGGCGAGCCGACAGTGCGCTGGGCGTACGAGGTCGTCGCGCCGTGCGTGGCGGGGGCTGTGCTGCTGGGGGTGCTGCTCGCGGTGGGGTGAGGGCTGGGTCGGTTGTGATGCTCGTGGCGGCGTGAGGACTGGGTCGGTTGTGCTGCTCGCGGTGGCGTGAGGGCCGGGCCGGTTGTGTTGGCTGCTCGGCTGCGTCGGCTGTCTCGGCTGTGGCGGCTGTGTCTACGGAGGGCCGTGCCAGCCCAGGAGCATGTGGCCGCCGAACACCGCCGACGTGAGCGCCGCCGCGGCCAGCAGCGTCACCAGTACGTGCGTCCTCGCGCGCGCCAGCGCCACGGCGACCGGCAGCAGCAGCGGGAAGCCCGGCATCAGGAAGCGGGCCCGCGGGAAGTAGACGCCGCTGCTGCCGAGCACGATCAGGAGCAGCAGGCCGCTGAAGACCAGCAGGGGCAGCGGCTGCCGGTCGCCCGCCGACAGGACGAAGAGCACGACCGAGCCCAGCAGGACCGCCGTCACCATCGCCACGAACAGCGCGGGACGCTCGACCAGGAACAGGTCCCGCATCCGCCGCAGCGTCCCGACGCCGCCGTCCCACTCGTTGCGCCACAGCTTCTGTACGGCGAAGTAGCCGTCCCAGCGGCCCAGGCGCAGGCCCACCCAGGCGACGTACGAGAGCCAGCCGAGAGGGGCGACGACGGCGGCCAGGAGCGGCCGGACGGCGAAGGAGCGGCGCAGGGACAGCAGTGCCGTCACGGCCACCGCGGCGGCGAGCGCCACCCCCGTGGGCCGCGTGAGCCCCGCGAGCGCGGCCAGGGAACCCGCCCACAGCCAGCGGCCGCTGAGCACCGCGTACAGCGACCACGCGCAGAGAGCCGTGAACAGGGACTCCGTGTAGCCCATCCACTGCACGAGCGCGACCGGCAGGCTGCCCCAGAGGAGCGCCAGGATCACCCCGGCCCTGCGGCCGTACAGCCGGTCGCCCACCGCGAAGATCCCCCACGCCGCGAGCAGCGAGGCGGCCACCGAGACCGACAGGCCCACCGCGCCGCGCGGCAGCCAGGGGAGCAGCGCGTCGCCCGCCCTGATGAGTGACGGGTACAGCGGGAAGAAGGCGAGGTTGTTCCCGTCGATGCGGGTGCCGAGCTCCTGGGCGTAACCGTCGCTCGCGATCCGCAGGTACCAGTCGCAGTCCCAGGACGCCATGAGCAGATGCCGCACCCCGCGGCCGTCGCGGTGCGCCCACAGGGTGAAGGCGAGGAGGCCGAGTCCGCGTACGGCCGCGTAGGCGGTGAGGGCGGGGGCGGCGTGGCGCAGGGCGCGGCCCAGGCGCGCCGCGTGTGCCGCGGGTCCCCGGGGTGCGGGTGCCGCGCCCTGCGGGCTCCTGGACACGGGTACGCGGGACGGGACGGGGGCGGGAGCGGGGGTCGGAACGGGGGTGGGGGTGGCGGTCGAGGGCTCGGAGGATCCGTACGGCACTGCGGCGGCTCCCGGAACGTGCGGAACGTGAAAGTGCGCTACCGGTCCTCCCTTCCTGGGGGACCGGCAGCGCACCGGGGCACTGCGGCAGTTGCGTCAGCGGAATCACTCGGAGGGGTGGTGCGGCCCCTCCCCGGGGGGAGGGGGTGGGTGGCCCGGCCTCTCGGGGTGTCTGGCTGGGCCGGCGGGGCGCTTCAGATGCCCGCCGCCGACGCGAGGTCGCGCTTGATCGCGGCGAGGGTGTCCGTCGCCCGGGTGCGGGCCGCGGGGAGGTCTGCCCTGGACGACACCGGGACCACCACCTCCAGGTAGCACTTCAGCTTCGGCTCCGTGCCGCTCGGGCGGACGATGACGCGGGCACCGTCGAGGGTGTAGCGCAGGCCGTCCGTGGGCGGCAGCGTCTCCGTACCCTGCGTCAGGTCCTCCGCCTTCGTCACGGGCAGGCCCGCGAGCTCCGTCGGCGGCTGCTCGCGCAGGCGGCGCATCGCATCCGCGATCAGGGACAGGTCCTCCACGCGGACCGACAGCTGGTCGGTGGCGTGCAGGCCGTGCTCCAGGGCCAGGTCGTCGAGGAGGTCGAGGAACGTGCGGTTCTGCTCCTTGAGCTCGGAGGCGAGCTCGGTGAGGACCAGCGCCGCCGTGATGCCGTCCTTGTCGCGTACGCCCTCGGGGTCGACGCAGTAGCCGAGCGCCTCCTCGTAGCCGTAGCGGAGGCCCTCGACGCGGGCGATCCACTTGAAGCCGGTCAGGGTCTCCTCGTAGGGGAGGCCCGCGTGTTCGGCGATACGGCCGAGGAGGGAGGAGGAGACGATCGACTCGGCGAAGGTGCCGTGCGCTCCGCGCTTGACCAGGTGCGAGGCGAGGAGTGCGCCCACCTCGTCGCCGCGGAGCATCCGCCAATCCGCCTCGCCGGGACCCGTCTTGACCGCCGCCGCGCAGCGGTCCGCGTCCGGGTCGTTGGCGATGATCAGGTCCGGGGCGGGGGTGGTGCGGGCCGCCGTCGCGAAGGCCAGGTCCATCGCGCCCGGCTCCTCCGGGTTCGGGAACGCGACCGTGGGGAAGTCCGGGTCCGGCTCCGCCTGCTCGGCGACGAGTGTCGGGGCCGGGAAGCCGGCGCGGGCGAAGGCGGCGAGGAGGGTGTCCTTGCCGACGCCGTGCATCGCCGTGTAGACGACGCGGGCGGTGCGGGGGGAGCCGGGGGCGAGAACGGCGTCCGTGCGGGCCAGGTAGGCGTCCAGGACGGCGTCGTCGAGGGTCTCCCAGCCGGCCTCGGGGCGGGGGACGTCGTCGAGGCTCGCGACGGCGTCGATCTGCGCCGCGATCTCCGCGTCGGCGGGCGGCACGATCTGGGAGCCGTCGCCCAGGTACACCTTGTAGCCGTTGTCGCGCGGGGGGTTGTGGCTGGCCGTCACCTCCACGCCCGCCACCGCGCCGAGGTGCCTTATGGCGAAGGCGAGGACGGGGGTGGGGAGGGGGCGGGGGAGGACGGCGGCGCGCAGGCCAGCGCCGGTCATCACGGCGGCGGTGTCGCGGGCGAAGTCGGCGGACTTGTGGCGGGCGTCGTAGCCGATGACGACGAGGCCGTCGGTCCGGCCCTTCGCCTTGAGGTACGCGGCGAGGCCGGCGGCGGCGCGGATCACCACGGAGCGGTTCATCCGCATGGGGCCGGCGCCGAGTTCGCCGCGGAGGCCGGCGGTGCCGAACTGGAGGGTGCCGGCGAAGCGTGCGGTCAGCTCGTCGACGTCCTGGGCGTCGATGAGCTTGCCGAGCTCCTCGCGGGTCTCGGGGTCCGGGTCCTCGGCCTGCCAGGCCTGGGCCCGCGCGATGAGTTCAGAGGTGTCCTGCACGATTTCTTCAGCCTCTCGTGTCGCTCGTGTCGCTCGTGTGCGTGTTGTCTGGCGGGGCGCGGTGGGCGGGTGCGGGTTTGCGCCTACTGCTCGCTTATGGGGCGGGGCCGCGGGGGTATGTGCGTACTCGCCATCCCTGCGCCGCGCCTCAAGTCCAAAGGCGCCAGTGTGTGCTCGGTGCTCCGTTCGCACATACCCCCACGTCCCCTCCGGCGCGCTTGCGGCTGCGGCCCGGTGGGGTGCATGGCCCTCGGCCGGGCCGGTGATCGCCCGTGTGCCGGTGCCGGTGCCGGTGCCGGTGCTGGTGCTGGTGCCGGTACGTGCTTCGTGTCGCCGGACGGTGCCGCGCCGGCCGAGGACAAGACAAGGACCCACCTCGCGAGTCGAACGCCACGCCACGCCACGCTGCCGCCTCCTCTGGTCCCACCGAAGCCCCACCCCCAAACCGACCTGCCCCCACTCCAGCAGAACGTCACGGGGCACACTCCCTCACCCGCCCCTACTCCAGCAGAACGTCACGGGGCACCCCCCGCCTCTACTCCCGCAGGACGGCGCGGGTCACCCCCACCCACCCGCCCCTACCTCCGCAGGACGTCGCGGGGCAAACGGGTGGGTGGGTGGGATACATCCGCCGCGAAGCGGCGGGCTTGGTGCTCCTACTCCCGCAGGACGGCGCAGGGAACCCCGGCCGACCCGCCCCTACCCCCGCAGGACGTCGCGGGGCAAACGGGTGGGTGGGTGGGAAACATCCGCCGCGGAGCGGCGGGGCTGGTGGGGTGCCCGACGGAGGCGGTGCGGAGGGGGCTCCGGGGCCCGGCCCCCGGTCAAGGCGCCCCCGCCCGTCAGATGCGGTTGAGGACCTTGCCGAGGAGCTCGCCCATGCGGGTCGCGCTGTCGCGGCCCGCCTGGAGGACCTCCTCGTGGTTGAGGGGCTCGCCCGTCATGCCCGCGGCGAGGTTCGTGACCAGGGAGATGCCGAGGACCTCCGCGCCCGCCTCGCGCGCGGCGATGGCCTCGAGGACCGTGGACATGCCGACCAGGTCCGCACCGATCGTGCGGGCCATGCGGATCTCCGCAGGGGTCTCGTAGTGCGGGCCGGGGAACTGCGCGTACACGCCCTCTTCGAGGGAGGGGTCGATCTCCTTGCACAGGGCGCGCAGCCGCGGCGAGTACAGGTCCGTGAGGTCGACGAAGTTTGCGCCGATGATCGGGGACGTCGCCGTCAGGTTGAGGTGGTCGCTGATCAGCACCGGCTGGCCGGGGCGCATGCCCTCGCGCAGGCCGCCGCAGCCGTTGGTCAGCACGATGGTCTTGCAGCCGGCGGCCACGGCGGTGCGCACGCCGTGCGAGACGGCGGCCACGCCACGGCCCTCGTAGTAGTGGGTGCGGCCCAGGAAGACCAGGGCGCGCTTGTCGCCGATCTTGAAGGAGCGGATGCGGCCGCCGTGCCCCTCGACCGCCGGCGGCGGGAAGCCGGGCAGCTCGGTGACGGCGAAGTCGGCCTCGGGCTCGCCCAGCGCGTCGACGGCCGGCGCCCAGCCGGAGCCCATCACGAGCGCGACGTCGTGGGTCTCGGCGCCCGTCAGCTCACGCAGGCGCGCGGCGGCGGCGTCGGCGGAGGCGTAGGGGTCGCCCTGGATGTCGTCCGGAATAACTGAAGCGTTCACGCGGACGAGAGTAGCCGTTTATGGCCTACGCGCGTAGATGACGATGCTCACGGGATTCCGATCGTTGTCTTGTCGTTTCCGACGAGGGCGACGGACGGTGTCGTCAGCAGGGGCGTTTGCGGAGTTCCATCACGTAGTCGTGGGGGGCTCCGGCCGATTCGGCGGCGTCCGCCAGTTCGCCCAGGTAGCGTGCCGAGGGGAGCCCGCCCTCGTAACCGTTGAGTACGTACACCCAGGCCGGCTCCTCGCCCTCCAGCGTGTGCACGCGGACCCGCATGCGCCGGTAGATGTCGAGCCCGACGCCTTCCCAGCGGTCCATGGAGTCCTCGTCCATGGGGGCGATGTCGTAGAGCGTCACGAAGACCTGGGAGCGGGGGGCCTCGACGAGGGTGGCGAGCGCGCCTTCCCAGCCCATGTGCTCCCCGCCGAAGGTGAGCCGCCAGCCGTTCAGCCAGCCGGTCGCGCGCAGCGGTGAGTGCGGGGCGCGGCGTGACATGAGCCGCGGATCCAGATTGCCGGCGTACGCGGCGTAGAGCGACATGACGTCGAGGGTACGGCAGCAATCAAGTACGCCCCTCCTGAAGAGGCAGGACCGCCCGGACGGGGGGTCCTCGCACGGACGGAGGGCCCCGGCGCGTGACCACCTTGAAGCGTGCGGGACAATGGAGTACGTGACTCGGATCGTGATCATTGGTGGCGGACCCGGCGGATATGAGGCGGCGCTCGTGGCCGCCCAGCTCGGCGCGGAGGTGACCGTCGTCGACTGCGACGGTCTGGGCGGGGCGTCGGTGCTCACCGACTGCGTGCCGTCGAAGACCCTGATCGCCACGGCCGAGGTGATGACCACCTTCGACTCCTCGTACGAGGAGCTCGGGATCATCGTCGCGGACGACACCCCGCACATCGACAGCCCCGCGCGCGTGGTCGGCGTCGACCTGGGGAAGGTCAACCGCCGTGTGAAGCGGCTCGCGCTCGCGCAGTCCCACGACATCACCGCGTCGGTGACGCGGGCCGGCGCGCGCGTGCTGCGCGGCCGCGGGCGGCTGGAGGGGCAGCAGGACACCGACGGGTCGCGGAAGGTCGTGGTGCGGGCCGCCGACGGCAGCGAGGAGACCCTCGTCGCCGACGCCGTGCTGATCGCCACCGGCGGTCACCCGCGCGAGGTGCCCGACGCGCAGCCCGACGGCGAGCGGATCCTGAACTGGACGCAGGTGTACGACCTCGACGAGCTGCCCGAGGAGCTCATCGTGGTCGGCTCGGGTGTGACGGGTGCCGAGTTCGCCGGCGCCTATCAGGCCCTCGGGTCGAACGTGACGCTCGTGTCGAGCCGTGACCGCGTGCTGCCCGGTGAGGACCCGGACGCCGCCGCCGTCCTGGAGGACGTCTTCCGGCGCCGCGGGATGAACGTGATGTCCCGTTCGCGTGCCGCTTCCGCCAAGCGGGTCGGGGACCGGGTCGAGGTCACGCTCGCCGACGGGCGCGTCATCTCCGGCACGCACTGCCTGATGGCCGTCGGCGCCATTCCGAACAGCAGCGGCATGGGTCTGGAGGAGGCCGGGGTCAAGCTGAAGGACTCCGGGCACATCTGGACCGACAAGGTGTCGCGCACCTCCGCGCCGGGCGTGTACGCGGCCGGTGACGTGACCGGGATCTTCGCGCTGGCCTCCGTCGCCGCCATGCAGGGGCGCATCGCGATGTACCACTTCCTGGGTGACGCGGTGCAGCCGCTGAATCTGAAGGCCGTGTCGGCGAACGTCTTCACCGACCCCGAGATCGCGACCGTCGGCTACAGCCAGGCCGACGTCGACGCCGGAAAGATCGACGCCCGCGTGGTGAAGCTGCCGCTGCTGCGGAATCCGCGCGCGAAGATGCAGGGCATCCGCGACGGATTCGTCAAGATCTTCTGCCGGCCGGGAACGGGCATCGTGGTCGGCGGTGTGGTCGTCGCACCGCGCGCTTCGGAACTGATCCATCCCATCTCGATCGCGGTCGACAACAATCTGACGGTCGAGCAGATCGCGAATGCGTTCACCGTGTACCCGTCGCTTTCGGGGTCGATCGCCGAGGTGGCGCGTCAGCTCCACACCCGCAAGACGGCGGGCGAGGGCTGATCCGCGCGGCGGCCGTAAACAACTCTCCGCAGGTCACGCACTGTTGTCGCCCATTCACGCGGCATAGGCACTCCGAGTAAGCACCTATACCACTTCCTACCCTGCGGTGCGCACAACTTCTGTAATTCGGCGCAAACTGCTGAAAGCAGACGGTCGTTGGGGTTACTGTCAGTTTCGTGTTCGCTGCAGAACGTCGCCAATTGATCCTCGAAATGGTGCGGGCCAACGGGGCGGTATCGCTCCGTGAGCTCGCCCGCGTCGTCCAGACCTCCGAAGTGACCGTACGGCGGGACGTGCGCGCGCTGGAGGCAGAAGGACTCCTCGATCGCCGACATGGCGGTGCGGTATTGCCGGGCGGATTCACGCGGGAGTCCGGCTTTCCGCAGAAATCACATCTCGCGACCGCCGAGAAGACGGCTATCGCCGATCTCGCGGCGGGTCTCGTCGAAGAAGGCGAAGCCATCGTCGTCGGGGCGGGTACGACCACGCAGGAGCTGGCCCGACGGCTCGCGCGGGTGCCCGGCCTGACCGTCGTCACCAATTCCCTTCTGGTGGCACAGGCGTTGGCCCACGCCAACCGGGTGGAGGTCGTCATGACCGGCGGCACCCTGCGCGGTTCGAACTACGCCCTCGTGGGCAGCGGGGCCGAGCAGTCCCTCCAGGGGCTGCGGGTGTCCCGCGCGTTCCTCTCGGGCAGTGGGCTGACCGCCGAGCGCGGCCTCTCCACGTCCAACATGCTCTCCGCGAGCGTGGACCGTGCGCTGGTCCAGGCGGCGGCCGAGGTCGTGGTCCTCGCCGACCACACCAAGCTCGGCACCGACACGATGTTCCAGACGGTGCCGACGGACGTCATCACCCGCCTGGTCACGGACGAGCCGCCGGGGCACGACGACCGCGCCGCCACGGAGTTGCAGGCGCTGGCCGACCAGGGCGTGCAGATCGCGGTGGCCGGTGGTGCCGCCGGCCCTGACGCCGGGCCCGGTGTCGATTCCGTCCCGGCGGGGCGCCAGCCGCGCCGGGACGTGCCCCTGCCGGGTCAGCGGCGTACTCACGGGGCGGGCCCCGGCCAGCCGCTGCGCAGCGCCATACTCGGGGAGCAGCCGCCCGGGGAGCGGGCGGCGCGGGTCGCGGATCTGCGCCGCCGCTGAACCGGGCGGGGCCGGAAGCGGGTGGGGCCGGGAGCGGACGGGGGCGGACGGGGCGCGGTGTTACGCCGTGGTCTGCCCGTCGGCCTTCAGGCCCCGCAGGGTCAGCGTGAGCAGGCGGTCGGCCAGCTCCGGATCGTCCGGGGTCTCCTCGGCCGCCAGTGAGATCGCGTTGGTCAGCTGGAGCAGGTCGGAGATGGAGACGTCGGGCCGCACCGCCCCTGCCTCCTGCGCGCGGACCAGCAGTGCCGCGCCCGCCTCGCGCATCGGCCTGCTGCACCGCGCGAGCGCCGAAGTGTCGTCGTGCGACGCCGACATGAGGGCGCTCGACAGACCGCGGTACTCACCCGCATGAGTGATGATGGCGCGCAGCCACGCCACGAGTGCCGAACAGGGCTGCGGGTCGTCGAGCAGCGCGTGCGAGCGCGCGAGCAGGTCGCTCACCGCGTCCTCCCAGACCGCGCTGACCAGCGCGTGCCGGTTGGGGAAGTGGCGGTAGAGCGTGCCGATGCCGACCCCCGCGCGGCGAGCCACGTCCTCCAGGGAGGCGCCCGTGCCGTGCTCGGCGAAGGCGGCGCGGCCCTCGGCGAGCAGCCTGTCGTAGTTGCGGCGGGCGTCGGCCCGCATGGTGCGCGCCGACTGTGCCGCCTGCCGCGGCGCTCTCGCCTGCTGGCCCATGCCGGTCGTCATCCCCGCACCCTTCGTGAACGTACGCGTCCCTCAAGGATGCCACTGCCCGCGGAGCGCGATCGGCGTAGGACAGGCTCTCAGGGCTCCCGGCGGGCGAAGAAGGCGTCGAGCTCCGCCCTCGCCCTGCGTTCGCGCCGGTGCGGCGGCAGGGCGCCGCCGCGCAGGTTCCGGGTCAGCCAGAGCACCAGCGGATACGTGACGCAGGTGCCGACGGCGAGTCCGGTCAGCACCCCTGCTGCCAGCTCCCCCATGATCATCAACTCACCTTCGTACGGGGCCGCGCGGGGCTCGGGCGGAAGCCGTCGCGGGCCGCGGCGATCATCGTGGCGCCGTTGTCCGGCGTCAGCGCGCCGTAGCCCAGCAGCCGCCAGCGCCGGTCGACGGCGTCGCTCTCGTAGTACGGCACCGGGCCCGCCGCCGACGGCACCAGGAGCGGCGCGGGCTCCTTCGCGCAGCCGTGGCAGGCGGCGGCCTCCCCGCCGGTGACGGCCACGCGCGCGTGGCCGCGCTCGTGCAGCGGGTTGAAGTAGCAGGGCGGGTCGGGCCGCAGCGGCACCTCCGTCACCAGGGCCTCCAGGGCGCGCAGCCCGATGCGGCTGAACTCGACGCCCGCCACGAGCTCCCCGAGCGCGTGCGCGGCGTCGTACGCCGGGTCGGGGCTCAGCGGTTCCTCGCAGGGCGGCAGGATCACCGAGTTGCTGGCCTGGATAGCCGCGGTGACGGCGAACTGCGCCAGTTCGGCGCGGAGTTCCGGGGCGAGCGAGCAGGTGTGGTCCAGGGCGTCACCGAGCGCGGACGCGTCGCTGAGGAGCGCGGCGCGGTGTTCGGCGTGCGGGCGCAGGGCCTCGGGGTCGCCGCCCGGGTCCGGCAGCGGGGCGCGCCAGTCGGGTGCGGGCAGCGGCAGGGCGAAGGTGTAGGGGCGGCGGCGCCCCAGTGGCAGGCGGGTGAAGCGGCGCAGGAGCGCCACGGAGAGGCCTGCGGCCAGCCCCAGGACGAGTCCCGCCTCGTAGCGCTGCCCGGTGCCGGCGGTGGCCGCGAGCCAGCCGGTGGCTGAGATGGCGCCTGCCGCGGCCAGCAGGCACAGTACGTCCCCCGTGCGTGTCACTGAAGTCCCCCCGTGGTCTTCGGCTCTACGGGAGGAAGGACGCGGGGGCGCTGCGCTGCGGTTGCGGGGCGATGGCTCTGCACCGGGGCGGCGTCTGTCACCGGCTTCGCCGGGTTCGTCCTCAAGCGCCGGACGGGCTTGAAATCCAGCTCTGCGCCGGGTTTGTTCTCAAGCGCCGGACGGGCTTGAGATGCAGCTCTGCGCCGGGTTTGTTCTCAAGCGCCGGACGGGCTTGAAATCCAGCTCTGCGCCGGGTTCGTCCTCAAGCGCCGGACGGGCTTGAAATCCAGCTCTGCGCCGGGCGGGCTCGAAATGCCGTCGGGCCGCGCTGGATCTTCCAGCGCGGCCCGACGTGTCAGCTCCTGGCTCAGTCCTTGATCTCGCAGATCACCGCGCCGGAGGTGAGGCTCGCACCCACCTCCGCGGTGAGGCCCTTGATCGTGCCCGAGCGGTGTGCGTTCAGGGGCTGTTCCATCTTCATGGCCTCAAGGACGACGACCAGGTCGCCCTCCTTGACCTCCTGGCCCTCCTCGACCGCGACCTTCACGATCGTGCCCTGCATGGGCGAGGCGAGGGTGTCGCCGGAGGCGGCGGGGCCGGACTTCTTGGCCGCGCGGCGCTTGGGGCGGGCGCCCCCCGCCGCCGCGGTGCGCGCGATGGTCATGCCCAGCGAGGACGGCAGCGAGACCTCGAGGCGCTTGCCACCGACCTCGACGACGACCGTCTCGCGGCCCGGCTCCTCGTCCGTCTCGGTGTCGGCGGCCGCGGTGAACGGCTTGATCTCGTTGACGAACTCGGTCTCGATCCACCGGGTGTGGACCGTGAACGGGTCGCTGGAGCCGGTCAGTTCGGGCGCGAACGCCGGGTCCTTGACGACGGCGCGGTGGAAGGGGATGGCGGTGGCCATGCCCTGCACGTCGAACTCGTCCAGCGCGCGGGCGGCACGCTGGAGCGCCTGCTCGCGGGTGGCACCGGTGACGATCAGCTTGGCCAGGAGCGAGTCCCAGGCCGGGCCGATGACCGAGCCGGACTCGACGCCCGCGTCCAGGCGGACGCCGGGGCCCGACGGCGGCGCGAACGTGGTGACGGTGCCGGGCGCGGGCAGGAAGTTGCGGCCCGGGTCCTCGCCGTTGATGCGGAACTCGAAGGAGTGACCCCGGAGTTCGGGGTCGTCGTAGCCGAGCTCCTCGCCGTCGGCGATGCGGAACATCTCGCGGACCAGGTCGATGCCGGAGACCTCTTCGGTGACCGGGTGCTCCACCTGGAGGCGGGTGTTGACCTCCAGGAAGGAGATCGTGCCGTCGACGCCGACGAGGAACTCGACGGTGCCCGCGCCCACGTACCCGGCCTCGCGCAGGATCGCCTTCGAGGCGGCGTAGAGCTGCTCGTTCTGCTCGGCCGTCAGGAACGGGGCGGGCGCCTCCTCCACCAGCTTCTGGTGGCGGCGCTGGAGCGAGCAGTCACGGGTCGAGACGACCACCACGTTGCCGTGCTTGTCGGCGAGGCACTGGGTCTCGACGTGCCGCGGCTTGTCGAGGTAGCGCTCCACGAAGCACTCGCCGCGGCCGAAGGCCGCCACGGCCTCGCGCACCGCGGAGTCGTACAGCTCGGGCACCTCTTCGAGCGTGCGGGCCACCTTCAGACCGCGGCCGCCACCGCCGAACGCCGCCTTGATCGCGATCGGCAGGCCGTTCTCCTCGGCGAAGGCGACGACCTCGTCGGCGCCGGAGACCGGGTCGGGCGTGCCCGCGACCAGCGGGGCGCCGGCGCGCTGCGCGATGTGCCGCGCGGCGACCTTGTCGCCGAGGTCGCGGATGGCCTGCGGCGGCGGGCCGATCCAGTTCAGGCCCGCGTCGATGACGGCCTGCGCGAAGTCGGCGTTCTCCGAAAGGAAGCCGTAGCCGGGGTGGATGGCGTCCGCCCCCGCGTCCTTGGCCGCTGCCAGCACCTTGGAGATGTCCAGGTAGCTGGTGGCCGGAGTGTCACCGCCCAGCGCGAACGCCTCATCGGCTGCCCGTACATGCAGCGCGTCCCGGTCAGGGTCTGCGTAGACGGCTACGCTCGCGATCCCTGCATCCCGGCATGCCCGGGCAACGCGGACAGCGATTTCGCCACGGTTGGCGATGAGCACCTTGCGCACGATGGCTCCCTCCTTGAAACAAGCCGAGTTTAGGGACTGCCGACACGGGCTTACGACCCGTCCCCAATGGTGAGCTTGCCCACACGGAGTGTGACTCGAGACCGGCTAGGTTCGTGAAATCCCTTGTCGTACCGCGGTACGCAGGGTCCCTCCCCGGCAGCGTAGCCCTCCGGTGTGGTCAAGGTCTCTGTGTGTCAGCGCTGCGGACGCGTGGCTTTCTTTGTGGAGTCCCTACGAATGGCCCAATGATTCTTTGCCCGCGACACAGCTCTTGTCCCAGGGTTTACCGGTTAGTAGCGTTCGCGATGGCTCCGACGTACCAGCGGTAACAGCAAGCGGAAGAGGGTGGGCGCCATGACGCGCAGACCGGTGGCCTGGGTGGGCGCGATCGTTCTCCTCGCGGAGGCCGTCGGCCTCGGGCTCCTCAACTGGTTCCTCGGCCTCGTCGTCGACAACCAGGCCATGTCCCTCGCGGGCCTCGACCCCCGTGCGATGTCCGTGTCGACCTGGATCGCGGGCGCCCTCATCGGCGGCTACCTCGCGCTCTGCGCGTTCGTCCTCGCCCGCGCCGCCGTGCGCGACCGCGCGCCCGGCGGCTTCGGGCGGGTACTCCTGATCAGCTGCGCCGTCGTGCACGCGCTGCTCGGGGCGTTCTGCGTCGGCCTGGTGGGCTGGGCCGCGTTCGCCTTCATGATGGGCGTGCTCGGCCTGATCGTCCTCACGCTCGTGGCGTACGAGAAGAAGGCGCAGCAGGAGGGCGAGGTGGCCGCGCCCCAGGCCGCCTGAGAGCTACTTCCGCCACAACTCCGTGATGCCGACGCCCAGTTCCGCGAGGAGGCGGCGCAGCAGCGGCAGGGAGAGGCCGATGACGTTGCCGTGGTCGCCCTCGATGCCCTCGACGAACGGCGCCGAGCGGCCGTCCAGGGTGAACGCGCCCGCCACGTGCAGCGGTTCGCCGCTCGCGACGTACGCGGCGATCTCGGCGTCGGAGGGCTCACCGAAACGGACGACGGTGGACGCCGTCGCGGACGCGTACCGCCCGGAGACGGTGTCGTGGACGCAGTGCCCCGTCTGGAGGACGCCCGCGCGGCCGCGCATGTCCTTCCAGCGGGCGGTGGCCTCCTCGGCGTCGGTCGGCTTGCCGAGCGCCCGGCCGTCCAGCTCCAGGACCGAGTCGCAGCCGACCACCAGCGCGCCCTTGGCCTCGGGCCGAGCGGCGACCACCGACGCCTTGGCCTCGGCCAGGGCGAGGGCGAGCTCGGCGGGGGTCGGCGCGGAGACCTTGTCCTCGTCGACACCGCTGACGATCACCTCGGGGGCGAGGCCGGCCTGCCGGAGCAGACCGAGCCGGGCGGGGGACTGGGAGGCGAGGACGAGACGGCGGGGCTGATCACTCATGCGGTCAGCGTAGCGAGGGCGCCCGGACGAGAACATTCAGTGGATGCGTCAGTGCACGTCTCAGCGGCTGTACAGGCGTGACGCCTCAGTGGATGCCGAGGACGAACATCGCCACCACCATGGCCAGGGCGAGGACCAGTCCCGCGCGGCGCATCTTCGCCTGGAGGTCCCTCATGTCCTTCGGAGGGTTGTCCTCCGGATCCGACCACAGCATGCAGTCGATACTGCGGCCGGGCGGGCCGGGACGCCTGAGTACGCGTACTCAGGTTCCCGGCCCGGCACACCTACCCGGGCCAGTACGTGCGGCCCCACGCCGTCGGTGACGGTGCGGGCAGCCGGTGCCTGGCCACCCGCGCGGGGTCGGCCCAGGAGTCGGGCAGCGCGGGCGCGCCGGACGGCTGTCCGGCGACCGCCGCGGCGCGCACCTGGACCACCGCCAGGGCGGCGGCCAGCTCCTCGGGGGTCGGATTGCCCCGTACGACCTTGATCATGAGCCCTCCTGGGGGTCTAGAGGGGGATGTTGCCGTGCTTCTTCGGAGGGAGGGATTCCCGCTTCGTACGCAGCTGACGCAGGCCGCGCACGAGGTGGGAGCGGGTTTCGGACGGCATGATCACCGCGTCCACGTAGCCGCGCTCGGCCGCCGTGTACGGGTTCAGGAGGGCGTCCTCGTACTCCTGGATGAGCCGCGTCCTGACCTCCTCGACGTCGTCCCCGGCCTCGGCGATCGTGCGGCGGTGCAGGATGTTGACCGCGCCCTGCGCGCCCATCACCGCGATCTGCGCGGTCGGCCACGCCAGGTTCAGGTCGGCGCCCAGGTGCTTGGAGCCCATCACGTCGTACGCGCCGCCGAACGCCTTGCGCGTGATGACCGTGATCAGCGGGACGGTCGCCTCCGCGTACGCGTAGATGAGCTTCGCGCCGCGCCGGATGATGCCCGTGTGCTCCTGCTCGACGCCCGGCAGGAAGCCCGGCACGTCGACGAAGGTGATGACCGGGATGTTGAACGCGTCGCAGGTGCGGACGAAGCGGGCGCCCTTCTCGGAGGCGTCGATGTTCAGACAGCCCGCGAACTGGGTGGGCTGGTTGGCGACGATGCCCACCGGGTGGCCCTCGACGCGGCCGAAACCGGTGAGGATGTTCGGTGCGAACATCGGCTGCGTCTCCAGGAACTCGCCCTCGTCCAGGACGTGTTCGATGACGCGGTGCATGTCGTACGGCTGGTTGGCGCTGTCCGGGATCAGCGTGTCCAGCGCCAGGTCCTCGTCCGTGGGCGCCAGGTCCGCCTCCTCGGGGAAGGCGGGCGGCTCGCTGAGGTTGTTCGACGGCAGGTACGACAGGAGCGACTTGACGTACTCGATGGCGTCCTTCTCGTCGCCCGCCATGTGGTGCGCCACGCCCGACGTGGAGTTGTGCGTGCGGGCACCGCCCAGCTCCTCGAAGCCGACGTCCTCACCGGTGACGGTCTTGATGACGTCGGGGCCCGTGATGAACATGTGCGAGGTCTGGTCGACCATGACCGTGAAGTCGGTGATCGCGGGGGAGTAGACGGCGCCGCCCGCGCACGGCCCGACGACGAGCGAGATCTGCGGGATGACACCGGACGCATGGGTGTTCCTGCGGAAGATCTCGCCGTACATCCCGAGGGCCATGACGCCCTCCTGGATGCGGGCGCCGCCCGAGTCGTTGATGCCGACGACCGGGCAGCCGGTCTTCAGCGCGAAGTCCATGACCTTGACGATCTTCTGGCCGAAGACCTCGCCGAGCGCGCCGCCGAAGACGGTGAAGTCCTGCGAGAACACGGCGACGGGGCGGCCGTCGACGGTGCCGTACCCGGTCACCACGCCGTCGCCGTACGGCCGGTTCTTCTCCAGGCCGAAGTTGGTGGACCGGTGCCGCGCGAACTCGTCGAACTCGACGAAGGAGCCCTCGTCGAGCAGCAGTTCAATGCGTTCGCGCGCCGTCAGCTTCCCCTTGGCGTGCTGCTTCTCGACCGCTCGGGCCGAGCCCGCGTGCTTGGCCTCCTCGATGCGGCGGTGCAGGTCGGCAAGTTTTCCCGCGGTCGTATGGATGTCGGTGGCGCCGTCTTCGGCGGTGCGGTCTGACGCGGGCACGTTGGGCTCTTCCGGCTCGGACATCGGGATGCGGCTCCCTGCCTGCTCAAAGGTGCTTGTCTACGGCTGTGCGGCTGGCTACTGACCCGTAGCGTATCGGCGCGCATACCGTTCGGCAGTGCGGCGTTTACCACACCTAAGGTTGCTTGCATGACGCCGTCAGATACTGAAGACAACCGCTGGTCCGACCTCGACAGGCCGCCCCTCCACGCCGGGTCCCTGCGGCGGGCGCTGCTGCGGGACGGCGGCCTGTGGTCCTCCCTCGACGTGGTGCCCGCCACCGGCTCCACCAACACCGACCTCGCGGCGCGGGCCGACGAGTTCCCCGAGGGCGCGGTGCTCGTCGCCGAGGAGCAGAGCGCGGCGCGCGGCCGCCTCGACCGCCGGTGGTCCGCGCCCGCCCGCTCCGGGCTCTTCTTCTCCGTCCTCCTCAAGCCCGCCTCGGTACCGGTGGAGCGCTGGGGCTGGCTGCCGCTGCTCACCGGGGTCGCCGTCGCCACGGGGCTCTCGCGGGCGGCGGGCGTGGACACCGCACTCAAGTGGCCCAACGACCTGCTGGTGACTGTCGGTGACCAGGAGCGCAAGGCGGGCGGCATCCTCGCGGAGCGCGCGGGCTCGCCGTCCGCCGGGGGCATCGTCATCGGCGTCGGCCTGAACGTCACCCTCCGCGAGGACGAGCTGCCCGTCCCGACGGCGGGCTCGCTCGCCCTGGCCGGCGCGCGGACCACGGACCGCGACCCGCTGCTGCGGGCCGTGCTGCGCTCCCTGGAACGCTGGTACGGCGACTGGCGCACGGCCGCGGGCGACCCGGCCGCGTGCGGCCTCCAGGAGACCTACGCCGCCGGCTGCGCGACCCTCGGCCGCCACGTCCGCGCACACCTCCCCGGCGACCGCTCCATCACCGGCGAAGCAGTAGCGGTAGACGGCGACGGCCGCCTGGTCCTGGCCACGAGGGAGGGCATCCAGCACCCGGTAGGCGCAGCCGACATCATCCACTTGCGCCCGGCCCTTTGAGCGGACCCGGCCCCCTAGGGGCGCGGGGAACTGCGCGACCGGCCACAGCGGGCCCGCAGGCGGCGGCCGGCCCGGCGAGGCAGGTGCGCGGGGAACTGCGCGAGCGGCCACAGCGGGCCCGCAGGCGGCGGCCGGCCTGGCGAGGCAGGTGCGTGGCCGCAGGGGGCGGGCGACCCGGCCCCCTAGGGGCGCGGGGAACTGCGCGACCAGCCACAGCGGACCCGCAGGCGGCGGCCGGCCTGGCGAGGCAGGTGCGTGGCCGCGGGGTCGGGCGACCCGGACCCGGCAGGGGCGCGGGGAACTGCGCGACCGGCCACAGCGGGCCCGCAGGCGAGGGACGGCCTGTCGGGGCAGCTGCTGCGGGGGCCGCGGCTCGACGGGCGGCCCGGACCCCCTAGGGGCGCGGGGAACTGCGCGACCAGCCACAGCGGGCCCGCAGGCGAGGGACGGCCCGGCGAGGCAGGTGCTGCGGACCCGCAGGCGGCGGCCGGCCCGGCGCGGCACGCGCGGGGCGCCGAGCCACGGGGCGCCGGCTCGGGGGAGTCGGGAGTGAGCTGCGGCACACCTGCCGTAAAGTTGACGCCGGTCGATACCTGACCGCGGCAGATCGGAAGGGCAGCAGGCGTGACCGTCGACGACACGGGCTCCGGCGAGGGTGCACACCCCGGTGCGGAGCCGGACGCGGACGGTGCGAGAGACGTCTCGGGCGTGCCCGAGGTGGACGAGAAGGGTGACGGCGACGCGGACAGGGACCCGCTCGCCCTACGGCTCGAACAGCTGATCCTCGGCGCCGACCGCCGCTACACCCCCTTCCAGGCGGCCCGCAGCGCGGGCGTCTCGATGGAGCTGGCGTCCCGCTTCTGGCGGGCCATGGGCTTCCCGGACATCGGCCAGGCCAAGGCCCTCACCGAGGCGGACGTACTCGCCCTGCGCCGCCTCGCGGGCCTCGTCGAGGCGGGCCTGCTGAGCGAGGCCATGGCCGTACAGGTGGCCCGGTCCACGGGACAGACCACCGCCCGCCTCGCGGAGTGGCAGATCGACTCCTTCCTGGAGGGGCTCACCGAACCCCCCGAGCCGGGCATGACCCGCACCGAGGTCACGTATCCCCTCATCGAGCTGCTCCTGCCCGAGCTGGAGGAGTTCCTCGTCTACGTGTGGCGGCGCCAGCTCGCCGCCGCCACCGGCCGCGTGGTGCAGGCCGCGGACGACGACGAAATGGTCGACCGGCGCCTCGCCGTCGGCTTCGCCGACCTCGTCGGGTTCACGCGGCTGACCCGCCGCATGGAGGAGGAGGAGCTCGGCGAGCTCGTCGAGGCCTTCGAGACGACGGCGGCGGACCTCGTCGCCGCGCACGGCGGACGGCTCATCAAGACCCTCGGCGACGAGGTGCTGTACGCCGCCGACGACGCCGGCGTCGCCGCGGAGATCGCACTGCGCCTCATCGAGACCATGGCCAACGACGAGACCATGCCGGAGCTGCGCGTCGGCATCGCCTTCGGGACCGTGACGACCCGCATGGGCGACGTCTTCGGCACCACCGTGAACCTCGCGAGCAGGCTCACGTCGATAGCGCCCCGGGACGCCGTCCTCGTGGACGGCGCGTTCGCGGAGGAGCTGACGCGGACGGGCGACGCGCCCGCCTCCGAGACGCAGGCCGCGGAGGAGGCCGCCGCCGCGGAGAAGGAGGGCGAGGAGCCGCCCTCGTACCGCTTCGCGCTCCAGCCGATGTGGCAGCGCCCGGTCCGCGGCCTCGGGGTGGTCGAGCCCTGGCTCCTGGCGCGGAGAGGCTGAGGAGTCCCTTCCCGAGTCCCTTCCCTCCCGGACCGGCCCGGTGTCATGATCCCCGGGTAACGGTCGTTAACCGGCAGGTGGAGGAGGCGTCATGGGTGACGAGCAGCGGTACGGGGAGTACGTGGCGGTCAGGCGGCACGGCCACGTCGTCGAGCTCGTCCTCGACCGCCCCAAGGCGATGAACGCCGTCTCCTCGGAGATGGCCCGCTCCATCGCCGCCGCCTGCGCAGCCCTCTCCGAGGACTCCGACGCCCGCGTCGTCGTCCTGACCTCCACCCACGAGCGGGCCTTCTGCGTGGGCGCCGACCTGAAGGAGCGGAACTCCTTCAGCGACGCCGAGCTGCGCCGCCAGCGCCCCACGACGCGGGCCTCCTACACCGGCGTACTGGAGCTGCCCATGCCCACCGTCGCGGCCGTGCACGGCTTCGCGCTCGGGGGCGGGTTCGAGCTCGCGCTCTCCTGCGACATGATCGTGGCGGACGGGACCGCGGTCGTGGGACTTCCCGAGGTGTCCGTCGGTGTCATCCCGGGCGGCGGCGGCACCCAGCTCCTGCCGCGGCGCGTCGGCGCCGCCCGCGCCGCCGAGCTGATCTTCTCGGCGCGCCGCGTGGAGGCCGCGGAGGCACGGGAGTTGGGCCTGGTCGACCTGCTGGTGGCGGAGGGCGAGGCCCGGGCGGAGGCGCTGGCGCTCGGCGCCCGCATCGCCGCGAACTCGCCCGTCGGCCTGCGCGCCGCCAAGCGCGCCCTGCGCCTCGGCCACGGCCTCGACCTGCGGGCGGGCCTGGAGGTCGAGGACGCGGCGTGGCGCACGGTGGCCTTCTCCGGCGACCGGGCGGAAGGCGTCGCGGCGTTCAACGAGAAGCGGAAGCCGGAGTGGCCCGGGGAGTAGGGGGGACAGAGGCACGCCCCTCGCGGCCTCACGTTCCGTGATGTCCCGAGGTTCCAAACCGGAGCAAACCTCCTAACCTGGGTAAATGGGAGAGGACGTCCGGCTGCGGGCCGTGGTGGAGCTGGCGCAGGGAATGGCCGCCGCGCACACTCCGCGCGAGTCCTGGCGGGCGGCCGCCGTCGGCGCCTGCCACGCGCTGAACGGGAGCTTCGCCGCGCTGTCCGTCTGGGAGCGGGACATGGGGCGGCTGCGGGTCCTGGTCAACGCCGGGCGGCGCGTCCAGGGCGAGGAGGAGTTCCCAGAGAACGAGGCGTATCCCGTGAACCGGTTCCCCGAGATCACCGAGTTCCTGCACGAGCACTGGGCGGGCGGCGGCGAGCCGCACGCCTGGGTCGAGACGGCCGAGGGCCCGGCGGACTCCCGCGCGCCCGGCTACTGCCACCAGCGCGTGGCCGCGCTGCGCCGCAGGGGCCGCGGCTGCTGCGTCGTCGCGCCGGTCGTGCTGCACGGGCGCGCGTGGGGCGAGCTGTATGTGGCGCGCCCGCCGGGCGACCCCGTCTTCGGCCGGGCCGACGCCGACTTCGCGACGGTCCTCGCCGCTGTGGTGGCCGCCGGGCTCGCGCAGACGGAACGCCTGGAGGAGGCGCGCCGCCTCGCCTACACCGACGCGCTGACCGGCCTCGCCAACCGCCGCGCGGTCGACGTCCGGCTCGACCGCGCGGTGGAGCGGCACCTCGCCGACGGGGCCGTGGTCAGCCTCGTCGTCTGCGACCTGAACGGACTGAAGCAGGTCAACGACACCCAGGGCCACGCGGTCGGCGACCGCCTCCTTGAGCGCTTCGGCTCGGTCCTCTCGCTCTGCGGCGCGATGCTGCCCGGAGCGCTCGCGGCGCGCCTCGGCGGCGACGAGTTCTGCCTCCTCGCGGTCGGCCCCACGGCCGACGAGGTGGTGCGGGCTGCCGACGAACTCTGCGTACGGGCGGCCGAGTTGGAGCTGGGCGACGGGGTCGCCTGCGGCGTCGCGTCGACCGGGGACCCGATCGGCCCCGTGCGCTCGGCCCGCCGCCTGTTCCGCCTCGCCGACGCGGCGCAGTACCGCGCGAAGGCCGCGCGCGCGGCGAAGCCGGTGGTGGCCGGGCGGGAGGGCGCGGACGACCCGGTGGTCCGGCTCGCCGACGCGCCGCCGGGGGTGCCCTGGGCGGGGGAGCGGCGGAGGTTCCGGGGGCGGCGCACCTCCGGCCAGGACGGGGCCTAGGAGCACACGCATGGTCGGGGCGCCGAGGCCCGGCCGACCTCGCGGTAAGTGGCTGCTGCGACCTCGGTAAGTGGCTCCCGCGGAATCCACCCGTGACACTCGGCGATTCAGTCCGTACGCTGCTGAATATGGATATGCACAGCGTGGGCACCGTGGCCCTTGGGACCTCCGGGACGACCGCGGCGGACGTCATCGCCGTCGCGCGCGGAAACGCACGGATCGAACTCTCCGCCGAGGCGCTGGCGGCACTCGCCACCTCCCGCGAGATCGTCGACGCGCTCGCCGCCAAGCCCGAGCCGGTGTACGGCGTCTCGACCGGGTTCGGCGCCCTGGCCAGCCGCCACATCGGCCCCGACCTCCGCGCCCAGCTCCAGCGCAACATCGTCCGCTCGCACGCGGCGGGCATGGGCCCGCGCGTGGAGCGCGAGGTCGTCCGCGCGCTGATGTTCCTGCGCCTCAAGACGGTCTGCTCGGGCCACACGGGCGTGCGCCCCGAGGTCGCGCAGACGATGGCCGACGTACTGAACGCGGGCATCACGCCCGTCGTCCACGAGTACGGCTCGCTCGGCTGCTCCGGTGACCTCGCGCCGCTCAGCCACTGCGCGCTGACGCTGATGGGCGAGGGCGACGCCGAGGGGCCCGACGGCGAGGTCGGGCCCGCGGGCGAGCTGCTCGCCGCGCACGGCATCACCCCCGTCGAGCTCCGCGAGAAGGAGGGCCTGGCCCTCCTCAACGGCACCGACGGCATGCTCGGCATGCTGATCATGGCCCTCGCCGACCTGGAGACCCTCTACAAGTCGGCCGACATCACGGCCGCCCTCACCCTCGAAGCCCTGCTCGGCACGGAGAAGGTCCTCGCCCCCGAGCTGCACGCCATCCGCCCGCACCCGGGCCAGGCCGCCTCCGCCGCCAACATGCTGGCGGTGCTCGCCGGTTCGGGCCTCACCGGTCACCACCAGGACGACGCGCCGCGCGTGCAGGACGCGTACTCGGTGCGCTGCGCCCCGCAGGTCGCGGGCGCGGGCCGGGACACGATGGCGCACGCGCGGCTCGTCGCCGAGCGCGAGCTCGCGGCCGCCGTCGACAACCCCGTCGTCCTGCCCGACGGGCGCGTCGAGTCGAACGGCAACTTCCACGGCGCCCCGGTCGCGTACGTCCTGGACTTCCTCGCGGTCGCCGCCGCCGACCTCGGCTCCATCGCCGAGCGCCGCACGGACCGCCTCCTCGACAAGAACCGCTCGCACGGCCTGCCGCCGTTCCTCGCGGACGACGCGGGCGTCGACTCCGGCCTGATGATCGCCCAGTACACGCAGGCCGCGCTGGTCAGCGAGATGAAGCGGCTCGCCGTCCCGGCCTCGGCCGACTCCATCCCGTCCTCCGCGATGCAGGAGGACCACGTGTCGATGGGCTGGTCGGCCGCCCGCAAGCTCCGCACGGCCGTCGACAACCTCACCCGCATCGTCGCGATCGAGCTGTACGCCGCCACGCGCGCCGTCGAGCTCCGCGAGGGCCTCACCCCCGCCCCGGCGACGCAGGCGGTCATCGAGGCCGTCCGCAAGGCGGGCGTGGAGGGCCCCGGCCCGGACCGCTTCCTCGCGCCCGACCTCGCGGCGGCGGACGCGTTCGTCCGCACGGGCGCGCTCGTGGCGGCGGTGGAGCCGGTCACGGGGGCGTTGGCGTAACCGGAGCGGGCGCACGGTCACTTGAGGGCGCCGGCCCCCTCTTCCGCGAGCACCCGCTGGACACGGGACGCGAGGGTGTCCCAGGGGCGGGCGTCGACCACGGGCAGACAGTGCAGGGCGGCCTCGTGGCTCAGCCGGCGTGAGTACGCCGCGCTGACCTCGGCACGCTCCCTCTGGACCCCGTGCTCCGGCTCCCGCGAGGCGTAGTTGAGGGCGATCCGCTCCGGGTCGCCCTCGTGCACGAACACGGCCCGCACGCGCCGGCCCGTGGCGCTCCCCTCGCGGACGGCCCGCGCGGCGACGGCCGGAGTGAGGTAGTCGCCCTCGACCACGGCGGGCACGTCGACCGTGAGGCGGTTGCGCACGACGCCGAGGACGGCCGGTTCCAGGGCGCGGGCGGTGGCGATCTGAAGGTCGAGTACGCGGTCGGCGCCGAGGGCCGCGGCGTCGCCGACCTCGTCGAAGTGGTGCAGCCCGGGGTGCTGTTCGGCGGTGGTGATCGCCTGCACGGCCTCGACGACGTCGTCGAACTCGACGACGAAGGCGGTGCGCAGTGAGGCGAGCCGGGCTGCCAGCCGGCTCTTGCCGACGCCGGAGGCGCCGCCGATCAGCAGGATGTCCCAGGGTGCGTCATGTGCCACGGGGCGACGGTATCCCCGGGACGTGGATCATGTCAGGGGCGGCCGCCGATCATCGACAGCAGCTGGCCGTGGGTCTCGGGGTCCGCCGCCGCCAGGAGGCCGCGGCCGCCGGGGCCGAGCGGGGCGCCGTCGATGCCGGTGACCACGCAGCCCGCCGCCCGGCACAGGGCGATGCCCGCCGCGAAGTGCACGCTCCGCGAGAGGTCGCCGCCGTCGGTGACGTACGCGGCGCGCCGGCCGGCCGCGACCCAGGCCAGGGCCAGCGTCGTGGACACGACCCGCGGCCGGAACCCGGCGACGAAGCCGGGGTGCGCCAGCAGCTCCACGGCACGGAACCCGGGGGCGCTCGGGAACGGCGGATCCAGGTTGACGTCCACCAGGCGGGTCGCCGCCGTGGGCGACAGCGGGGTGTCGACCCCCTCGTGCCGGACCCAGGCCGTGTTCCCGTCGGTGCGGAAGACCTCGCCGCTGAACGGGTCGGCCACCGCCGCGGCCCCGTCGCGCAGCGCGACGTTGACGGCCACGAGCATGGTGCCGACGGCGTAGTTCAGCGTCCCGCACAGGGGGTCCACCAGCCACTGGCGGGCGGCGTCCGCCGCGCCCCGCTGCCCGCCCTCCTCGCCGAGCAGCGAGTCCTCGGGCCGGGCGGCACGGATGACGTCGGTTATCGCCTTCTCGGCCGCCACGTCGGCGGCGGTGGCGAAGTCCCCGGCCCCCTTGTCGAACCGGTCGAGCCGTTGCCCGTACAGGGCGCGCACCACGTCCGCCCCGGCACGTGCCCCGGCGGTCGCGACCTCGACGTCATCGGCATACGCGTATGAAGTGCTCATGCCGCGCACAGTAGCCGTGGCCGTGGCGAGCAACCGTGGCCGTGACGAGCAGCCGTGGCCGTGGCGTCGGCCCCGGCCTCAGCAGGCCGCGTCGCCCCCGTGCGCAGACCTCTCCCTGCGTACGGAGAAGACCACGAAGCCCGCCCCCAGGCTCAGGAACGCCGCGCCGCCCACCAGGTACGGAGTCTTGTCCACGCCGTCCGTCCCGGTCAGGGGGGCCGAGGCCGTGGTGGTGGTCCCGTGGTGGGAGGAGGCCGCGGTCGCGGACGACGTGGCGGGACGGGCGTCCCGGGGGGCGTCGGGTGTCGCGGGGGAGGTCGCGTTCGCGGAGGGGACGAAGCACAGGGCGCCGAGGAGGGCTCCCGCGGCGGCGGTGGTCAGCAACGATCGGCGTGCGGACACGGAATCGGATCCCCCTTGTGGCGCTGGCGAATTGGCCGTGTGGGGCGATGCTAATGAAAGGTGCGGGTCGCGGGAAAGTCGCGAGCCGCGGGGGCCGTACGCTCCGTCGTATGAGTGGAGACGAGACATCACGGTTTGTACGGCTGCGCGTCGAAATGGTGGTCGAGGTCGGCGACGCCGAGAAGCTGACCGGCGCCGCCCTCGGCCGCATCGCCGAGGACGCCCACATGCCGGCCGAGGAGCGGACGCACGCCGAGACCGCCGTCCGGGAGGACGTCGCCGAGGCGCTCGCCTACCTCGTGGACCCCTTCGACATGGTCAGCCAGGTGCCGGGGACCGAGCTCACCCGGGCCTCCTGGAGCAGCGAGCTGATCGACTACGACCCTGACGCGCCGGACTGGGACCCGGACGAGGATGATGACGAAGAGGACGACGAGCTGTAGGGCGTGAGCGGCGGCGCGTGAGCGGCGGCGCATGAGCGGCAGGCCGGATCCGGATTGAAGGATCCGGAATCGGGAACCCCGGGCAGCAACCGCCGCCCGGGGTTCCGTCGTCTCAGCCTGCACGATGATCGGCAGGAGGGATCCGGTGCCGCCAGTCCAGCACCGCGGACGTGGTGTTCCCCACATTCCCCGCAGATGTGGAACGGGACGAACCGGGCAGGACGTTATGCGGGGTTACGGGGGACTCCCGGGACTCTCGGGGTTGACTTCGGGGATTCGGCAACTTTGGAGATGCGTGTGATGACGGACAGTGGGCCTCGTAGGCTCGGACGCGGACGCAGGAGCGTCGCGGCCGTGTCCGCCCTGATGGGCGGCGTGCTCGTGCTCTCGGCGTGCAGCAGCGACGACGGCGACAAGGCCTCGGGCGGCAAGGAGTCGCAGAACCAGGTCGACGAGGCGGCGGCCAAGAAGACCTCCGCCGCCCGGATCGACATCGCGCCGAAGAACGGCTCCGACAACGCCAGCATCAACAGCGCCGCCAAGGTCACGGTCACCGACGGCACGCTGACGGCCGTGACCATGAAGCCCGCCGACGGCGGCGCCGCCGTCCAGGGCCGGATATCCGCGGACAAGAAGAGCTGGAAGCCGAGCGGCCAGCTCGAACGCGCCACGAAGTACAAGATCTCGGCGACCGCCCAGGACTCCGAGGGCCGCAAGGCGCACGAGAACTCGGCGTTCACGACCGTCTCGAAGGCCAACAGCTTCATCGGGAACTTCACGCCCGAGGACGGCTCCACGGTCGGCGTCGGCATGCCCGTGTCGCTCAACTTCGACAAGGCGATCACCAACAAGAAGGCGGTCCAGTCCGCGGTCGAGGTGTCGTCCGACAGCGGCCAGGAGATCGTCGGCCACTGGTTCGGCGCGAACCGCCTGGACTTCCGCCCCGAGAACTACTGGAAGGGCAACTCCACCGTCACCCTGAAGCTGAAGCTCGACGGCGTCGAGGGTGCCGACGGTGTCTACGGAGTGCAGCAGAAGACCGTCCAGTTCAAGATCGGGCGCAATCAGGTCTCCATCGTCGACGCCAAGACCAAGACGATGAAGGTCACGCGGGACGGCAAGGTCGTGAAGTCCATCCCGATCTCCGCGGGCTCGCCCGAGAACAAGACGTACAACGGCAAGATGGTGATCTCCGAGAAGTTCAAGGAGACCCGCATGGACGGCGCGACCGTCGGCTTCAAGGACGGCGACGGCAAGGGCGAGTACGACATCAAGGACGTGCCGCACGCCATGCGCCTGTCGAGCTCCGGCACCTTCATCCACGGCAACTACTGGGGCTCGCCCTCCATCTTCGGCAGCGCCAACACCAGTCACGGCTGCATCGGCCTGCGGGACGCCAAGGGAGCCAACGACAAGAGCACCCCGGGCTCCTGGTTCTACGAGAACAGCATCACCGGTGACGTCGTCGACGTCCGCAACACCGGCGACAAGACCATCGCCCCGGACAACGGCCTCAACGGCTGGAACATGGACTGGGCGCAGTGGAAGGCCGGCTCCGCCGTCTGATCGGGACGGAACGCATCAGGCCGGAACGAAGCAGGCCGGGACGAATCACGCCGGGACGAAGACCGCGCTCACGGTGTGCGGGCGGTCCATCGTCAGCGTCACGTTCTCCTCGGTGATGTCGTGTCGCCGCCCGTCGACGACCCAGGCGGCGACACGGTGTCCGGCGGCGGGCAGCGCGGTGAGGCCGACGGTGGTCCCGGGAGCGTAGGGGCCGTGGACGGCCGGGCGGACCGCGCCGTTCGCAGCCGCCTCCAGCGTGAGCGGGTGCCGGGTGCGGGCCGCTGTCGGCGTGCGGTATCCCGCGACGATCGGTGCGGTCCTGCGGGCCAGGGAGGCGTTGTCGTTCTCCTCGTCGCCCAGGGGCTGGCCGGCGACGGTGGCCCGCGGGTTCGAGTACTGGTTGACGGGGCGGCAGGGGCCGCCACAGCTGCGCGCGTAGGCCATCAGGGAGTGGTGGTCGCGGCGCGGGGTGATCCAGCCGGTGCCGCTCGGGGAGTTCAGCAGCGGGCGGTAGGCCTCGGGGGACGCGTGCAGGGCGAGGGTGGCGCGGTCGTGGAACAGACCGAGGTTGTGCCCGAGCTCGTGCCCGAGGTTGTACCACTTGACCAGGGACTGGACGTCGACGGCGGAGAAGGCGAGAGCGCTGTCCATGCGGCCCCGGGTGGGGAGGCTGGCCTGGCCCGAAGAGCCGTCGGGCACGTCGTTGACGACGGTGACCAGGTCGACGCCGAGCCGCTTCCGGTGGCGGTGCGCGGTCGCGCCCAGGTCGGCGTCCGTGGGGTCGGAGAGCTTGTCGAGCATGAGGTCGGCCGTCTGGTCGCCCAGGTAACCGGTGTCGTACCTGGCGACAAGATCGACCCTGGCGGCCACACCGCTGTCGGCGAGGGCCTGGTTCATGTAGGACTCGGCCATCCCCAGGCGGGTCGCCATCGCCTGCTCCCCGCCCACGCGCCGCACCGCGGCCGGTGTGTGCCCGGCCAGGACGTCGATGACGACGGGGGCCGCGGGGTCGGCCGGGGCGCGGTCCTCCAGGGAGTCGTGCAGCTCGCGGGCGGCCCCCTCGTGGTGGGGGGTGTCGTCGGGTGCGGGGCTCCGGCGCGCCCGCGGGTCCTCCTCCGTGATGCGCAGCCGCGGGCGCTCGCCCGGCTCTCCCGGTGTTCCCGGCTCGCGCGGCCCCTCCGGCTCTCCCGGCAGGGTGGTGACGTGGTACGTGCGGGTCCCCAGGTCGACCAGGGCGTCGACGGCGGGAGCGGTGCTCCGGGCGGTCCGGGCGCCGGGGTGCGTCTTCGGCCGTGTCCCGTCGGGGCGCCCGCACACCCCGCTCACCGCGATCACCGCCCGCTGCTCCGGCGCCCCCTTGACGTGGCCGGTCCACGTGACGGTGTCCCCGTCCACTTCGCGGCCTTCCTGGACGAGGGTGACCCGCATGCCGGAGAAGAGACCGAGATCGTGCTCGGCGGGGCGGCCGAAGGCGCCGGAGGCGCACAGCCACCGGTAGGCGGCGGGGTCGAGGCCGACGGTGCGCTCCCTCAGTACGCCCGACCCGTCCGCGGCGGGGTGCCGGCCCGCCGGGTGCGGCTCGGCCGACGCGGCCGTGGTCAGGGAGAGGGCGGCACAGAGGCAGGCCAGCCGGATCGCGCCGCGCGGGCGCAAAGGTCGCGTCGAGATCGTCGGGATCATGGCTTTTGTCGTTCCACTGCGGGGGTGCGCGGCAACCGCGGCCCCGAGCACATCACCCGAACGCGGTGGCGAGCGTTCCGCAATTGGCTTGATCCGGCCAATTGCCCTTAAGGCACACCAATTTCGGACAGCATCAACTCCGCACCCCAGCCCCACTATTGAGCAGGTGTTCGCCCCTCGGCATACTTCGACCTCCAGGGGCCGCAGCCCCTTAACCTCCAGGGGGAGACTTGCACAGACAAGTGAAAAGAGCGTGCGGAGCCAGTATCGCCGCGGCGGTCGCCGTGGCCCTCGCGGCGGGCATGACCAGCCCCGCGGCCGCGGCACCGGCATCCGCGGGACAGACGGCCGGGGCGGAGGGGTCCCTCGGCAAGGCCGCGGGCAAGGACCGTGTCACGCTGATCACCGGTGACCGGGCCGTCCTCGACGCCGAGGGCCGCGTCGTCGGACTGGAGCGCGCCAAGGGGCGCGAGCACATACCCGTCCAGGTGCGGCGCACCGGCGGGCACACGCTGCTGATACCCGCCGACGCGCAGCGCCTGATCGCCGACGGCACGGTCGACCAGCGGCTGTTCGACGTCACGGAGCTGAACAAGAAGCGCAACCGCGCGGCGCAGAAGAAGGCCCTCAAGGTCATCGTCGGCTACAAGGGAGCCGCCACCGCCGCCAAGGCCGAGGTCCGCGACGCCGGTGACACCACCGTCCGCAGGACCCTGAAGGCGCTCAACGCCGACGCCGTCAGCACGCCCAAGCAGGACGCGGGCGACCTGTGGGCCGCGCTCACCAGCGGCAAGGACGGCGCCCGCACCGCGGCGTCCGGCATCAGCCACGTCTGGCTGGACGGCGTCCGCAAGGCCACGCTCGACAAGAGCGTCAAGCAGATCGGCGCCGACAAGGCGTGGGCTGCCGGGTACGACGGCAAGGGCGTCAAGATCGCCGTGCTCGACACGGGCGTCGACGCCACGCACCCGGACCTCAAGGACCAGGTCGTCGCCGAGAAGAACTTCACGGAGTCGCCCGACGCCAAGGACCGCTACGGCCACGGCACGCACGTCGCGTCCACCGCGGCCGGCACGGGCGCCAAGTCCGGCGGCAAGCTCAAGGGCGTCGCCCCCGGCGCGAAGCTCCTCAACGGCAAGGTCCTCGGCGACGACGGCTACGGCGAGGACTCCGGCATCATCGCCGCCATGGACTGGGCGGCCGCGGAGGGCGCCGACGTCGTCAACCTCAGCCTCGGTGGCGGCGACGCCCCCGGCGTCGACCCGCTCGAAGCGCAGGTCGACAAGCTCTCCAAGGAAAAGGGCATCCTCTTCGCCATCTCGGCGGGCAACGCGGGCGAGCCCGGCTCCGTCGGTTCGCCCGGCAGCGCGGACGCCGCGCTGACCGTCGGCGCGGTCGACGACAACGACAAGCTGGCGGACTTCTCCAGCCAGGGCCCGCGGGTCGGCGACGGTGCGATCAAGCCCGACGTGACCGCGCCCGGCGTGGACATCACGGCCGCCGCCGCGCCCGGCTCCGTCATCGAGAAGGAGGTCGGCCAGAGCCCGGAGGGCTATCTGACGATCTCCGGTACGTCGATGGCCGCCCCGCACGTCGCGGGCGCCGCCGCCCTGCTCAAGCAGCAGCACCCGGAGTGGAAGCAGCCCGAGCTGAAGGGCGCGCTCACCGGCTCCACCAAGGGCGGCAAGTACACGCCGTTCCAGCAGGGTTCGGGCCGTATCGCCGTCGACAAGGCGCTCAAGCAGACCGTGATCGCCGATCCGGTGTCGGTGAACCTCGGTACGCAGCAGTGGCCGCACACCGACGACAAGCCGGTCACCAAGAAGGTGACGTACAAGAACCTCGGCAAGGACGCCGTCACCCTGGACCTCACGGTGACCGCCACCGACCCGAAGGGCCGTCCGGCCCCCGCCGGGTTCTTCGCCCTCGGCGCGAAGAAGGTCACCGTCCCCGCGGGCGGCACCGCCTCCGTCGACCTGACCGCCGACACCAAGCTCGGCGGCACGGTGGACGGCGCCTACTCCGCGTACGTCGTGGCGAACGGCGGCGGCCAGTCCGTGCGCACCGCCGCCGCGGTCGACCGCGAAGTGGAGTCGTACGACCTCACGCTGAAGCACATCGGGCGTGACGGACAGCCGACGAAGCACTACTCCGCCTCCCTCCAGGGCATCCTCGGCAAGGCCGTGGGCACGGACGTGTCGCCGTACGACCCGTCCGGCACCGTCAAGGTGCGGGTGCCCAAGGGCAGCTACATCCTCGACTCGAACGTCGCGGTCGACCTGGAGGACCTCGGCAAGGGCATCGACTGGCTCGCCCAGCCGAAGCTCGACATCACCAAGAACACCACGGTGACGGTCGACGCGCGGACCGCCAAGCCGGTCGACGTCACCGTGCCCGCGACCGACGTCAAGGGTGTGCTGGCCGCGCCCGACTACATGGTCGAGACCGCGGATCTGTCCAGCAGCTTCGGCTGGCTGCTCGACGAGTACAAGAACTTCCGTACCGGCGCCGTCGGTGCCGCGCCGACCGGCGTCAAGCTCAGCCAGCAGTGGGCGGCCGTCTGGACCAAGGGCGACAACGCCGAGTACAACACCATCGCCGGCGGGGCCGTGAAGCAGCTCGCCACCGGTTACACCAAGCACTACAAGGCGAGCGAACTGGCCACGGTCAAGGCCGGGCTCGGCGCCTCCACGAGCGGCAAGACGGGTTCCGTCCGCGCGTTCGGTGAGCTGCCCGACACCAGCGGCGGCTGGTCCATCTCCGTTGCGCAGAAGCTGCGGACCAACCGCACGCTGTACGTGTCCACCGGCGACAAGGTGAAGTGGGGCCTGGAGTTCGAGCAGAACGGCCCGGACGACGCGGAGGGCTGGCCGACGGTCGAGGCCGCCTACAGCCTGGGCGCCCCGCAGACCTTCAAGGCGGGCGGCAGCTACGAGAAGATCTTCAACACGGCCGTGTTCGGGCCGCGCATCGGCGGTGACTTCGGTGTCCGCCGCGAAGGCAACGCGATCACGGGCTCCCTCCCGCTGTTCGCCGACGGCAAGACGCACGTCGGAGGCTCGCTCTACACGTCGGTGAAGACCACCCTGACCCGCAACGGCACCCAGGTCGGCGAGAACGACGACCCGCTGACCGGCGAGAAGTCGTTCAAGGTGCCGTCGGCCGACGCCGAGTACAAGCTGTCGACGTCGGTGAAGCGCAGCGTCAAGGTGGCCGCGGCCTCCACGCGCATCGACGCGAGCTTCACGTTCCGCTCCAAGAAGGTGGAGAGCGCGAAGCTCCCCGTCTCCACGGCGCGGTTCAGCCCGGCGGTCGACCTGAGCAGCAGGGCGGAGGCCGACAAGAAGCAGTACGTGCCGGTCACGGTCCTCGGCGCGGCGGCCGGCGCCAACCTCAAGTCCCTGACCACGTACGTCTCGTACGACTACGGTCAGACCTGGGAGAAGGTCAAGGTCACCAACGGCAAGATCCACGTGAAGAACCCGGCGAAGGACAAGGGAATCTCGTTCCACGCCAAGATCGCGGACAAGAAGGGCAACAAGTCGACTCTGTCGATCTACAACGCGTACTACGGCAAGTAGGAACGCACCCGGGGGCGCGGGGCCGCTAGGCCCCCGCCTCCGACGGCGCGGCGCCGAAGGGACTGTCGATCACGTATCGCCAGAACCCGTCGGCGCCGCGCCGTGCCACGTCCGTGGCCGTCGAGCGGACGTCCCCGCCCTCGATCTCCCAGTCGACGACGAGCAGCGCGACGTCCCCCGAGACGTGCACGTGCCGGGGCCGCACGGAGATCGGCAGGCCGAGGGCGAGGAAGGGCGCGTTCGCTGCGGCGATCCGGGCGCGGCCGTGCACGGCGGCGCCCGACTCGGGCACGAAGGCGGCCCCCTCCTCGTACATCTCGCCCACGGCCCGCGCGTCGCCGCTGTTGAACCGCGCGGCGAACGCGGCGGGGACGTCCTCGGGGCGGGTGGGCAGGGCGGGCAGGGCGGATATCGTCGTGGAAGTCATGGCAGCACCGTAGGAGGCCCCCTCGTGACTCACCGAACGGTAAGCGGCGCCCGCCCCGGCCTGCCCGACGACGCCCTCGCCGACGTCACCGCCCCGAGCCCCGACTGCCCCGTGGAGATCACGCTCGCCGCCCTGCGCGGCCGCTGGACCACGCTCGTCGTCCGCGAGCTGCTGCGCCGCGAGACCCACGCGTACGGCGAACTGGCCGCCGCGCTCCCGCAACTCTCCGACAAGGTCCTGACGGAACGCCTGGCCCAACTGGCCACCGCGGGCGCGGTCCTGCGCACCCGCACCCCGGGCTGGCCCTCCACGGTCACCTATGAACTCACCCCGCACGGCAAGGAACTGGCGACGGTGCTCCAAGCCCTGTGGGACTGGGGCGCAGGTGCGCCTACTGTGACCCCATGACGGAGATCACGAAGCACGGGCGCGGCACCGGCGGCAGCCAGGAGCCGCTGCCCAAGGCCGAGTTCGCCTACCCGGGACCGCTGCGCGACCAGCTGGTGGCCGCCATCCTCGACGGGTCCAAGACCTCGACGACCGGGCTGCTCACCGGCTACGAGCGGGACGGCGAACCGCTGCCCGCCGTCGGGGAGCGCGCCGCCGTCGTCGACTCCGCCGACCAACCCGTGGCCGTCATCGAGATCACGGACGTCCGCGTCGTGCCGCTCGGCGACGTGGACCTCGCCCACGCCGTCGACGAGGGGGAGGGGTACGAGACCGTGGCGCAATGGCGGGCGGGGCACGAGGAGTTCTGGCACAGCGCCGAGGTGCGGGCCGGGCTCGGCGACCCCGGCTTCACCGTGGACGACACGACGCCCCTCGTCCTGGAGCGCTTCCGTCTCGTCGCCGACCTGCGGAAGAAGTGACCGCACGTGCCCTTCGCGCGGGCGGCCGACGGCGCCGCCATCCACTACCGGCTGCACGGCTCCGGCGATCCTCTGGTGCTGATCGCCGGGCAGTCCAACAACCACCACTGGTGGGACCCGGTACGGGACGACTTCGCCGCCCGCTTCACCACCGTCGTGCTCGACCACCGCGGCACCGGCGAGAGCGACCGCCCCGACACCGACACGTACAGCACCCCGAACTTCGCCCGCGACGTGCTCGCCGTCCTCGACCACGCGGGCATCACCCGCGCCCACGTGTACGGCACGTCCATGGGCGGGCGCATCGCCCAGTGGCTCGCTGCCGACCACCCTGCCCGCGTCGGCCGCCTCGTCCTCGGCTGCACCTCGCCCGGCGGCCCGCACGGCGTCGAGCGAGGCCCCGAGGTCCGCGCGGCCCTGACCCAGGCCGATCCGGACGCCGTGCGCCGCGCCCTCCTGGAGCTCATGTACACACCGGCCTGGCTCGCCGGACAGGAACGGGCCCGCCCGGGACGGGAGTTCCACACGCTGGGCGACGCCACCATGCCCGCGTACGCCCGCCGCCGCCATCTGCGGGCCAGCGCCCGGCACGACGCCTGGGACGCGCTGCCGCGGATCACGGCGCCGACGCTCGTCGTCCACGGCACGGACGACACGTTCAACCCGGCCGCCAACGCCCCGCTGCTCGCCGCCCGCATCCCGGGCGCCGGGACGCTGCTCGTGCCCGGGGCCCGGCACGCCTACTTCGAGGAGTTCGCGGACGTCGCGACCGGGCCGGTGCTCGACTTCCTGGGTCAGGAGCCGCTGCCGTAGGGCCTGGTGATGATCTCCAGGTTGTGGCCGTTGGGGTCCTCCCAGTAGACGCCGCGGCCGCCGTCGTTCGTGTTGATCTCGTTGGCGCGCTGGTGGTACGGGTCGGCCCAGTAGGGGAGCCCGCGTTCCTTGATGCGTCCGAAGATGTCGTCGAACTCGGCCTCGGAGACGAGGAAGGCGTAGTGCTGCGGCACGAACGGGCCGCCGTCGCCCTCGTAGAAGTCGAGGGTCACGCCGTTGGGGATCTCCACCGGGAAGAAGGGGCCGTACTGAGGACCCACCTCAAGGCCCAGGATGTCCGCGAGGAACTGGGCGGACGCCTTGCTGTCCTCGGCGACGACGATGGTGTGGTTCAGCTCGATCGACATCGTGCGACCTCCTCTTGGTCCGGAGCCCCGCCGCGCGACGGTGACGGCGGCGGTGACACGGACCACGTTAGGAGCGGGCGCCCGGCGCCGGCATCGGCCACGGGACCCGGTCCGCTGCGCCCTGCGGACTAGGCCCCGTGCCCGAGACGAGTTCACGCCACGTGCGGGCGCGCTAGATCGTCGCCGTGTCGATCACGAAGCGGTAGCGGACGTCGCTGGTGAGGACCCGCTCGTACGCCTCGTTGATCTGGTCGGCGCGGATCAGCTCGATCTCCGCGCCGAGCCCGTGCGCAGCGCAGAAGTCCAGCATCTCCTGGGTCTCCTGAATGCCGCCGATCATGGAGCCGGCGAGGGTCTTGCCGCCGCCGATGACGGAGAAGAGGTTCAGGGAGACCGGCTCCTCCGGGGCGCCGACGTTCACGAAGGCGCCCTGCGAGCGCAGCAGGCCCAGGTACTTGTCCAGCGGCAGCGGCGCCGAGACCGTCGAGAGGATCAGGTCGAAGGAGCCCGCGAGCTGCTCGAACGTGGCGTCGTCGCTGGTCGCGTAGTAGTGGTCGGCGCCCAGCTTGTAGCCGTCGTCCTTCTTGCGCAGGGTCTGCGAGAGGACGGTGACCTCGGCGCCCATGGCGTGCGCGATCTTGACGGCCATGTGGCCGAGGCCGCCGAGACCGACGACGGCGATCTTCTTGCCGGGGCCCGCCTGCCAGCGGTGCAGCGGGGAGTACGTGGTGATGCCGGCGCACAGCAGCGGCGCGGCCACGTCGAGGGAGAGCCCGTCGGGGATGCGGACGGTGAACGCCTCGTCCACGACGATGTGCGTGGAGTAGCCGCCGTAGGTCGGCTCGCCGTCCTTGCCGATCCCGTTGTACGTCGGGACGTTGCCCCGCACGCAGTACTGCTCCAGGCCCGCCTTGCAGTTCTCGCACTCGCGGCAGGAGTCGACCATGCAGCCGACGCCGACGCGGTCGCCCACGGAGAACTTCGTGACACCCGGACCGACCTCGGTGACGACACCGGCGATCTCGTGGCCGGGCACCATCGGGTAGATGCCCTCGCCCCAGCCGTCCCGGGCCTGGTGGATGTCCGAGTGGCAGATCCCGGCGTACTTGATGTCGATCAGGACGTCGGTCTCGCCGACGGCGCGGCGCGGCACGGTGGTCCGCTCCAGGGGCGCCTCGGGGGCGGGAGCGGCGTAGGCGGAAACGGTGGTGATCTGCTCAGTCATGTCTTCGACACTGTCACTGACCTGCGACGTCACCCAGCCACCCGTTCTGCCTACGACCACTGTGCCTACCACTGGCGGGGTCAGGCTCATGGACGTACGACCCTGGATACTGGACCCATGGACGAGATCCCCGAGGCGCGGCCGCTGGACAGCAGGGCCGAGCTGAGCGAGTTCCTGCGCACCCGCAGGGCGCGGCTTCAGCCCCAGGACGTCGGCCTGCCGAACTTCGGACGGCACCGCAGGGTGCCGGGCCTGCGCCGCGAGGAGCTGGCCCAGCTCGCCGGGGTCTCCGTCGCGTACTACACCCGCCTGGAACAGGGCAACGGCCGCAACGTCTCCGGCGAGGTCCTCGACGCCATCGGGCGCGCCCTGCGGCTGACCGACGCCGAGCAGGCCCACCTGACGCGCCTCGCGAAGCCGAAGACCGTCAAGAAGAAGCGGGCGGCGCGCCAGCAGCACATGCGGCCCGCGCTCCAGCAACTCCTCGACACCATCGTGACCGTCCCCGCGTACGTGGTGGGCCGCCGCTCCGACATCCTCGGCTGGAACGCGCTCGCCGCGGCGCTCTTCGGCGACTGGGGCGAGCTCGCCCCCGCCGAGCGCAACTGGGCGCGCATCTGCTTCCTCGACCCGCGCTCGCGCGAGCTCTTCGTGGACTGGGACAAGAAGGCGTCGGACATCGTCGGCTACCTCCGCATGGACGCGGGCTGCTATCCGAACGACCCGGAGCTGTCCTCCCTGGTCGGCGAACTCTCCGTCAAGAGCGAGGAGTTCCGCGGCCTGTGGGCCACCCACGACGTCCGCGAGAAGGGCCACGGCGTCAAGCGCCTGCGCCATCCGCTGGTGGGCGACCTGACGCTGTCGTTCGAGACGCTGCGGCTGCCGGACGACTGCGACCAGTCGCTCCTGATGTACCACGCGGAGCCGGACTCGGCGTCGGCGCAGGGCCTGCGGCTGCTCGCCAGCTGGGGCCGGGACGCGGCGTCGGTGGGCTCCGGCTCGGCGAGGACGTCCGGGGCCGAGTGATTTCGCGGGCGGCGGAACCCCGCACGCTGCGCCCGCGCCCGTATCGCTCCTAGGCTGAGGAAGTGAGCAGCCAAGAGCGCCAGAAGGCGAACGAAGCCCGCGTCATCCACCTGCGCCCGCTCAAGGCGGCGCCGAACCCCGCACAGCAGGGCGGCCGGTCCGGGGAGGCCAAGGAGCCCCTGTGGCGCGACGTCGTCGGGGACGTCCTGCGCACCGAGCGCCTGGCCCAGGAGCGCACGCTCAAGGACGTGGCCGACGCCGCCCGGATCTCCATGCCCTACCTCTCCGAGGTGGAGCGCGGCCGCAAGGAGGCCTCCTCCGAGGTCCTCGCGGCCGCCGCCCACGCACTCGGCCTCGGCCTGTCCGACGTGCTCTCGCTGGCCCAGACGCGCCTGGCCGGCCTTCCCCGCGCGAGGCCGGCCAGGGCGTCGGTCCAGGGCGAGGTGCGCCTGGCGGCGTGACGCCGCCGCTCCCGCCGTCCGCCGCTCAGGCCGCGGCGGCCGGCAGGGTCCGCCTGCTGAGCACCTGGTCCGCGAGCCCGTAGGCGACGGCCTCCTGTGCCGTGAACACCTTGTCGCGGTCCATGTCGGCGCGGAGCGTGGCGACGTCGTGGTGCGTGTGGTGGGCGAGGACCTCCTCGACCTGCGAGCGGATCCGGAGCATCTCCTGCGCCTCCAGGGCGAGGTCGGACACCGTGCCCTGCCGGCCGCGGCTCGCGGGCTGACCGAGCAGCACGCGCGCGTGGTCGAGCACGAACCGCCGCCCCGCGTCGCCGCCGGCGAGCAGCACGGCGGCGGTCGACGCGGCCTGGCCGACGCAGAACGTCGAGATCGGCGCGGAGACGAAGCTCATGGTGTCGTAGATGGCCATGAGCGAAGTGAAGGATCCGCCGGGCGAGTTGATGTAGATGGCGACCTCGCGGTCCGGCGCGGAGGACTCCAGGTGCAGCAGCTGCGCGATGACGACGTTGGCGACGCCGTCGTCGATCTCCGTCCCGAGGAAGATGATCCGCTCGGAGAGCAGCCGGCTGTAGACGTCGTACGCCCGCTCGCCGCCCTGCGGAGTGCGCTCGACGACGGTGGGAATGGTGTACTGGCTCATCGTTTCCTCCCCCTCCTCAGATTCCGAGCCCGATGCGGCGCTTCGACCCGGCGGGCCGCACGTCCTCCAGTGACGTGACCACGTGATCGACCATTCCGTACTCCTTGGCCTGCTCGGCCGTGAACCAGCGGTCCCGGTCGCCGTCCCGCGAGATCGTCTCCTCGCTCTGCCCGGTGTGCTCGGCGGTGAGCCGCTCGATGGTCCGCTTCGTGAACTCCAGGTTCTCCGCCTGGATGGCGATGTCGGCGGTGGTGCCGCCGATGCCCGCGGACGGCTGGTGCATCATGATCCGCGCGTTGGGCAGCGCGAACCGCTTGCCGGCGGTGCCGACGCTGAGCAGGAACTGGCCCATGCTGGCGGCGAACCCCATGGCGAGGGTCGCCACGTCGTTCGGGATGAGCCGCATGGTGTCGTAGATGGCGAGCCCGGCGGTGACGGACCCGCCCGGACTGTTGATGTACAGACTGATGTCGGTCTTCGGATCCTCCGCGGACAGCAACAGCATCTGCGCGCAGACGCGGTTGGCCGAGACCTCGTCGACCTGCGTCCCGAGGAACACGATCCGCTGGTTGAGCAGTTGCGCGGCGAGATGGTCGTCGAACCGCGACGGAGCGGTGTCCCCGTCCTCACCCCGCGGCCGCACCACCGCGTCCCACCCGCTGCCGACCCCTGTCATGGCACCTCCAGAAATCCCCGCGACTCCGAACGCCGCGGCGTGACTTCACTGTTGCCCCCGGCCACGGCCGCTGTCAGAAATCTCGGCCGGTGGCAGATTCGCTGAGGGCAGAGGGGCGCGGAGAGGACCGTTAGGGTCGTGTCCTCGTGGAGTGGATATCGCCTGTGAGTACGGTGCTGGGCGCGGTGATCGGCGTCGGCGCGACGCTCCTCGCCGACCGGGCCCGATGGCGGCGTGAGAGCGCGGACCGTGAGACGGCGACGCGGCGGCAGCTGTACGCGGAGTACACCGCGGCGCTCTCCCGCGTCCGTACGGCCCTGCACGAGTGCGCGCAGGGGACGGCGGGCACGACGCCCGGCAGTGAGGAGCACGCGCGCGAGATCCGTGACCGGTTCCTGGCGTCGGGCGCCTATGAACTCCGCCACCAGCTGGCGATCATCGCCCCGGCGGATGTCGTCGAGGCGGCCAGGTCCGCCTTCATCGCCCTGCGGACCACGCGGGACCGCCTCCTGGAGGGCGCGACAGCCGACAGCGCGGCCTACGCGGAGCTGGAGGCCGGGAACGACGCGGCCATCGCCGACCTGCGCCGCGTGATGCGACGGGACCTCGGGGTCGACGACTGAGGCGGTCTTACCAGGTGTACACGTACCGGTTGGCGGAGCGGTCGAAGGTGGCGTCCACCTCGTGGCGAGGCAGGGTGAACTCCTCTTCGAGCCACTTGAGCACCGCCGCCGCGAGACCCTCCGGCTGGTAGTCCGTTTCCGGGAACCAGACGTGGCGGACGGTGACCGTGGTGTGCGCAGGGGCGTTCCTGGCCGCCACCGCGGGGGCGGCCAGCGTCACGCCGTGGTGCAGCCACGCCGTCTCCTCCGGAGCGAGCCGCAGGCCCGTGCGGTCGGTGGGCGGGTGGGTGAGGACGGGGGAGACGTCCAGCCACACGTGCGCGGCGACACGCTCCGCGTGCGCGGGCGGGACCGCTGTCAGCGAGGCATTCGCCGTGAGGTCCACGGCGATGCCCCAGGCGGTCTTCAGCATGCGGTACGAGACCGTCCGTGCGGGGCGGTCCCGGTCGGGGCTCAAGGAGCCGGTCAGGGCTGGCTGGGGGCCGGTGCGATGCCGGTGGGGCAGGCGCGGCCCCAGTTCGTCTCCGACGGCGCGTCGAGGACCGCTCCCGTGCCGCCGATGCCGCAGTAGCCGTCGGGGTTCTTGTCCAGGTACTGCTGGTGGTACGGCTCGGCCGGCCAGAAGGGGCGGGTGTCGGCCGGCAGGACCGTCGTCGTGATCGTGCCGTGGCCCGCGGCCGTCAGGACCTTCTGGTACGCCTCAAGGGACGCGGTCGCCGCCTCCTCCTGGACGGGGGAGTGCGTGTAGATCGCCGAGCGGTACTGCGTACCGACGTCGTTGCCCTGGCGGAAGCCCTGCGTGGGGTTGTGGGACTCCCAGAAGACCTTGAGGAGCTCGGCGTACGAGACCTTGGCCGGGTCGAAGACGACGCGGACCACCTCCGCGTGGCCGGTGAGGCCGGAGCACACCTCTTCGTAGGAGGGGTTCTCCGTGTAACCGCCCTGGTAGCCGACGTACGTCGTCCAGACGCCCTCGGTCTGCCAGAACTTGCGCTCCGCGCCCCAGAAGCAGCCGAGCCCGAAGTCCGCGATCTCCAGGCCCTCGGGGTAGGGGCCGAGCAGGGGGTTGCCGAGGACCGTGTGGCGGGAGGGGACCTCGAATTCCGGGGTGGCCCGGCCCTTGAGGGCCTGCTCGGCGGTGGGGAGCTCGGGCGTGCGTCCGAAGATCATGCGGTCTCCTCGTGGGTGACAGGGGTCTACCGGGTGGAACGTACGGAGAGGGCGGGGCATTCCGGTCGGTGCCCGCCCGCTCCGGCGCCGTCAGTGCGGCAGCGTCGCCGGACTGCCGCCGTTCGCCTCGTAGCCCGCGACGGCCAGGGCGCGGTACACCGCGTAGTCCGATGCGGGGTCCTCGGACAGGGTCCAGGGCAGCGCGCCGATGTGGCCGTCCACGTGCACCAGCTGGTTCATGGCCTCCGCCCAGCGCTCGGAGCGGACCAGGAAGAACACCAGGAGGTGGCGGACGTGCGCCAGCATCGGGTCGTCCGCGCGCGCGGAGTGCACCGCGAACAGCGCGCCCTCGACGGCCTTGGTGACGACCTCGCTCTCGTAGAACCCGCGCACCAGGTTGACCTCGGGCAGGTGCTCGTACACCGCGAAGAGGGGGAGCGCGGCGAGCAGGGAGCCGCGGGGCGCGCGGGCGGCCGCGGCCTCCGCGAAGTCCTGGGCGAGGTCACGGGAGCCGTGCCACTTCTCGCACCAGTAGTGCAGCGCCGCCAGGTGCGCGCCCATGTGCGCGGGCGCGCGGTCCAGGATCTTCAGCCACAGCTGCTCGAACTCCTCGCGGGGATACGCCAGTCCGCGCGCGATGGAGAGCTCGATGATGTACGGAACGGGGTCGCCGGGGGCGAGCAGCGCCGCCTGCGCGCACGCCTCCTTGGCCTCCTCCAGAATGATCCGGAACTCGTCCGTCCCCTGCACCGCAGTGCGCCACGCCTGCTGGACGAGGAACTCCGCGTGCACCGCGGCACCGCCCGCGTCCTTGGGCGCCTCGGCGCGCCACACCCGCAGCCACTGCCCGCCCGGGTTGTCGCTCACGCCGCCGGGCCGCCGCTGGAGCTCCAGCGAGGCCGCGCCCGCGAAGGCCTGCACGCGCTGCCAGCACCGCTCGCCGTGCGTCTCCGTGCCGGCGAGGAGCTGCGACGCGGCCTTCCACTCCTGCGTGCGCTGCACGAGGTCGAGCACTTCGAGGAGGTCGGCGTCCGGTCCCGGCATGCGGATGTCCAGCTCCTCCTGGCGCAGGAAGCCGTAGTCCGCCGGGTCCGCGGCGTCCGGCGAGCCGGGGGCCACCTGCCGGATTCCGCCGCGCCTGCGCAGCAGCACGGGCCCCAGGACCGCACCGATCATGACCACCGCGAACAGGAACCAGAGAATCTCCATGACACAAGCGAACCAGACGGGTCGGACAATTGGCCAACCTGCCGGGACGTACCCGGACCGACCCGGCAGAAGGGCCCCCGCGCGCACTACGCTCAGGCCGCATGAGTGACTCGCACAGCACGCAGAGCTTCGAAACCGTGGCCATCCACGCGGGCAACACCGCCGACCCCCTCACCGGCGCCGTCGTCCCGCCCATCTACCAGGTCTCGACCTACAAGCAGGACGGCGTCGGGGGCCTGCGCGGCGGTTACGAGTACAGCCGCAGCGCCAATCCCACGAGGACCGCCCTGGAGGAGAACCTGGCCGCGCTGGAGGGCGGCAGCCGCGGACTCGCCTTCGCGTCCGGCCTCGCGGCCGAGGACTGCCTTCTCCGTACGCTGCTCGGCCCCGGCGACCACGTCGTCATCCCCAACGACGCGTACGGCGGCACCTTCCGCCTCTTCGACAAGGTCGTCTCGCGGTGGGGCGTGAACTGGTCGGTGGCCGACACCTCCGACCCGGAGGCCGTGCGCGCCGCGCTGACCGACCGCACGAAGGCGATCTGGGTGGAGACCCCCTCCAACCCGCTGCTCGGCATCACCGACATCGCCGCGGTCGCGCAGATCGCCCGCGAGGCCGGGGTGCGCCTCGTCGTCGACAACACCTTCGCGAGCCCCTACCTCCAGCAGCCGCTGGCGCTCGGCGCGGACGTCGTCGTGCACTCCATGACGAAGTACATGGGCGGCCACTCGGACGTCGTCGGCGGCGCGCTGGTCGTCAGCGACGCGGCCCTGGGCGAGGAGCTGGCGTACCACCAGAACGCGATGGGTGCCGTCGCGGGCCCCTTCGACGCCTGGCTGGTGCTGCGTGGCATCAAGACCCTCGCGGTGCGCATGGACCGGCACAGCGAGAACGCCACCAAGGTCACCGAGATGCTGACCCGGCACGCGCGCGTGAGCAGCGTCCTCTACCCGGGCCTTCCGGAGCACCCCGGCCACGAGATCGCCGCCAAGCAGATGCGGTCCTTCGGCGGCATGGTGTCGTTCCGGGTCGAGGGCGGCGAGGAGGCGGCGGTCGAGGTCTGCAACCGCGCGAAGCTGTTCACCCTGGGCGAGTCCCTGGGCGGCGTCGAGTCGCTGATCGAGCACCCCGGCCGCATGACGCACGCCTCGGTGGTCGGCTCGGCCCTGGAGGTCCCCGCGGACCTGGTGCGCCTCTCGGTGGGCATCGAGTCGGCGGACGACCTCGTCGCCGACCTCCAGCAGGCGCTCGGCTAGCCGACCCCGCGGGGGATCATCCCCAGCGCGTCAGGGGTGGAGTCGTGTCCGACGGCGGCTCCACCCACGGCCGGGCCAGCGACGCCCACACGACGAACGCCACCGCAGCGGCCAACAGCAGGGTCCACAGCAGCCGCCGTGCCGCCCTGCGCCGCCGCAGGGCCCGGCCGCCCCGCCGTACCGCGTCGTCGTGGAGCTCGGGCGGCACGGCGGGCGCCGTGCCCTCCAGGAGGCGCCGGACCGCCTGCTCCTTGCGCTCGTACTGACTCATGAGGGCACCGCCCCGACCGGCGCCCCGGCCGGCGCGGGGCCGCGCGGCGGGTGCAGGAGCGTCGCCATCGCGCGGGCGCAGATCGACGCGACCCGGTCGGCGGGCAGGCCGAGGAGCGCCGCCGTCTGTTCCTCGGCGACTCCCTCGTACATCCGCAGGACGAGAATCAGCCGCTCCTGGGGGCTGAGCCGGGCCAGCACCCCGCCGTGGCCGCGGTGGCGCCGCCAGGCGGCGCGGGCGAAGCGGAGGGCGACCTGCTGACGGGTGCGGTCGTACGGATCCTCGCCGCGCAGCCGGTCCCATGACGCGTACGTGTGCGCGAGGGCGGCGGTCAGCAGCGCACGCGCGCGTGGGTTGGCGTCGGGGAGCTCGGCGGTGAGGAGCGTCGCGGCATGCAGGAGCCGCCCTGCCGCGCCCGCGACGAACGCCTCGAACTCCCGGGCACGGCGGGCGTTCCGCAACGCCTGCCGCTCTCGCACCGCGCCTCCCGGCCGGAGGCCACGAGCACGGGGCCTCCGGTCTCATATGAGACCTGACGCGGGTCCGGGGTCAAGACTCCGGAGTGGCCGGAACTTCCCCTCCGGGAGCCGGCTGTGACGTCTGCCGTGCCGAGAGGGCGGAATTGAAGCGTGTGAGGAGCGCGCAGAAGCTTTCGCGCTCCTCCGGCTCCCAGTCCTGCGTCAGCTCGGCCATCAGCTCGCGCCGCGAGGAGCGCACCTCGTCGAGCCTGGCCTGGCCGCGCGGGGAGAGCTGGAGCACCACGGCGCGGCCGTCCTCGGGGTGCGAGGTGCGCTTGACGAGCCCGGTGTCGACCAGCGGGGCGACCTGCCGGGTGACGGTCGACGAGTCGATGCCCATGCTCGCCGCGAGCGCCTTGACGCCCATGGGGCCTTCTTTGTCGAGGCGGTTGAGCAGCAGGTACGCGGCACGGTCCATGGAGTTGCGGACCTGTCCTACGCCGCCGAGGCGCGTCTGCTCCGCACGGCGGGCGAAGACCGCCACCTGGTGCTGGAGGCTGTCCAGGAGGGCGGGGTCGCTGGCGGTCGTCATGTCCGGAGTTGTGGGCATGGCCGGGGGCTCACTTCATGCGAGGGCAGTGGGTTGGGGGACAGGGTACGCGGCCGCGGCGCGTACCGTACCTGCGCTGCGCAAACCCACGCTCAGAACGGTCTCGTCCCTTGGTCGCCGCAGGAGGACCCGGGCGCCGGCTGCAAGACTTGCCGTCATGAACTACCGCACGCGCCACTCCCTGCCGACGGTCACCCTCGACGACGTGCGCGGCGCGCAGAAGATGCTCTCCGGAGTGGCCCGGATGACGGCGCTGGAGGGCAGCAGACACCTGTCGCAGCTGGTCGGGGCGCCGGTGCACCTCAAGTGCGAGAACCTCCAGCGGACCGGTTCCTTCAAGCTGCGCGGCGCGTACGTGCGGATCGCGGGCCTGCTCCCCGAGGAGCGCGCCGCCGGTGTCGTCGCCGCCAGCGCGGGCAACCACGCGCAGGGCGTGGCGCTGGCCTCCTCGCTCCTCGGCGTGCGCTCCACGGTCTTCATGCCGGCCGGTGCGCCGCTGCCCAAGGTCGCTGCGACGCGGGAGTACGGCGCGGAGGTGCGGCTGCACGGCCAGGTGGTCGACGAGACGCTGGCCGCCGCGCAGGAGTACGCCCACGAGACGGGCGCCGTCTTCATCCACCCCTTCGACCACCCGGACATCATCGCGGGACAGGGCACGGTCGGCCTGGAGGTCCTTGAGCAGTGCCCGGAGGTGCGGACCCTCGTCGTGGGCATCGGGGGCGGCGGTCTCGCGGCGGGCATCGCGGTCGCGGTCAAGGCGCTGCGCCCGGACGTGAAGGTGGTCGGCGTGCAGGCGGCGGGTGCCGCGGCCTATCCGCCGTCGCTGGCCGCGGGGCGCCCGGTGTCGATCGGCGACCCCACGACGATGGCCGACGGCATCAAGGTCGGCCGCCCCGGCGACGTACCGTTTCAGCTGGTCGAGGAGTTGGTCGACGAGGTCGTCACGGTCTCCGAGGACGAGCTCTCCAGCGCCCTGCTGCTCTGCCTGGAGCGGGCCAAGATGGTCGTGGAGCCGGCCGGTGCGAGCCCGGTGGCGGCCCTGCTGAGCGACCCGAAGGCGTTCGAGGGTCCGGTGGTGGCGCTGCTCTCCGGCGGGAACGTGGACCCGCTCCTGATGCAGCGCATCCTGCGGCAGGGCATGGCGGCGGCGGGCCGCTACCTCTCGCTGCGGCTGCGGCTGACGGACCGCCCCGGCGCGCTCGCCACGCTCCTCGGGGTGCTGTCGGAGGTGGACGCCAACGTCCTCGACATCAGCCATGTGCGCACCGACCCCCGGCTCGGCATCACCGAGGCCGAGGTGGAGCTCCATCTGGAGACGAAGGGCCCCGAGCACTGCACCGAGGTGGGCACCGCCCTGCGGGGGGCGGGCTACACGGTCATCGGCTGAAGCCGCGCCTCCGGATCATCTTTCAAAAATAAGCTGAGCCGACGCGATGTATCGCGTTAGGGTGTGCTGTGCGTCACTCGTCGTCGGGCGTGCCAAGTCCGGCAAACCTACGCTTTCCGTAGAAAGTCACTGGAAGTCACCCACACCAGGGGGAATCACATGCCAGGCGCCATCTACGCCGAAGGTCTGGTGAAGACCTTCGGCGACGTACGGGCTCTGGACGGCGTCGATCTGGATGTTCCGGAAGGCACCGTGCTCGGCCTCCTGGGGCCGAACGGCGCGGGCAAGACCACGGCGGTCCGCTGCCTGACGACCCTGCTCACACCGGACAGCGGCAAGGCGGTCGTCGCGGGCATAGACGTCCTCAAGCACCCCAATGAGGTGCGGCGTTCGATCGGCCTCTCCGGCCAGTTCGCCGCCGTGGACGAGTATCTGACGGGCCGTGAGAACCTCCAGATGGTCGGCCAGCTCTACCAGATGAAGGCCAAGGAGGCGAAGGTCAGGGCGGGCGAACTGCTCGACCGGTTCAACCTCGCCGACGCCGCCGACCGCCCCTCCAAGACGTACTCCGGAGGCATGCGCCGCCGCCTCGACCTCGCCGCCGCGCTCGTCGTCTCGCCGCCCGTCATGTTCATGGACGAGCCGACCACCGGCCTGGACCCGCGCAACCGCCAGCAGTTGTGGGAGGTCATCCAGGAACTGGTCTCCGGGGGCACGACGCTGCTCCTGACCACCCAGTACCTCGAAGAGGCCGACCACCTCGCGCACGACATCTGCGTCGTCGACCACGGCCGCGTCATCGCCCGCGGCACCTCCGACCAGCTCAAGGCGCAGACCGGCGGCGAGCGCGTCGAGGTCGTCGTGCACGACCGCGAGCACATCCCCACCGCCTCCGAGGTGCTGCGCGGCTTCGGCAAGGGCGAGGTCGCCGTCGCCGAGCACACCCGCAAGCTGACCGTCCCCGTCGCCGGTGGCGCCAAGCTGCTCGCCGAGGTCATCCGCGAGCTGGACACCCGCGGCATCGAGATCGACGACATCGGCCTGCGCCGCCCGACCCTCGACGACGTCTTCATCTCCCTCACCGGGCACGTCGCCGAGCTGGCCGACGAGGGCAACGGAAAGGAGACCGGCAAGTGAGCACCGTCAGCGACGCCGTGCGCACGGCGGCCCCCAGGCCCGCCGGCGGCATCGGCCAGTCCGTCAGGGACTCCCTGGTCGTCGCCAAGCGGAATCTGATCCGCATGTCCAGGATTCCCGAGATGGTCATCTTCGGCCTGATCCAGCCGATCATGTTCGTGGTGCTGTTCAGCTACGTGTTCGGCGGCTCCATGATGATCGGCAACAGCACCGATCCGGCGGACTACCGCAACTTCCTGATGGCGGGCATCTTCGCGCAGACCGTCACCTTCGCCACCGCGGGCGCGGGCGCGGGCATCGCCGACGACATGCACAAGGGCCTCATCGACCGCTTCCGGTCGCTGCCCATGGCGCGCGGCGCGGTCCTCACCGGCCGCACCATCGCCGACCTCGTGCAGACCGCGCTGACCCTCCTGGTCCTCGCGATCGTGGCCGTCCTGGTGGGCTGGCGCATCCACGAGGGGATCGGCAAGGCCCTCGGCGCCTTCGGCCTGTTGCTCCTCCTCGGGTACGCGTTCACCTGGGTCGGCGCGCTCATCGGACTCTCGGTCCGCACCCCGGAGGCGGCCACCTCGGGCGGCCTGATCTGGCTCTTCCCGGTCACGTTCATCTCGAACGCGTTCGTGGACTCCAGCAAGATGACGCCCTGGCTGCGGCACGTCGCCGACTGGAACCCCTTCAGCGCGACCGTCCAGGCCTGTCGCGAGCTCTTCGGCAACCCCGGGGTCTCCCCGTCCGACGCCTGGCCCATGCAGCACCCGGTCTGGGCCTCGGTGATCTACTCGGTCCTGATCATCCTGATCTTCCGCACCCTGTCGGTCCGCAAGTACCGCTCGGCGACGGCCTGACCGCACATGACCGAGCCCCCAGCGCCCTCATCCAGGGTGCCGGGGGCTCGGTGATGACCGGAGCTCCGAGGGAGCGCTACGCCGCGTACGGCTTCGCTGCGAGGATCTTCACGGAGGCGAACTTGCCGTTCGGCAGTTCGTACTCCGCGTTCTCGCCGATCTTCTTGCCGTTCACACCGGTGCCCAGCGGGGACTGCGGCGAGTACGTCTCGATGTCGCCGCTCGCGTACTCACGGGAGGCGAGCAGGAAGGTCAGCGTGTCGTCCTCGTCGCCGTCGAAGGCGATGGTGACGACCATGCCGGGCTCCACGACCCCGTCGTCGGCCGGCGCCTCGCCGACCCGCGCGGTCTCCAGGAGCTGGGTCAGCTGGCGGACGCGGAGCTCCTGCTTGCCCTGCTCCTCCTTGGCCGCGTGGTACCCGCCGTTCTCCCGCAGGTCGCCCTCCTCGCGCGCCGCGGCGATCTTGGCCGCGATCTCGGTGCGCGCAGGACCAGACAGGTACTCCAGCTCGGCCTTGAGCTGGTTGTACGCCTCCTGGGTCAGCCAGGTGACGTTCTCGCTCGTCTGGGTCACAGGTGCTCCTCGTAGGTACTGGGAATACAAAGCATCGCCCTACCCAGAAGGATGTTCCCTCACGGGTGGGCGAAACCACGAGCCTAACAATTCAGGCGCCCAACGGGGAGGACATAAGCCATCAGATTTGCGTCAACGCAGGTGAGCGCGGTAAACGCCGGAATGTCGCCCGGCGTCAGTCGGAGTGGCAGCCCAGCAGCTCGACGCTGGTCGCCTTGCTCGTCGTACGCAGAGTGACGACCTCGTCGATACGGTCCGTGCGCTGGTCGAAGCGGAAGTCCGCGCGGCCCACCTCGCGGCCGGACTCCGCCTGCGAGCGCAGGGTGCAGTAGCCCCGGGCTTCGGTGTCCTTGCGGACTTCCAGATGAGCCTTGACGGTCCGGTCCGACACGACGTCGAACTTGATGACCTCGGCGCTGACCTTCGTACCGTTGATGTAGTCGTAGCCGAACCAGCCGACGACACCGAGCAGGACCACGCCGAGCACCGAGCCGACGATCCTCAGCTTGCGGTCGGCGGCCTCGTCGGCCGTGCGGGAGCGGCCGTACCGACCCTCGGGGACGCCCGTGGAGGGGCCCTCGGAAGGGCCCTCGGAGAGCTTCGAGCCCACCGCCGCCATGATCGTCCTCCAGGAACAGTGGATGCCGGAATTTTCCGCCCCCCGGTTCCGTCACTATAGAAGCCGCCCGTTGCGCCGAATCACCGAGGGCGCCCAGAACCTGAGGATCGAGTCTTGACTGAGCAGCTGCGACTGATGGCCGTACACGCCCACCCCGACGACGAGTCGAGCAAGGGCGCGGCCACCATGGCCAAGTACGTGGCCGAAGGGGTGGACGTGCACGTCGTGACCTGCACGGGCGGGGAGCGCGGCGACATCCTCAACCCGAAGCTCCAGGGTGACGCCTACATCCAGGAGAACATCCACGAGGTGCGCAGGAAGGAGATGGACAAGGCCCGCGAGATCCTCGGCGTCAAGCAGGACTGGCTCGGCTTCGTCGACTCCGGCCTGCCCGAGGGCGACCCGCTGCCGCCGCTGCCCGAGGGGTGCTTCGCCCTGGAGGACGTCGACAAGGCGGCCGGCGAGCTGGTGCGCCAGATCCGGTCCTTCCGTCCGCAGGTCATCACGACGTACGACGAGAACGGCGGCTATCCGCACCCCGACCACATCATGACCCACAAGATCACGATGGTGGCCTTCGACGGTGCGGCGGACGCCGAGAAGTACCCCGAGAGCGAGTTCGGCCCGGTCTTCCAGCCGCTGAAGCTCTACTACAACCAGGGCTTCAACCGGCCGCGCACCGAGGCGCTGCACCACGCGATGATCGACCGTGGCCTGGAGTCGCCGTACGGGGACTGGCTCAAGCGCTGGGACGAGTTCGAGCGGGTCGAGCGCACCCTGACCACGCACGTTCCGTGTGCGGACTACTTCGAGGTCCGTGACAGGGCCCTGATCGCGCACGCCACGCAGATCGACCCCGACGGCGGGTGGTTCCGGGTGCCGATGGAGATCCAGAAGGAGGTCTGGCCCACGGAGGAGTACGAGCTCGCGAAGTCGCTCGTCGATACTTCCCTCCCCGAGGACGACCTCTTTGCGGGCATCCGCGACAATGCCTAGCGTGAACGCACATCTGGCAATGACGCATCTCGTCCCTCTTGCCAAGGAGGTCGACGACGACAAGGTGACTCCGGGTGTCCTGGGCTTCATCGTCTTCGCGGTGATGGCCCTGGCCGTCTGGGGCCTGATGAAGTCGATGAACCGGCACATGCGGAAGGTCGACTTCAAGGAACCGGAGAAAGAGCCGGTCAGCGCGTTGACCGGTGAGGATGCCGCGTCTGAGCAGGAAACCCGCGGAACCGGAAACTAGAGATTATTAGAGCTATCTAGAGTCCGGTCGAGCGTAATGCTCTTGATCGTCTCCCATGTCTCTCCCATGGGGGACGAGGGGTGGGGGCTTCCCTGGGTCTGGCGTCAGGGGGCGGGTGCTACCACCTGGGGGGCGGAATTGATCCCTCCCCCTGACTGCTCAGCTCAACGAATACCCCGTGGCCGTGTCACGGACCTTGCCGTCCGTCACGCGGGGAAAAAAGCCGCCCGCCTGCCTACTGGGGTGCTGACAGACGGGCGGCGTCCGTGAGGGCTGGGGGCTGCTTCATCCCCAGCCGGGATCGCCCGCGCGCCCGGGCGTCTTCGCGGCCTCTTCGCCGCCCTGTGTCGCGACCCCCCAGCCGGGATCGCCCGCAGCGCTGACTGCCGCTCCGCTGCCGTGGTCGTTGTGGGCTGCGGTCGCGGCGCTGCCGCCCGCAATGGCGGCGGCGACGAGCAGTGCGGCGGCGCCGGCGCGTATCGCTTTCTTGATCATGAATCCCCTATTCCCGTACACAGGAAGCCTCGAATCGAACATGCTTCCGCTTTTGGGTTGCTGTACGTAGCCTGGCATTTGCACAGGGCAAGGTCCAGCGGTTCACGCTGCGGAAACCCGAACGTTCGTGTTCCCGCATGCGAGTAACGGGGGCGCACTGAGATGCGCTGGGTGTTTCAGAGAGGGGTGCAGATGGGTGCGCGCGGAGGTACAGGAGAAGAGGCAGAGCTTCCGCTCTCTGACCTCGACATCGAGGCATACAGAGCCGTCGCGGCAGGAGAACCAGTCGACGAAACGAGATTGGCGCGACTGGCGGCACTGGGCCTGATCGATCGCAATCCGTACGAGGGCGGCGGGCATATCGCTCTCGATCCACGCACAGCCGCACAGCGTTTGCTCGCCGCAGAACGCGCCGTAATGTCCCGGGCCATCGACCGGATGGCGCGGATTCCAGCACTGGAGACTCTCGCCACGCACTTCGACCCGAACCGCATGTACGGGGGGCCAGGATCCGAATTCCTGCCCTCGAAGAGCCTCATGAACACCCGCATCGGACAGGCGTTGGGCGAGGCCGACACCGAACTGTTCACGTCGCAGCCCGGCCCGCCCGAGGACCGCGACCCCTCGGTGCAGCGCCTCGGAGTGGAGCGGGCCCGGGCAGCGTCCAGCCGGGGAGTACAGGTGCGGTCGTTGTACGCCGCCAGTGCGCTCACCCACCCAGGGACGCGTGAGTACGTGGCGGAGATTCTGGAGAGCGGCGGCGAGGTGCGGGTGGGTAGCCACCTGCCCCCGCGGATGGTGCTCGTTGATCGGCGACACCTCTTTATCGAAAACCATGTCGTGCCTGACTCTGAGTCGGATGCGGGCTGGCACGTGTTCGACGTGTCAGCTGTTGCGTGGTCGAGGACGGTCTTCTGCGGGTACTGGGACCTCGCGACGCCCTGGCAGCAGGCTGCTCAGGCAGTGAGCGGGGCCATCACGAACGAGCGGCAGCGGCAGATCCTCCGCCAGCTGGACGCTGGGTACCCGCAACAGCAGGTCGGGGCGCAGGTCGGACTGAGCGAGCGTGCTGTGAGCAAGGAGCTGGCGCTCCTGCGGTCGGCGCTCAACTTGCAGTCGACCTACCAGCTGATGTCGTGGTGGGGGCGGTCGCCTGAGCGTGATCTGCCCTAGGCCGTATCGCCCCGCTCCGCGGCTCGTGTAGCGGTGGGCGGCCCCGGCCGGAGAGCGCCGTCCCGACCGGGGCCTGAGATCCGCCTGCCCAGGGGTACGGGGCCGACGGACGTTACGTGGCGGGCCCGCGCTCGCGCCAGTACGGGCTATCCAGGACCGCGTTCTCCCGACGCACGATGGCGTACGTCTGCTCGGGTGTCCGTCCCAAGGGCGTACAGATGGGGCAGATGTGCGTGCCTGCCGAGCTTCGGATTGTCGGCGCCGGCGGGCCCGTGTGCGTGGTGCACACCGGACCGCCCTCCAGCGACTGGCGGTTGTCGCGCGGCGCCTGCCCGACCTCGTGCGCTCCGGGCTCTGGGTCAGGCTGTGGCGGACGCGGCTTCGAGCTCTTCCTCGCTCGCCCGGAAGTCGTCGAACTCACCCGCGATCACCCCATCGAAGAACTTGCTGATCTCGACCCGGGACATGAGCAGCACCGGGGAATCCGGGTCCTTGTCGTCGCTGATCGCGATCAGGCGCGTGCCGTCCGGGATGCGCGGGTGAGGATGCCCGGAGGCGGTCCCGGCGTCCGCGAGGATCACGCAGTCCTTCACGATCGGGTCGAGGTCGGTCCGACCTGCCTTTCGCCAGTCGAGCCCTGGCAGTCGGGAGTTGTCGAAGGCAGCAGTCTTGCTGCCGTTCGTGAGCGTGCCCATGTGGCACCTCCGTGATGGTGGATGGATGACCCGCCCCGGGCGGGGCGGGGGTGTGGGGTGGGCGGCCGCCCCGAGGTGAGCTCCCAGATGAGGCGGCCACCCCTTCCCGCTCCGCAGCCGCTCCGACAGCGCTACGGCCGGGGGTTAGTGGATCGGCTCCTCCGACGAGCCGCGCAGAGCCGACCGCGCGGCCTGAAGCGCTCGCCGCATACGGCCACCGGCCTCACAGAAATTGACCCCTGTCTGGCAGGGCGAGCACTCGTCCAGGTGCGCGAGGTAGCTCTGGTGCAGGGCCTGCTCGCGTCGTCCGGGCGCGGCCTGGGTGGCGCTCATAGCGGTGCGTCTTCGGTGGCACGCTGCCCGGCGACGACGAGAGCCGACACCGTGGCGGGGTCGCACAGATCGTGCGCCGCCCGGGGCGGTACCACCCAGTACGCGCCCGGCGGCTCGGTGCGGTCAATCTTCGGCACGCCGAGGAAGCTGCCGGGCCCGAGGCAGACCGCGGCGTCCTGGTGCCGCCACTTGGTAGTGGGCGGTGTCACGTGCATGAGGGCGTAGTACGTGCCGCCCATGGCCCGGCCGTCGTAGATCACGGGGCCGCCGAGGAGGCGGGCGAGCCGCGCTGCGACGCCCTGCGGCTCGACAGTCCCTACCGCTGCGTGCACGAGGTGCTCAGGCAAACGGACGGCATCGAACCGGCTGCCGAGCGGCAACAACGCAACGCCCGTCGTCGCCCACTCCCTTCGCGCCTGCTCCGGCGCCCGCTGTGAGCGCGCGAGCCACTCCGCGATCGCAAAATCTGTCTGTTGGGTGCTCACTGTCTACCCCTGCCGTCATCGTCCGATCAGCTCTGTGACCAGGGTGATGACGTGCAAGGCCCTTAACTGTCACTCTTCAGTGACAGCTGTCACAGACCGAGCCAGGCAGACAGGTGCCCCAGAGCGTCGGGGGTTCGGCGCTGCTGGTGCACGAGGCCTTCGATCGTGGCCCGGGCCCCAGGGTGGTACCGGGTCTGCTGCGGGGCCAGCTTGCGGGCCTTAGCGATGGACTTGAGCGCTGCCTCGCTGCGACCCGTCTCCATCTCCGAGCGCCCACGGTCGATCAACACATGCGCACGCCGCGAGGTCGGCCACGAGGCAGGCATGCGGAGCTTGCGTGCCTTCTCGACGGCTTTCCCGTACTTCCCCATCTCCGTCAAGGCGGAGAGCTCGTGCGCGGCCCAGTTCGTCGACCCGAACGACAACCAGTGGACGTGCTCGACACTGCCAGCATGGTTGGCGATCTGCTTAGCCTCCCCCAGGTGGGTATTCACCGCAGCCTCGTCACGGGCGCGCGCGGCGATGACGGTAGCGCCGAGGTGCAGTTGCCCGGCGACCGCCAGCGCTTCCGGCGTCTCCTGCGTAGCGCTGAGCAGACGGTGGCCAGCGTCCACGAGGCGAAGCCCGATGGTGTGCTCGCCCTCGCGGTGGTAGACGAGCCCCCGCATGTACTGCCGCACCGCCGCGAGCACCGGATCAGAGGCGCGTTCCGCAGCCCAATCCATGCGGTCCAGAGCGATGGTGGACAGGTCGTAGAACCCAAGCTTCACCGTGACGTCATGGGCGGTCCGGTACGCGGATCCCAGCGCAGCCCACAGCTCGCTGGACGGATTACGGTACGCCGCAGTCGTCAGCTCAGCGATCAGGCCGGGCAGCTGCTGCGCGGCCTTGTTGAGTTGAGTAGCTCGAACCAGCTCGCACAGGGAGTCCGCCGCGGTCACCAGCTGGGGGGTCTCGCGCGTGGCAACGTCGGGATTGGCACCGAGGTCGTACAGGTCGAGTGATTCGCGGATGGGGCGGATCAGCTCGGCGAGGCGATCCTGCTGAAGCTCGGTCATGTACGGCTGTCCATTCAGGGTGAGGACGGAGACGTGCAGCTCCCGAGCACAGGCCGCGGTGAAGTCGGGACTCGCTTCCTTGTGCCCGCCCTCGACTTGGTGGAGCAAGCTGTAAGAGAACCCGATCTTCGTGGCCAAGCCGCGTTGTGTGTACCCGGCCAGCTTCCGGTACTTCGCGATCTGCTTCCCGGGGTGGTTGTCTCTGGGCATACTGGAACTCCGTTCCTGGCTCACCACTTGGAACGGTACTCGCGCTCGATGGCGCAGGTCAGGCTTCTGCCCTCGATCCACCTGGATCGGGGGCAGTTGCACGTGATCGACCGCGCAGGATGGGATGAGGACATGACCTCACAGACCCTGTACCTGTTCGGTTCGGCAGCGCCGCCCATCTTCGACGTGGCAAAGGTGATCGAGACCGCGCAGGCCGACGGCTGGGACGTCTGCCTCGGCTTGACCCCGACCGCGGCCCGCTGGATCGACGAGAGCCTCGACGGTCTGGCCGCGCTCACCGGGCACCCGGTGCGCAGCGAGTACAAGCTGCCCGGCGAGCCTGACGTCTGGCCGAAGGCGGACGTGATCCTCTTCGCTCCGGCGACGTTCAACAGCCTCAACTCCTGGGCTCTCGGCCTCACCTCGACCTTCGTGGTCGGTGTCGTCGCCGAGGGCATCGGCAAGGGCATCCCCACCGTGACGGTCCCGTGCGTGAACGCTGCCTACGCTGCGCACCGTCAGCTGGATCGCAGCATCACGGAGCTGCGCGAGCAGGGCATCACGGTCCTGTACGGCGAGGGCGGGTTCACGCCCAACCCGCCGGGATCTGGGAAGCCGACGGCGTACCCGTGGGACGTCGCGCTCGCGGAGGCGCGACAGCTGGCTGACCGGGCATGACGAAAGGCCCCCTTCCGCCCGAAGGCGGAAGGGGGCGGTGCAGCGTCAGCTTTCTGTTACCGGGCTCGGTCGGGAAACGGCTCTGGGTTGTGCGTGCAACCGGGGCTGTGACAGATCGGAATGGGAAGCGCGGAGAGCTTCGTTCTCTTGCTGGAGACGGTGCAGTCGGTCATGAACCTCGTATAGAAAACGGATCTTGATGCGTAGGGACCACGGATCGATCGGCTTCAGCACCACATCGGCGACGCCGAGAGAGAACGCGGCGGCGGACACCTCGCGGTTCACGGCATACCCGGTCACCGGGACGATGGGGATGAACTGCGTCTGCTCCAGGCCTCGCACGTACCGGACGACGTCCAGGCCGTTGACGCCCGGCATGCGCAGATCCAGCAAGATGACCGCGATGTCGTCACGCAGAATCTGCTTGAGGGCGTCCTCGCCATCTATCGCTCGCGCCACGTCGTAGCCCAGCGGAGCCAGCGCGCTCTCCAGTGCGAACAACGTGTCCTCGTGATCGTCAACGATGAGGATCTTCCGGCCAGGCGTCATGACGAGCCCCCTTCGCACGGTCCCTCAGCTTATCCCCAGCGCAGGTTGCGGAAACCTTCGTCCACGGCACAGAAGGAAGCTGAGTCCGAACCAGGGGGACGTTCGGGATCAACAGGAAGAGGCACCCCTCCCGCCCGCAGACGGAAGGGGCTGCTGTCAGAGAATCAGAAGGCACTAAACGGGAGTTTTATGAGCCGCCGCCACGCGGCCTACGGCTGCCGAACCACCCGGCAGCGGCTCTTCATGCGGTGTGACGGAACCACTTCCGATCATCACGAATGACCTTCTACGCTCGAAACAGACGAAGTTGAGCACTCGTCCAAGGCTCCCAGCCCCCGAGCCAGGTGAGCGACTGCTGAGGCCGGCTGGAGCCGCATCGCCGACAACACGGCTCCAGCCCGCGCCCTCCGGACGTGACGGCCAGTGGGACAACCTCCCGCGGTCTCGCACGGCCTGCCACCAGGAGGGCGCCGCGCGCGAGGGCCGTTCGAGGGGGAGCCTCGGGCCCCTCGCGCCCCGGTCGCCGCCGCGTCCGCGGCGGCGACCGGCCACTGCCAGAATCCCACCGCTGCCGTCCCCTGTCCGCCCTACGGCACATTTAGGGGCCAGAACTGCGTGCAAACCCTCAGCGGTCAGTAACTTGGCATGCCGGCTTCATCAGCGGGTCCTCATTGGTACTGGCGGCGGGCGGGATCGAGAGCAGCCGTCTTGGGGTCCGGTTCGTCTGGGTCGGGTTGCGGTGCCCCGTCACGGCGGCAGATCAGGGCGTCCGGATCGGACGCCGGCGCCTGGAGCGAGTAGCCGTCCGGGCACGTTTGGCCGTCCCGACCGTCGGCGCCGTCCTTCCCCGGCGGACCCGCGGGGCCCTCGGGTCCGGCCGGGCCGGGCTCGCCCTGCGGCCCGGGTGGTCCCGCAGGGCCGTCCGCGCCCGGGGTGCCCGCCTGGCCGTCACTGCCGCGCTCACCTCCCGCGCCGTCAGCGCCCGTCGCACCATCCTTGCCGGTCTTACCGCCCTCGCCGGGCTTTCCCGAGGCACCGACCGGGCCCGGCTCCCCATCCTCGCCGGGCGGACCCTGCGGGCCGCGGGGGCCGGGCCGGGACTCGCCCGGCTCACCGCGGCTACCGGGCGGCCCGGCGACGGGCGTCCCTCCCATCCGCTCAACCTGACGCGCCAGCTGGTCGCGCGCCTCGTTCGCCGTGCGTAGGTCGTCCGTCATCGCCTGCACCGTGAGGATGATCCAGGCGACCGCGACACCCAGCACGATCGCGCCCAAGACCGCGAGGACATCACCGCGGCGCCAACGGCGCTCCTCGGCCCTGATCTGCCCGCGCGTCATGCCCCTGCCCCTCGGGTGAGGAGGATGATCACTGGCAGAAGAATCCCGACCAGCGGCACCACCACCGCGCCGATCAGCCACCTTCTGGTGGCGACGAGCTTCTCGGACTCCTTCTCGCGCAGGGTCTCCAGCGTGGCCACGCGCGCGGACAGGGCCTCGTGCCGTAGGTCGTAGATGCGCTGGTCGACTTTCTCGTCGAGCCGGTGGCCGAGCTGCTGGATGTCGTCGCGGACGTCGGCGAATCGGTCCTCGAAACGCCGGACGACCTCGCCGAGGGTCGGCTCGTCAGCCACCGCTCAACTCCTGTCGATCAGATACTCGTCGGGCGCCGCGGTGTGGCGGGTGTGACCACGGTCTCGGTGAGGCCGGGGCCCACGGGGCCGCCGCTCGTCACGATCGCGGTCAGGACGGCGGCGAGCGCGGCCAGGCCGCCCACGGCGGCCGCGTCGGCGAGGTTCGTGTTGAGCAGGCCGAGGCCGTCGGCGCCCGCGATGCCGAGGACGGCCTGTGCGAAGGTGCGCACCGCGCGCTCCGCGGTGGCCTTCCAGAAAGCTGTGGTGCCCATGGTCAGTTCCTCTTTTCCAGCGCGGTGACGCGCTTCTCGATGTCGGTGAGCCGCTGCTCGACGGTTGGCTTCGGAGTAGGCGGCTTCGTGCCGCCGGGCGACCAGCTGGCGGGGTGCTTGAGGCGCTCGGCGACGCGCTTGCGGATGTCCGACATGGAGACGCCGGGCCCGTGCGGGTCGATCTTTCCGGGCTGCCACTCGCTGTGGCCGATGACGGAGGTGTCGCCGCCCTTGCCCCAGCCGTGCGCCCGGCACAGGGCCGCGCTCGCGCGGACGATCGCCTCGACCTGCGCGGCCGGCCACGGGTCTTTGCCGTCGCCGAGGTTCTCGCACTCGAAGCCGTAGAAGCGGGCGTTGCCGTCGGTGTTCGCCTCGTTGTCGGCGGGCAGCTGGCGTTCGTCGATGACGGCCTGGAGGACGTCGTCGTCGCCAAGGCCCGCGTGGTTGGCGCGGCCCCAGCCGACGAGGTGGACCTGGCCGTCCTTGGTGATGACGCCGTGGCACAGCGGGCCCGGCAGGCTGCTGTGCCCGTCCCTGCAGATCTGCACGGTGGCCGCCGAGCCTTTGCTGACGGTGTGGTGGATCATCACCCCGTGGACGGGCCCCCAGTCGCCCTTGTGGTTGCGGTTGCGGGTGGACCAGCCGGAGACCTCCACCACCTTCACGCCCTCGGCGCGGAGCGCGGTCAGCGCCTTCGCGGCGGACAGCGGCGCGGCCATCAGCGGCCACCGCCCGCTTCGAGTCCGGCCTGGTAGAGCGTGCTGGCCGTGACCGTCCAGGCCGCCTGAATGTCCTCGCCGAGCTCCTCCCACGGCGGCATCGTGCGGCCATCGTGAGTGAGCCCGCCAGTGGCCGTGCCGTACGCGGCGTAGGCCGTCTGCCCGAGATCACTCGGGAGCGGATCATGTGACATGGGCCCTCCAGGGCATGAACAAGGCCCCGGCCGGGCGGCTCGGGGCGTGCGATGGGGTGTGCCTACTGGATGTCGGTCGCCGTGGTGTTCGGCGTCGTCGAGGAGTCCTCGATACCGGTGCCGCCTGAGCCCGACCAGGTGCCGCGCATGTCGTTGCCGCAGCGGTGCACGCCGGTATGGGCGGCTGCGATGGACAGGCCGCGGATGGCCTTCGTGGACGATCCGCCGGGGCGGCACTTGTTGCCGACGATGTCCGCACCGACGACGGCTGTGGTGGAGAGGCGGATGCCGTAGGAGGACGAGTTGTTCCTGTTGGCGCCGTCTACGAAGTTGGTCTTGATCTGAATGTCCGTGCCGGGCCCGTTGACGAAGATCCCGGAGTCGCCGGGGTCGCGAATCTGGTTGCCAATGATGTTGCTGTTGTCGCTGGCGACCATGGTGATTCCGTGGTCTCCGGGGGTCCAGATGACGTTGCCGCTGATGACGGTGTTGTTCTGGTTCTCGGTGGAGATCCCGGTGTTCTCGACGTTCGACACGGTGTTGCTGGCGACGGTGGCCCGGGAGACCTGGTTGAGGCGGATCCCGGACTGGTTGCCGGTGGTCCCATCGATCGCGTTGCCGACGATGGTCAGGTTCAAGATCGTCCCGGAGGTTTCACCTTGGGCGACGATCACGTTGTCGTAGCCGCCGCCAGAGCGGAAGGTGTTGCCGGTGACGGCGAGGTTCCGCATGACCTGGCTCGCGCCGGTCTGCGTGCCATCGGGCAGCTTGGTGTCCTCGGTGTCTGTGATGATCACGGACCGCAGGCGGACGCCGCTCCCGCAGGAGACGAAGGTGTTCGCCGAGATGGTGGCGTCTTCCCAGTTGTACGCGGAGACGGCGAACTGCAGGGTGCCCTCGAACGAGTTGCCGATGACGCGGATCCGGCGATGGTACTTGGTGATCGTCGCCGAGTGGCTGCCGATCCCGCGCGGCCACGCGGTCGTGCCCGCGGTGCCGCTCGCTCCGAAGTGACAGCCCGAGACGAGGATGTCCTCACACGGTGTGTGATCGTAGGGCCCGAAGCCTCCGAAGACACCTGAGCTCTTAGCCAAGTCGATCTGCACGGCCTCGCTGAAGTCCCGGCCTCCGGGGTCGATATACCCCCTGAACTTGCAGTTCTGCACCACGCCGTGGGACGTCGAGTTGAGTTCGACCGCGTGGAATCCGGGCAGATCGCGGACCTCCAGGTCGCGAATCAGGATGTCCGTGGCGTGCCCGATCGAGATGCACATGGCGCTCGCGGTCAATCCGGAGGTCGTCCCGCGCATGTTCCACAGGCCGCCCTCGATGACGATCCGCGAGTGCCCGGTGTAGCCGCCGAACGTCTGCCCGGAGTCGCCGTTGACCAGCATCGTTCCGGCGTGGGCGCGGCGGAACTCCGCTCCGGCCATCAGGGACAACCTGGTGTTGCCGTAGATCCGCAGGGTCTGTCCGATCAGGTACACCCCGGGCGGCACCACGACCTGCGCGCCGCCGAGGTCCCGCGCCAGATTCAGGGCGAGCTGGATGCCCGGCGCCGCGTTGGTGCTGCCGGACGCGTCCGCCCCGAAGTTCGTGGCGAGTAGCGACGCGGACTGTGCCATCGCGCCGAGGCGGCCAGCGGTGACGTCCATGCCGGGCTGCCAGACAACAGGAGTGGTCACGTGCCCTCCTTCACAATGAGGCGATGGCGGGACGGGCCAGCCGCACGGCCGTTCCGCTCGCGTGCGACTTGGTGACGCCGTTGACCGAGCGGGCGCCGATCGTGAACGTCTGCGGGCTGCTGGTGCCGCTGATCGCGGTCACGGACATGTGCTCGCCGCCCACATCGATCAAGATCGGCATCTCGTTCGCGTCCGTGGTCCACCGCGAGCCCGCGGTGATGGCGACGGACAGCGCTGTGTCGTCCGCATCCACGCCGACCGACAGCTCGGAGCCGTCCGTGTCCGCTTTCGTGGGCTGATAGGCGCCGAGGACGATGCGGAGATCGTCGATGTAGACAGCGTCCTCGCTCGACACGGTCGAGTTGTCCTTGGCGTACCGGAAGACCACCGCGGCCTTCCCGGTGACGTTGAGGGTGGCCTTCGTCCACGGGGTGAGGCCCTGCGCGCGCAGTACCTGCACGCCGTCGACGAGGACCAGGAGCCGGTCACCCTCGAACCCGGGGCCGCTCGTCTCGCTCGACGTGCGGTACCAGAAGGAGAACGAGGTACTCCCGGGCGGCAGGGCCACAGCCGCGTCCGACGTCTGGTTGTTGCCGATCGCTCCGGAGCGCAGCGAGTTGGTCCCCGAGCGGGCCTGCGTGCTGGTCCGTGTCCACGGCAGGTTGCCGCCGAAGGTGATGGGCACCTCGTAGGTGTCGTCCTCGAAGCCCTCGTGCAGTGTGTTGATCTTCGCGAGGTCCCAGGGGCTGCCCGGCTCGCACGTGAACGTGATCTCCCACGTGCGCGGCAGCATGACCTCGCTGTAGCCGGTGACGATCAGGTCGACATCGCCGTACGCCGTCCAGGAGGGCAGATTCTTCAGCCGCAGGACGTCACCCTCCCGCAGCGCGAGCACCTGCGGGATCAGCGCAGGTCGTCGGTGCAGCAGGACTCGCACCGAGGGGTAGCGGGCGCCGTCGACAGTCCCCAGATGCAGGCGCCAGTACGACTGCGCGACGGGCTGGACGTCGTCGTCAAGGTTGAGCGTGACCGACTCGTCGTACAGGCCGATCCCGCCCGGCGGCGGCTGCACCGACAGCGGGCCCTCCTCGAGGACCGCGCGCGCCGACGAGCCGCCCTGCCGCGTGACCGTGATGTCGTTCCTCGTCGCCATATCGTCGTCGACCGGGTCGAGCGGCGGGCTGATCTGCCCCGCCGCGTAGTCCAGGACGAGCGCGGGCTCCTGCGTGTACAGCGAAGAGCGGTCCCGGTACAGCAGGCCAAGCCGCTCGCGGGACTCCAGCAGCATCCCGCCGTCGGCCTCGGCCGCCTCCTGCAGCAGCGCGAGCAGGGTCTGCGGACGCTGTGGGCCGACCCGCTCGGGAGTGAGCGGCCCCGCGATCCGGGCCATCGGGATGGACTCCTCGTTGGCCAGGCGCAGCATCCGCGCCCACGCACTCTCGCCGGAGTACGCGGAGTCGCTGCCGTCGTAGATGGTGTTCGCCGCGGTCGGCATGACCGACAGATGGCCGACGGACCAGCCCTCCGTCAGAGAGCCCCAGTTCGCGGTGACCGCGGTGACGCGGCCGGGCGAGCCGGTGATGGTCCTGCCAGCTTGGAGGACGCCGCCGTTGACGTTGGCCCAGCCGAGCACCCACTCCATCTGGCCGCCGCCCAGATCCTGCACGTACAAGCGCAGCCGGTACCAGCCATGGAAGATGTCCTCGACTACGTTGATGGCCAGGAAGATGATGTCTGTTCCCGAGGCGTCGTACCCGTAGACGCGAACCGTGTCGGCGCGCATGGCGATCACCCAGCGGCGCACTGTGCCCGTGCTGGACACGCTGAGCACTTCGGCCCACGGTCCGGTTGCCGGGGGCGTTTTGTCGTCCGCGTTGTACACACACTCGACCTGCCACTCCCCGAGGTCGGTGTGTGCGGGAACGATCGCGGAGAGGGTGGCGGCCGCGGTGAGCCGCGGGAGGGCGCGCGAGCTCGGCAGGGTGTCGACGGCCGCGAACTCCACCCCGGTCACGGCCGCCGGGGTCACGCCCTGGATCGGCGAGTAGGCGCGGGTTGCCTCCCGCTCCTCCTCCATCGGCCAGTACGCGATCGGCGCTCCGGACGGGATCCGGCGCCGCAGCGTCGAGTCGAGAGCCTTCTGCCCCTGCCCGTACCGGCGCAGGATGCCCGCGGCCTCCACCGTGGTCCACACGGCCTGGCCGGACGGCACCCACTTCTGCGGCCAGCGCGCGATCTCCCCGACGAACCGCTCCTGCCGGTCCGCGATGGCTCCCGAGCTGTAGGACCAGACGCGGCCGGACGAGTCGGTGAAGCCGGTCGATCCGAGCGGCTGCTCCCCGAAGTTCGGAGCGGCAACGACGGTGCCGGCGATCCCGGAGCGGACCTCCGCGGCGTACACGCGGCCCTCGACAGGAGTAAGGGGGAGGGCGCTGGTCAGATCGGTGGGGGCGATGGTGAGTGCGGCCGTGGACGCGTAGATGCTGATCGTTCCGGCCAGGGTGACGGGCGTCGCGAACTCGGCCCAGGGGCCTGCCAGTGATGGTGCCCAGTAGAACCGCACCGTGCGCCCGCCCGCCCCGTTGTCGACGTCCACAGTGGCGCGCAGGGCCGCGCGCGGGGGCAGTGCGGGCAGCGGGCGGGCGTGGAAGCTCGCGCCCGCGACGGTGCCGTCGGTGGAGTAGTTGAGGCGCAGCGAGCCGTCTTGGAGGCGCAGGAGGTAGGAGCGCTGGTTGCCGGCCGGATCCCACTTGCCGACCAGGGTGTGGGCGCCGGGCGCGTACCAGGAGGTCTCCAGCTCGATGCGGAGGTCGAGGTCGCCGGTGATGTCGAGCGCGGCCGTGTCCGGGGTGGAGGCGATGTGGGCGGTGGTGCCGTCGAGGTCGAGGAAGTGCGGGCCCCCGGCGATCCAGATGCGGACGGGGGTGTTGCGGCCGATGAGCCCGTAGTACGGACTCATCGGGTTGCGGGGGCTGTACTTGCCGTCCTTGTTGTCGATCTTCAGCGGGCACGTGGCGGGATCCGCAGCCGTGCCGGAGTTGCGGATCCCGCGCGCGTGCGTGATCGGGTCGGCGGTCTTCACGTCCGCCGTGATATCCGTCCACACCGTGCCGGTACGGATCTCGACCCGCAGCCCCAACGGGTCTTCAGGGAACGCCATGTCACCTCTTCCCGAGTACGAATTGCACGTCTCCGCCGCGCGCACCGATGGCGTCGCGGAGGGTGCCGATAACGAGGTCCGCGAAGGCGCTGCCGTCCGATCGGACTTCCACAACCCGAGGCGCCCGCGCGGCGCCGAGGCCGCCACCGGCCGCAGCCGCACTGGCGCCCATCGCCACGGACGCTGAAGGGGTCGGCGTGCTCACGAGGTTGGCCATCGTGCGGTCGAGGACCCCGGCGTGCGCCTCGGCTCCCTGCGCGATACCGGCAGGGATCCACTGGCCGATCTCATCGGCCATCAGCCGCGACGGCGATCCGATCCGCAGAGCCTTGGCGATGGGCCCGGGGACGATGCTCTTGGCCCAGCTGGTCAGTGTCGACTTCAGCCAGCCGCCCATGGACTTGATGCCGTTCCACAGGCCGCGCACCACGTCTTTGCCCTTGCCGACCAGGAGACCCGTCAGGGAGCCGATGCCGCGCGCGATGCGAGCGGGCAGCCCCCGAACCCAGGAGATGAACGCCACGGCCCTGGTAGCAGCCGCGACCTTGAAGGCGTTGAAGGAGTTCACCGCGGACGAGCGCAGGACGCCGAGCAGGCCAGCCAGCGCGGACCGGATCCGGCCCGGCAGGGTGGCAACCCAGACCGCGAGTTCCAAGGCCTTGCGGACCGCCCGGTCCTTCATGTCGCCGAACCACTGGGCGACCCAGCCGGGGATCTGCGCGAGCCAGCGCACCCCGGCCAGCACCAGGTTGACGGCGCCCTGCACGGCCGCCACGACGCCGTTCCACGCCGCGAGCGTCCACGCCTTCACGCGGTCCCAGTTGGCGATCACCAGCGCGACCAGGGCGATGACGGCGGCGATGACCCAGCCGATCGGGCCCATCGCGATCAGCCACTGCGCGGCCATCGTCGCCGCCCACACCACGGCGCGCGCCGCCATCAGCGTGAACTGCGCGACCGCCACCAGCGCGGTGCGGATCATCTGCGCCGCGAACACGGCCATCGAGCGCAGCGCCGCCCCAGCCCACGCCGCCGCAGTGCGGGCAGCCGATGCGACAGCCGCAGCCGCGATCCGCGCGTACGCGGCCACGCCCACGGCCATCATCCGCGCCCACCCGCGCACCGCGACGAGCGTGCTGCTCGCCATCAGGGCGTTCGCGGTGGCCACCATGCGGGCGCCGATCGCCCATGCCTTCATCCCGACGACGACTGCGGTGATCGTCGTCGCCAGGACCGACAGCACCCCGGGCGGCAGAGCGTTGATGATCCGAGCGAGGACGAGCGCCACCTGGGCGGTGACGCCGATCAGGGGGGCCATGGCGACCAGCAGATTCCCGACGGCGAGCGCCAGCTCCCCGAGCGCGGCCCCTCCAGCCCGCGCCGCCTCCATGAACTGGGCGAACCCCTCCGAGCCCTTGAGGGACGTGGCCCACTTCGCGAAGGCCTCCGACATGCTGAGCAAGCCGCCGGTCATGCCCGCCGACGCAGGGAGGAATGCCTGGAGAAGCCCGCCGAACCCGACCGCCAGATTCTTGATCGTCCGCAGGAAGTTCAATAGCGCGGGCCCGGCCGCGGCCGCCATATCGGCCGCCCACTCCTTGAAGCCGGCGGACTTCACCCCGACCGAGACCTCGTCGAGGAAGGTGCTGATCGCCGAGGCCGCCGCCTTCACGAACGGCGTCAGCATGGGCAGCAGGTCCCGCAGGATGCCGATGCCCTTGGTGAACACGGGCATGGTCGTGCTGGACATGGAGTCCGACCAGCCCTGATAGTCCTTCTTCAGGCCGATGAACGCCTTTGCCGTCTGCTGAGTCGCAGGCGGCAGATCTGCCATGGCGTCCGCGTACGCCTTTTGCTTCTCAGCCGCGTCCGACGCCCCGGACGCGACGGCCTTCTGCGCCTCCTCCGCGAGCTTGGAGACCTCCGTGACCGACTCCAGCTGCGGGCCGGCGGCGAGGCTGAACGCCTTCACGGCGAGGCCGGCCGCCGTCCCCGCGGCCGCCAGCCCCATCAGTGCGGTCGTCGCCGCGGCGACGGCCGGAAGTCCCAACGCGATACCGGCCACTGCCGGGCCCACACGCCGCAGCGCGGACACAGCCATGCGGGCGCCCGCGCTGATGCGGTCCCCGAGCGCCCGCCCGGCCGCATCGCCTTCGGAGACGAATCGCCCGTGCAGGTCTCGCAACCGCCCGTTGACGTCCCGGGTCAGGCCCGCCATTCGAAGGTGGGCGTTGTTCAGGCCGCGGACGAAACCACTGTCGTCCGCGCGCAGGCCTGCGACCAGATCGCCGAGGTGGAGGGCCATGAGCGCACCCCCTCGGGTAGGTCAAAGTCGAGAGGGGCGCCGCGGCTGCTTGGGCTCAGGCGGGGCGAAGTGCCTGCTCAGCCGGGACTCGGTGGAGAGCAGGCCGAGGATGCGGATGCGCAGCCATCGCCAGGTGCGGGCCTGCATGAGGCCGGGGGTGTCGAGGTCGATGCCGTAGACCTCGTGGAGGTCGGCCTCGATGAGGGCCCACTCGTCCAGGAGCAGGCCCCAGGTCAGGTCTTCGCGGCCTTTCGGGCGCGGCCGGTGGCCTTGCGGGTGCTCGTACCACTCGTAGAGCCCCGTTTCTGGGTCTTGCTCGCCGCAGCCGATGAGGCCGCCCGACGTGCCGCCCGATTCGGGGCCATCCGAGAAGGGTCTCCGTCGGCCTCCCAGAACTTTTCGGCGACGTCGAGCCCGGCGGTGATCCACATGACGGCGGTCATCGCGACGTGCCGCACGCGGGACCAACCCAGCCCGGCGCCCATCAGATCGTCGTAGGCGTCGCCGAGGGCGGTCTGGAAGAGGTCGAGCTCCGCCGCGTCATCGAGGACTTCGGTGTCCATCGGGGCCCCGGAGTCGGCCATGCGCGCGCCCTGCTCCATCAGCTTCTGCACGCGGAGCCCGTCCTCGGCGGACGGGGAGGGGATACGGAACTCCCGCACCGTGCCGTCGGCAAGACGTACGGGCAGGGTCAGCGCGTCGTCCTGGAACTCCTCCAGGACCTTGAATGCCCCGGCCATCAGGCGGCCACCGGGTTCGTGATCGGGGTAAGCGGACCCGTGCCGGTGAACGTCACCTGCACCTGGTCCAGGTCGCGGGCCTCGCCGCCCTGGGGCTCCCAGTTCGGCAGGCCGAGGCCTTCGTACGCCTCGGGAAGGCCGTTGCGGTCGAAGAAGCGCAGGTGGACCTTCGAGGCCTCGCCGTAGGCGAAGAACGCGGTGCGGATCTTCTCGTGCACGGAGCTGTACGCGGTCGAGTCGGGAGTGGCCTTCCTGTTGAAGGTCGTCTCCACCTCCCAGTCCTGACCCGTCTTCGTGTTCTCGCCCCAGCCGGAGGTGTCGTAGCTGGTGTCGTCTTCCAGGTTCGGCTCGGCGGTCCACTGGAATTCGGTGATCGCCGGGCACAGTTGCCAGTCCGGTGTAGCCACCGTGCCCATGTTGATCTCCAGCCGCCAACGGCGGGCCAGAGCGGTCTCGGTCGGCGTCGACATGACGGCCGCCTCCTTCTACTCGTTCACGTGGGGTGAGGGGCGCGTCGAGCGCGCGTAGTAGTTGCTGGTCAGCTCTTCGCGGCCGTGCTCGTCCTGGCCCATCGGGGCCTGCGACTGCCGCCAGATCAGCGAGAGCCGCACCCCGCCGACGACCGTGTTCTCGCGCATGTGGAGGAGGTCGCGGACGGCGTCAGCCATGTCGAGGACCTCGCGCGGATCCGGGCCCGCACGCATGCGGATCTGGACGCCGTCGGTGACGTCGCTCAGGCCGGTGTCCTCGACCGGGTACGGGGTGATCGCATACGCCCGAGCCGGGCCTTCAGGCATGCGGTGCAGGAAGATCGCGGTCTCGTTGTCCGCGTAGACCCCAGCGGGCCGGTACACGCCGAGGCCGGCGGCTGCCAGGAGCTCGGCGAGCCCCGAGACGATCGAGCTGGTGTGGCCCACGGGCGACCTCCCGACATGCGAAAACCCCCGCACTGGGCGGGGGTTCGAAAGGGTGGAAGGGTCAGCCTCGGAGCCAGCGGCGCAGGGAGACGGCCATGAGCTGGAGCATGACCTCGCGCTCGTCGTTCATCGCCGACTCCAGGTACTTTGCCTGGCGGCCGGGAAGGTGCTTCCACTCCAACTCTTCGTGCTGACGAACCGCGTACACGGTGTCGTAGCTGATCGCGCCGTTCAGTCCGTCGACATCGACGCGGCCGGAGCGTTCGAGGGTGCCTTCCTCCAGCGGGACACGGGAGTTGGAGACCCCGAGGCCGTGCTCCAGCGCGCGTTGCAGGCCCTCGGAGGCGAGGCGCCGGCCGCGCGACGTCCACAGGCGGGTGCCCTGCCAGGTCATGTGGGCGTACTGCGTCACTGGAGCTGCACCTCCAGATGGTCGGGTACCGGCAGGCCTGCGCCGTCCTGCCGTACGGCCGCGATGACGGTGGTCCTCTTGCCGTCGGGGAGCCGCACACGGCTCTTGGCGGGCGCCACCGTCTCCAGCGGCGCCCGGAACGTCGAGGACGAGACGACCTGCTCGCCCGCCGCGTTTCGGACGAGCCGGGTCTTCTGCTCCAGCAGGCCTCGAACCTCGACGGCCGGGCCGAACACGTCCCCGACGGAGGAGACGCCGAGGTACGGCTCCACCATGACCGCGTGCCGGAGCAGGAAGCGCGGCATCCTCACGGCGACCACACCACCTGGCACAGGTCCAGATCGGCGAGGATCTCGGCGGCCTCCGGGACCAGGACCGTGTCCTCGGCCGTCGCCGTCGGCGCCGACTTGCGGGAGAACGACAGCCCCCCGGCCGACACCGACGTCCACGGGCCCGCCACGAGGTCGTCGCTCGTCCCCGCCTCGGCCGCGTCTCGCTTCGCCCACTCCGCTACCTGCGCGCAGGCAGCGTCACGGAACGCCGCGCGGATGTCGGTGTCGGTCGGATAGCCCGCCGGATCGGTGTCGTACAGCGCGGCCTTCGTGGCTCCCGAAACGAGCCGCGAGGCCCGCGCCAGCAACCGGACAGCGTTCGCCGGGGCAGGCTGCCCGGTGAACGCCTCGTACTCCGCTGGTGTCGCGTAGACCCTGCCCACCGGGCCACCCCCTTCTACGCGCTCGCGCCGACGATGACGATGTCGTACGTGACCGCGCTGCCCGCACCCGAGTTGGCGACCTTCAGCACGTCGCCGGTGCCCGCAGCGACCGCGTACGCCGTGGGGTCCGCCTGCCCCGCCATCGCCCCGACGGAGGCGCCCGGCCGCAGCGTGAGCGTGCCCGTCGCGTTGAGGAGCGTGGCCCAGCCGTTCGCCGCGGCGTTTCCGACGATCACGTTGTTCGTGTTCGCCGCGGCGGCGGAGATGAACAGGCCCTTCACCCGGACCAGGTTGATGACCGCGCCGAACGCATCGAGCAGCGATCCGGCGAGGTCGAGGTCCTCTGTCGCCGAGGCGGCCAGGGTCCGGCGGTCGTGGAAGACCTTGTCGGCCTTGCCCGCCGCTGTGCCGTCGGTCAGCTGGACCGCCCGCCGGAACATCAGTGGATCGGCCACCGTGGTCAGGTCCAGCGTCTTCGTCTGGCTGACCGTGGCCGCCATGGACAGTGCGCTCGACAGCGGCATCAGCTACCGCCCCCGTACTTGGCGACCAGCTCCTCCTTGGTCATGGAGTCGATGGCGGCCTCCTCCTCGGAGTCGGCGGCCCGTGAGCGCGCGTATGCCTGCCAATCGGCCTTGGACGCGCTCCGCGAGGGCCGCTTGTCACCGTCCTCGACCGCGGACTCCGTCGCCAGGGACTCACCGGGCGGGGTCGGCGCCTCCGGCGACACGACGCGAGGGCCGTGCGGGTTGTCCCGGCCGGCGTTCGTCGGCAGGCCCGCGTCCGTGACGCGTGGCTCGACGGCGCCGTCCCGCAGCGCTCCGCCGCCGGCGTCCGCGACGGTGCGCGGGTCGGTGGGCTCGAACGGCTCCTGCGACTCGGCCGCCGCATCGCCGTTGATGCCGTAACCGCGGCGGCTGAAGTAGGACAGGGCCGCGGTCGCGTGCTCGTGGTCGCTGTCGAGGGTGGCCTCGCCCTTGCTGAAGTTGACCCCGGCGACCTCGCCGGAGAAGTCCTTCTCGGGCGCGGTGATGTTGTACTTCGTCATGGTCCCTCTCCTCAGCCGATCTTGATGTTGCGGAGCACGCCGCACGCCTTGGTGTTGCGCAGCACTGCGGCGACCGGGCCCATCTCGACCTCGCCGCGTTTGACGGCGCCGGGGTCGGTGAAGTCGGGCATGAAGGTCTGCACGAGCGGCTGGTTGGCCACGCTCGCACCGTGGAAGGCGTCCAGGCCGAAGCTGACGGCGTACAGGTCGGTCAGGTTGGTGATGTTGCCGCCCGCGCCGCCGCCGTCCGCGTCCCGCGTCTCGGTGGGGATGATCGGTCCGCTGCCGGTGTGGTTGTCGCCGAGGTCGACCAGCGTCCAGGGCCCGTACCGCTCGACCTGGCGGCCGAGGTCGTCCTTGGTGTTGGTGTACAGGCCCGCCCACCGTGCGAGCGCCCGCACACGCGTGATCGACACGGTGTTGCCGAGGATGGCCTTGACGCCCGGGGGCAGGGCGCCCGCAGCGCCGGCGTCACCGCCGCCCGTGTGGGACGGCACGATCCGCGACAGGAAGCTGTCGAGGTGGTCGAGCCCGGCCATCGCCAGCGCCTGCGTGTTGACGGTGCCAGGCGTCCAGTCAAGGAAGCCTGAGGCGACGCCGTTGGCAGCCGGGAGGTACTCGGTGGGCTGGCCGGTGAGGACCTTGTCGAGGCCGTCGAAGCCGTCGGCGTCGACTGCGACGTCCCCGTTGATCAGCTCCTCCTGGAAGCGGCCCCGGATGGAGGTCAGCTTCTGCTGCATCTGGAACATGATCTCGTTGGTCGCGGCCGGGCCAAGCCGCGCCAGAATCCGGTCGACCTGGAACGCTCCGCCGAGCGGCTTGAGGTCGACGGTGAATCGCTGGCGGGTCGCCTCGGTCGGGCTGTACTCGGTGTTCACCGCGCGGAAGTCCGCGCCCGAGGCGCTCACGAGCCGGGTGTAGCCGTAGGTCAGCGTCGAGCCGCCGGTGCCGGGGGTGACGGTGTCGTCGAACACCATCTGATCCAGCAGCCACGAGTAGCGGCGCAGGTTGTCGATGACGGCGTAGTCGATGTCCGCCTGAGTGTTGAGCTGCGCCTGAGCGAGCGTCACGGGCATGAGGGTTCTCCTGTACGTCAGGTCTGGTAGTGGCCGCGGATGGCGCCTGCCAGGCCGCCCGATCCGCGCTTGGCGGCGCCCTCGCCGGTGCCGCCGGAAAGGTCAGGGCCGGACCGGCCGGCGGACTGGAGCCGCACCGCGGGGTTCTTCTCCGCCGTCTTGGCGACGAGCTTCTTCAGCGACTCGCGGAACTTCGCCGGGTCGGACGGGTCGAGGTCGTCGACCTGCTCGCAGAAGCTGCGGGAGTCGAGGAGCTTGTCGCCGTCGATGCCCATGCCGAACGCGGTACGGACGACGGTCGCCTCGATGCGCGCGGCGATCGCGGCCTCCTCAGCCGAACCAGCCTTGGTCTGCTCGGCCTTGAGCTGCTCCAGGAGCTTGGCCGGGTCGGTCTCGGCCGCGTCCTCCTTGACCAGGCCCAGCGCCTTGCCGATCTCCTCCGCGAGCTGCTTGCGGGCGTCCTCCGCGGCCTGCTTCTTCGCCGTGGTGCGGGCCTTGCCTGCCTCGGCGTTGGCGGCCTTGAGTTCCTTCTCCAGCCGGGCGATCCGCGCCTCCGGGCTCTCGCCGCTGTCGCGGGAGTCGCCGGACTTGCCGGTGTCCGAGCTGTTGCCCTGGCCGGAGCCTGCACCGTCGTCACTGCCGCGGTCATCGCCTGTGCCGTCACCGGTCCCACCGGTGTCGCCGTCACCTGCGCCGCCGCTGTCGGATCCGGAGCCGTCGTCGTCCCCGCCGTCGGCGTACAGGAACGGGTCGAAAGGGCCCGTGGCGTAGGGGTGTGCCCATCCGGCGCCCGCTGCGGCAACGCTGCGGGGCAGTGTCTTCTTGTGCATGGTGCCTCCAGGGCGTGGTCGGCCCGCGCCTGGCGGGCGGAAAGGGGGGGATGGCCTGCGCCTGGCAGACCTGACAAAGGCGGGTGCGGGCCGCGCCTGGCAGCCTGCGGTGTTCCCGGCCCGCACCTGGCGGGCCGAAGTCTGTGGGTGGGGTCAGCCGCGGCGGGCGTTCTTGGACAGCTGCTCGAACGCCGCCTTGCCCATGACCTTGCGGCCGATCCAGGCGGCGAGCGCTTCGGGGTCGCGGGCACCGCGGGCACGCAACTCGGCGACGATCTTGTCCCAGTTGAAGCTGCCGCCCTTGAGGGTCGGGTGGTTCGCCACGACGTCCTCCTGTCTCTCCTACGCGGGGCGGGCGAAGGGCGGCCACAATGGGCACATGCCTGAGATCTCGTTCAGCCTCAACCGGTACGACGGCCCCGCCGCAGTTGACGGCGTCCAGTTCTCCAAGGTCCATCTCTCCGAGAGCGCCGAGTCGGGGGACCGCACCGTCATCAAGAGCTGGGAGGGGACGGCTGGCGTTGCCAAGAGCGATGCGCCTGCGGTCACTCCGGAGTGGTTGGAGCGCCCCGGAACGGTTGAGGTGCTCCTCCCCTGCGGTGGGGCTGGATCTGCCCACATCGTGGGAGCGACGCTCATCGATGACCGCTCTTGGGAGGTCGAGTTGGTCGGCGTGGGACCGTCGCCTATGGCCTAGCGGGCAGAACCGACCTGCTCGCGCGCGGGCTTCCTACGCAGGTGCTCGTGCGCGGCTACGTGCTCGCGCTGCGCGGCCTGCCACTGCCGCACCTTGGCGTTCGCCTTCCGCCGGGCGTCCTCGTCCATGGCCGCAGCCGAGACCCGCTTCCACCGGCGGATGTGCCGCTCGATCTCCCGCTGCCGCTGCGTGTCCTCGTACGTCGTCCCCGGCGTCGGGTGATGCGGCGGCCGCTTCGTCACCCCGGGCAGATACGCGGCCAGACTGTGGCGGCAGTTCGGATGGAACAGCCCTGCCGCGCGGGCCTCGACGAGGGACCCGGCGACGTGCACCGCGACGGTGCGCTTCGGGGCGAACATGCGCTGCGGCTGGATCGCGTGCTCCGCGATGACCGTGTGCGGGCCCGGCTCGCCGGACAGCTCCAGCACCTCACCCTCCCACTGAGCGCACAGCGGGCACTCCAGCGGCGCGTCCGAGACGATGACTAGGCCCACGCCGACCTCCGCGAGCGCATCCGTGTGCCCCTCGATCGCGGCCCGCGCGGTCACAGACCGGACGGCCATCTCCGCGTACGACGCCATGTCCCACGAGCGGCCCGCATTGTCGACAAAGCCGGTGATGCCGCGTTGCGCGAACGCGTTCAGCGCCCGTTGCGACGCCTGCCGACGGGTGACGGTGCCCAGCAGTACCCCGCCCGACGCCCTGGCCACGATGCGCTGGAAGGCGTCCACGACCGCGCGGGTGATCCGCTGGTAGAGCGGCCGCGTGTCCGTGGCCAGTGATGCCGCCAGCCGGTCCACCGCCGGGGCGCCGGGAAGCGTCTGGCGGGCCACCAGTTCACGGCCGATGTCCAGCGCCCCCAGCTCCGCGACCGCCGCCTGCCGGCCCCGGTTGTACGCGGCAACCAGAGCCTCGCGGACCTTGCCGTCCGCGTCGGCCTGGAGCGCCTCGGCGACCTCCTCCACCGCCTTACGCAGGTTGCCGACCGCCGCCAGCTTCAGCTCCGCCCAACGCGGTGAGTCGATGCCCGCCTCCAGGGCCTTCGCCAGACGCTCCAGCAGTGCTGTCTCGGCGTCCTCGTACAGGCGCGCTACCTCACGCGCCAGGTCCTCCGCCATCGCTGGGGAAACCGGCATCCGCATCCCCTTCCGCTCCGGTGAGGACCGGGTCGGCGACTGCGCGGCCGGACTCGGCGAGAATCCCGTCGACCTCCGCGCGGCGCCGGTCCTCGTCCCAGTCGGGATGCAGCAGCGCGACGAGCGTGTCCGTGGACGCCGCCTCCGCCTGCCGCAGCAGGGCTGAGGTCTCGGCGAGCGTCTTGACGTCGTCCTGCACGCTGTCCTGGAACTCCACCTCGGGCCGCTGCACCTCGATGCTTGGTGCGCCCAGGAACATCCCGGAGTTGAGCAGCATGAGCCACGACTCGGTGACGTCCGCGATCCCTGGTGCCGCAAGTTCGCTCTTGCGTGCGCGGGTGCTCATGCTGCGTGCCGTCCGTGCCTTGATCTCCGTGGCCGTCACCGCGGGGCCGTCAGCGTCATCGCCGAACGTTCCGCCGCTGTACCCAGCATTGCGGATCGTCTTGCCCGCCAGTTCCTCAATCGTGGCCCGGTGCTCTTCGTGCCGGATCACGAACTGGTTGAGTGTGATCTCTTGCCGCTCGGTCGGTGGGATGTTCATCGCTGCGTATACCTCGCGGTCCTCCCACAGTGCGCCGGCGCCGGGTCCGTTGGACTGGAGGTACCCCGACGGGACGATGATCCGGGACCTGGCGAGACGGATGTCCCGCATCCAGGAGGTGTACGTCTCGTCGATGGCCGACAGGAACGTCTCGGCGCCCTGAAAGTCCGAGGTTCCGAGCCCGGCGGCCCCAGGAAGGTCGTCCCAGTCGGGGGCGTCCATGGTGTTCGGGACGTAGGCGACGAGGAGTCGCTTCTCCATCCCGGCCGGGAGCTGCCGCACGGGCGGGAGGTCCTTGGTGGCCGCGAAGTCGGTCAGCGCGCGAGGCTTGCCGAGGTTGTCTGTAGTGCCCTCGTACACGCCGTGCAGGACGTACCCGGGCTCGTGCCGCTCCAGGTGCCGCACGACCTTCTGCCCGTCGATCTCTAGCACCGTCCAGAACGTCACCGCGCGGAGCTTCTCGCCGTGGGCGAACTCGGGGATGGCGTTGTCCGCGCGGACACGGCCGATCCACGGCAGGGGGCTGATTTCGGTGTCCCACACGTTGCGCAGGTAGGCGCCGCCGAGGGCGGACCCCGCCGCGCCCGCCGCGATCAGCGTCCGCTTCAGCCCTTTGTTCAGGAGGCCTTCGAGAACCTCCTGAGTGCCCGCGTGCTCCACCTTCAGGGCGGGCGGCTCGGAGTACAGCAGGTCGGAGGAGGTGCGGGCGATGTCGCGGGCGAGCGGCATGTGCAGGTTGGCGCGCTTCTCGCCGAGCGGTGTGGGCTCGCCCCAGAACCAGCGGGCCATTCGGCCCACGACGCCGCCGCGGTACTGCGAGGGCCGGTTGTGGGCAGGGCCGTAGCGGGCGCTGTCGCGGTGTCGGTTGCTGTAGCGGTAGGCGAGCCGGTCCGGGTTCGCTGAGAACCAGGCTGCCCAGTCCTCCATGTCGCTGCGGATCGCCGGGTCGATGGGCGGCCAGGCGGTGCCCTCACTCGGGAGCGGCATGGTCCACCCCCTCGGCGGTGTTCTGCTGCTCGGCCTCGCGTGCTCGTGCTGCTTCGTCCATGGCGTCCGCTGTCTCACGGAGAGCGACCGCGATGTCGAACGTGGTCAGCGTGATGCGTCCGTCGGAGTCCGCGGCGAGTTCGATGGTGCCGATCTCAACCGGGGCGCCGCCGCCGACGGACAGGCACACGGGGATCGACGTTGTCGCCGCCATTACGCAGCCACCTCCAGGGATGTCCTCGGCAGCAGGTGCCGCCACTCGTGCGCTGCGCTGTGCAGCCCGTACCGCAGTGCGTCCGCCGAGTGGTCGTCGATCTTCAGCGGCTGGTCGATGCCCTTCGCGGACGCCTTCTCGTCCCACACGTACGAGGGCAGCTCCTGGAGGAGGCCCGTGCATGAGCGGTGGATGGACAGGATGTCCTCGCCGAACGCCGTGCTGACGCTGCGGATGCCGTCCTTCACGTCGTTGTTGGCCTTCGCCACACCGGGCGTCCCGTCTGCCCACAGCTGCGTCATGAAGCTCGCCGCGCTGGGGTCCACGAAAACCCACGAGGGGGCGACGCCCTTCTGCCCGCGGTGCTCGTACGTCGCCAGCCACCGCCGCACGCCCACGCTGTACTGCGCGTCGGTGAGCTGCCTGCGCGCGATCCGCGAGTCGTGCCTGTACTCGCTGGCCACGTACAGCCGCTGGTCCGCGCCGATCCCGATCAGCAGGGCGGCGAAGGGGTTCACGGTGCCGTAGTCCAGACCCACGCACATCCACCGGGAGATCTCGGGGACCAGGTCGACGACGTGCTTCGCCTCGTCGAACGCGTCGTAGATGACGCCCTCCGCGAGGCACCACTCGCCGAGGATGTATCTGCGGAAGAACAGTCCCTGATGCGACCGCCGTAGCGAGGCCACGTAGTCCGCCGGCAGCGTCGGGTTGTCGTCCAGTGTGAACGAGAAGCGGGCCAGGTCGAGGGCGTCGGGGTCCTGTGTCTCCACCAGGGTCCCGTCGCGGCGCAGGTGCAGGCGGGCTCGGTCGAGGTAGTTCTTCTTCAGCCAGTGGTTCGGGCCCTCGGGGTTGGTCGTGGCGTACCACTGTGCCCCGTGTACGGAGAGGCGGGTCTCCAGCATCTGGAAGAACGTCTCTGGGTACGTCGTCAGCTCGTCGCAGTACGCGCCCGCGAGGGTCAACCCCTTGATCTTGTCGACGGCCTTCTCGTCGTTCGCCCCGGCCACGTAGATCGTGCGCCCGAAGATCACGACCTCGCCCGCCCCCGCGCGGTAGACGCAGCGCTTCTTGCCGACCATCTGCTCGATGACGTCGATGATGTTCCGCTTGAGCGTTCTCTCCGTCTTCCCGACCATGAGCAGCGCGCCGGGCGGGCCGGTGCGGATGTACCGCAGCCACACCATGATCGAGCCGATCGTCTTACCCGAGCGGACCGCGCCCTCCCACAAGTTCCCGCGTGCGGCCGCGAGGTTGACGGCTCGGAGGGACTTCCCGGTCAGGGGCTTGAACATCACCGCCCCCTAGCCGCCGATCATTCCCCTCAGCCACTGGTCGACCGCAGCCAGACCCTCGGTGTCCTCGCGCTCGGGCGGCAGCAGCTTCAGCGACTTCTCGATGGCGAGGTTGGCGGCCGCCATCAGGTTGCGCTTGTCGGCGGCCGGCGGCTCCTCGAACTGTTTCTCGCGGTAGACGTTGTCCTTGCCGCCGAAGTTGAAGGCGATGGCGGGACGCCACATCTGCTCGGTGAGGCGCTCCGCGTCGCTCTGGAGCTCCTCGGCGAGAACGGCGCGGCGCTCGGCGAGTTGAGCGACGCGGTGCCGGGTCGCGTCCTCGGTCATCGTCACGTCGAACGCGAGGCCCTCTTCCTGGCAGATAACGGAGACGGTGCGCTGTGAGCGGCGCGTGATCCTGGCGATCTCGTTACGGCCCTTGCCTTCGCCGTGGAGGCGGATGATCTCGGCACGCTCCTCGTCGGTGACGAGGCCGCCCTTGCTGACCTTGGGTCGCGTCACGTGGTCACCTCCACGGGCCGTGTGTTGGGCGATACGCTCAGTGCCTCATCGCGGCGGGGGCGCGATGCCGCAGAGCAGCACCCCGTCGCTCGACGTGGAGGGGTGCCACATGGTGGACGTCAACGTGCGGCCGGACATCGATGCCGCAGCAGCGAAGCTCAAGAGCGCGGTGGGATCGAAGCGGGAGATCCAGCGGCTGCCCGAAGTGCTGTGGGAGGGCGAGACGGTGGAGATGCTCTCGCCCGGTCTCTACGGCAAGGGGAACGGGCTGGTCGCCATGACGAGCCAGCGGCTGATCTTCCTGAAGCACGGCGTCATGTCGCAGCAGGTTGAGGACTTCCCCTACAGCCGGATCAGCTCCGTGCAGTGGTCGGGAGGCATGCTCATGGGCACGCTCCAGGTGTTCACGTCGGGCAACAAGGCCGAGATCAAGCAGATGCCGAAGGACGCGGGGAAGGCGCTCGCGGATGCGCTGCGGGCCCGCCTGGCTGGCGCGGCGGGGGCGTCGGCGGCTGGGGTGCCGCAGGCCGCTCCGGCTCCTGCTGGTGGCGATGTTGCTTCTCGTCTGGCGACGCTGGATCAGCTCAGGGCTGCTGGGGCGATCACGGATGAGGAGTACCGGGATCGTCGGGAGAAGATCCTCGACAGCCTGTAGAGCTTGGTCATGCCAGAGCCCCCAGCCAAGGAAGGTGGCTGGGGGCTCCGTGTGGTCTGTGATTGTTTCCGGGCATGCCGGATCTGCGGCTCAGTGTGCGGCATGATCGCGGCGGATGCAACTACGGTCGGCGGCCGAGCCCTCGGCGCAGACGGAAATGCGACCGGGCCCAGCCCGGGCGCAAGGGAGCGGGCGGGCCTCCGTAAAGGGAACCTCACGATTCCCTCAAGTGTCTAGCGCGTCTACCTGCGCTTATGTTGTGATCATGGCGACCGCGGCCCCGGTGAGGGGCCGCTTCTTTCTTAGGGGGGACCTTATGAAGAGCCGCGCAACAAGAGTCATCGCGGTCACCACCGGCCTGCTGATCATGGGGGGTTCAGCAACGGCGTACGCGGATGACAGCCGAGTAGCCGCTCCGGTGGTTGCCGATGGTGCGGCTGTGGAGCCCGGGACAGTGACAGACGCGCCTGCATCAGGCACGGAGGTCGCACCAGGGGTGGATGTCGACGGCGCGCTGGACGAGGACATGCCGATCCCCGGTGAGACTGATGGGCCTGATCTGGGTGACCCCAAGGGCCCGACGAGCGAGGACTGCCCGACCGGCCGCTTCGTGCACATCACGAAGAACGTCAAGAACACCATGTCCGTCAAATACTCGACGTACGCGTCGAATGACACTGGTCGTTCCATGGATTACAAGTTCACGTCCAAGCGGTCTGGTACGACGACCCTCGGTGCCTCCCTCACTTTGAGCTCTGAGCTCAAGGTTCTGTGGCTCGGTAAGGTCAAGGCCGATGTTCAGGCGTCGGCCCAGAAAAGCTGGACCTCGGAGCTGGGCGTTGAAATCGGGGGCAAGGTGAAGCCGCACTCGACGGTCAAGGGTGAGTACGGCATCAAGAAGGAAAAGGTGTACGGCTACAGCGGGACGCGCTACACCAACTGCTCCGTTGGTCACAAGCAGTACGTGACCTTCTGGGCCCCGTACCGCGAGGGATGGACCGTTCACTAAATTCCGTCCCGCCCGTCCGGCGCAGTTGCCGCCGGACGGGCGCACCCTCTCAGGAGACCCCATGGGCCGTAGACTGGCCGCCTCCCTTGCCTTGCTCCCCCTGGCGCTCATCGCTGCCTGCTCGAACAGTGATGCGGGATCCTCTCGGCCCACCAGCAGCAAGCCTCATCCGAGCCGTACGGGGGACGCGTCGTCTGCGCCAAGCAGCGACGACAAGGTGGAGAAGAGCTTGCGACTCCCCGCACACCCCAAATACTTGGTCCCGGTGCGCAAAGGCGCGGGCGCTGAGGACCTGCCTGACTTCACGCCGTCTGAAAAGGTGTACACAGTGCACGTCAAGTGCTCTGGGGTTAGCACGATGCAGATTGTTAAGCGTGAGCGCCCCAAAGATAATCCGAGCCTCATCGATTGCAGCAGCCCGGTCACTCTCGGACGGGTCTATATCGACCCGTCTAAGCAGAAGTTGGCTGTCCAGGCGGATGGCAATGCCCGGTGGACCTTGGCGATCGTCGATGGAGAGCGGCCCTTCTGAACAGCGGAACGGGCTCCTGTGTGAGCGCGCACCTGTGCGTGTGCGCTATTCCAGGCACCAGTAGGGGTGGCTGGCTCTGACGCCGAGGCCCCGCCGCGTCGGGGGGATGCGCGGCGGGGCCCCGTCTCAGTGTGCTCCTAGATCAGCGGCCGCGCCCGAGTTCGGCCGTGGATACCCCGGCCTGCTCCCGCATGGCCGCGTCGGACTGCTGCGCGTACTCGCCGCGCTGATCCGGTGACCAGTCCGAGGGGTTGCTCGGCAGGTCGTCGACCAGTGCGTGCAGGGCCTGGGTCTCGGGGCCGTCGTCTCGTGCCATGGTGGTGCTCCTGTCTCGTGTGATCGGGGTGGGGAACCGGGTCGGGCCGCGCTCTTCTTGGCGGTTGGGAGCGGCCCGCTCCGGGGCTCAGGTGGTGGGCGTGTAGCGGATCCAGCCGCCCATGGGGTGCGGGGACTCGATGACCGCGACGCCTTCTTGGTAGGTCACCGAGCAGCCAGCGGCGAGCGCGGCGACCATGTCGAGGCGGAGGAACTGCCCCGTCATCGGGCGCGGGTTAGTCCACGTGCGCCCGTCGTCGCTGGTCTCCTTGCGGTAGTCAGCAGAGGAGTCCACGTCGGCGGCGGGGCTGCTGTAGTAGAGATCGAGCTTCTCGGCGGGGTTCACAGTCAGCCCTTGCCGGTGCCGATGGCGTTGCCGGGGGCCATGCGCACGACGCCATCGGGGTCGTCAGCGGCTACCCAGTCGTGGTGCTTCTGGCAGTAGTAGAGGCCGGCGGCTTTCGGCTCGGCGCAGAACGAGGCTCGGCTGTCCCATCCGTTGGTGGACAGCTGGTAGCCGCACGTCTGGCTGCTGCGGGCGGGTTCGGTGGGGACGGTCTTCACTGTGGGCTCCAACGGGCGGTAGACGGTGGGTAGATGGGCCGGTAGATGGTGGTAGATGAGCCGGTAGACATGCAGGTCACGCGGCGGTAGGCGCGTCGGTAGACGTCTCCTGCGGGACATCCGGGGAAGGGGCGAGATCTTCACGCCGGACGCCTCGCGTGGGCCCTCCTCCGTGCGCCTTGACCTTGGGGTGCACGGGGATGCCCTGAGCCTCCAGGCGGGCGCGCAGATCGGCGATCGTCCAGCGGGCCGTCAGCGCGGCCGTGTCGGGGGCCTGTTGGAGGTGGGCCAGGACGGTGCGCAGGTGCACCGCGGAGCCGGTGCCCATGAGGTCGAGGAGGAGGGCCCGGAGGGCTGCGCCGTCGCCCCCCGCAGAGGGCCCGGTGGGCGGCTCCTCCGCGGGGGTCTTGGGGTGGTTGCGGGAGGCCTTCCAGGCGGCGCCGAGCCACAGCGCGCCGAGGAGCCACAGCAGCCAGGGCAGGGCCCGCACGATGCGGGCGGCGAGATACACCCCCAGGCCCAGCATGAGGGCGCGGGCGATGATGCCGAGGATGGCCTTCCAGCCGGTCAGATCCTCGCGGCGGCCGCGCGCGCACCAGGCGGCCGCCCCGGCAAGAAGTCGCCTCGTCAGGAGGCTGGTCCCGATGGCGATTCGGTCGGCGGCTCGGGAGAGGCGGCTCACAGGATGCCCGTTCCCTGCACCGCGTCGACCAGGGTGGCGCCGGTCGTGTTGAGGGCTTCGGGAAGCCAGGCCAGGGCGCCGGCCACGCCTGCGGTGAGCAGCAGGACGGAGCCGACGAAGGCCCCGCCGAGGATCCTCTTCTTGTCCTGCTTCCCGGCGGCCTTGTAGGCGAGCACGACCAGGAAGACGACGCACACGGCGATGACGGCTCCGGTGGCGCCGAGGCCGACGAGCTGCCCGTTGGTGATCCCGGAGGCGGAGCTGGTGCCGGTGGTCGCGGTGCCGGTGCGTTCGCCTGCACCGTTGGCGACCGTGCCGGATCGGGAGTGGGCCCAGCCGAGGAGGCCGCCGGGGCAGGCGGCGGCGCAGGCCGCGGCGCCGAAGCCCTTGCCGAAGCTGGCGAGCTGCTTCATCTCGCGGTTGCCGGTCCACCACGGGTGCAGGTTGGCAATCAGGACGAGGAGGGCGGCGAGGAGGCCACCGAGGGTGAGGGTGGTGGTGCCGGTCATCGGGAGACTCCGGTGAGCAGGAGGAAGGGGTCCCACCAGTCCATGACGCCGAGTCCGCCGACGACGGCGGTGACGAGCAGGACGCGGGGCAGGAAGCGGCCGGTGCGGTCGAGGAGCAGCGCCACGCCGAGCCCGACTCCGGCGAGGACGTAGGCGGCGCCGATGGACTCGGTGGTGCGGGCATCGTGCAGGGCTGCGCCCCATCCGGTCGCGAGGCTGTAGCCGTCGAACGCTGGCAGCAGGGCGACGCCTGCCGCGGCGAGGGACTGCCAGGGGCGCAGCCAGTTCCACAGCCATTGCCAGCGCGACGGCTCGGGCTCCACCGGTACGGGCGCGTAGGTGACGCGCAGCTCGATCGTGCCGGGCGCCGGGGGCGGAGGCCACCACGGAGGCGGTGGTGTGGGCGGGGGTGGCGGTGCAGGAGGTGGCGGCGGGGTGCGCCAGGGCGGTGCCTCGCCGGGCTGGGGCGGCCGCTCGGGCAGCGGCGTGCCGGCGGGGATGATCCGGGTCGGGGTGATGGGCGGCGGTGAGTCGGTCATGAGAGGGCCTCGGCGAGCTGGTGGAGGGAGGCGACGAGGAGGCAGAAGGCGGCGAAGCCGACTGCGGCGGCGCGGACGAAGGCGACGAGCCATGACGGCTCGCGGCCGTTGAGGGTGGCGATGCCGATGCCTGCGGCGAGGCCGACGGTGGCGAGGCAGATGAGGGCGAGGAGCAGCCCGCCGGCGGCGGTCATCAGGCCCCCACTCGCAGGGCACGGAGGTACCGGTCGACGGTCTCAGGTGAGGGCATCTTGCCGGTGGCCTTGCCGACGTAGCGGGCGACGGCATCCCGGTCCTGGATTCCGCTGTCCCACGCGATCCGGACTGCGTCCTTGGTGGTCAGAGTGCCGGGGTTGATCGGCAGGACGTTGTCGTCCGGATCGCCCGCGTCCTCGTCCGGACCGTCCGGATTCACGGATCCGGAATCCGCGGCCAGGGCGGCCCGCTCGGCCGCCGCCAGGTGCTGCATGCGCTGCACTCGACGGCGCGCGGGGATCACGGCCATGGTGGCGCCGGCCTCGGCCAGCTCCTGCCGCAGGAACTCGCGGGTGCGGGGGTCGAGGGCGGGGGTCTGGTGTGCGAGGACGACGGTCCACAGCCCCTTGGCGAGTCCGGAGACGACGGCGCCGACCATGCCGATGACGAGCTGGTCGGCGATGTATCCGTGTGCGGCGACGGCGGCCATGGCAACGCCGAGCGCGGCGTGCCCGGCGCGGCGGGGCAGGCGGGCCTGGTCGGCGTCGTATCGGGCGAGCCACTCGATGGCCATGCAGGCGATCCAGACCAGGTCGAAGACGACGGCGCCGCCGTACGCGGCGGGTTCGATGACGACGTGGGCGAGGAGGTCGCCGATACTGGCGGTGGACCAGACGACGGAGGCCGTGAGGACGAGGGCGGCGGTGCCGGTGACGCCGTTGAGGACGAGGTGGTCCCAGTCGCGCGGGGGCGCCGGAGTGTCGACCTCGACGGGGATCATGCGGGTCTTTCCGTCGAGGGTGTGAGGGACGTACTGCGTGGTGGGGCGGGTCTTCACGGTGCTCCTCCGGGAGCGGGAAGAGGGCCGGGCCCCGGGGCGGGGGCAGGGCGCGGAGCCCGGCGGTATCTGGGCGGGTCAGGCAACGCCTTGGTAGATCGCGAACAGCAGGGCTGCGAACGCCACGGCGACGCTCATCGCGTAGAGGAAGCGCTCCATCAGCGGCCGGCCTCGTGGACTCGGGCGCGGGCGAGCGCGAGTTGCGCAACCGCCTCGGCCTTCGTCAGGGGGTCCTGGCCGTGCTCGTAGTCCGCGGCGGCCTGCCGGTGCAGCTCGGCGACGCGCTCGGCCTCGGTGGGCTCGGGGTCGGCCATCACAGCTCCTCGGCGGCGGTGCGCAGCTGGTCGGCGTACTGGCCGCAGCTGACCGGGGTGAGGGGCGGGAGCGCGGACCGGGCGCGGGCGGCGGCGGCGTCGCGGACCGGTGCGGGGAGCGTGCCGCAGATGGCGTCGGTGGCGGTGGTCAGTCGCCAGTCGAGCTCGTGCATGCCGAGGGTGTCGGTGCTCTCGCCGAGGAGGTGGGCGGTGACGGTGAGGATCTGTGCGGCGTAGCTCGGTTCGGTGAGGACGCTGGTGGGGGCTGTGGTGCGGTCGATCGTCTGGGTACGCTCCATGGCGGACCTGCTCCTTCTCGGATTGTGGGTGGGTCCGCCCCCGGCCCATATGGCGTTGCAGCGCCGGGCCGGGGGCTTTGTGCATCAGTGACTGCGGAGCCACTTCCAGCACTGTAGGGGAACCCCCTACACTTGCGCCAGTGGCCCGCCCAGAGAGAAGGGGCCGGGTGTGACCGAGGAGGCGCAACGGGTGTTCGACGCCATCGAAGCTCTCAAGGAGATCGCCGACCCAACTGAGAGAGCGCGCGCCCTCGGTGAGGTATTGAAGGCGATGCCATCGCAGAACAAGGCGCTGAAGGAGGCCCGGCAGGCGGCCGTGAGCGAGCTGCTTGACCGGCCGGGCGCTTCACTCCGCACGGTGGGTGCCGAGCTCAACATCAGCTTCAGCACGGTGCAGGACATCATGAAGGGCTACTCGGGCTCGGGCACGAAGCGACCGAAGAAGGGCGACGCGGAGGCGTAGGGGGAGCATCGATGTGGTCCACTCTGGTCGCGGTGCTCGGCACGCTCGCCGGCGCCGCCCTGGCCGGCCTCACCGCGCACTGGACGGACCGCCGCGCCCGCGCTGCCGACCACCGTCAACGAGTCCTCGACGCGACCGCGCAGCTGCTCGCCGCCTCCCTGGCGTACCGGGAGATCTACTGGCTCCAGATCGCCGACCTGCGCGAGGGTGTGGCCCCCACCAGGGATGGGCGGGCCGACCTGTTCAGGGCTCGCTCGGCCGTCACCGCGGCCTTCGACCGCCTCGCGCTGATCACCACCGACCGCGAGCTAACCGATACCGCGGTCGAGGCCGCATGGTCGGCCATCGAGCTGAGCGACATCCCCCTCGGTGACGTGCACGCGGAGCGCTTCAGCGACGACGTGGAGGCCGCTCTTGCCGCTGGCCGGGAGCGGAGTCGGGACGCGCACACCGCACTGCGCGACGCCGCCCGGGCTCTTAGCTGATCTATGTGCCTGTCTCGCTGCCGGGCTGTCTTGTCGACCGGCCCGCATGGCACACCTGATGCTGGAACCCGTCGTCAAGGATTTCGCCGAGCCGTACGCCGACCGGCTTGGATATCGCGAGGAGTGGCGGCCGCAGACCACGCGCGGCTGAGCCCCCCGCCGTTTCTGTGGAGCAGGGGGCTCTGGCGGTCGGCGCGTCTTTTCAGACAGCCCGGCCGAGTCGGATGCAGCGAAGCGCCACTACCGCGACGGCGATGCTGATGACCTTGGGTACCTGTTGCTCCAGGTAGAGCAGGTAGAAGAGGGTCGCTGCCACGGCGAGATCGGACGCGTGGGGGCGTGTCCATTGGACGCTGATGCCTCGCCAGCTCTGTGCTTCCATAGGTGGGGTCCTTTCCCTTTCGACCGCTGAGATCGGGGCTTGGACGTCATCGGAGGCCGCCCTGCATGGCGGCCTCCGTCGTCTTGGCAGTGAACAGTAGGGGGCCGACGTGAGCCTTGATGTCGCTAGGGGGCTCTCCTCGGCCAAGCGCTCAACATGGGTCCAGGGAAGCGAAGTTCCTCCGCTCCAACTTTTCTATAGGCGGGGTTAAAGGCGCTGACCTGCGGTTTTACGGCCGTAATCCACGCGGATTGCGATGGAACGATTTCTTCCGTTTGCAGGTCGGCTGATTCTCGCCCTTCCGTCCAAACCAGTTGGCCGTGAACGGCTCGGAGCTCATCATTTGGGTGGCGTAGGGCTCATGGCCGGACGCACAGTTGCGCGTAGACGCTCGCTAGACTCGAACATGTGAACGATCCGGCTCCGCTTACCCGCCTCGACCTGCTGCGCTTCCTAGAGCGCGTGCAGGAGCGGGACCTCGCGCGCACACGAAAGTGGATCGCGGACGAAGAACGGCGACAGGCCGAGCAGCGCCGGGGCGAGCAGGCCCGGCCGCCGACGCCGGACTGGGTCGTCGAGCTCGGCATCGGACAGGGCGCGCCACCGATCGAGGTCCACCGGGGAGACTGCTACGCCGCGGGGAAGCGCCGGCGCCCGATCGTGCGCGACGAGGCGCGACGGGCGCTGGCGGAGGGGCTCCGCGCGTGCACGCACTGCCGACCAGACACTGAGCTCGGCCTCTTGGAATGAGCGATGCCCGATCTGTCGGCATCCCCTCACCCTGGGGGTTCCCTCCCCAGCGGCGCGGATACGGTGGCTCTGGGCGTTGGTCTGGAGGGCCACCGCACGGGCCCTCGGGGGTGGTGCCCCGAGGGCCGCGGCGCCTTCACCGCCGAGTCGCCGCATCATGGCGAGGACGGCACCCTGAGGGCATGCCCTCTGCTACGCCCGTGATCGTGTACCCACCCGACTCGTCGGGCGGCCGGCGCGTCCGCGCGGACGGGACGATCCTCGGCCTCGCCTACTCCGTGCGCGACATCGTGGCCCTCCTCCAGCAGGCAGGCCTCCAGGGCTGGGACGAGATGGACGTCGTACGGTCCACGCTGATCGAGTGGCGGGGCGGTGGACCGGACGAATGGGAGCGCTGACCTTGCCGCCCCAGTTATCCACAGGCACACACGTTCCCTGTGCTTCACCCGTACCGTGCTGCTCCTGCGATCACGAAGGGGGGCGGCGTGACGAGGGTGGAGCTCACGCGCGCGGCCGACGAGGTGCTGACCGCGATGCCGGATGACGTGCACGAGGAGACGCTGGCGCTCATCGACTCCGTGGCCGCCGAGCGCGAGCACGGCGCCGGACCGTTGACGGCGGCCGACGCCGTGCTGCGGGGGCGGTGCTGGTTCGTCTACTCAGCTGTGGGTGGGCTGCTCGTCGTCCTCGATGCAGGCACCGTGTCGAGGTAGCGATAGACCAGCACAACCCTCTCGCCGGCAGTGCGGGAACTCAGGAGGTACTGAGCCCGTACACCCGGGTCGTGGTGCGGCATAACCGAAAGAGCGAGGAGGAACCAGGGGCTCGCAGGCCACTGCTGGACTTCGCCATCGAAGGGGCCGCCCTGAAAGCGAGCTTCGTCTGTGGGCATGGGTGTCCTAACTGTCCAGGCCCCGCGCCTACACACCAAGGTATGGCACGGTGCTGACACTGTTCCCCTCGCTCACGCCGCGACGACCCCGCCCTCCGTCCACACGCGCCCACATCCCGTGCAGTGCGCGAGCGGCTGCCGGCCTTCGCCGCCGTGGACGTCGATCGCACCGCCGCAATCACAGCGTCGTTCGAGGGTGCGGCGCTGCGCGGCGATATCCAGGGCCCGCTCCACCCGCCCGGCCGCGCCCTCCGCGACCATGCCGATGCGCCGTTCCTCCCGCTCCGGCAGCGCCGTAAACGGGCCCGGGGCGCGGGTGATGCGGGCGAGGAGCCACAGCGCGGCGTACGGCGCCGTACGGCGGCCGGTGTACCGCCACCTTCGCGGGTCGAGCGCGTCCGCCCGCGCGAGGACGTCGCGGCGGGCCCGGTCGGCGGCCGGCCACCCGCGGGGCGCGTAGCCCATCGGGGAACGCTGGACGATGGCGGCGGTCTGGTCGGCGGTCTCGACGAGGCCGGCTTCGACGGCGCGCATGGTGTCGAGGATGTGCAGGCGTACGGGGGCGGGGCGTTCGCCGATCTGGTCGGAGGAACGTTCCAGCGAGCGGAGGTGGGCGGCCTGGTGGCGGTCGTACTCCAGCTGGTCGGCGTCGGCTTGGTCGAGGGCGGCGAGGTAGCCGCGGAGGCCGAGCCCGAAGGCGCCGTGCTGCGCGGGGGCGCCGGCGGCTTCTCGGAGGTCGGCCCAGTGCAGCGCGATGGTGCGGAGGTGGGTGGCGGTGGTGGTCATCGTGGGTGCTCCTGTGGTGCGTGGGGCGGTACGGTGATCAGCACCAGGGGGCGTGCCGGGTCTGGGGAGACAAGCGGCGCGCCCCTGCTGTGTGTTCAGGTGAGGATGACGACGCCCCAGCAGGTCAGGGTGATCAGCCAGAGCGCAAGGTTCGCGGTCACGTACCAGCGGGGGACGGTGACGGTGTTGGCCATGGTCAGTGCCTTCTCGTCGGCGGCCCGTACGGCGACTGCCAGGGGGGGCCGGTCCGGGCGGCGTGCGGGCTTCCCGTCGCTCTCGACGAGCCCGGCCTCGTGCAGCGTCTGGAAGGCTCGGCCGACCTGCTCCAGGAGCGGGCGGGAGGCCTCCGCGTACGCGTGCATGAGCGCGGTCATCGCGGCTTGGACTTCGCGGATGCGTTCGGTGATGCGGGCGATCTCCGGCCCGTCGTAGATCACGATGTTCGTGATGCCGTGCAGGGGCTGCCATTCACCGTTGTCGTCGAGGAGCTCGACACGAGTGGGCTCCATGGTCACTGCTCCTTCGGCGGGTTGAGGGCTTCGTCCCACACGTAGTCGCAGCGGCCGCATTCGCGTTCGAGGCGTTCGCCCTTGTCCGATGGCCCGTAGGTGGCGAGGTCGTTCGAGCCGTGCTCTCCGGCTGCTCGATGCCGGGTGGCGGCTCCGACATGGGCGCACTTGATACAGGTGGGGTTGTTGCCGCTGTAGGGCGGCAGGGGCTCGGTCATCGGTTCCTCGCAATCTCGCAGCGACCGACCTCGGTATGCATCTCGGAGCACTCGGGCCCGCAGCGCTGCATCAACTCGGCAGCGTGGGCGGTGATGTGCTGGTACTTCTCGTCGGTGGTGTGGCCGTCCCACCGCGCGCGCGGGTCGGTGGGCTCGACGCGCTCGATGTCCTTGAAGAGGCCGGCGTCCCTCGGCGCGATGTGCCAGGAGCACTGTCGGCCGCCGATCTTCAGGTAGGCGATCCACCAGCCGGGCTCGTCGAGGTCGAGGGCGGGAGTGATGACGGCGTCGGTGGTCATGGCGGCGAGGAGGGCGACGAGGTGGGCGCGCTCGCGGTACGCGGCGTCGCGTTCCCGCTCGGTGTCTTCGATCTGCATCAGGGCGGCGGCGTACTTCCGCACGGCGTGCTCCATACGTGCGGCCCCGAGGTCGCCAGATGGCTGCTGCTCCATGGTCATGCCTCCGTGGCGGGCTGCTCGGTGACGGTGGTGATCCGTTCCATCAGCCGGTGCTCCCAACTCGGCTGCGCTTCGCGGCGGCTAGCGAGCTGCCGGAGCGCCTCAGGCTTGTCCTCCCACGTGGCCGTGCGGCTGGTGCCGCGCTCCCACGGGGCGCCGGGGTGGGGGCGGGACTCGATGAAGTAGACGGTCCCGGGGGTTGCAGGGGCGGTACGGAGGTGCGGGAGGGGGTTGGTCTTCCGCATGCCGATTGCTCGGGCGCGGCGCTGGTTCTGGTCCATGCGTTCTCCAGGTCAGTTGGTGGGCGGGAGGATGGCGTTGTGCAGCTCGGCGAGACGTGCGTCCCACCAGCGGGCGAGGGGTGCGCCGAGGGGCGGGGGTCCGGCTTTCACCCACTGCTCGTACAGGGCGATGACGCGCTGCACGGTGGCATCGGACATGCGGGCGAGCGTGGCGGTGATCCGGGTGCCGGGCTGGATGACGGCGAGTGCGGCGTCCGCGTCGCCGCCGTACGTGATGCGGTCGTCGGGGTGGGCGTGGGCCCACGGGCGGCCTGGATTGTTGTGCTCGTAAATGGCGGCGGCGATCAGTTCGCGGGCGCTGCTCGGGGGCTCGGTCGCTCCCGGGCTGGGCTCGTCGAGGGCGGAGCGGAGTTCGGTGGCAGCGCTGCCGTACGCGCGCAGGATGGCCCACCGCGAGGCGAGGGCGCGGGCCCGCTCGATCGCAGTCTCGGCCGTGACTGCTCTGCCGATCGCGATGCCGACGCGCTCACGGCACGATGCCCACCGGTCCCGCAGATGTGTGATCCGGTCTTCCAGCTCACGGGCGCGCTGCTCGGCGGCAGCCGCTCGGGCGTACAGAGCGTCGAGTTCGTCGTCGGTGATCGTGTCGGCGGTGTGCCTGCGCTCGGTCATGCGGTCTGGCCCTTCCTCGTGCAGTGCGTGACCTCGTGCTGGGCGCCGCGGGATTCCCACGAGGCCAGGCAGCACACCGCGTCGAGCGCGGCCCACCCGCGGGCGATGCCTTCGACCAGCTCGGGTACGAGGCGGCAGTCGGCGCCGTGGTCGCCGCCCTCGGACATCTGCCAGAGCAGGCAGCACGGGACGGGCCGGGCCAGCATCTCGGCGCGCTGCGCCATCACCCGCTCGCGGCGCGCGAGGACGGCTTCCCGGCGCGCGCACCACGCGAGCACAGCGGCCACGTACACCACGGGGACGGCCCACAGGGGCGTGCGGGTGGTGGCGAGGTAGGCGGCGGTGCCGCTGCTGAGGGTGGCGCCGGCGGTGAGGGCGCGGGCGCGGCGGAGGTAGTGGGTCATGGCTGGCTCCCGTTGATGGCGCGGGCGACGGCGAGGGCCTCGGTCGGGATCGCGATATGGCCGTCGTCGTGTGCCCGCGTGGTCTGCTCCAGCCAGTCGGCGAGGGCGAGGCCGACGGTGGGGCCCATGGCGGCGGCGTACTCGGCGTGCTGGGTGGCCATGTAGGTCGGCCGGTGCTGGCTGCCGCCTCGGTGCAGGAGCGGCCAGCCGGTGCGCTCGCCGCGGCCGTTGGTGATGTAGTCGCCGTAGAGGAGGCTGTGGTTGGGGCTCTGGAACTCCGTGTGCTCGACGTTCCAGTGGGCGGTGGGCGTTCCGTCGGTGGTGGTGCTGGCGGCGGTGGCGAGTTCGCGCAACTTTTGGGCGGCCTGGTGGAGTTCTTCGACGGCGGTCTTCATCGGGTTCTCCAGGGTGGGAGGTAGAGCCAGTGGGCGAGGGGGAGGCCAGCGGTCGTCATGACGAGGACGACGAAGGCGACGACGAGGATCACGGCTGCTGCTCCTCGTCGTCGGTCTCGACGAGGGTGGATGTCTCGTCCCACCGCACGATGCGGAAGCGGCCGTTGGGCAGGCGCCTGGTGCGGCAGGTCTCGCGGGTGGTCCGCGCCCCGTCGAGCGTCTTCCGGCCGAAGCTGATGCCGATCCACTGGTCGCCGTCGTGGGCCTCGGTGACGTAGGTCGTGACGGAGGGCCAGGGCTCGGCCTGCTGCGCCTCGTCGGCCATGCGGCGAAGACGGTCAGCGACGGCTCGGGCTCCAGCGGCGGCCTTCTGGCCTGCGTCGTCGTACAGGCGGGAGGCTTCGTTCATCGCGATGTCGGCGGCGTCGCGGTACGCGGTGCGCCGGATCTCGGTGGTGCCGCGCAGCTCGAACTCGGCGGCCTGGTCGGCGGGCTGCTGCTCGGCGTCCGCGATCGCCAACAGGTCCGTGACGGCGAACTCCTCCGCGTCCTTCGGGTTGTCCACCTCGTCGAGGAGGCCCCAGCGGCGGAGTACGTCGCCGTAACGGCGGCGCCTGGCTCGGGCGGCGAGGCGGGCCTTGAACTTCTCGATGGCCTGGCGGTCTCCGTCGGTGAGCGGGTAGTTCGGGTTGTTTCCGCAGGCGGGGCCGGTGGGCTTCATGGTCGTCTCCGGGGTGGTCGTGGTGGACTGGCCGAGGCCGGCCGCCGCAGGTTCGGGCCGCGGCGGCCGGCGCCTTGCTCAGACGTGGCGGAACGTGATCTCGGCGAGCTGCTCACGGGCGTCGGCGACGGTGGTACGCCCGTTCGCGAGGTCATAGATCAGGCCGACCGCGTGGTACTCGCCGCTGTCGGTGGCGTCGCGCAGCTTCGAAGCGATCTCGCTGATCAGGTCGAACACCGCGGCGTCCGAGTCGGCCGGTTCGCCGTCGTCCTCGCGCTCGACTCCGGCCTCGTTGATGGCGTCGCCGATGCCCTCGACGAGATCGGTGCGCATGTCGTCGGGCATGCCGGGCTCGAACGCGAAGAGCACGCGGGCGATCGGGCGCCCGGCGTTCAGGGTGATCTCGTGCTCGGTGGAGGGTTCCAGGCCGTCGGCGCCGAGGCGGACGGCCCACTCACCCACAGGCGCCGCGGGGATCATCAGCTCGTGGATCTGGCGAGCTGCCTCGGTCAGACCGTCGTGGCCCAGGAGGTCGCCCCAGGTGGTCGTATCGCCGTCGGCGTGCAGGTGCGGGACGTAGGAGCCCCGGAGGGAGGTAGCGATCTCCTCGACGGTCGGCAGGTGAACCAGTGCGGAGAGGGCGAGCCCGGCTTCGGTGCGGAGGTCGTCGTCGGTGTACGGCTTCTGGGTCATGGTCATCTCCGGGTGGGGTGTGGTGTGCTGGGTGGTGCGCCCGCCCGTGGCTCCAACACGGGCGGGCGTCCTGCTGCTCACGCGTCCGGCGCCAGGCCCCGCGCGTACGCCTCCAGGTGCTCCGCCGCGCGCAGGACCCCGTCAGCGGTGCGCCGCCCAGCGTCCTCGTACACGGAGCTGTGGAGGCCGCGGGTCAGCGCGGCGAGCTCGCGGGCGTGCTTGGCGAGGAGCTCGGCGGCGTAGCGCTGCGCATCGTGGTCGCGGTGGCCGGCCTCCCCGTAGATCTCGGTGAGGTGGTGGAGCGCCGGGTCCTCGTCGGTCTGCTCGGCCCGCGGTGTGGTGAGGGGTTCCCACCGGTTGATGACGACCGGGCGTTCCTCGACCTCGACGGCCTCGACGGTGTCGCCCCACCAGCCGTGATCGGTCGGGCCGCCGTCGCCGACCTCGAAGTCCCCGACGTCAAGGCGGCCTTCGTACTCGACGGCGTACGTCCGGCCGTCATCCGGCGCAGCGAAGATCACGCGGCGCTGCGCCGTGTACTTCAGCGTGGTCACGAACTCGTCGGCGAGGAGGACGTCGCTGTACTCGACGTCGCGGGGGCTGTCGGGCGGGATGCCGAGGGTGGCGAGCTGCTCACGGGTGAAGTGGCGGACAGTCATGGTCATTCCCCTTCAGGCCGCTTGGAGATGGGCGCGCAGCCGTGCGCGATCAGGGCGTAGCCGAACCGTTCGGCGTTCCCGCCGAGCGAGATCTCGTTGGCGACGGTCATCGAGTTCCGTGTCCAGTCGGCCATCGAGGCGACGGCAGTGGCGGCACCGCTCGCGTCGTCTACGGAGGTGAACAGGCCGAGTGCGCGGCCCTCGTGGTGGGCGAGGACCCATCGGTATTCGAGCGACGGCTCGGCGGGCAGCTCGTAGAGACGCAGGCCGGGGACGGGTTCTGTGGCCTCGACGGTGGTGAGGCCGTCCGAGGTAGTGATTTCGACGGTGGGCATGTGCTGCTCCTGGTGGTGTCGGGTCGGGCGGGTGGTCATGGGTGGTGGTTTCCGTTGTGGTCGCGTTGGGTTGGTCGCGCGTGGCTGGCTCTAACCGGATGCGCGCGCTCAGGCGGCTTCGGTGTCGTTCTGGTCGGCGATGAGGCGGAGGTGTCGGCGTTCGGCGTCTCGGCTGTCCTCGTCCCAGGCCCAGGTGTCGAGGGCGGCGAGGAGGTCGGCGCGGTGTTGGGCTTGCTGGATGGGGGTCCAGGTGGGTGCGGGGCGTGTGTGGCCGTCTGCGACGCGTGAGGGGGTCGCGTGTCCGAAGGTGCCGGTGGGGATCTGTTCGGCGTCCAGGCGCTCTTGTGGGTTCACGAGGCGGTCCTCTCGGCGCGGGCCTGGCATCGGGTGTGGATGGTGCGGCCGGGGCGTTTGGGGTCGGGTGCGATGGGGCGGCGGCATTCGGTGCACCGCGTCAGTTCGTCGTGTCCCTGGTGATCGTTTTGGGGCTCGGGGGCGCCCACTACCTGAGGTTGGAAACCGACCTCGGCCCGCTCTTGGGGAGAGACATGGGTACTCCCTGGGTTATTCGGGGGGCGGTCCCCCGAACCATTCGGGGGGCGGTCCCCCGAACTCCAACGGGGGGCGGTCCCCCGAACTTCGTTCTCTGTACCGGCGGTAGGTTCCGGGGGCGGTCCCCCGAACTTCGCGTCATCGGGTTCAGGGGACCGCCCCCCGAACTTCTCGCCCTCCTTCTCCGCCCACGGAGCGGCTTTCCGGGCGGGCCGATCGCGCTTCGTCGCATCGAGGTGGGCGACCGCCGCAGACCACTCCGGACGGGGGGACAGGACAAGGCAGTACAGCGTCGACTTGCCCCTGCGCCGCTCGCCGACGATGCCCACGACCCCGGCCTTCTCGGCGGCATCGAGGTAGCGGCGGGTGTCCTTCTCGTCCGCGCCGGCGGCCTTGGCGATGTCCTGGATCCGGATGGCCTTGCGGTCACCGTGGAAGCGGAGCTCGCCGCTGGCGTTGGCCATGGCGCGCAGGGCGTAGAGCACGGTGAGGAAGCCGCGCCGCAGGGTCGTGGGCATCTCGCGTGACCACTTCCAGGCGAGGGCGTTGCCGTACGCGTGCGGCACGCTGCCGCTCGCGCGGGTCTCCTGCTCCTCAGTGCTCAACTCGTTCTTCTCTCGGTACGTTGCGGAAGCGATACGGCAAGATCCGGCTCCGGGACGGCCGGTGAGACCGCCCCGAAGCGCGGTCACCTCACGTACTCGGCGCGGCGGCGGTCCTCGACCGCACGCTTGTGGGCCTTCAGCTCGGCCTCGGTGGGCTTCGACGCAGCGAGGAGCTCCAGCTCGGCGTCCGGGTGGAGGGAGCCCTTGCCGACCTCGTCGAACGTGCCGTCGATCTGACGGCCGCGGTACATCGCGCGGCGGGCCTCGATCAGGGCCTTGGCGTCCTCGTCGCTGCGGGCGACCTCGCAGCCGGTGACGCGGACCTTGACCTGGGGGTCCTTGTCTTCACCCTCGGCATGGCCGGTGTAGCTCTTGGAGGTGAGCTCGACGATGGCGTAGACGACCATGCCGGGCTTCTCGAAGAGGCCGCGTCGCTGGTCGCGGGTCATGGTCGCTTCGATCGCTGCGGCGGCCGGGTCGAGCTTGACCTCGGGGACTTCGGCGGGGCTGAGCTTGGGCATGTGCTGTTCCTTCCGGCTGTCTACTTGCGGCGGTTCTGGGTGAGGGAGCGGTGGAGGGCGGCGTACTGGCGCCGTGCCTGCTCGCGGACCTCCGGTACCGGGCAGGAGTCGCGGCGGTGGCGCTGTGCGCGGATGACGAGCTGCTCGGTCTCGGCGTAGCCGACGGAGTCCTCTGCGTGGCCGCAGGGGCAGGTGAAGTCGGCGGCGGCGAGGGACTTGGCCTTGGCGTTGTCGAGGCGGACGCGGATGCCGTAGCCGGGGTGTGGGTTGCCGATCGTCGGACCGAGCCCGTTCATGCCGCGGCCTTGCGCTGTGCGGCGCGGGCGCGGGCCTCCCGGCGCCGGATGCTGCGCCGCTGCCGCTCGGTGAGGCCGCCCCAGACTCCGTACTCCTCGCGGGTGGTGAGGGCCCATTCCCTGCACTGAATGAGGACGGGGCAGTGCGCGCAGATCGCGAGTGCGGCCCGGACCGCGGCGCGGTGACGCTCGGGGGCGAAGAACAGGGGCTGATCGTCTTTGTGTTCGGGGCGCCCGCACTGTCCGGCGTCCTGCCACCGCTGCTTGGAGTCGGCGGTGTCGGGGGTGGCGCGCTGGTAGGTGGCGTGGCGGACGGCCATCACTGGCTCACCTCCCCGAAGATCGCCGCGAAGGTGGCGTTGGTGCGCTCGCGGATGATTCGGTCCTCGGTGTGGGCCGGGGCGACGCAGCCGTCCCGGTCACAGGTAGGCGTGACCCTGCCCTCGGGCTCGCGCCTGTACTGGAGGCGGAACGCGACCCGGTATGCGGTGTGCAGCCGCTTCCCGTGTCGAAGGACCGGGCAGCCGCTGTCGGGCTGTCGGGCGCCGGTCCAGATCCGGTGGCCACCGTCCACAGGTTGTGAGCGGAGCCAGAAGAGGTCTTCGACCGTGGCCGCTGGCTTCTTACCCGGGCGGACTGCTGGCAGGTTGAGGGCGGCTCGGGCCGGGGCGACGGTGTGCTGCCGGTCCACGCCGAGCTCGCGGGCGATGGCGATGTCTGACAGGCCGGCGTGGAGCAGCTCGGCGACGTCTGCGCGGATCTTCATCGGGCCACCGCCACGGTCTCGGTCGGCCAGTGCACGCCGTCCAGCGCGCGGCGGTGCGTCTTCGGCAGATCAGCGGCGGGGTAACCGAGCCAGTCCTGGCCCATCTCCTGAAGGACGTAGGCGTCGGCCTGGTCGTAGCGGGTGGTGCCGGTGCACTCGATGCCCCAGTGGGCGGCGACGGCGTCCCGGACGAGGCCCTTGACCTGCTTGGGGGTGAGCTTGCGCCCTTCCTCGTCCTTCCACCGGGCTTTGCCGGTGGCGTAGATGGTGCGGCTGTCGGGGTTGACGACGGCGAAGGGGATCGCGCGGCGGTAGAGGTCGCAGCGGATCATCCAGCGCAGGCCGGACAGCTCGTCGTGACCGACCTGCTTGGCCATGGAGAAGGCGGCGCCCTCGATGAGGACGAGGTCTGCGCGGCGGTAGAAGGAGGCGGCGGCCTCGGCGATGTAGACGAGGCGCTTCTCGCCGCGGAGGTCGCCGGTGCGGATGGTGTCGGTCCATCCGGGTCCGGCGATGCCGCTGGTGCCGAGGGCCATGTCGAGGCCGATGACGAGGGGCCGGGGCCCGGCCGCCGTGGTGGCGGCCGAGGCCTCGGTGTCGAAGAGAGTGGGGGCGGCGGTCACGTCATGCACCATCCGGAGTCACAGAGGCCATCGGCCTCGTCGAACATGGGCAGCAGATCCACGCCCTCCGGGATGGCCTCGGCCAGCGGGCGGGCAAAGCGCGTGAAGTACACGGGGTCCTTGCCGAGTGCTGCCCGACGCTCGATGAGGTCGGCTTCAAGCTGGCACGACTTGGCGAACAATGCGGGCTGCTCGCGGCGCAGGTTCTGCCAGTCCTCCGGACGCTTCATTGGGCAGAACCAGCACGCACATTTCGGCGGGACTGGCAGACCGGCACCGAGGATGATGCGCTGGCAGTCCGTGCGACGGAGTCCCAGTTCGAGCAGCGGAAACACCTTGCGCTGGTGCGGGATCGGCTTGCCGTCAGGCGCCCGATGAATCTCGTCCAGGCTGATCCCGATACCAATCACAGCCGGATCGGCAGGCGTAGCACCCCGCCTCTTCGTCTCGCGGGCCACGACTCGGATTTTGTGCTCATCCGTGCAGTTCCGGTTGCCGGGTGCGCCGTTGCTCATACGGACCGGGATGCCGATGCTCTTGGAGTCGGCCTGTTCGAGGCGCTGGAGGAGTGTCCGCTCCTTGCCGGTGGCCTGCATGTAGCGGCGCAGTTCCACGAGTTCCAGGCCGTGCTCTGTGGCGTATGGCATGGCGTAGTCACGGACGTAGGCGAGGGTGGCGGGCAATTCAGAGTCGTCACCGACGTTGGCGAACAGGAAGGTTCGGAAGTCGATCCGGCCTGTAGCGGCAAGGACGAGGAGAGCGGTGGACTGCTGACCGCCACCGAAACTGATGGCGCGGATCACTGGCCACCTCCGGTGACGTTCTGGCAGGTCCAGCAAGTGCGGCTGCCGTCGGTGTGGATGGCGTGGAACGTGGTGCGCTGCTCGGCCGGGCAGTGCGCCCAGTCGTTGGCCTCGACGTTGCCGTCCGCGATCGCCTCGGCGAGGGCCTCCTCGTCGAGCAGCTCGGCCGACTCGTCGGCCGGCGCGGGCAGAGCGCCGGGACGGTGGCGGCCGGTTCCGTGGAAGAAGCGCCGTACGGCAGTGAGAGTGCGGCTCATGCGCCACCTCCGCGGACCACGTCCGAGCGGCGCTTCTGCCAGTTCACGCCCGCCTCAACGGCCGAGCTCGTGAGGCCCAGGGCGTCGTCGAGGCGGGCCTGAAGACGAGCGATGTCCCGGTCCGTGCGGGCCTGGTCGGTCCGGTATCGGGCGCAGGCGCGTGTGAGCCGGTCAATGCGGTCGGCCATGGCGGCCTGGCTGCTCTCGGCGGCGGTGAGCCGCGTTTCGAGCTGGCGGTGGGCATCCATGAGGCGAACCAGGCGCGCAATGAGGGCGTTGATGATCTGGGTCTTGTGGCCCCACATCAGCGATCACCTGCCTGACGCTGCGCCGGGATGAGCGGCCACTCGACGCGCACGGTCGCGGCCTGGTGCTCCTTGCCGGGCGTGCGCCGGAAGTAGTCGGCGAGGCCCTCGGCCTGCTCGCGCGCCCAACGCACCTGGGCCTTGTGCAGGGCATCGAGGCCCGTGCCGCCGATCTCGGCGTATTGCTGAGCGATCCGCCAGGTGACCCGGCACGCGGCGAGGGCGTCGGCGTCCGCCGAGTGCGCGCCGTCGAGCCGGACCTTGTAGGTGCGGCAGAGGTCTTCGAGCTTTCGCCCACCGCGCCGGAACCGGTCGACCTTCTTGTCCAGAACGCGCGGGTCGACGACGCGGAGATCCTTGCCGACGATGTCGATGAGAGGCTGCACGCCGTGGCGGCAGGCCTCCCGGTCGAGGATCGTCAGGTCGAAGGACGCGTTCATCGCGATCACCGGGGTGCCGGCGAGGACGGCCTCGGCGAGTGCGGCCACCAGCTGCTCGACGACCTCGGCCGCGGGGCGTCCCTCGGCGCGGGCCTGCGCGGTGGTGATGCCGTGGACCTTGGCGGCCTCTTCGGGAATCTCGACGCCCGGGTCGGCGAGCCACTTGGCGGACTGCACCGGGGCTCCGCCGCCGCACTGGACGACGCAGGCGGTGACGATGCGGTCGGTCTCGACGTCGATGCCGGTGGTTTCCAGGTCGAAGCCGCACAGACGGCCGAGGTACCAGCTCATGCCTGGCCCCCCTTCAGGGAGGCGAGGAAGGCGCGGAGCCGGTCGGTGCTCGCGGTGCTCGGGTGCAGCCCGCCGTTGGCTTCGGCGAAGCGCTGCTCGACCTGGTCGGTGGTGAGGCCGTGGGGCCCGGCGGCGGCGATGACCTGGAACCACAGGCCCTCAACGTCGTCGTCCTCAACGACCTCAACGTCGTGGACCACCTCGTCCGGGGCGGACTCCACAGCAGGAGGCGGCCCGTCCTGGTGTGGCTCGTCCTTCCACCCCGACTCACCAGCCTCGTCCGAGACTTCCTCGGCCCGCAGTTCCTCGCCACGCGCCTTGAGTACGGCGGCGAGCGCGTCGTCCATGTGCTGGGAGTCGACTGCCTGCTTCCACAGCTTGGCGACGTCCTTGGCCGTGCTGGCGACGGCGGCGAGGGCGGCGTAGTCCGGGCGCCCGCCAGTGATGGCGACGCGCTCGGGCCCCTTGGCCACGGCCGCCGGGGCACCGGTGATCTGCCCCTCCATGAGCGCGGCCGGGGTGATCTCGACATCCAGGGTCGGCACCATGAAGCGGGCCGGGCCGTCGTCGCGCTGGACGAGCTTCTCCTCCACGCCGAGCCATCCGGCGACGTATCCGCCGGCCTGCGCCAGGAGTTCGGCGGCGGGCGGCAGCGTGACGGCCGCGTAGTAGCCCTTGGAGACGAGGAGCCACTGGCCGAGCGCGGGCACGTCGCGCAACATGACGTTGACGCGGGTGGTGATCGAGCACTCCCGGTTCTCCGGGTCGCAGAGGCAGGGCCGGTCCTTCTTGTGCTCGGTGACGCCGTCGCAGCGGCGCTGGCACTTCGATCCGGCGTACAGCTCGTACCACTGGGAGACGGCGTCGCGCGGGGGGATGAGGACGGGGAGCCGGTTGGTGGTGGAGTACACCTCGAACTCGGCCGGGCCACCGTTCGCCGGGGTCCACGGCTTGACCTCTCCGCCGTACAGGGCCGCGACCTGGGTGAGGATCTCGCGTGAGGGCGAGGTGAAGCGGAAGTGGTTCAGCTTGGCCGGGCGGGTGTAGGCCTTGCCCGCCTTGCTCGTACCGGCGACGACGTGGCCGAGGCGGATCTCGCCGAGCTGCCGCATGCGGCGCTGAAGATCGATGATGGGCATCTCAGGCGGCCCTCTCTTCGCTGGTCGTGGTGGGGAGGGTGAGGGCGGGGCGGATGACCTTCTTCGACAGGCCGGACGTCCACTCGGCGTTGGCCTTGACGGTGAGGAACGCGGCGTACACGGCGTCGTCGGCGACGGCCGGGATGAGCCGGTAGCCCTCGGGCCGCAGATGCAGGACGACGCCGGACCAGAACGTGCTGGGCATCGGGATCTTCGAGCCGTCCCGCAGCCACGCGACCCGCGCCTTGCGGTAGGCGGCCATCTGAAGTGAGGCCTCCGGGTACACGCCCTTGACGTCGAGCTCGCCGCCGGTCTTGGTGTCGCCCATGAACACGGAGTCGGCGGGCACGTCCGTCTCGAAATACGCGGCGAGCGCGGCCGCGATCAGCGGAGAGCGGAGCAGGTAGTCGAGGGTGCCCGCGTATCCCTCGTCCTCGTTGCCGACCACCATCTCGGACGCCTCGAACTCGACCTGCCACTCCGCGACGAAGCGGAGGAAGTGGTCGAGGAACGGCGCCATCTCCTCGTCATCGAGCAGCTCTTCGGGCATCGGTGTGCCCAGAACGTGGGCTTCGACGAGCTGGTGGACGGCGGTGCCGATGTCGGCGCGCTCGTCCTTCTTGCGGGTGTGGGCGCGGCGCAGCCAGTCGTATGCCTCGGCGCGCTCGACGGGGTGCCGTGAGCAGCCGACGAGGTAGGGCAGGTTGTTCATCGCCGTCTCGGCGGTGATGTTGCCTGCCCAGTGGGTGAGGGCGTCGCCCTTGGAGCAGCCCTGTTCGAGGATGGTGGTGACGCGGCGCAGCTTGGCGCCGGTGACCTTGTCGCGGTACCAGCCCTGGGAGGGCTTGGGGATGCGGTCGGCGCCGGTGGGTTCGGGGGCCGCGGCCTTACGGCGGCGGCCGGCGGCCGGGGCCGAAGCCCCGGCGCGCACGGTCGTGTTCGTCATCCGGCGTCACCGCCCTTCTGCGGCTTGACCCCGGCCACGTCCCACCACGCCTCGGCGTCGCGCTGCGGCATGCCGCTGTCTTCCTCGCCGTCGAGCGGGACGCCCATGGCGGTCGCGGCAGCGAGGGCGAGCGTCGCGTGGACCTGAGCCGCGGCGAGGACTTCGGCGGATCCCTCCTCGATGAGAAGCGCACCGCGGTCGGTCGTCATCGCCTTCAGAAGGCGCTCGGCCTCGGTGTAGTGCTCGGGGCCGGTCATGAGCGGCCGTCCTCTCCGGTGGTCGTGGGGTTCAAGGAGGCGAGAGCGTCGGCCCATGCGTGGTCGGCGGCCCAGGCGGCGCCGTACGCGGCCTCGTGGTGGGCGGCGATCTCGCGGGCAGCGTCGGGGCCTACCCGGATCTCCCCTCGCTCGATCTGGCCGAGGACCCGCTCGGTGTCGGCCGACTGGTGCGTGAGGCGCGCGTCCTGGCGTGCGCCCGTGGGGGTTTGGCGGGTCACAGGGCGCCTCCCATGTGGGGCGTGCTGGCGGGGAAGTAGATGCGGCGGCCGTCGTCGTCCATCGCCCAGAGGGCCCCGCGGGCGGCGAGCGCTCGCAGGTCCTTCCGGGCCGTGTTCCGGTGGCAACTCCACTCCGTGGTGGCCAGCAGCTGCTCGGCGCGGCCGGTCGAGATCGGGCCGGGCTCGCGCTGTATGGCGGCGAGGAGCCAGTCCCGGCGGTACTTCTGCTCAGGCATCGCGGTCCGCCTTCCGGGCGAGGAGGTAGTAGCGGCCGTCCTGCGGGCCGTGCACGGTGAGGTGGCCTCGGCGGTAGAGCTCGGCGAGGTCGTGCCGCGCGGTGCCGCGCTGCGCGGGGTGCCCCTGGCGGCGGCGCATGTCCTGCACGCGGGCCTTGTTCCAGCTGCCGCCGTGGGTGCGGATGGTGTCGAGAAGCTGCTCCAGGCGCCGCTCCCGTGCCGAGTCGCGCGGCGGCCCGGGGGCGAGCCAGCCGCCGACCTTGGCGCGCGCCTCCGCGTCGAAGAACAGCGCCACCGGAGTGCCGTCGGCAGCGACCGCGCCCACGATGAGGACCGGCGGGTCCTCCGGGTCGGGCTCCATCGCGGTGCCGAAGCGGTCCACGATCAGCGGGTCGTCGTCGGGAGTGGCCGTCGCCGCCGAAGCGGTGGCCTTCTCCCCGCACGCCGCGTACGCCGCCATCTCGTCGACCGCGTGCTCGGCCAGTACCCGGCGCAGTTCCTCGATGTCGCCGTGCTGCGCGATCACGCGAGTCACACCGACCAGTCCTCGCAGCATCGCGAGCTCGCCCGGGTAGTCCTCGTCCATGGGAATGGTGCTCACGCGGCACCTCGCTGACCCGGCACCGCACGCGGCGCCGTCAGCAGAGCGAGCCGATCCCGCAGCCGCGCGACCTGCTCCCCGTACACCGGGATCACCCCGTCGTCCGCAACCTCCGCCAGCAGCTCGGCGACCCGCTCGTCCCGCTCGTGCGCGGCGTGCGAGTCCGACCCCTGGTGCGCGGCCGACCGCGCCAACTCGCGGATGTTGCGCAGGTCGTCGAGGAGGCTCTCGCCGTCCTCGTCCGCCGCCTGCGCGAGGCCGAGGATCACGGCGGTGAGGTAGTGCGACACGTCGAGGCCGGCCCCGGTGGGGAGGGCGTCCACGTGGATCCGGAAGGGCCCGGTGACGGGCGTACGGTCGTCCGTCATCGCGCACCGCCCGTCTCGGAGGTCCGGGAGTCGCCGCCGTGCACGCGGACGACGTGGTCGTGGAGCTCTTCCTCGGCGGACCCGTCGGCCACGTGCCAGACGGAGGTGACCCAGCCGCACGTGTCGCACTTGCGGGAGACGTCGGCGCTGGACTCGTCGACGGGCCGGGCAGAGCCGCGCGGATTGAGCTCGGAGAACTCACCCGAGCAGTCCTCGGCCTCACAGGTGTACGGGTCAGCGCCGGGCTCGTCGCACCGGCACACGGCAGGCTTCTCGGCGTCGGGCGCGTCCTCGCGGAGGGCCTGCGTCGGCGCGAACAGCGCGGTCAACCGGTCCGCCGACTCCTCCTCCGACGGACCCGGCGCCGTGTTGTGCCCGTGCTGCGCCTCCGTGATCGCCCGCCACCGTCCGCACGTCGCCTCGATCTGCGCAAGTGCATCCTGACCGTCATGACCGACGATGGACGCGGTGAGTTCGGCAAGGAACTCCTCCAAGTCCTCGTCGTCCATCAGCTCGGCCCAAGGAATGGCGGGCGGGTACGTGGCGGACTGGCACCGCTGCGCGGACCGAGCCTCTAGCTCTGCGAGCCGGTCCCGGTTCACACGCAACTGCTCAGCCGCGTCCGAGAGCGCCTCGTTCGTCGAGTGCCGCTCCGCCTCCAACTCGGCAACCCGGTCGAGAGCCCGGCACAGAGCCGTCTGCATCGCAGGCAGACCGGCCTCCAGCTCGGCGACCCGATCCCGCAACTGCTCCAACTCGGCCGCGATCTCCGGCGACATCAGCATCTGCGCCGACTCCAGCGCCACCGCCCACCCAGTGGGCGTCGTACGACCGGCCCACTGCGCACGAGTGATCACTCCGGCAGCGGCATTCACGATGCTCGTCCTCATGCCGGCACCCCGCACGCGTCCGCAGCCGCCTCCAGCACCGCAACCGCCGACTCCGTCGTACGGCCCTCCACGTCGCCCCACTGCTCGACGTGCCACGACAGTGCGAGCGTGTCCTCCGCGTACGGGCCCTCCCCGGCCACGAGCAGCCGACGGGCCAGCACCCCCACCGCGGCGTACGCCAGCGGCGACGGCCGATGCGGGTCACCGCTCACCGCCGTGTGGCACGCGGCCACGATCGACATGGGCCGCTCGGAGTGCGGCGTCGTGAAACGACGGTTGAAGGGGTCGAGCACCAAGTCGCCCTGGTGCAGGCCGTTCACGGCGAGGATCCGGGCCGCGCGGCGCAGCACCTCTCGCGCGGTCTGCGGCGGGCGGGACGGGACAGTGATGCCGGTGACGAGCACCGAATGGTGATCTCCTCGCGGGAGATCAGTAGGCTGGATGGTCATCGGTGACCTCGATTTCTTGTGTGGTTGAGGCGCCGTAGTCGTGGGGTCGCCGGGCCTGGCAGTCGGGCGGCCCTTCGGCGCAGTTGGGGGTGGGTCAGGAGCCGTTCGCGGACGTCCTGGACACGGCGCGTCGGCGCATGCGTCGCCCGGTGCTGGGACGCGGCTTGCTGCGGCCATCGGGCTTGTCGCGCATCAGCGCCGTGATCTCCGCGAGGTCGGAGTCGCTGAACATGAGCTGTCCGGCGAGGCGGTGACAGGGCCATCCCTGCTTGTTCACCCCGTCGCGGAGCCACTTCTGGCCGCGCTTGTCCTTCTCGTCCTCGGTCGCGAGGTTGAGGCGGACGGTGGCCTGCTTGACGTTGTAGAAGTGCTCCAGGAGCGCGGCGGCTGTCTTCCTCGGGGGCGCCTTCGTGGCGGGCATGTCACTCCGTTCGTGGCGGGCCCTCGGCTGGAGCGAGGAGCCGCCGATCGGTCTCGGTGAGCTGTAGGGCGGTGCGTAGTCCCGCAAAGGTGGGGGGCCGCATGTCGCGCCGCTTCCCGGTTTCGAGCTGGCTGAGGTACGGCCGGCTGATCTGGGCGAGTGAGGCGCAGTCGTCCTGGGAGAGCCCGAGGGCCATGCGGCGCTTGCGGATTTCCGCCCCGTCCACCTGGAAGGTGGTGCGGGGTCTGTGCATGGGAAGACCGTAGCCCGCGAAAATAGAGATTTCTAGCGCTACCAATGGGTAACTTCTAATTATCTCTAGTTTCCTCTAGATCAACATGGCGAGAAGTGTGCGCGATGGCACCAGAAGTGGTCAGCTCGGTGGATGTTTCTAGCCGTAGCTAGAGGTAGCTGCCATGATTGGCGCCATGTCGACACCGAGCGATCGCGCCACCAGTCACCTGCGCAAACTCGCTGCGCTCGTGACTCAACGGCGCATCGCGCTGGGGATCCGGAACAAGGAGACGGCCGCGAAGCGCTGCCGCCTCGCGGCCATGACGTACCGCAAGGTGGAGGCCGGCGAGCAGGTCACCGACACGACCTACGGCAAGGTCGAGATCGGGTTCGGGATGCGCCCCGGCTCTTGCCGGGCAGTGCTCGACGGGGCCGACTCCATCACCTTGGACGACGGCACCGAGCTCATCGAGGGCGGGCAGATCACCCGCCCAGGCCCCACTGAGCTGGAGGCCCTGGTGAGGATGGCCATCACCAAGTCGGCGACGCTGACCCGCCCGGACATGCCCATCGGCGACGTCGAGGCCATGAATGAGGGGGCCGTCGAGGAGTTGAGGCGCGCTGGAGTCCTGCCCGCGAAGGCTGATTAGCGGTGATCGCCGTACAACCTTTTGTCGTGACTGGATCGTGACCTTCCGGCCTCAATGAAACGTCAACATCTCCTACGCGTACGGAGGTTCGGCATGTAACCCTGTTGGTCCACCTGGGGGGTTCTCCGCAAGTAGAACAAGGGGGACCTGTGGCAACGGTCATCACGTACGACCACCCCGGCTTCATCGGCCGGGTGCTCGAGGTCGCAGGCGAGATCGTTTGTGTCCTGACCCCAGCAGCGGCGACGGACCGGGACACCCAGCTCCTGGTTCGACGGCTCATGCAGGGCGAAGGCGTCGACTGCCGCACCTGCCTCGGCTGCGAAGTCGGCCGGGCCGAGTAAGGCGGTCGCTGGATAGCCGGCGGTAGGGGTGCCTGCCGGCCCATCCGCCCGACTGGCTTTTCACTGGGGGAGACCCGTGCCTTATGTCGAGGTGCGCGGAAACAGCATCCGCGTGAAGTGGTGGGGCGGCGAGTACAAGCTCGACGCCGAAGGCAACCCGACCAAGAAGAAGATCTACGACAGCGCTTCGGGGCCCGAACCCGGTGTGCCCTTCCAGGATGAGGAAGAGGCGTACGATTTCGGGCTCGACCGCGAGTACGAGGTGCGGCACGGCCGGTACATCCCGCGGGTATCAGCGCAGACCCTCATGGAGACGTACATCTGGCTATGGTTCGAGGCGGCGGAGCTGCGCCCCAACTCGCGTGACACGTACAAGTCCATGCTTAACGCCGTGATTGAGCCGTACTGGGGTAAGCGGCCGGTCGGTGATATCACGCCTCTGGAATACGACTTCTGGAAGAAGCGAATAGCGTCTCAGTACTCCGACAACTATTGCGACCAACTCCGGGGCCTTTTCCGATCGTTGATGAACGACGCGGTCCTGAAGTACAAGCTCCGCACGGAGTCGCCCATCGTCGAACAGCGCCGCCGCGGGCGGTACACAAAGAAGAAGTCACGCCGCACCGATAAGCCGGACCTGCCGATGACTTCTGTCCATCACGCGGCCCGGAACGCGTACCAGGTCTGGGGGTACACGGGGTGGGCGTACATCTGGACCATCGCGTTCACGGGCATGCGCCCGCCAGGCGAGATGTACGGGATGCAACGCGGATACTCGTCAGTGCACTGGCCCGCCTCAGACTCAGATCCAGCTCGCCGGCGGGCCGGGTTGAAGCGGTACAAGGGCATGCACGCACTGCGGGTGCAGCACCAGCTGTACCGCGTCGAGCGCGAACCGGTCCTTGCTGGGCCCAAGTACGAGAGCTACCGGACGTTGGTGATCCCCCCGTTCCTTCACGAGATGCACTGCGCCCTGCTCGCCTCGCACGACCAGCCGTTCGTGTTCCTGTCCAAGACGGGCTTGGACCTGTCCGGAGCGCAGTTTCAGCGGGACTACTGGCACCCCATCCGTGACGGCTGGGAGGCGCGAGAGGCGCAGAAGGGGTACGAGCGGTTCGCCCGTGAGGCGATGGCTCCGGTGCCCGACATGGCGGGGCAAGACATCTACCTCTATCGGCACTGGCACCGGGCCCTGCTCGATCAGCCTGGGGCCGGTATCCCGCGTGTGGCGAAGGAGGCTCGTATGGGGCACGAGCTGCCGGGCGTCGAGGGCGTCTACAGCCAGGTGACGCTCGACATGGAGAAGCGGGTCGTGCAGTACCTTCAGGAGGTGTGGGAGAAGTTCCAGGCGACGGGGCCGTGGATGCCGCCGTTTCCCAAACCTCTCCCAGTCGATCTACGGAACGGGGCTCCGTCCCTGTTCAGCGGCTATCGCGTCTTGGAAGAGTCTTCATGAAGTCGATGAACCGGCACATGCGGAAGGTCGACTTCAAGGAACCGGCGGAGAAGCCGTCGGAGCAGGAGCCGGTCGGCGCGGCGGCGGGCGACGACGCGGGTGCCGTCAAGCGGGAGTCCGAGGGCGGGAAGTAGCCGGTCGCCCCGTCGTGTCGGCGCGCGACGGGGCGGTGGGCCATACGCGCCGCCAGGCGGCTTCTCCAGTGGCGGGGCGCATGAAGCGTGCATAGAACGGAATACACGCTTCCGCGCGGGGCGAGGACGTCCCGCTGAAATGGAGAAGAGAACATGGCCGCTGAGTCATTCTCTGCCGCTGGGGATTCTTCCGGTACCGGCGAACCTCTGGTTTCGACGTCGGTTCACTGGGGCACCGCGCAGCTCGGCGCCCCACCGCGTGACCAGCCCGCCCCGTGGCCGCAGACGGCAGAGCCGAGAGCCGACCTGACCCCGGACCCGGCCGTGGACGGCGCCTTCGAGCTCGACGGCGTCGCCGTGCCCCCGAAGCCGCCCGCCGACGCCATCGTCGAGCCCCCCGCACAGGTGGTGCCGGAGACCGACGACGGCGCGGTGGCAGACCTCATACGCGTCGCCGTGGTGTCCAGGCCGCTCGACGACGTCGTCGACCTCGTCACCCGCCTGGAGCAGTCGCCGACCGGCATGCCGACCGCCGCCTCCGTGCTCCGCCTGGCGGCCGTGGCCCGGTCCGTCGACGACGTCACCCGGCTGGTGGAGCTGCTCGGCCCGCCCGAGCACCCCGCCGAACCGATGAACCAGGCCATCCGCCACGCCGCCGAGGAACGCCCCATTCCGGAAGTGAGCCGGCTCGTCCACCTGCTGTCCCGGCCCCCGCACGATCCGGACACCGGCGCGGAGGTGGTGCACGCCGCCGGTACGACCCGGTCCGTCGAGGAACTGATGCAGCTGATCGGCGACCTGAAGGACCACAGGAGCGCCGACGCCGAGGCCGACGCCGAGGCGGCCGCCGAAGCCGAGGCCGCCAAGACCGCGAGGCCCGCGGTCACCCCGACCGGTGAAGCCGCCCGGTCCTCGTCCGGCACGGCCCCCGGCGCGGCGCCGCTCGCCGCGCGGGACAACACACGCCTGGTGTGGCTGCGGCGCGCGGCCGGCGTACTCCTGCTGCTCTGCGCCGCCGCCCACGCCCCGCTGAACTGGTCGGACGCGCCGAGCCTCGGGCTCCCGGCCGCGATCGGCGTCTCCGCCCTCTGCGCGGCGGCGGGCGTGGCCCTGCTCCTGAGCGGCTCTCCGCTCGTGGCCGTGGCGAGCACCCTCGTGGCGGGCGGGCTGACCCTCGGGCACCTCGTGGACGACCGGGTCGACTCCACGACACTCGGCTACGTCCTGCGGCCGGACGGGGTGACCGCCCCCCTCCCGACCCTGTCGGCGACGGTCGCGACGCTGGCCTCGCTGCTGGTCGTGGCGCTCACCGTCGCAGCCCTGCGGGCCACCGCCGGGCGGTACCCGGCGCCGCGCCGCTAGCCGACGCGCGACAGGCACGAAGGAAGGCCCCGCATCAGCGGGGCCTTCCTGCGTGTGCGCCGACCCTCCCGCCGCGGCGGGCTCAGTCCGGCCGCGGCACGTCGACCCCCATCACCTCGCGCGCATGCCGGCTCGGCACCATCCCGAGCCGCCACGCCTGCCAGCCCGTCTCCAGCTCCGCGCCCCGCTCCAGGACCAGGCCGTACGCCTGGACGTACTCGGCGAGCTTGCCGTCCCGGGTCGGGTGGTCGGCCCGCGCCAGCTGACCGAGCTCCTCCTGGGCGACCGCCGTGCCGATCTCCCAGCCGCCCGGCGACGCGTACGGCAGCAGGGTGCAGCGCAGGAAGCGGGCCCAGTCGCCGCCGCGCCGGTCGCCGTAGGAGGCGAACAGCTCGATGGCCTCGTCGCACAGGGCGAGCGCCTGCTGGCTGCGGTTGTTGCCCGCGTCGACGACGACCAGCTCCAGACACGTCCAGGCCTCGCCGTGCGCGACACCGATGCGCTGGAAGTCGGCGCGGGCGTCGACCAGGAGCTGGCGGGCGAAGCCGGAGTTGCGCAGCGAACCCGTCTGGGCGGCCCGCTGGTCGCGGGTGACGCGCGCCGAGTGGTGCCGGGCGCACGCCAGGCCGTACACGTCCCGCATCCGGGAGAACATCGTGCGGGCCCGCTCCAGCTCCCGCACCGCCTGGTCCAGGCTGCCCGTCTCCTCCAGGGCCTGGCCGAGGTAGTACAGCGACCAGGCCTCGCCGCGCGCGTCGTCGTTGTCGCGGTGGCGCGACACCGCGTGGCGCAGCCCGTCGACGGCGGGGGACGGGTCGCCGTCCACCAGGCGGGCCCGCGCCAGCTGCGTGAGCGCCCACGCCTCGCCGCGCGCGTCCCGTGTGCGGCCGTACAGGTCGAGGGCGGTCCGCAGCTCGCCCTCCGCGCGCGGCACGTCACCCATGCGCAGGCGGAGCTGGCCGAGCTGGAAGTGCGTCCAGGCCTCGCCGTGCACGGAGCCGCTGTCGCGGTGCAGCGCGAGCGCCGTCCCCAGCATGCCGAGGGCGTGCGCCAGGTGGGCGCGGTCCCGCTCGACGGCGGCCAGCGCGTGCAGCGTCCAGGCGCGGTCGCCCGCCAGCTCGTCGGCGGCCTGGAGATCGAGCGCCTCGGTGAGGCGGGCCGCCGCCTCCGTCAGATTGCCCTGGTGGTGCAGGGTGATACCGAGCGAGCCGAGGGCGCGGGCGGCGGCCGCGTCCTGGTGGGCCTCGAAATAGAGGTCGACGACGGAGTTCAGCGTCGTGCGCGACTGGTCGAGCTCGCCGAGCTGGCGGGCCGCGATGCCCGTGCGCCACTGCACGCTGCGGCCGAGCAGGCCCCGGTCGATGGCCTGCGTCAGTTCGTTGATCTCGCCGAGGCGGTAGAGGTCGCCGCGGAGCAGGCAGTAGTCGCACAGCGCGCCGAGGAGGTTGAGCACGGCCCGCTGGTCGACGCCCTCCGCGTGCCGCAGGGCCGCCGTGATGAACGTCGACTCGTCGTCGAGCCAGCGCAGGGCCGCGTCGAGCGAGGCGAAACCGTGCTGCCCGAACTGGTGGGCGCGCGTGGACGTCTTGCCGTCGACCAGCCGGATCACCGTGTCGGCCAGCTCTCCATAGCTGACGATGAGGCGCTCCTGCGCGGCGCTGCGCTCGGCGGGCTCCTCCTCGTCGAGGAGGCGGGCGCGGGCGAAGGAGCGGACGAGGTCGTGGAGGCGGTACCGGCCGGCCGGGGCCTCGGCGCTCTCGTCGGGGCCGCCGCGGGGGCGGGGGCGGTCGAGCAGGCCCGCGCGGGACAGCGCGGTCAGCTGCCGGGCCGCCTCCTGCTCGTCCGTGCCGAGCAGCGCCGCCGCGGCGGCCGTGCCCAGCGAGGCGCGCCCGGCGAGCGCGAGGCGGCGCAGCAGCCGCCTGGCCGGTTCCGACTGGTCGGTGTAGCGCAGCCACAGGACGCGCTCGACGGGGGCGACCTTGTCGGCGGGCCCGTACGCCGACAGGTCGGCGGCCAGCTGACGCGGCGTACGCGGGCCGAGCGAGGAGCCCGCGGCGCGCAGGGCCAGCGGCAGCCCGCCGCACAACTCCCGCACCGCGTCCGCCGATTCGGCGTCGTAGGGCCCGGAGAGGTCCTCCGCGGCCTCGCGGAGCAGCTCTTCGGCGCCCGCCTCGTCCAGCGCGTCGACGGGCAGCCGGTGCACCCAGGCGGGCAGGTCCGCGGGGAGTTCGAGCGGCTCCCTGGCGGTGACCAGGACGAGGCTGTCCGAGCGCTCGGGGACCAGCGTGCGGACCTGCTCGGCGTCGCTCGCGTCGTCGAGGACGATCGTCACCGCGACGCCCGTCAGATACTGGTGGTAGAGCTCGCTGAGCCGTTTGAGCTGCTGTTCATGCGAGGACCGCTCCCGGAAGAGGAGTTGCTCCCGCGGGGCTCCCAGTCGGTTCAGCAGATGCATCAGGGCGTCCCGGGTGGACATCGGGGACTCCTGCGCGCTGTCGCCGCGCAGGTCCACCACGCAGGCGCCGCGGAACTGGTCCCGCAGGTCGTGCGCCGCCCGCACCGCGAGCGAGGTCCGGCCCGAGCCCGGCGCGCCGTGCAGCACGACGACCGTGGGCCGGGTGTCGGTGCTGGCGCGCGCCGCGTGCACCCACCGCGCGATCCGCCCCAGCTCGGCCCGCCGGCCCACGAAGGGTGCCGCGGTCTCCGGGAGTTGCGCGAAGGACTGCTGGAGGACGCTGCGCCGCCGGGCCGCCGCGCTCTTGTCCGTGCCGCGCAGCTGGGGCGCCGCCTTCTTCGCCGCGTGCGAGCCGGTCGAGGCGGCGAGGACCCGCTGCTGGTCGAGGAAGGGCCGGATGCCGCGCACCTCCAGCGCCGTCAGCCACTGCAACCGCAGCTGCTCGGGCCCGCCGGGCCTGCTGAGCTCCCCCGCGCGGCGGCTGGCCGCGGGGACGTGGGAGGCCGTCACCTTCACGACCGTCGCGGCCGCGCCCGCCACGGCGACGACGGCGCCGGTCCCGAGCGCCGTGCCGACGCTCGTGCCGAACGACAGGTCGGACACCCCCGCCGCGAGCGCCGCGACCACCGCCACCAGGAGCGGTGTTCCGGCGCCCTCCTTCGCGTACCGCTGCCCGAAGGTGAGCCGGCCCGCCTCCGCCTCGTCGAGCGCGCCGGTGTACGCGGCGTACTCCTCGGCGGCCGTCTGTGCCATGGCGTCCAGCGCGCCGCGCGCCCGCGAGAGCAGCACGCTCCCGTCGACGCGCCCGCCCGACCGCCGGACCTCCTCCTCCACGGCCCGTGCCAACAGCCGCTCGGCCTCGGCCCGATGGCTGTCCCGCATATGGGTTCCCCCTCCGAGAGCAACAGTTGCCTGCGGTCACAAGTGTCCTGCGTACGGGGCGCGGGCAACAGGGCGTCCGCGGATCGGGGCCCGGTGTGCGCGAGGATGGGGGCATGCCGAACCGACTGGCTCATGAGACGTCCCCCTACCTCCTTCAGCACGCCGACAACCCCGTCGACTGGTGGCCCTGGTCGGCCGAGGCCTTCGAGGAGGCGCGCGACCGCGGAGTGCCGGTGCTGCTGAGCGTGGGCTACAGCAGCTGCCACTGGTGCCACGTCATGGCCCACGAGTCCTTCGAGGACGCGGCGACCGCCGCGCTCATGAACGAGAAGTTCGTGAACATCAAGGTCGACCGCGAGGAGCGGCCCGACGTCGACGCCGTCTACATGGAGGCCGTGCAGGCCGCGACGGGGCAGGGCGGCTGGCCCATGACCGTCTTCCTCACCGCCGACGCCGAGCCCTTCTACTTCGGTACGTACTTCCCGCCGGAGCCGCGGCACGGCATGCCGTCGTTCGCGCAGGTCCTCGACGGTGTGCACCGGGCGTGGACGGACCGGCGCGGCGAGGTCGGCGAGGTCGCGGGGAAGATCGTGCGGGAGCTCGGGGAGCGGCAGCTCACCCACGGCTCGGGCGAGAAGCCGGGCGAGGACGAGCTCGCGCAGGCGCTGCTCGGGCTGACCCGGGATTACGACGCGACGCACGGCGGTTTCGGCGGCGCGCCGAAGTTCCCGCCGTCCATGGCGGTCGAGTTCCTGCTGCGGCACTACGCCCGCACCGGCGCGGAGGGCGCGCTTCAGATGGCCGCCGACACGTGCGAGCGGATGGCGCGCGGCGGCATCTACGACCAGCTCGGCGGCGGTTTCGCGCGCTACTCCGTCGACCGCGAGTGGGTCGTGCCGCACTTCGAGAAGATGCTGTACGACAACGCGCTGCTGTGCCGTGCCTACGCCCATCTGTGGCGGGCCACCGGCTCCGACCTCGCCCGCCGGGTCGCCCTGGAGACCGCGGACTTCATGGTCCGCGAACTCCGTACGAACGAAGGGGGTTTCGCCTCCGCGCTCGACGCGGACAGCGAGGACCCGGCGACGGGCGCGCACGTCGAGGGCGCGTACTACGTGTGGACTCCCGGGCAGCTGCGGGAGGTCCTGGGGGAGGACGACGCGGAGCTGGCGATGCGCTGCTTCGGCGTGACGGAGGAGGGCACGTTCGAGAAGGGCGCTTCGGTCCTCCAACATCCGGAGCTGGACGGGCCGGTGGCGGACGCCGCACGGCTGGCCTCCGTGCGGGAGCGGCTGCTCGCGGCGCGCGCCGAGCGGCCCGCGCCCGGCCGGGACGACAAGGTGGTCGCGGCCTGGAACGGCCTCGCGATCGCCGCCCTCGCGGAGGTCGGCGCGTACTTCGACCGGCCGGACCTGATCGCGGCCGCCGTCGGCGCGGGCGATCTGCTCGTACGTCTCCACATGGACCCGCGCGCACGGATCGCCCGCACCTCCAAGGACGGCCAAATGGGAGCCAACGCGGGTGTCCTGGAGGACTACGCGGACGTCGCCGAAGGGTTCCTCGCGCTGGCCGGGGTCACCGGTGAGGGGGTCTGGCTGGAGTTCGCCGGGTTCCTCCTCGACCACGTCCTCGCGCAGTTCGTGGACGCGGAGAGCGGCGCGCTGTACGACACGGCGGCGGACGCGGAGCGGCTCATCCGGCGCCCGCAGGACCCCACGGACAACGCGGCACCGTCCGGGTGGACGGCGGCCGCGGGCGCGCTCCTCTCCTACGCGGCCCACACCGGCGCCGAGCCGCACCGCACCGCGGCGGAGCGGGCGCTGGGCGTCGTCAAGGCGCTCGGCCCCCGCGTGCCGCGCTTCATCGGTCACGGTCTCGCGGTCGCGGAGGCGGCGCTGGACGGGCCGCGCGAGGTGGCCGTCGTCGGCGACGTCCTCGGCGACCTGCACCGCACGGCGCTGCTCGGCACCGCGCCGGGCGCCGTCGTCGCGGCCGGCCCGGCGGGCAGCACGGAACTCCCCCTGCTCGCCGACCGCCCCCTGGTCGACGGCCGCCCGGCGGCGTACGTCTGCCGGGGCTTCGTCTGCACGGCCCCGACGACGGACCCGGCGGAACTGGCGGGACTGCTCTCCTAGGGCTGTGCCGGGGGCCGGCCCCTAGGCCGTACGGGCCGCGGGCCGGTTCTCCGGCGTGCCGAACTCCGCCATCGCCCGCTCCACGATGCCCTCCAGGCGGTCGTGGTGGGCGCCGCGCCAGAACACGCGGTCGCAGGACTCGCACTGGGCGAAGACGTCGTACGTGCCGCGGGTGCCGCCCTCCAGGAGGTCCGCGACCTCGTCCTTCGTGGCGGACCGGAGCGTGCCGTTGCAGGCGCTGCACCGGGTCCAGGGCCGCAGCTCGGGGGCGAAGCGGCCGAGGACGTCGCGGAGTTGGTCGTCGGGGCGGTCGCTGTAGACGTACGCGCCGGCCCACAGCTCGCGGCGGCGCAGCAGGCCGCGGTCGCGGCTCAGCAGGACGCGCCGCTCGGCCGCCGAGCGCGCGGCGAGGGCCGGGTCGCCGATGTCCGTGCTCTCGTACGCCGCGTCGACGCCGAGCAGCCGCAAGCGGCGGGCCAGCGTGCCCAGATGCACGTCGAGGAGGAAGCGGAGCGGGGCGCCCGGCACCGGCTGCGGGCGCGTCACCGCGCGCACGGTGACCGTCTCGCCCGCCGCGGGCACGTGCCCGGCGGCGACCCGGCGGCCGTCCACCACGAGCGCGCCGACCTCCGTCAGCGGGACGCCCAGCGACTCGACGACGTGGCCGAGCGTGGACACCCCGTCCGTGACGGCCGCGGTGGGTCCGCCCCGTCGCGCCTGCGGGACGAAAATCCCCAGCTCGGGGGCGAAACTGATGAGGATCTCCGGTCCGTTCATGCCGTCAGGATGGCATGCCGGACCGGGCGTCACCGGGGATTTTCCGCCTCGGGGAACCCGTGCGCCAGCATGTCGAGGGTCCGGTCCACGAGCACGGCCAGGTCGTCCTCGTGGTCGTGCTCCGCCCAGTACGCGGCGGTCTCGGTGAGCGCGCCGATCAGCGCCATGGCGAAGGTCCGCACCTCCAGCGCGTCCGGGTCCCGGCCGGTGCGCTCCGCCAGGACGCGGCGCAGGATGCCGCCGGTGACCGACATGCTCTCCAGCATCCGCGAGCGCACGGCGGGCACTTCGGTCATCAGCTTGGTCCGCAGCCGCGAGATCTCGGGCTCCTCCACGCGGCCGAGGCCGACGGCCCCGCGCAGCACGTGCCGCAGGGACTCCACGACCGGCTCGTCGGCGGGCCGCTCCCGCAACTCCTGCTCCAGGAGCGGGTCGACCTCGTCGGTGAGGACGATGTCCTCCTTGGTCGGGAAGTAGCGGAAGACGGTGGAGGGGGAGACCTCCGCGGCCTCCGCGATCTGCTCGACCGTCGTCGCCTCGTACCCCTGTGTCCGGATCAGCCGGTACGTCGCCTCACGGATCGCGAGGCGGGTCTTGAGCTTCTTGCGCTCACGGAGCCCCGGCCGGGGGGCGCCCGTGGGGGCGGGGATACGTGCGGCCGTCATGACCCCATTGTCGGGTGTGGCCGCGACTCGGGAGTCGCGGCCACTGGAGGGGGAGAGGGTGAACGTCAGCCGTGCTGGTAGGCCACCAGGGAGATGCCCACGTAGTGCACGGCGAAGGCGGCCAGGGTCAGCGAGTGGAAGACCTCGTGGAAGCCGAAGAAGCGGGGGGAGGGGTTCGGGCGCTTGATGCCGTAGATCACGCCGCCCACGCTGTAGAGCACGCCGCCGACGATGACCAGGACGAGCACCGCGATGCCGCCCGTGCGCATGAAGTCCGGCAGGAAGAAGACGGCGGCCCAGCCCATCGCGATGTAGCAGGGGGTGTAGAGCCAGCGGGGGGCGCCGACCCAGAAGACCCGGAAGGCGATACCGGCGACGGCCGCCCCCCAGATGCCCCACATCAGCCACCGCCCCTTCGCGTCGGGGAGGAGCAGCAGCGTCAGCGGGGTGTAGGTGCCCGCGATGATCAGGAAGATGTTCGAGTGGTCGAGCCGGCGCAGGACGGCGTCGGCTCTCGGGCTCCAGTTGCCCCGGTGGTAGAGCGCGCTCACGCCGAACAGCAGGCACGCGGTCAGGGCGAAGATGCCGCAGGCGAGCCGGCCGCGGGGGGAGTCCGCGAGCGCGGTGAGCGCCAGGCCCGCGACCACCACCGCGGGGAACATGCCCGCGTGCAGCCAGCCGCGCATCTTCGGCTTCACCGGGACCGGCATGGAGTCCGGTGACGGGACGAGCGAGGGGTTGTCGGAGTCGGCCGAGGTGTCGTCCGCGGAGTGCGGGATCGCTTCGGGGACGTGAGCGGTCATGGACCGCATCGTACCTACGGGCCCGTAAGTCCTGAATCAATCGGGGGGTTCCCGGCCTACGGGGGACGGTTTCACGCCAGAAAGGGACGGAACCGTGCCCTCGCGCCCGTACCCGTACAAGTGGCGATGCTCACGCCGCTCAGGTGTGAGGCCCTCTGGACAGATGCGCGCGGGCGTCGGATGATCAAATGAGTGCGGTCGGCACCGGATGAGCGCCAAAGTACGTACACGTGAAGCGTCCGGGTCGCAGCCCCCACGGGGCATACATTCCCAAAACCCCTCGATTAGGAGCAATCGTGGCGCGCGACATCGCGGCTCCCCTGCCGGCAGAGCCCCTGGGCACTGCCCCGACCAACCACCGGGAGCTCGTCTCCTGGGTCAACGAGATCGCCGAACTGACGCAGCCCGACCGTGTGGTCTGGTGCGACGGGTCCGAGGCCGAGTACGAGCGCCTGTGCGAGGAGCTCGTCGCCAAGGGCACGTTCAAGAAGCTGGACCCGATCAAGCGTCCGAACTCGTACTACGCGGCCTCCGACCCCACCGACGTCGCGCGCGTCGAGGACCGCACCTTCATCTGCTCCGAGAAGGAGGAGGACGCGGGCCCGACCAACCACTGGAAGGCCCCCGCGGAGATGCGGGAGATCTTCCGCGGCAAGGACGAGCAGGGCGGTGTCTTCCGCGGCTCCATGCGCGGCCGCACCATGTACGTCGTGCCCTTCTGCATGGGCCCGGTCGGCTCGCCGCTGTCCGCGATCGGCGTCGAGATCACCGACTCGGCGTACGTCGCCGTCTCCATGCGCACCATGACCCGAATGGGCCAGCACGTCCTGGACGAGCTCGGCGAGGACGGCTTCTTCGTGAAGGCCGTCCACACGCTCGGCGCGCCCCTCCAGGAGGGCGAGGCCGACGTCCCGTGGCCCTGCAACACCACGAAGTACATCTCGCACTTCCCCGAGGACCGCGAGATCTGGTCCTACGGCTCGGGCTACGGCGGCAACGCCCTGCTCGGCAAGAAGTGCTACGCCCTGCGCATCGCCTCCGTCATGGCCCGCGACGAGGGCTGGCTCGCCGAGCACATGCTGATCCTCAAGCTCACCCCGCCGCAGGGCGAGAGCAAGTACGTCGCCGCCGCGTTCCCGTCCGCCTGCGGCAAGACGAACCTCGCCATGCTGGAGCCGACGATCTCCGGCTGGACGGTGGAGACCATCGGCGACGACATCGCCTGGATGCGGTTCGGCGAGGACGGCCGGCTCTACGCGATCAACCCCGAGGCCGGCTTCTTCGGCGTCGCGCCCGGCACCGGCGAGCACACCAACGCCAACGCCATGAAGACCCTGTGGGGCAACTCCGTCTTCACGAACGTGGCGCTCACCGACGACGGCGACGTCTGGTGGGAGGGCATGACGGAGGAGACTCCCGCCCACCTCACCGACTGGAAGGGCAACGACTGGACCCCCGAGTCCGGCGTCCCCGCCGCCCACCCGAACGCCCGCTTCACCACGCCCGCCTCGCAGTGCCCGATCATCGCGCCCGAGTGGGAGGACCCCAAGGGCGTGCCGATCTCGGCGATCCTCTTCGGCGGCCGCCGCGCCTCGGCCGTGCCGCTGGTGACCGAGTCCTTCGACTGGCAGCACGGCGTCTTCCTCGGCGCGAACGTGGCGAGCGAGAAGACCGCAGCGGCCGAGGGCAAGGTCGGCGAACTGCGCCGCGACCCGTTCGCCATGCTGCCGTTCTGCGGCTACAACATGGGCGACTACATGGCCCACTGGGTCAAGGTCGGCGCCGACAAGGACCAGTCGAAGCTGCCGAAGATCTACTACGTCAACTGGTTCCGCAAGAACGCCGACGGCCAGTTCGTGTGGCCCGGCTTCGGTGAGAACTCCCGCGTCCTGAAGTGGATCGTGGAGCGCCTGGACGGCAGGGCCGAGGGCGTCGAGACCCCCATCGGCATCCTGCCGACGGTCGACTCGCTGGACACCGACGGCCTCGACCTGGCCAAGGACGACCTGGAGTTCCTGCTCACGGTCGACAAGGAGGTCTGGCGCGAGGAGGCCTCCCTGGTCCCCGAGCACCTCAACACCTTCGGCGACCACACGCCCACGGAGCTGTGGGACGAGTACCGCGCGCTGGTGAAGCGCCTCGGCTGACGCACCCGCACGTTCCGGAGGGGCCCCGCACAACGGCGTGCGGGGCCCCTCCGTGTGTCAAGGCGTCAGGGGAGGTGGCGTCCCTTGATTTGGTGGCGCCCGGTCCGCGGCCTTCCCGGCCGCGGACCGGGGCCGATCAGGGGGCGCCGACCAGGCGCGTGGCGTCCGCGTGGGCGTCCATGCGCCCGGCGGCCAGGATCGCCGCCGCGGTGTCGGCGCGGGAGGCCGCGACGACCAGGGCGCGGCCCGCGAGGGCGTGGGCGCGCTGGTGCAGGGCGGACAGGTGGGGCTCGTGTATCGCGGCGGCCACGGCGGAGCGGGGCGGGAGCGTGCCGCCGCGCAGGCGTGCCACCTGGTGCGCCAGCTGCTCGGCGGCGTCGTCCAGGTCGGCGGACGGGGTCAGGGCGCGCAGCTCGTCGGTGACGGCGAGGAGGGCGGCGAGGTGCCCGGCGAGCTGGATGTCCAGCTCCTCCTCGCGGGAGCGGTGGGGGTAGCCCGCGTCGTCGGCCATCGAGTGGACCGACTTGGTGCGGATCGGCTCATACATGGAACGGCCTCCAGACGGTTGCTTGAAAGCCATCCTAGCTTAGATCCTGTCTAAAGTTGAGTCGGTCCCAATGCCGGTCCCCATGCCGGTCCCGACATCGGCCCCCGGGGCGTGCGATCACGGCTGGCTGTAGCCGTCCAGGAAGGTGCCGATCCGGGTGACCGCCTCCGCCAGATCCGGCGCGGTCGGCAGCGTCACGACGCGGAAGTGGTCGGGCTCCGGCCAGTTGAAGCCCGTGCCGTGCACGACCATGATCTTCTCGGCCCGCAGCAGGTCGAGGACGAGCTGCCGGTCGTCCTTGATCTTGAAGACCTTCGGGTCGAGCCGCGGGAAGAGATAGAGCGAGCCCTTCGGCTTCACGCAGCTCACGCCGGGGATCTGCGTCAGCAGGTCGTACGCGGTGTCGCGCTGCTCCAGGAGCCGGCCGCCCGGCAGGACGAGGTCGTTGATCGTCTGCCGGCCGCTCAGCGCCGCGACGACGCCGTGCTGGCCCGGCATGTTCGCGCACAGGCGCATGTTGGCCAGGATCGTCAGGCCCTCGATGTACGAGGAGGCGTGCGCCTTCGGGCCCGAGATCGCCACCCAGCCGACGCGGTACCCCGCCACGCGGTACGCCTTCGACATGCCGTTGAACGTCAGGGTCAGCAGGTCGGGCGCGACGGCGGCGGTCGGCGTGTGCGTCGCGCCGTCGTAGAGGATCTTGTCGTAGATCTCGTCCGAGCAGACCAGGAGGTTGTGGCGGCGGGCGATGTCGGTCAGGCCGCGGAGCATCGCTTCGTCGTAGACCGCGCCGGTCGGGTTGTTCGGGTTGATGATCACGAGCGCCTTGGTGCGGTCGGTGATCCTGCGCTCGATGTCGGCGAGGTCCGGCATCCAGTCCGACTGCTCGTCGCAGCGGTAGTGCACGGCGGTGCCGCCGGAGAGGGAGACGGCCGCGGTCCACAGGGGGTAGTCCGGCGCCGGTACGAGGACCTCGTCGCCGTCGTCGAGCAGGCCCTGCATGGCCATCACGATGAGCTCGGAGACGCCGTTGCCGATGAAGACGTGCTCGACGTCGGTCTCGATGCCCAGGGTCTGGTTGTGCATGACGACCGCGCGGCGGGCGGCCAGGAGGCCCTTCGCGTCGCCGTAGCCGTGCGCGTCGCCGACGTTGCGGAGGATGTCCTCCAGGATCTCCGGCGGGCACTCGAAGCCGAAGGCCGCGGGGTTGCCGGTGTTCAGCTTGAGGATGCGGTGCCCGGCCGCCTCCAGCCGCATCGCCTCCTCGAGCACCGGGCCCCGGATCTCGTAACAGACGTTGGAGAGCTTCGTCGACTGGATGACCTGCATGTCCGCGAGCTTAAGGCCGGGTGGGACGGGCCGCTTCGTGTTTTCGGACACAGGAGGGGCGTGCGGGGGCGCTGGGGGAGTGTCCTGTGAGCGGTCGGTTGTGTCCGGTCGCGGTCTTGTCCTCGCACCCCGGGTACCTCAACAATGCGCATGACAAAACCGAAGGAACTTCGGTCACTCAGTCATTCAGAGGGGACCCCCCACATGAAGAAGCCTCTCGTCGGTGTGTGCTTCGCCGCTCTGATACTCGGAGCGACGGCGGCACCAGCGGCGGCCGTCGGCAACGAACCTCCCGCCGCGCCCAAGGTGAAGGCCAAGGCCGTCAACTTCGCGGGCACGGTGGCGCTCAGCAACTGTTCCGGGTCCGTGGTCCGCGTGCCGTCCTCGCAGCCCGGCGACCCGGCGCTCGTCCTGTCCAACGGGCACTGCCTGGAGGGCGGCTTCCCGGCGCCCGGCCAGGTCATCGTCAACAAGGCGTCGTCCCGCAGCTTCACCCTGCTCAACGCCTCCGGGGGCAACGCGGGGACGGTCCGGGCCAGCAAGATCGCGTACGGCACGATGACCGACACGGACATGTCGCTCTACCAACTCACCAGCACCTACCGCGACATCGAGAGCCGGTACGGCATCAAGGCGCTGGAGCTGAACGCGGCGCGCCCCGAGCAGGGCCGGGCGATCACCGTCGCGTCCGGTTACTGGAAGCGGCTGTACAAGTGCAACATCGACGGCTTCGCCTACCGCCTCAAGGAGGGGAGGTGGACCTGGAAGGACTCGGTCCGCTACACCCCGGCCTGCCAGACGATCGGCGGCACCTCGGGCTCCCCGGTGATCGACGACGCGACCGGCAAGGTCGTCGCCGTCAACAACACCGGCAACGAGAGCGGTGGCAGGTGCACGGACAACAACCCGTGCGAGGTGGACGAGAACGGCACGGTCACGGTCCGCGAGGGCATCAACTACGCGCAGCAGACCTACTGGATCGTGCCGTGCGTCGGCGCGGGCAACAAGATCGACCTGAGCCGTGCGGGCTGCCGGCTGCCGAAGCCGGCCGGGGTGAAGTAGCCACCGCCGCGGCACGGCAGGCCGCCGCGGACACGGCCGCGGGTGCCGCCCGGAAGCCCCGTTTCCGGGGTTCCCGGGCGGCACCCGCGCGTCAGGAGCTCAGGAGCTCAGGAGCTCGGGCCCTCAGGCGGCCGGGGCCAGCTCGGCCCTGCCGAACAGCAGCGCGTAGCCGGACGGCAGCAGGCAGAGCAGGCGGTCGACGAGGTCCGCGTCGACCGCCCGTGCCACGGCGGTCAGGACGGAGCTGACGTCCCATCGGGCGGTCGCCGGGGTGGCACCCGGCAGGCGCAGCGCCACGCTCTCGACGAACTCCGCGGCCGTCAGCGGCCGCGCGGCGGGAATCTGGTCGGCGACCAGCCGTGCCGCCTCCGGGGGCAACTGCCGCGCCAGGTCGACGCGTTCGTCACCGATCACGTGGCTGCCGAGGGCGGCCAGCACGACGCGCGTCACGCGCTCGGCCTCCGCGGTGCTCGCGTACTGGCCGGATTCCCTTACCGCCTCGATGAGTTCGCTCCACCCCATCGTGTCCTTCTCCTCCGTTTCGTCGATCGGTCGGGTCGGCTGTGCGGTCAGCCGTCGATCTGCTTGCGGTCGCTGCCGCCGCTGATGTGGATCTTCCGCGGCTTGGCCCGCTCGGCCACCGGGATGCGGAGCGTCAGGACGCCGGCCTCGTACGAGGCGTCGATCCGCTCCGTGTCCAGGGTGTCGCCGAGGAACAGCTGGCGGGCGTAGCTGCCGGTGGCCCGCTCGGCCGCGATCATCTCCACGCCCTCGGGGGCGGGGGAGCGGCGCTCGGCCCGTACGTTCAGGACGTGGCGCTCGACGTCCAGGTCGATCGACTCGGGGTCGACGCCCGGCAGGTCGAAGTGGACCACGAAGTCGTCGCCCTCTCGGTAGGCGTCCATCTGCATCCCGGCCGGGCGGGCGCTGCTGAAGACCTGCTGGGCGAGACGGTCGAACTCGCGGAAGGGGTCGGTACGCATGAGCATCACGGGTCACTCCTCTCGTCAGGTGCTGGGTGCGATGCCCTACGGTTTTCTATATAGCTCGGAGGAGAAAAATTGACAAGCCCCGACTCAGGTATGGGCTGAGGCGGGGCTTGTCCGGGCGGGTGTCGGCTGGTTTCGGATCAGCTGTCGGAGTAGCTGAGGTCTCCCACGGTCCAGGCGCTCACGTCCCGCAGGGCGATGCGGTACATCCCGCCGGTCTCGGGCAGGCCCAGGCTGCCCTGGAGGATCCGGGCCAGGTGGAAGTGCAGGTGGGTGGGCGGCTCGGCGTCCCGCGGCGGACCGGAGTCCGCTTCGGGCGTCACGAACGCGGAGGCGAAGGGCGCCAGCCGGTCGGAGTCCTTCAGGACTTCGGCGACACGGCGCCGCCACAGGGCTTCGGGGGCCAGTCGTCCGGTGATGACCGCGCCGGCGACGACCACGGTGAGGGACATCTGATTGCTGTGCTCGGACTCCACCAGGGCGGCGATGTCAACGAGCAGCTCGTCAGGCTTCGACATGACTGGTCAGCCTACCGACGTGGCGGGGCCGACGGGTGCCCGGATACCTCTTCCTCCACTTCCGAAAATCTGTCGCGGCTGGAATAGACATGCGTAAGTCCCGTTGTTAGAGTTCCTGGCATAGCCATACGAAGAGCAATGCCCGTACGTTCGACCGGGCGCCCATGCGGTAACAGATGTCCGGCCCGCGGGGCCGGTCGACGATGTGAATACCCCTCGGGGCCTGGTGCTGTACGGCACCAGGCCCCTCGACGCGTTCCAGCAGAGGTGCAAATGCCCCCAGAGAACCCCTCGCGCGGCAACGACAGGTTCGATGACGACGACTACCCCGCCTACACCATGGGCCGGGCCGCCGAGATGATCGGCGCCACGCCCGGCTTCCTCCGGGCGGTCGGCGAGGCCCGCCTGATCACGCCGCTGCGGTCCGAGGGCGGCCACCGCCGCTACTCCCGCTACCAGCTGCGCGTCGCGGCGCGCGCCCGTGAACTCGTCGACCAGGGCACGCCGATCGAGGCGGCCTGCCGCATCGTCATCCTCGAGGACCAGCTGGAGGACGCGCTGCGGATGAACGAGGAGCTGCGCCGTTCCGGCGCAGGCTCGGAGGGGGCGCCCGCGTCCTGAGGCCGGCCGCCTCCCGCTCGGCAAAGGGTGTCCCGCGCCGACCGCATATCTGTGACGGCAAATGCAGAATTTCGCGTGATGCGCGATGAGGGTTTATCGGCCGACCGGCGAGCGATATAGAAAACCCTGCGCGGAGATCGATGCCGTGCTAGTGTCGTTATCAGTTGCAGTTGTGGTTTCCAGAGACTCCAAGTGCTCCGCCGGTGATAGGTGCCGGCAGGAGCGCTTTGTATTGCCGGTCATTTCCGGACGGGGTAATCATCGCGGCGACGCGGAGTCCGCACAGTGCGGGCTCCTGGGCACTGCCCCGAAGGAGATATGACATGGCTGCTGGCACCGTGAAGTGGTTCAACTCGGAAAAGGGCTTCGGCTTCATCGAGCAGGAGGGTGGCGGCGCCGACGTCTTCGCCCACTACTCGAACATCGCCACCCAGGGCTTCCGTGAGCTGCAGGAGGGCCAGAAGGTGACCTTCGACGTCACGCAGGGCCAGAAGGGCCCGCAGGCCGAGAACATCGTTCCCGCCTGACGCTGAGGCTCACGCCCACGCGCATTTCGTAGCTGGGGCCCGCACCTTGAGTGCGGGCCCCAGCTCGTTGTGTTATGGGAAGTGCAACGCTTTTCGCCGGTCGAAACGGGAATGAATTCACCGGCAGCGGGGAATGCTTATTCATTCACCTCGGCCGTTCCGGTGATTGTCGGCGCCTCCCGGGAATTCCCCGCGGGGCACCACGCGCCGGCGCGCGGCGCGCGTGGTGTCGCGAGTGCCGCCGCGCCCGGCAGCCAGCCGAGGAGCAATCCCCACAGGGCGCCGAACAGGGCACCCGTCACCGGCAGCAGCAGCCAGCCCAAGGTGCCCGCCTCGATCATGCGGGCCGTGACCATGCCCCGCCACGTGCCCGCCACCGCCGCGCCCGCGATCAGCGCCGTCCAGCCCGCGAGCAGCCGGCGGCCCCGGCCCGCGCCGGGCCGCACGCGCAGGTGACGGCGCATGCGCGCGGTGGCCGCCGCGACCAGGAGCAGGGCCGCGAAGTCCTCGCAGAGCTGCCAGGACCAGTCCGTCGCGCCCAGCGGCGTCGCCCGCAGCCCCGGCAGCGCGAAGGGCACGCCGAGCGCGCTCGGCACGACAGAGAGGCCCGCCCGCGCCGTGCACGCGGTGAGCAGCGTGGCGCTGCCGTGCGCCAGGACGAGCAGCAGACAGACGCAGGCCACCACGGCCGTGGCGTCCGCCCGGGCCCGCAACGCGTCGATCGACGTCCGCATGGCGCGCCACTGTAGGCCGCCCCGGCCGCCGCCGACAGGGGCACGGCCGAAGAAAGTGAACAATGCTCAGGTCTGTTGCGGCGGGGGTCGCGCGATCTACCATCCGGGCCATGAAGTCCCCCGCCGCGTGGCGCAGTTGGGCGGTCGGTGCGGTGGTCCTCGCCGTCGCCGCCGCGCTGCTGGTCGCCGTGGGGCCACAGGGCGCGGGGGCGGGCCGCGCCGACACCGCGAGCGGCCACCGGTGGATCACCGACCGGCAGGGGCGCGCCCTGGTCCTGCGCGGGCTGTCCACTGCGAGCAGCGCCAAGCAGGCGGCGGACGGCATGCCGTGGATCGCGGAGAAGGACGTCGCACGGGAACGGCGTGAGCTGGGCACGAACTTCGTCCGCTTCCTCCTCCAGTGGCGCAAGGTCGAGCCGGCCCCGGGGACGTACGACAGGACGTATCTGAAGCGGGTCGCCGAGCGGGTGCGGTGGTACGGCGAGCGGGGCTACCACGTCCTGCTCGACATGCACCAGGACCTGTACGGGCCGCGCGTCGGCGGCAACGGCGCCCCCGCGTGGGCCACGGAGACGGACGGTCTGACGTCCGCCCCCACCGACCCCTGGGAACTCGGCTACGCCGAGCCCGGGACCGTCCGCGCCTTCGACCGTTTCTGGGGGACGGTCGAAGGCGGCGGGCGTGATCTGCGCAAGCACTACGTCGGCGCCCTGCGGGAGGTGGCCCGGTACTTCGCCGGCGACGACACCGTCATCGGGTACGACCTGATGAACGAGCCGTGGGGCGGCAGCGTGCAGGGCCCCGCGTTCGAGTCGGGGCCGCTGGCCCGGCTCTACCAGGACGGCATCGACGCCATCCGCACCGTCGACCGCGACCACTGGATCTTCGTCGAACCGTCCGCCATCGGCGCCAACTGGGGCTTCGCCACCGGGCTTCCGCGCCTCGACGACCCACGGGGCGACGGCGACGCGGCGCGCATCGCGTACGCGCCCCACCTCTACCCCCTCCCCATGGACCTCGGCGGCGGCTACACCGGCGACACCAAGGGGCGGGTCGACGCGTCCCTGCGGGCGTGGCGCGAGCAGACGGAGAGGACCGCGCGGCGGCTCGGGGCGCCCGTGGTCATCGGCGAGTTCGGGCTCGACGTGGGGCTGCCGGGGGCCATGGAGTACGTCGAGAAGGTGCAGCGGATGGCCGACGACATGGGGGCGGGGTTCGCGTACTGGTCCAACGACCCCGGGACCTGGGCCCCTTGGGACGCCGAAATGCGGCCGACCGCGCTGCTGCCCGTCCTCGACCGGCCCTACCCGCGCGCCGTCGCGGGGGACCCGGTCGCCTACCGGTGGGACGGGGCGCGGAAGACACTGACGGTGAGCTGGCGGGGCGAGGCGGGCGTGCGGGGCGGCACGGAGGTGTATCTGCCGGCGCGGCACTTTCCCGCGGGGGCCCGGGTCGAGGGCGGTGAACGGCAGTCGTGGCAGCCCGAATCCCGGACGCTCACGCTCCGTTCGGGACCGGGTGTCCACTCTGTCCGCATCACACCCCGTGGGTGAAAGGGAAGGGTTCCACCCCTTGTCCGGCTGCACAGGGACCCCAAGAATGCCGTCTGACAATCACCCGACAGGCGTACGTCACGAGGGGGGCTCCACAGATGGGCAAGAAGAGCAACGTGGTCGCGGGCGGGCTGATCGCCCTGGCGCTGACCGGGGCGAGCGCGATCCCGGCGTTCGCGGGGAACACCGGGGCGAGCGACCGGCAGACCGGGCAGGCGCAGACCACGAAGGGGGAGGCCAAGGCCAAGGCGAAGGCGGTCGACTTCGCGGGGACGGTGGCGCTCAGCAACTGTTCCGGCTCCGTCGTGCGCACGCCCAAGTCCAAGCCGGGCGACCCGGCCCTCGTCCTCACCAACGGCCACTGCCTGGAGACCGGGTTCCCCGCCGCCGGTGAGGTCGTCGTGGACCGGCCGTCCACCCGCACCTTCAAACTGCTCGACGCGGAGGCGAACGACGTCGCCACGCTCCAGGCGTCCAGGATTGCCTACGCGACCATGACGGACACCGACATCACCCTCTACCGGCTCACCAGCAGCTACCGCGACATCACGCGGAAGTACGGCATCAAGCCGCTGGAGCTGGAGGACGACCACCCGGTGAAGGGGCGGGCCATCACGGTGGTCTCCGGGTACTGGAAGAAGACCTACAGCTGCAACATCGACGGGTTCGTGTACCGCATGAAGGAGGGGGAGTGGACCTGGAAGGACTCCGTCCGCTACACCCCCGCCTGCCAGACCATCGGCGGCACGTCCGGCTCGCCGGTGATCGACCACAAGACCGGCAAGGTCACCGCCGTCAACAACACGGGGAACGAGGACGGCGAGCGCTGCACCGTCAACAACCCCTGTGAGGTGGACCGGAAGGGCAACGTGACCGTGCGCCAGGGCATCAACTACGCCCAGCAGACGTACGGCATCGTGCCGTGCGTCGGCAAGGGCAGCGTGATCGACCTGGGCCGCAAGGGCTGCAAGCTGCCCCGTCCCGCCTGACGCGTCACGGCGTCCGGCGTACGGCGCGTCCCGCGAGGACGTCCGTGCGCCGGCCGTCCCGCATCACGAACCGGCCGTCGATCAGGACGTGCGGAATGCCGGTCGGATACGTGCGGGGAGCCTCGAACGTCGACCCCGCCGCGACCGTCTCCGGGTCGAAGAGGACCAGGTCGGCGCGGTAGCCCTCGCGGACGACGCCCCGGTCGGGGAGCCGCAGGCGCGCGGCGGGCCGCGAGGTGAGGTGGGCGACGGTCTCTTCGAGCGACATGACGCCCAGCTCCCGCGCGTACCGCCCGAGGTACTGCGGGAACGTGCCGTACGCGCGCGGGTGCGGCTTGAACCCTTGCAGGATCCCGTCGCTGCCGCCCGTGTGCACCCGGTGCCGCATGATCGCCCGGACGTTCTCCTCGTGGCCGACGTGCTGGAGGATCGTCGAGCCGAGGTTGTCGTTGATGAGCAGGCGCCGGGCGGTGATCCAGGGCGCCTCGCCGCGCGCGTCCGCGGACTGCTGGATCGTCTTCCCCACGCAGGAGGCGAGCCCGGGGTCGCTCACCCCGGAGATCTCGATCGTGTCCCACTCGATGGGTACGCCGTGACAGCCGTCGGCGCCGATGACCTCCATGTGGTGGCGGATCTTCTCGGCAGTTTCGTCGTCCCGGAGCCTCGCGAGGATCGCGTCCGGCCCGCCCTCGCTCGCCCAGCTCGGCAGCATCGCGACGAGGGTCGTACAGCCGGGGGTGTACGGGTACGTGTCGAGGGTGATATCCGCGCCCCGCGCCAGCGCGTCGTCGAGGAGGGCGAGCAGATCCGGCGCCTTCCCCTTGTTCACCCCGAAGTTCATGGTGGCGTGGGCCAGGTGGAGGGGGCAGCGCGCGGTCCGGGTGAGGTTCACCATCTCCTCGTACGCCTGGAGGGCGCCGGCGCCGTAACTGCGGTGATGGGGGCAGTAGTAGCCGTTGTGTGCCGCGACGACCTTGCAGAGTTCGGTGAGCTCGGAGTCGTCGGCGTACATGCCCGGGGTGTAGGTGAGGCCCGACGACATCCCGACGGCGCCCTCGCGCATCCCCTCCGCCACGAGCTGCTTCATCCGCTCCAGCTCGGCGGGGGTCGCCGGGCGGTCGTCCCAGCCCAGCGCGTACATGCGGACGGTGCCCTGGGGGATGAGGTACGCGGCGTTCACGGCGGTACCCCGGCCGCCGTGGGCGGAGTCGAGGGCGTCGAGATACCCGCCGACGGTGCGCCAGGTGAAATCGATGTCGCTGCCGTCGCCGTTCCAGCCGGTGATGGCCTGGCGGACCGCGGCGAGCGTGCGGTCGTCCACGGGGGCGTAGCTCAGGCCGTCCTGTCCGATGACCTCCAGGGTGACGCCCTGGGCGGCCTTCGCGGTGTGTTCGGGGTCGCGGAGGAGGGCGAGGTCGCTGTGGGCGTGCATGTCGATGAAGCCGGGGGCCAGCGCCAGTCCTTGGGCATCGAGGGTGGCCCGCCCGGTCGGCCGGGGGCCCTCCCCCTCCCTCCGGATCTCCGTGATCCTGCCCTCGTGTACGCCGACGTCGGCGCGGTACGAGGCACCTCCGGTGCCGTCTATGACGCGCGCGTCCCGGATGACCAGGTCCATGGGTGCCTCTCCTCTGCGTTCGGCTGCGACTGCTGGGTGCTGCACCCGGCCTCCGGCCGGGTCTTCTCGTTTCCCACCCGCACCACCCGTGCGACTTTCGTCGTCGACTGCGGGTGGCCCGAGCGGGGGTGGCCCGCCGTCGGCGGCGACCGGTGGTTCCTACTCCCGCTTTGCGGTGCGGGGTGAACGGGTGGGTGGGTGGGAGGTATCCGCCGCGGAGCGGCGGGCCTCGCGGGGCTTGCTCGCCGTCGGCGGCGAGTGGTGGTTCCTACTCGGGCTCTGCGGTGCGGGGTGAACGGGTGGGTGGGTGGGAGGTATCCGCCGCGAAGCGGCGGGACAGGAACGCCACCCACCACGGCCGGGAGGGGACCCCGAGCCGTATCCGCCGCGAAGCGGCGGGACAGGGGCGCCACCCACGGCCGGGAGGGGACCCCCGAGCCGTATCCGCCGCGAAGCGGCGGGGCAGTACACCCGCCCAAGACCCCCCGGTCAGAAGAGCGTGCGGATGTAGGACACGACCGCCCCATCCCCCTCCACCACGGGAATCAACTGCCACTTGTCGAACACCGTGCACGGGTGCGAAAGGCCCATGCCGACCCAGTCGCCCACGGCGAGCTCCGCCTCCGGCGAGGTGCGCAGCCACCCGTGCTGGTCGGAGAGGCCGGTGACGGTGACCCCGGTCGCGGGCCGCTCCACGCCGTCCCGGCGGACGACCTGCGCCACGGGCAGGTCGAGGTCGTACGCCGCATCCCGCTTGCCCGCGTTGAGGAACGCCTGCTCCGCGGAGGGCCGCGACACGACCTGCGCCCAGAGGCGGAAGGCGGGCTCCAGCGCACCCTCCTCCGGGACGCGGTTGAAGGGCGTGAGATGCCGGTAGTGGCCGTCGTCATGGGAGACGTACGCGCCGGAGCGGAGCAACTTCAGGACGGGCACCGACAGTTCGGGGATCTCCGCGAAGACCGACGCCACCGCGTCGAACCACGCGCTGCCGCCCGCACTGACCACGACCTCCGGCAGGTCCGCGAACCGCCCCGCCTCGTCGAGGTCGACGAGGAGCGCGACGAGCCGGCGCAGCCACGCCGTGACCGTCCCGGTCGACGCCTCCGGCACCTCGCCCTCGTACCCGGCGACGCCGACGAGCCGCAGCGTGTCCGCGGCGGCGACGGCGTTGGCGATGTCGAAGCACTCCGCCTCGGTCCGCACGCCGGTGCGCGCCCCGTCGCCCGCGGCCAGCTCGATCACCACGTCCACCGGGCGGCTCGCGCCCGCCTCGCCGAGCGCGGCGTGCATCAGTTCGACGCCGCGTACGGAGTCGACGTAACAGATGAAGCGGAAGGAGGGGTCGGCGTCGAGCTCGCCCGCGATCCACCGCAGCGCGGCCGCGTCGACGAGTTCGTTGGCCAGGAAGATCCGTGCGATGCCGAACGCCCGTGCCACGCGCACCTGGTGGGGGACCGCGAGCGTGATGCCCCAGGCGCCGCGCTCCATCTGTCGGGCGAAGAGCTGGGGGGCCATGGACGTCTTGCCGTGCGGCGCGAAGGCGAGGCCGTGGCGCTCGGCGTACGTCTCCATGAGGGCGAGGTTGTGCTCCAGGCGCTCGGCGGAGAGCGCGAGGACCGGGGTGGTGAAGCCGCCGGTGAAGAGGTTCCTGCGCTGGGCCGCGAGCTCGCCGACGGTGAGGCCCGCCGCGTCCGGCGGCAGCCCCTTGAAGCGGTGGTCGACCCGCTCGTCCGCGAGCGCGGCCAGCGCGTCGGCGGACCGGTCGCCGGCGGTTTCGAGGGCGGTGTCGACGGCGTCGTCGGCGGCCATGGGCGCCTCCTCCAGAGGTGCGTTGCAGCATGTGCAACAGTCATTGCGTATGTCGCTTACTGCTGTCTAACATCCGAGCCAACGCCGGGTCAACGGATCCGGAGAGTCGGTTGAGGGGCTGGAAGACAGTGACCGCACAGGCAGCAGTGGACGTCGTGGCGCTCGGCGAGTCCATGGTCACCTTCCTGCCCGCACGGCCCGGCCGCCTCGCCGACGTGCCCTCCTTCGACCGCGGGATCGGCGGCGCCGAGTCCAACGTCCTGTGCGCGCTCGCCGCCGCCGGGCACACCACCCGCTGGGTCAGCCGCGTCGGCACCGACGGCTTCGGCGACCACCTCGTCGAGACGGTCGCCCGCTTCGGAGTGGACACCTCCGCCGTGGGCCGCGACCCGCACCGCCCCACCGGCATCTACTTCCGCACCGCCGACGACCGCGACACCGACACCCACGAGGTCGTCTACTACCGCGCGGGCTCCGCCGCCTCCGCCATGTCGCCGGCCTCCGTCGACCAGGACGCCCTCACCGCGGCCCGCATCCTGCACCTGTCGGGCATCACGCCCGCGCTCTCCGCCGACTGCCTGCGTCTCGTACGCCACCTCTGCGCCCGGCGCCCCGACCGCGGCCCCCTCGTCTCCTTCGACGTCAACCACCGCCCGGGACTGTGGCAGGGCGCCCCGGAAGGGCCCGCCGTCCTGCTCGACCTCGCCCGCGGCGCCGACCTCGTCTTCGTCGGCGAGGACGAGGCCGCGACGGCCTGGGGCGTGACCGGCGGCCCCGACGCGATCCGCGCCGCCCTGCCCGAGCCCGCCACGCTCGTCGTCAAGCAGGGCAGCCGCGGCGCGACCGTCTTCCGGCGCGGCGAGGACCCCGTCTTCCAGGCCGCCCTGCGCGTGGACGTCGTCGCACCCGTCGGCGCCGGTGACGCCTTCGCCGCCGGCTTCCTCTCCGCCACCCTGCGCGGGCTGCCCGCCGCGCACCGACTGCGCCACGGCCACCTGATGGCCGCCGCCACGCTCACCGTCCCCGGCGACCTGGCCCGGCCGCCCGCCCGCGCACACGCCGACCGCCTCGCCGCCCTGGACGACGCCGCCTGGGAGACACTTCGTCTCGGCCCCGGCTGGACGGATCACGCCCCGGCACGGACCGAGGCCGACGAGGAGGTACGTAACCCATGAGCCAGACCGTCGACCGCGCGCTCTCGATCCTGCCGCTGCTCGCCGAGGGCCCCGCCGACCTGGGCCAGGTCGCCGACCGGCTCGGCGTCCACAAGTCCACGGCGCTCCGGCTCCTGCGCACCCTCCACGAACACGGTCTCGTCTTCCGCCAGACCGACCAGCGTTACCGCCTCGGCGCGCGCCTGTTCGCGCTCGCCCAGGAGGCCGTCGAGAACCTCGACGTGCGCGAGATCGCCCACCCCCACCTCCTCGCCCTCAACGAGAAGTGCGGCCACACGGTCCACCTCGCCGTGTACGAGGAGCAGGAGGTGCTGTACATCGACAAGGTCGAGAGCCGCTATCCGGTGCGGATGTACTCCCGCATCGGCAAGCCGGTGGCCATCACCGTCGCCGCCGTGGCGAAACTGCTGCTCTCCGACTTCCCGGAAGCCGAGCGCCGCGCGATCGCGGAGAAGCTCGACTACCCCACCTACACGTCCCGTTCGACACCCAACGCCGCCGCGTTCCTCCGGGAGCTGGACAAGGTGCGCGAACAGGGCTGGGCCACCGACCTCGGTGGCCACGAGGAGTCCATCAACTGCATCGGGGCCCCCATCCGCGGCGCGGACGGGCGTGTCGTCGCCGCCATGTCGGTCTCCGCGCCGAACGTGGTCGTCACCGCCGAGGAACTCCTCACCCTCCTCCCGCTGGTGCGCCGCACGGCGGACGCCATCAGCCGGGAGTACTCCGGCGCTGCCCCCGATGCGAAAACCGTCCCTCACAAGGAAGCCTGATCAGCGAATGACCGAGAAGACCGCACTCACCCCGGCCACCCACACCACCCCGCCCGCGAAGTTCTCCCACGGCGTGAAGAAGGGCAACATCCTCCAGGTCGCCGGTCAGGTCGGCTTCCTCCCCGCCGAGGAGGGCAAGGCCCCCACCCCCGCGGGCCCGACCCTGCGCGAGCAGACCCTCCAGACGTTCGCCAACGTCAAGGCGATCCTCGAAGAGGGCGGCGCCACCTGGGACGACGTGATGATGATGCGCGTCTACCTCACGGACGTGGACCACTTCGCGGAGATGAACGAGATCTACAACGCGTACTTCGAGGAGCAGGGCCTGAAGGCCCCCGCCTCGGCGCGCACCACCGTCTACGTGGGTCTGCCCAAGGGCCTGCTCATCGAGATCGACGCGCTCGCCGTCCTGAGCTGACCCGCATCACCACCCAGCAAGCCGTACGTCGTCACGGCACGGCGCCTCACCCGCACGAGGCGCCGTGCCGCGATCCCCCCTGCTCGAAAGCCCCATGCACTTACGAGGTCAACGATGTCCCCGTCCCACACCGCCGTGCTCGCGGCCGCCCCCGCCGCCGAGGCACCACCGCACACCGGCGGTCTCCTCGCCCTGATCGACGGCACGGCGGGCCTGCTCACCGTCGCCGCGCTCGGCATCCTGCTCCTGCTCTTCCTGATCATCAAGGTCAGGTTGCAGCCCTTCGTGGCGCTCCTCGCGGTCTCCATAGCCGTCGGCCTCGCGGCCGGCCTCTCCGTCACCGAACTCTTCGGCACCGTCCAGAAGTCCGACGCCGTCTCGGTCATCGAGTCGGGCATGGGCGGCATCCTCGGGCACGTGGCGATCATCATCGGCCTCGGCACGATGCTCGGCGCGATCCTGGAGGTCTCCGGCGGCGCCGAGGTGCTCGCCTCCCGCCTGCTCGGCCTCTTCGGCGAGAAGCGCGCCCCCCTGGCCATGGGTCTGACGGGTCTGATCTTCGGCATCCCCGTCTTCTTCGACGTCGGCATCTTCGTCCTCGCGCCGATCGTCTACGCCGCCGCCAAGCGCAGCGGCAAGTCGATCCTTCTCTACTGCCTCCCCCTGCTCGCGGGTCTCTCCATGACCCACGCGTTCCTGCCCCCGCACCCCGGCCCGGTGGCCGCCGCCGGTCTGCTGAAGGTGGACCTCGGCTGGGTCATCCTGATGGGCATCGTCTGCGGCCTCCCCGCGGTGGTCGCCGCCTGGGCGTTCTCCGCGTGGATCGGCAAGCGCATCTTCGTACCCGTGCCGCAGGACATGGTCGAGGCCGCCGAGGAGGCGAAGGCGGCGGTCGTCGCCGAGCAGCGCGCCGCCGGTGTCGAGCCGCGCGAGAAGCCGGTGCCGCTGGGCATCGTCTTCGCGATCATCGGCACGCCCCTGTTCCTGATCCTCCTCGCGACGTTCTCCTCGATCGCCTTCGATCCCTCGACGTTCCGCTCGGTGATCGAGTTCTTCGGCAGCCCGTTCGTGGCGCTGACGATCGCGCTCCTGATGGCGTACTACCTGCTGGGCATCCGGCGCGGCTGGTCCCGCAAGTCCCTGGAGACGGTGTCGACCGCGTCCCTCAAGCCGGTCGGCAACATCCTGCTCGTGGTCGGCGCCGGCGGGATCTTCGGCGCGGTCCTCAAGGCGAGCGGCGTCGCCAAGGCCCTCTCGGACACCTTCCAGGACGTGGGCCTGCCCATCATCGTCCTCGCCTACCTGCTCTCCCTGGTCCTGCGCGTCGCCCAGGGCTCGGCGACGGTCGCGATCGTCACGACGGCCGGCATCGTCGCCCCGCTCCTCGCCGAGGGCGACCACTCGCAGGCGTTCGTCGCCCTGGTCATCATGGCGATCTCGGCGGGCTCCATCTTCGCCTCGCACGTCAACGACGGCGGTTTCTGGATGGTCGCCAAGTACTTCGGCATCAGTGAGCGGGACACGCTGAAGACGTGGACCGTGCTGGAGTCGGTCCTGTCGGTGGCGGGCTTCGCGGTGGCCGCGCTGGTCAGCCTGTTCGTGTAGCGGCTTCTGGTACGTGGACGGGGTGCCCGGCGGATCGCCGGGCACCCCGTCGATGCGTCGTCAGTCCGTTGTCACAGGAGGTGGTCGGCCTTGCCTGCCTTGATGTCCCGGATGAGGGTGCGGAGGGCTTCGCGGGTGTCGGTGAGGGGGTTGTCTTCTTGGCCTGCGACGGCGATGTAGGCGTTGCCGGTCGCGTCGGTGCCTATGCGGAAGCAGGAGTTTCCCTCGCCGCAGAAGGGGTCTTCCCAATTGATGTCGGGCATTGGAACGTCTCCTCAGATTTGGCCTGCGATGGTGCGGATGAACCTGTGTGAGTCCTCGGAGGAGAGTGCGATGTTCTCCATCCAGTCCAAGTGCGCTCGGTACTTCGCCAACTGTCCTTCGGCATGGAGGAAGTCGGGCCCGTGGGAGCTGTCGACCTGTACGGTGTCGAGTCGCGGTACGGGGCCCTCCGCGTACAGCACCGTCTGCCCGGCGCCGGGGAAGGCACCCGCTTCGAACGGGATGACCAGGAGCGTCACATTGGCCTGCTCGGACTTCTTCAGTAGGTGTTCGAGTTGCGCACGCGCCACATCCCGGCCGCCGAATTGCATGCGCAGCGCCGCTTCGTGGACCAGGGCTACGAACTCCGGTGCGCCGTCCCCCTCCAGAACCTGCTGACGTTCCACGCGATGGGCCAGTCGTAGAGCGACCTCGTGCGGCGGCAGTTCAGGGATCACGACACGGAACAGCGCCAGGGCGTGGTCCGACGTCTGGAGCAGGCCGGGGATGTGCACGGAGTAGGCGGCACGCATGCGCACGGCATGTGCCTCCAACTCCGCGATGTCCAGCAGCCCTTGCGGGAGCGTCCCCCGGTACTTGTCCCACCAGCCCTTCTGCCCCAGCTGGGCCATCTCCACCAGCGCGTCGACGTACGCGTTGTCCCGGCACTCGCAATTGCAGGCCAATGTGCGCAGCCGCTCCGGGCTGATGGCGCGCACCCCGGACTCGATGTGGGAGATCTTGCCCCGGTCCACACCGAGCAGCCCGGCCGCGTACTCGGCGGAGACCCCTGCCGACGTACGCATCCTCCGGACTTCGGCGCCCAGCCGCTTCTGGCGCTCCGTGGGTGAGGTTCTCGCTGCCATGCCGTTCCTTCCGCATGCGGTCCCCGCAGTCTGCCGTGCGCGTGTGCGACCGGACCACGTTAGGCGCAACTTTCACTGAAGAGTGCCAAATTAGGCCCCACTGTCGGTACGTTGGGTAACGCACCAGTCACACGCCGAAGCTACCGGCAGTGCATCACGTGGACCTGGCCTCGATCTCCTTCCCTGGGAGAGGGTGGGTCCGCGTCAGGGAGACGAGCCACCGGCGGCCAAGTCAGTCCAACGCTCAACGTCAGTCAATCTCACGCAACGCCAAGGGAGTTCGCCATGCCCACGACCGCCTCCCCGCCCGACGGGATCACCGCCTGCCCCGCCCGGGGCGACGCCTCCGCCCCCACCCCCGACACCCTCGCGTACAGCCTCACCCTGCCCTCCGCCCTCACGTCGCCGACGATCGCCCGCGCCCTCACCCGCACCGTGCTCACCGCGCACGGGTTGGCCGCGCTGGTGGACCCGGCGACTCAGGCGGTCGCCGAACTGACCGCCGTGGCCTGCACGTTCAACGCGACGCCCGAGGTGTACCTCTCCCTCCGCTTCCGCGACGGCACGCTCCGCGTCATCGTTTACGACGGCCACCCCCGCCACACGCACCCCCGCCTCGCCGCCGCCTGCGACGCCCGCCGCCGGGCGGCGCTGAGGCTGCTCGCCTGCGTGGCGCGGGCGTGCGAGGGCGACTGGGGTTTCGGGGAGGCGCGGGAGCCGGGTGGCGGTACGCGGATGTGGGCGACGGTGCCGTACGGAGGGGGCGTGACGTACGGGACGCCCGGCTGAGGGAGGGCGCGGGGCGGGGACTTCGGTGGGCCCGTGCCTTGGATGGTTACCGGGGCCGCCCGGTTTTTGCGGAGTGTGGCGGTTCCGGGCCGGCAGTAAAGGGCGCTCCCTGCGGTCGCGTCGGCTGCGCCGATTCCGCTTCGCTCCACCCTTGACTCCCGTCCCTCCACCGCACGTTGACTTCGACCCGGACGGCCAGGGGTGGGGCCGACGGGTACTGTCTGTCGGGTCATCCCCTTTCGCTGCCGGGTGCGGCCCGGTCCATCGTGGGTCGACGTCACGGTCGGGGCTCGGCCTCCCGGCTCCCGGCTTGGCTGCTCGGGTCATCGGCTCTCGCCGCCGGGTACGGACCGGCTCAACGTGGCGTGCCCGGCGTGGTTGGGGTGCCGTCGGACAGTGGGGGCTGCCGGGCGGGCACCTACTTTGGGAAAGTTGTGAATGGGATGGGTGCGCGCCCCCTGCCACGCCCCGCACGCCGTCGCGCACAGCCGCTCAGGGGTGGGGTTGGGGGGCGGCGGGGCCGCTTGGTTGGGGGGGCGTATTGGCCGTTCGGGGGGGCGTGCGGCACACGCATTCGCAACTTCCCCAAAGTAGGTCCCCGGGCGGCAGCCTCTCCCTCCCGGCCTCGCTCTTCGGCCGGACGGCAGCCTCTCCCTCCCGGCCTCGCCCTTCGGCCTGGCGGCGCATCGCATGTGAATGGGGGGCGCGCGACCTCCTGGTTCACTACTTTTCCAAAGTAGGTGCCCGAGCCGCCGCCCACGTTGGGCCGGTCCGCACCCGGCCGCGAAAGCCGATGACCCGAGCGGCGAAGCCGGGGGCCGAGGCCCGATCGTGACGTCGGCGCACGTTGGGCCGGTCCGCACCCGGCGACGAGAGGGGAGGGCCCCACCCAGAGTTTCCGTCGGCCCCACCCCTGGCCGTCCGGGTCGAAGTCAACGTGCGGTGGAGGGACGGGAGTCAAGGGTGGAGCGAAGCGGAATCGGCGCAGCCGACGCGCAGCGCAGCGGAGCGCCCTTTACTGCCGGCCCGGAACCGCCACACTCCGCAAAAACCGGGCGGCCCCGGTACCCATCAACGACACCGGCCCACCGAAGCCTCCGGGGACTCCGGTGGGCCGTAAGTGTCAGCCCGTGCAGTACTGCTGTTCCTTGCCGATCGAGCGGTACATGCAGTCCGAGTTCTCCAGGAGTTGCAGGACCGCGTCGCGGTTGCGGGACGTCTCGCGCTCGATCACCTCGTCGGGCGGGTAGAAACCGCCGCCGCCGGCGGACGACGGATACATCTCGAAGGTGTAGCTGAAGATCTTCTGGCTGCCCCACAGCCAGTCGTTGATCGACCCGTCCGTGATGTAGAGGTCGCTGGACTGCTGGGGCGTGTAGCCGTTGCTCGCGGCCATCTTGCGGCCGACGGCGGCGTGCGCGTCGCGGTCGTCCTGGGTGAGGCCGGGGCCGGTGTCGCTGTAGGTGTAGCCGTACGGCCACAGGACGAGCTCGCTGTACGTGTGGAAGTCGATGGCGGCCCTGATCTGCTGCTTGCCGCCGACGACGCGGCTGCGGACGAAGTTGGAGACGACCTTCACCTCGGGGGCCGACTCGGCGCTCGGGCCGCGGTAGGTCTCGGACCCCGTGCTGCCGGAGGAGCCGCCGCAGCAGCCCCAGCGGTAGGCCCAGTTGCGGTTCATGTCGGTGCCGACGTTCGACGAACCGGCGTTGGGCTGGCGGTTCTTGCGCCAGCTGCGGTAGGAGCCGGACGCGATGTCGTACTCGCCGCCGTCCGGGTTCAGGTCCGGCACGATCCAGATCTCGCGCTCGTCGACCATCTTCTTGACCCGGGCGTCGGTGGCGTAGTCGTCGCCCAGCTCGCGCAGCAGATAGAGCGCCATCTCCACCGTCAGGTGCTCGCGGGCGTGCTGGTGGTGGGTGAAGAGGACCTCGGGCTCGGCCTCGTCGGTGCCGACGTTGTCGCTGATCTTGATGGCGACGATGTCCCGGCCCTGGTAGGACTTGCCGATGACCCGCTTGCTCATGAGGTTCGGGTGGGCCGCGACGCGCTGGTCGATCGCCGCGGTCATCTCCGCGTAGTTGTGGTAGCGCGAGTCGGCGGGCGGGAAGTCCTTGGCCTCCACCGGATCACCGTTCGTCCGCTTCGGTGGCCCGGCCAGCGGCTTCAGCTCGTAGCCGGCCTTCCGCAGCGCCGCGGCCTCGGTGGCGTCCGCCGAGACGACCACCGCGTGGGCGTCGACTTCGTCGATCGTGACGCCGGTGCGGGCGAGCGCGGTGCGCGCGGCACGGTCGTCGCGCAGCGGGATCTGGTACTGGCGCGTTTCCTCGTCGGCGACGGTGGCCGCGCTGCGGGGCGCCGGGCCTGCCTCGCCCGACGAGGCGTTGGCGGAGAGGGGCGCCGCGAGGGCGAGGGCGAGCAGGGCCGCGAGGGCGGCGGATCTCCTGCCGCGTATGCGGAGTCGCATGAAGTCTCCTCAGGGGTGGGGGGGTTGTTCAGTGCGACGTGCGGGGCGCCACGTCGGGGTGCGACGTGCGGGAGCGCTGTGCGGGTGCGGATACGGGCGCGACGTACGGGTGCGTCGTACGCGTGCGACGTACGGGTGCGTCGTGCGGCATGGCGTGCGGGGTGACGCGCGGGCCCATCGTGCGCGCGTGGCATGCCCCCGTCAACGCTGTCTTTGGCCAATCCGTGCGGGGCGCGCGCACCGCGGGCGCGGAACCGCAGAGGAGCACGGCCGCGTACCGACCCCTTGTGCCCCGGCCGTCCATGCGCTTTCTTGATCGCATGGCTGAAACCACAGGCAGCGCCACCGGCACGGGCGACGCGGCACCGCGGCCGCGCAAGTCGAGCTGGAAGTACATCGGTCCCGGCATCGTCGTCGCGGCGACCGGCGTCGGCGCGGGCGACCTCGTGGCGACCCTGATCGCGGGCAGCAACTTCGGCTACACGCTGCTGTGGGCCGCCGTCATCGGCTGCGTCGTCAAGATCTCGCTCGCCGAGGCGGCGGGACGCTGGCACCTGGCCACCGGCCGCACCCTCTTCGACGGCTGGGCGAGCCTCGGCCGCTGGACGACGTGGTTCTTCGTCGTCTACGTCGTGATCTGGGGGTACGTCTACGGGGCCGCCGCCATGTCGTCGTCCGGGCTGCCACTCCAGGCGCTCTTCCCCGACGTCATGGAGCTCAAGTGGTGGGGCATCCTCACCGGGCTCGTCGGCCTGGTCTTCGTCTGGTTCAACAAGTACGCCGTCTTCGAGAAGGTCATGACGGTGCTCGTCGGCATCATGTTCGTCGTCACCGTCTACCTCGCCGTCCGCGTCACCCCGCACCTCGGCGACGCCTTCGCGGGCCTGCTGCCCGTCCTGCCCGACGAGAAGGACTCGGTCCTCAACACGCTCGGCCTGATCGGCGGCGTCGGCGGCACCATCACCCTCGCCGCGTACGGCTACTGGGTCAACGCCAAGGGCTGGACGAACACCGGCTGGATGAAAGTGATGCGGCTCGACAACCGCGTCGCGTACATCACCACCGGCGTCTTCGTCGTCTCCATGCTCTTCGTCGGCGCCGAGCTCCTCCACTCGGCCAACGTCGCCATCGCCAGTGGCGACAAGGGACTCGTCCAGCTCTCCGACATCCTGGAGAAGGAGTACGGGAACGCCACCGCCAAGCTGTTCCTCGTCGGCTTCTTCGCCACCTCGTTCACCTCCCTGATCGGCGTGTGGCACGGCGTCAGCCTGATGTTCGCGGACTTCGTGGAGCGCTACCGCAAGCAGCGCGTCGGCGCCGGGGACCAGGCGCTGACCGGCGAGGAAGTCGCGTCCGGCAGCCACGAGAAGTCCGTGCCGTTCCGCGCGTACCTGCTGTGGCTGACGTTCCCGCCGATGATCCTGCTCTTCCAGGGGCAGCCGTTCCGCCTCATCATCATCTACGGCGTCCTGGGCGCGGCCTTCATGCCCTTCCTCGCGCTCACCCTGGTCTGGCTCCTCAACTCCACGCGCACGCCGCGGGAGTGGCGCAACGGCTGGCTCAGCAACGGCATGCTGACCATCGCCGGTCTGCTCTTCCTGATCCTGTGCGTCAAGCAGATCACCGACCAGGACTGGGGCAGCTTCTTCTAACTCATGAACAGTGGGAAGTTGGGTGTTGAGGCACCCATGACGTGGATATGGTGCTGAGGCAGAAGTGCACGAGGACCGGGGGTGTACGCGTTGCCGACCGCCATAGCCGTCACCGGACCCGACCTCGTGCTGCCGTCGCCCGACCGGCACACCCCGTCGGCCGCCGTCCTCCAGTCGGCCGTGCGGTCCCCGCGCGCGTACTCGCTCGATCAGGCGCTCACCGAGATGCACACCCTCATCGAGCACCACGGATACGTGATCGTCCTCTGCCCGTCCTCCGCGCCCGCGTCCGTCCACCAGCGCCTGCACGCGGTCCGCTCGGTCCTGGAGAGCGACCGCATCGCCGTCGTCCGCTCCGACCTGCCCCCGCTCGCACTCGCCGTACTCGCCCTCCAGCTGCGGCAGTTGTCGATCTGTGACTTCAGTCCGGGCGTCCTGGCCTCCGCCGCCCGCCTCCTCTCCCACTACATCTACGCCGGCGCCCTGCTCGGCTCCGTCGCCAAGCTCGACCGGGTGCCCGTCAGCCTCCAGTCGCACGCCAAGTCCTGGCTCCCGGGCGCCCAGTTCGCGGTCCTCGCCACACCGCGGCCCGAGCTGACGAAGGTGTCGGGCGGCGACGGGGCGGACCTGCCGGGGCCGGGATTCGCCACGCGGCTGCTCTACGCCCCCGGCAAGCTGGCGCCCGGCTGGGTGACCGACACCCTCGCCCCCGCCTGGCACTCCCAGGAGGTCACCGAGGCCCGGCTGCCCGGCGAGTCCGCGCGCTGGTGGGCCACCGGCAGACTCGTCGAGTTCGCCGCCGCCATCCCCGACATCTCCGTCCTCTACCAACTGGTGTCGTCCGTCCGCCGCGACGACTGCCACTGGTGCGGACTCGAACTCATCGGCGACCGCTGCGTGTTCTGCGCGGCCCCGCTGCCACCGCCCTCCGAACGCCCCGCGCAGCGCACCCCCGCGCACGGCACCACCGCCCTGCCGCGCGGCGCCACCTAGGCCAGGACCGACCGACCCCGCACCTCGTACGCGACCGACGACCGCACGTGCGCCACCCCGCTCACTGTCCGTAGCCAACCGCATTCGATCGAGGTAGTCCGGCCCATGAACTCTCGCCAGCGCCGCGGTGTCATCCTGCTGATCCTGTCGGTCCTGTGCGCGGTCGGCGCGTTCGCGGGCGTCCTCTCGGTGATCCGCGACGCCAACTCGAAGGTCGGCCCCGAGGTGCCCGCGTACAAGCTCAAGGGGGACATCGCGCCCTACAAGGAGCTGACCGCCGACCAGTTCGAGAAGGTCGAGATGCCCGAGCGGTGGCTGTCCGACAACGCGGTCACGGACCTGGGCCAGATCCGCGGCAAGATCGCCGTCACCCAGCTGCGCAAGGGCTCGCTGCTCCAGTCCGACATGATCGTCGGGCGGCCCGAACTCGGCCCGGGGCAGCAGGAGATCGCCATCATGATCGACGCGGCGACCGGCGTCGCAGGCAAGATCACACCGGGCTCGAAGGTCAACATCTACGCCACCTTCAAGGGCGAGACCGACAAGGCGAAGGACCAGTCCAAAGTCATCGTGGAGGGCGCCAAGGTGCTCGACGTCGGCAAGCTCACCCCGCTCGAACCCGACCAGGACGACCGCACGCGCCGCAGGGCCACGGAGGCGGTGCCCATCACCTTCGCCCTCGGCACGGCGGACGCGCAGCGCGTCGCGTACGCCGAGTCGTTCGCCACGCACGTCCGGCTCGCCCTGGTCGGCGCGGGCGGCGACGCGACGGTGCCGCCGCGGGACCGGACGTACACCCTCGACGAGGACAAGTAGGAGGTCACGGATGACCACTCGGATCCTCCCGGCCGTCGGCGACATCGACGCGGCCCGCGCGCTCTCCGCCCTGACCGGACAGCTGCCCGACACCGAACCCGCGCCGCCCGTCGCCGACTCCACGGCGCTGCTCGACACCCTCGCGCGGCTCGCCGCCGAGTCCGTCGACGAACTGCCCGAGGTCGTCCTCGTCCACGAGCGGATCGGACCCGTCCCCGCCCTCGACCTGATCCGGGACCTCGTCCTGCGCTTCCCGGCGGTCGGCGTCGTCCTGATCACCGCCGACACCAGCCCCGGACTCCTCACCGCCGCTATGGACTCCGGGGCGCGCGGCATCGTCGGCCTCCCGCTCGCCTACGACGGCCTCGCCGAACGCGTCCAGGCCGCCGCCTCCTGGTCCACCGGCATGCGGCGCCACCTCGGCAACGGCAACGGCGGCCTGGAACTGTACGCGGGCACCGGCCCCGGCACCGGCACCGTCGTCGCGGTCAGCGGCGCCAAGGGCGGCGTCGGAACCACCGTGACGGCCGTCCAGCTCGCCCTCGCCACCGCCGCCTCCGGCCGCTCCGTCGCCCTCCTCGACCTCGACCTCCAGTCCGGGGACGTCGCCTCCTACCTCGACGTGCAGTTCCGGCGCTCGATCGCCGACCTCGCCGCCATCACCGACATCACCCCCCGCGTCCTCCAGGACGCCGTCTACACCCACGAGACCGGCATCGGCCTCCTCCTCGCGCCCGCCGACGGCGAGCGCGGCGAGGAGGTCACCGACCGCGTCGCCCGCCAGACCATCGGCGCCCTCCGCGCCCGCTACGACGTCGTGGTCGTCGACTGCGGCGCCTACGTCACCGGCGCCAACGCCACCGCCGTCGAACTCGCCGACCAGGCCCTGCTGCTCGTCACCCCCGACGTGGTCGCCGTCCGCGCCGCCAAGCGCATGGTGCGCCTCTGGGACCGCCTCCAGATCCGCAAGGCCGAGGAGACCGTCACCGTCGTCAACCGGCACGGCAAGGGCACCGACATCCAGCCCTCCCTCGTCGAACGCGTCACCGGCACCCGGACGGCCCGCTCCACCGTGCCCGCGGGCTTCAAGGAACTTCAGGCCGCCGTCGACGCGGGCCGCATGCAGGACCTCGACAGCCGCTCCACGGTGAAACAGGCCCTGTGGGGCCTCGCGGGCGAACTCGGCCTGATCGAGCCGGAGCCGTCCGCAGCCGGCAGACGGGGCGCCCTGTCCTTGCGCCGAAAGGCGGCGGGCGGCGACCGGGGCGCGGTCACCCTCGAATTCGCCGGGATGTTCCCCCTGCTGCTCGCCGTCATGGCGATCCTCTGGCAGTGCGCGCTGTACGGCTACACGTACTCCCTCGCGGGGAACGCGGCGGACGAGGCGGCGCGGGCCGCCACGGCGGCGTACGCGGCGGGGGAGGGCGCGGCGGGCGCCTGTTCCGCGGCGGCCCGGGAACACCTGCCCGACGCCTGGCAGGGCGCGTCCGTGTCCTGCACGGACGAGGGCGCGGTGTGGAAGGCCCGCGTCTCGGTGGACGTACCCGTCTTCTTCCCGGGCTTCGACGCGGGCTGGGAGGTTCGCGGGGAGGCGGGGGCGGCGAAGGAGGGGGAGGACGGGTGATCACCGCTGTGGGCAGGCGTTCCGCACGGCGGAACGGGTGGGCACAGCCCCCGGTGCCGGGTGCGGGCAAGAGGGCGCCCAACCGGCGCTGTTGGGGCGACCGGGGGGTGTCCATGCTGGAGTTCGCCGGATTCCTGCCGATCCTCTTGCTCATCGGCCTCGCCGCGATCCAGCTCGGCCTCGTCGGCTACGCGGCCAACCAGGCCGGCTCCGGCGCCCGCGCGGCGGCCCGCGCGGCCTCGCAGGGCGAGTCGGGCGAGGCGGCGGGGGCGGCGGCCATGGACGGCGGCCTGACCTCCTCCATCGGCGTCAGCCGGGGCGGCGCGACCACGACGGCCACCGTGGAGGTCCAGGTCCCGACGCTGCTGCCCTTCGTGGACACGGACTGGAGCGTCACGAAGGAGGCCACGATGCCGAACGACGACGACGCCGCCGACGCCGACACCGGCTGAACCCGCGTACACGACAAGGAGGTTGAAGGACGCCATGAGCCTGCGCGACCGCGTGGCCCCCACCCGCCAGACCGAGCCGAGCCGCGACGACGGCCTCGTCGCCGTCTACCGCTCCAAGCTCCTGGAGGAGATCGACCTCGCCGAGATGTCGTCGCTCGCGGCGGCGGACCGCCGCGTCCGCCTGGAGCGCGTCCTCGGCCACATCATCAGCCGCGAGGGCCCCGTCCTCTCCACCTCCGAGCGCGCCCAGCTGATCCGCCGCGTCGTCGACGAGGCCCTCGGACTCGGCGTACTGGAACCGCTCCTCGCCGACACCTCCATCACCGAGATCATGGTGAACGGCCCCGACTCGATCTTCGTCGAGCGCGCAGGACGGGTGGAACAGCTCCCCCTCCGCTTCGCCTCCGCCGAACAGCTGATGCAGACCATCGAACGCATCGTCTCGACGGTCAACCGCCGCGTCGACGAGTCGAACCCCATGGTCGACGCACGCCTGCCCACCGGCGAGCGCGTCAACGTGATCATCCCGCCGCTCGCCCTGACCGGCGCCACCCTCACGATCCGCCGCTTCCCGCGCGCCTACACGCTCCCCGAGCTCATCGGCCTCGGATCGCTCGACGAGCACATGCTGATGCTGCTCGCCGCGTTCGTGCGGGCCCGCTTCAACCTCATCGTCAGCGGCGGCACCGGCACCGGCAAGACCACGCTCCTCAACGCGCTCTCCGGACTGATCCCGGCCCACGAGCGCATCATCACCATCGAGGACTCGGCGGAGCTCCAGCTCCAGCAGGAGCACGTGATCCGCCTCGAATCCCGGCCGCCCAACGTCGAGGGCAAGGGCCACATCACCATCCGCGACCTCGTCCGCAACAGCCTCCGCATGCGCCCCGACCGCATCATCGTCGGCGAGGTGCGCGGTGGCGAGACCCTCGACATGCTCCAGGCGATGTCGACGGGCCACGACGGCTCGCTCGCCACCGTCCACGCCAACACGGCGGAGGACGCCCTGATGCGCCTCCAGACCCTCGGCTCCATGTCGGAGGTCCAGATCCCCTTCGAGGCCCTGAAGGACCAGATCAACTCGGCCGTCGACGTGGTCATCCAGCTCGCCCGGCACGGCGACGGCTCCCGCAAGGTCGCCGAGATCGTGCTGCTCGTCTCGCGCGGGCGCCAGCAGTTCCGCATCGTGCCGGTCACCCGCTTCGTGCCCTACCCGCTCGGCGCCGACCGCATCGTGCACGGCCACTTCGAACACCTGCCGCTGCCGCGCGAGATCGCCGACAAGCTGTACGTCGCGAACGAACCGGTGCCGCCGGCGTTCGGCGTGGCGGAGGCCATCGACGTACTGGACGCAAGGGACGCGATCGGATGACCGACCCCGCACTCCTCGCCCTCGGTGCCACGCTCCTGACCGGCACGCTCGCGGTCGCGGGCGTCCACACGTACGCGTCGGGCCGCGCCCAGCGCCAGGCCCTCGTCGACCGGCTCGCGCTCGGCCCCGGCACGGGGGACGGCGGCCCGCCCGGCCGCGCCCGCCGCTTCGCCGCCGTCGACCGCAGACTGCGCCGGACCCGCCTGGGCAGATCGATCCACCTGCGGCTGTCCTCGACGGGGCTCGACCTGACGGCGGGCGAGTTCTTCACGTACGTCGTCGCGGTGGTCGCCGCGCTCTGGCTGATAGCGGCCGCGACCCTCGCCCCCTTCTTCGGCCCGATCGCGGGCGTCGTCGCGGTGTGGGGCGCGACGGCGTTCCTCAACTGGCAGCGCCAGAAACGCATCGAGGCGTTCATCAACCAGCTCCCGGACGTGGCCCGCATCCTGGCCAACGCGACGGCGGCGGGCCTGGCCCTGCGCACGTCGCTGGCGATGGCGGCGGAGGAACTGGAAGCACCGGCGGGCGAGGAACTCTCGCACGTCGCCGACCAGTTGACGCTGGGCCGCTCCATCGACGACACACTCGGCGAACTGGCGGAACGCCTCCCGTCCCGCGAGCTGATCGTCCTGGTCACCACCCTCGTCCTCTCCAACAAGGCGGGCGGCACGGTGGTCAACTCCCTGCGCAACCTCACGCAGACCCTGGAGGACAGGAAGGAGACGCGCCGCGAGGTCCGCACGATGCTGTCGGAGGTCCACGCGACGGCGTTCACGGTCCCGCTGCTCGGCCTCGGCTCCCTGCTCCTCATCAACTCCTCGAACGAGGGGGCGCTGGAGCGCGTGACCGGCTCACCCCTGGGTCAGACGCTGATCCTGATCTCGCTGGGCCTGTACGGCGTCGGATTCTTCGTGATCCGACGCCTGGGAAAAATCGAAGTCTGAAGGAAGTCCGAGAGAAGCCGAGGAGGGAATTACGTTGCTGGGCTTGCTGCTGGCGGTGGCGATGGGCCTCGCCGTGGCCGGAGTCTGCCAGGGCATCCGCATGTACCGCGCGGACGCGAAGCTCCCCTCCGACCTGGCCGTGGCCCTGGAGGTCGGCGCGACCCGCGTCTCGGCGGCGGGCTCGGCGGTGGACCGCCTGGGCATGCGCTTCGCGCCCCTGGTCCTGCGCGTCATGGGCCCGAAGCGCGTCGACGCCAAACGCCGCAGGATCGACATGGCGGGCAACCCGGGCGGCCTCACGATAGACCGCTACGCGGCGCGGCGGGCCGTCTACGGCGTCTTCGGCCTCGTCCTCGGCCTGGTGTTCTTCGTGAACGGCTCGCCGCTCTTCGGCCTGCTCACCCTGGCCTTCGGGGCGGTGGCGGCGGACGCGCTGATCTGGCAGGCGATCCGCGAACGCCGCGAGGTCATCGACCGCACCCTGCCCGACTTCCTCGACGTCCTCGCGGTCGTCGTCTCGGCGGGCCTCGGCTTCCGCCAGGCGCTGGACCGCGTGGCGGAGCGGTACGAGGGGCCGTGGGCGGACGAGCTGCGCATCACGCTCCGCCAGATGGACATGGGCGTCAGCCGCCGCCAGGCCTTCGACGAGCTGCGCCGCCGCAACGCGTCCGAGCAGGTGGCCCAGTTCGTCTCCGCCCTCCAGCAGGGCGAGGAGCTGGGCTCCCCGATCGCTGACACGCTGATCCAGATCGCGACGGACATGCGCCGCACGGACGCGCAGAACTCCCGCCGCAGGGCGGCGAAGACGATCCCCAAGGCGACGATGGTGACGCTGGTCTTCATGCTCCCGGCCACGATGATCCTGATCGCCTCGGGAATGTTCCTCGGCTCGGGTTCCGACTTCGGTTCGATTCTTGGGCGTTGAGACGAATGTTCGCGAAAGGCCTTCGCGGCTGCAACTCGATGTGGGACAGTCAGTTCTGAGTTCACGGTTCGCGGGAGGGGACTTCGTGCATGGTGATCTCACCGAGGGGGAAGAGAACCCGCCAACTTGCGGTCCCGGCACCCCGGTTACCGCATACGTCGCGCAGAGTTGCTGCCGAAGCACGCCGTGTGGCGTACGTTGCCTCTGACCACAAAGGGCGCGGTATCGGGTGGGAGAGAAGGGTCCGTCGTGCTGAAGGAACGCGTGCTCAATGTCTGGGTCTACTGGACGGTTTCCGTGGCGTCCCGGGTTCGGGGGCGGGAGCGGGATGCGGGGGCGGGGTTTGTGGAGTATGCGGGGTTGATGATTCTTATTGCGGGGATCTTCGTCCTGATCGACGGCTTGGGTCTCGACGGCCAGATCTCCGGAGCGATTCAGGACGCGGTTTCGGACGTGGTCGGCGGCTGAGGCGCGGTCTTTTCCGCGATGACGGAGGGCAGACACTCCCTATCTACATCTGGTTGACGGGGATTCTGCTCTTTGTTGCACTCGCGTTCTTTGCCTTCGCTCAGGCCGCATCCGCGCGAAACGGCGCGCAGACCGCTGCCGACGCCTCTGCGCTGGCGGCAGCCCAAGATGCCAGGGATGAACTCGTGGACGGGCTGGGGCTGTCCATCGGTGAGGGTGACGACTGGCTGGACTGGCTGGCGGGCGACAACTTCATCGGGGGTGGAGCCCAGGGCGCGGCGGAGGCGCTGGCTGCCGACAACGACGCGACCGTCACCGTCTCGCCCGTCGAAGTGAACGGCTACCCGGGCTTCCGCGCGGAGATCGAGACCCTGTACACCGTCGGCGATTCGATCATTCCGGGTACAGAATCCAAGCACGCGAAGGCCGACGCCACCGCGATCATCAAACCCCGCTGTGACCTCACCCCGTCATCGGACCCCGAGAAGGCCGTGGAGTTCGAGTGCGACGGCGGTGAATCCTTCGACATCGATCCGGACGACTTCGAACTGGACGATCTCCCGGACGGTTCCGTGCTGTTCTCCGTCCAGCTGGCCGAGTGACAAGCGATCGACGAGAGAAGGAAGCCGTAGCAATGAGTATTCGGCGTACGTCGATGACCCGCAGGGCAATGACCGCTGTGGCGATCACGACTGGGCTGGTCTTCACGGTAGCCGGATGCGGCGGTGGAGATGGTGATGGTGACAAGTCCGAGAAGAAGTCTTCTCCCACGTCATCCGCCCAGCAGGGCGGAGACGATGAGGAGAAGGACAAGGGAGACGACGAGGCCCCGGCGACGGACGAGGTGTTGGCCGAAGTCAAGGGCGAGGAGAGCATCACCCTGACGGTCACGTCCGCTGTGCGCGACGAGGGAGGCTTCGTGACGGTCTCCGGAAAAGTGACGAACAACGGCGGCAGGTTCTGGGCGGCCGCCAACTGGCGCGGCGAAGAACGAGAGCTGAACAAGAACGGCTCGTCCGTGGCAGGTGCGAATCTGATCGACAACGACGGCAAGAAGAAGTACCTCGTACTCAGGGACACCGAAGGCCGCTGCCTGTGCACCAAATTCACAGGCGGCGTAAAGCCGGGCCAGACTGCCGACTGGTTCGCCCAGTTCCCCGCCCCGCCCGAAGAAACCACCAAGGTCACCTTCCAGGTGGGCGCCATGCCCCCCGCCCCCATCGAGATCTCCGAGGGCGAGTGACCCATGACCCGCCACCTCCGCCGCACCGCCGGCACCGCGGGCACCGCCACCCTCACCGCGCTGGCCCTGCTGCTCGGCCCCGCACCGAGCTGGGCCGACGACGACCCCACCGCCCCACCGGGCAGCACCACCACCTCCCCACCCCCCGAAGTCGACTCCAACAGCCCGGGGCTGAAGCTTGCCGACGGGGCCACGCTCGCGCCTGCCAAGGTGCTGGACATCAAGTCCGTCGTCGAGGACCTCGGCGGCGAGGAGCGGCGTGAGGACACCAACACCGACGTGAAGTTCGCGTTGCAGGCGGAGGTCCTGTTCCCCAAGGACAGCGCGAGGCTGAACCCGGACGCGAACGCCCGGATCAAGGCGATCGCGGAGGAGGCCGAGGCGCAGAAGGCCACCGACGTGCGGGTGTTCGGCTTCACGGACAACCTCGGGTCCTACGGCCACGGCAAGAAGCTCTCCCGCGAGCGCGCGGAAGCCGTCCACGACAGGCTGTCGAGCTACCTCGGCCCCGAGGTCACCTACTCCGTGCGCGGCTACAGCGAGGACTACCCCATCGCGGACAACGGCTCGGAGGAGGGCCGCAAGAAGAACCGCCGCGTCGAGGTCTCGTTCCCACGCGGCGCGACCGGGACGGGGACCGAAACCACCGGCTGAGCCGCCTGCTGCGGCACTATTGCCCCCATGAGCAGCAACAACAGCCAGGCCCCCCGTTCCTTCGACGACCTCCTCGCCGAAGCCGAGGCCGCGCCCACCGAAGGGTGGGACTTCTCCTGGTTCGAGGGGAGGGCCACCGAGGCGCGGCCCTCATGGCGGTACGCCGAGGCGATGGCGCACCGGCTCGCGCAGGCCACCGCGAGCCTCGACATCCAGACCGGCGGCGGCGAGGTGCTGGCCTCCGCCGCCACCCTGCCGCCCCTCGCCGTCGCCACGGAGGGCTGGCCCGCGAACGTCGCCAAGGCCACCGCCCGGCTGCACCCGCGCGGCGTCGCCGTCGTCGCCTCGCCCGAGGACGCGCCGCTGCCGTTCGCGGACGAGGCCTTCGACCTGGTCACCAGCCGGCACCCGGTCAAGGCCCACTTCGACGAGATCGCCCGCGTGCTGCGCCCCGGCGGCACGTACTTCGCCCAGCACGTCGGACCCGCCAGCGCCTTCGAGGTCGTCGAGTACTTCCTCGGGCCGCAGCCGGCAGAGGTCAGGAACACCCGGCACCCCGACCTGGAGCGCGCCGAGGCCGAGGCGGCGGGCCTGGAGGTCGTCGACCTGCGGGCGGAGCGGCTGCGGATGGAGTTCCACGACGTCGGCGCGGTTGTCCACTTCCTGCGCAAGGTGGTGTGGATGGTCCCCGGCTTCACCGTGGCGGAGTACCGCCCGCGCCTGCGCGAGCTGCACGACCGTATCCGGGCGGAGGGGCCCTTCGTGGCCCACAGCACGCGCCACCTCTTCGACCTCCGCAAGCCGGTACTGTCGAGTGTCGACCGGTAAGTGAGCGGGCGGAGCAGAGGAGTTGGCCGTGCCGAAGGACAGTAAGCCGTACGCCTGCGGGCTCGACGCCGCCGTGGACGTCGTCGGCGGCAAGTGGAAGCCCATGATCCTGTGGGCGCTGCACTCGGGCAGGACGCTGCGCTTCGGCGAGCTCCGGCGGCATATCGCCGGTGTCAGCGAGAAGATGCTGATCCAGCAGCTGCGCGAGCTGGAGTCCGACGGCATCGTGCACCGCGAGGTCTACCGCGAGGTGCCGCCGAAGGTCGAGTACTCACTGACCGAACTCGGCGAGTCCCTCAACGCGGCGCTGCTTCCCCTGGGGTTGTGGGGCGACGAGCACATGCAGCAGGTGATCGCGAACAAGGCCGACGCCGGCGACGCGGCGGACAGCGCGGCGTAGTCCCGTAATTCGGGCAGATCTCCATGGAGCGGCTGAGGTGTCGCACTTCGTGACGTATGGACCGTAAGAGAAGTCGCGATTCCGCATCGTTATCAATACTGGCTCGATCCACCCCTGAACGTCGCGTAAGTTCAGACCAAGGCTAATTCGCGTGAGCAAACCTGCGCGGGCGGTGCCGCGCGGTGGAGGGGGCCGCGCGGCACCGCGAGCCGTCACCCGCCCCGCACCCGCGCCGTCAAGCGCGTGAACCTCACGGGGGTCCCTCTCTCGGGGTACCGCCACGCCCGGCCGAAATACGCCCTCGAACCCGGAATTCCGCCGGTGGAACGGGATCGCGCAGTCGTCGGCCGGTCTCGGAGAGTAGTTGTTTCCCGCCGATGCACCCAGCAGCACTTACGAAGGGTTATGGTGGAAACCCCCCCTCGGGCCGGTCCGTCTCCCCCCCACGGACCGGCCCGTTTTTTGTGCCCGCGCGCCGGTCCGCGATCCGCGGCGAGAGCGAAGATCGACATCCCGTTATCGTCAGGGACATGTCGAACCAATTCCCCCCACCGCCCCCCGCCCAGCCCGACCCGCAGTCCGGCCTGCCCACCTACAACGGCCCGGCCCAGGACCCCGCACACGCCTACGGCCCCGGATACGGCTCCGCCCCCGGGTACGGCCCCGCACCCGGATATGGATACGGCCAGGGCTACGGCCCGGCATACGGGCCCGGCCCGATGGGCCCCCCGCGCATGCCGGGTGTCGTCCGCGCCGCGCAGATCGTCATCTGGGTGCTCGGCGGCCTCACCGTCATCGGCAGCATCCTGCTGATCGCCCTCTCCGACCCGGAGACGGGAGGCGCCGCCCTCGGCGCGAACATCTGCCTCCTGGTCGCGGCCGGCATGGCCTTCCGCTTCAACACCGCGGGCAACGGCATACGCGTGACCTGCATCGTCCTGATGAGCGTGCAGATCCTGTTCACGCTCGGCGGCGCGGCCGCCGGCAATCCGGGCGGCCTGCTGCCCCTGCTCGGCTCGATCGCCGCCGTCGTGCTGCTCTCGCAGGGCGCCACCGGCGCGTGGTTCAAGCGCCCGCGCGCCTGACTTGGGCAGCCCCGGGCCACAACTGTCCGGCCCGGGGCGCCGCCGGGTCAGCCCCGGCCGGCCCAGATGTTCGTGCCGGGCGTCGACACCGCGAACGTGTCGATCGCGGTCAGTTCGGCGTCCGTCAACTTCGGGCCCGCGAGCGCCGCCACGTTCTCCTCCAGCTGCCTGACGCTGGAGGCACCGATCAGCGCGGACGTCATGCGCTCATCACGCAGCACCCAGTTGAGGGCGAGCTGCGCCAGGGACTGGCCGCGGCCGGCCGCGATGTCGTTCAGACCGTTGAGCCGGCGCACGACCTCGTCGCTCAGGAGCTCGGGGTCCAGGGACTTGCCCTGCGTCGCCCGCGAACCCTCCGGAATCCCGTTCAGGTACTTGTTCGTGAGCAGGCCCTGCGCGAGCGGCACGAAGGAGATGCAGCCCATCCCGGCCGCCTCCAGCGTGTCGAGGAGACCGTCCTCCTCGGTCCAGCGGTTGATCATCGAGTACGACGGCTGGTGGATGAGCGCCGGGACACCCATCTCCCGCAGCAGGCGGGCCGCTTCGGCGGTCTGCTCGCTGTTGTACGAGGAGACGCCCACGTAGAGCGCCTTGCCCTGCTGGACGGCCGAGGCGAGGGCGCCCATCGTCTCTTCCAGCGGGGTGTCCGGGTCGAAGCGGTGCGAGTAGAAGATGTCGACGTAGTCGAGACCCATCCGCGCGAGCGACGCGTCCAGCGACGACAGCAGGTACTTGCGGCTGCCCCACTCGCCGTACGGGCCGGGGTGCATGAGGTACCCGGCCTTGGTCGAGATGATCAGTTCGTCGCGGTACGCGGCGAAGTCCTGCGCGAAGATCTTGCCGAAGTTGAGCTCGGCGGACCCGGGCGGCGGGCCGTAGTTGTTCGCCAGGTCGAAGTGGGTGACGCCCAGGTCGAAGGCGCGGCGCAGGATCGCGCGCTGCGTGTCGAGGGCCTTGTCGTCGCCGAAGTTGTGCCAGAGGCCGAGCGAGACGGCGGGCAGCTTCAGACCGCTGCGGCCCGTGCGCCGGTACTCCATCGAGTCGTAGCGGTCCGCTGCCGCGCGATACGTAGACGTGTCGTTCATGGGCACGAAACTACTTGAGCGGCCCGCGCCCCGACTGTGGAGGGACGCTCGAGCGGCGGTAGGGTGTCGCCCTCGGGGTTGCTCTGGGCGCGCCCCTTGAGGACCGCCATCTGCTGGAGGCTGACACACGTGAACCTGCGCGACCTGGTGTACGGACTTTACGCACGCCGGGTGGAAGGCCGCCTCGACCACGACCAGGTGCCCAAGCACATCGGGGTCATCCTGGACGGCAACCGCCGCTGGGCGAAGGCGGCGGGCGGGACCACCGCACAGGGCCACCAGGCGGGCGCACACAAGATCGAGGAGTTCCTCGGCTGGTGCGCCGAGACGGACGTCGAAGTCGTCACGCTGTGGATGCTCTCGACGGACAACTTCGACCGGCCCGACGACGAGCTGAAGCCGCTCCTCGGCATCATCGAGGCCACGGTCCGCTCGCTCGTCGCGGACGGCCGCTGGCGTGTCCACCACGTCGGCGCGCTCGACCTGCTGCCTGCCCACACCCAGATGGTGATGAAGGAAGCCGAAGAGGCGACCCACCACAACAAGGGAATACTGGTCAACGTCGCCGTCGGCTACGGCGGCCGCCAGGAGATCGCCGACGCCGTCCGCTCGCTGCTCCTGGAGCACGCGGCCAAGGGCGCGGGGCTGGAGGAGGTCGCGGAGAGCGTCGACATCGACCAGATCTCCAAGCACCTCTACACCAGCGGCCAGCCGGACCCCGACCTGGTGATCCGGACCAGCGGCGAGCAGCGACTCTCCGGATTCATGCTCTGGCAGTCCGCTCACTCGGAGTACTACTTCTGCGAAGTCTTCTGGCCGGCCTTCCGCAAGGTCGACTTCCTGCGTGCGCTGCGTGACTACGCCGCCCGCCACCGGCGTTACGGCGGCTGACCCCTCCACCCCTCTGAGGTCGGGGTAACCGGGAGTTAACCAACGCGTCGTCATATGCCCTGGCATGGCTGCGCTTGTTCGAGGGAATAAGCCTTCCAGGTCGACGTCCGTGCAGTATCCGAAAGGGACGTCGTATCTCAGCGGACGGCATCGGGCCGTCCGCCCGGGAGGCCCTTTGCACCAGGACGACCGTGTGCGGAACACGGGCGACGTGGAGGGCCGGCGCTCGGCCCACGCATCGTGGCCCGTGCCCGGTCCAGAACCCTCCCGTCGCTCCCCGACCTCATCCGAGGGGGTACGTCCTTCCGTGGTGACCAGCACAAAGCGCCGCATGCCCGACAGGCGCACCTATGTTCTCGACACCAGCGTCCTGCTGGCCGACCCGAACGCCCTGACCCGCTTCGACGAGCACGAAGTCGTGCTGCCCGTCGTCGTGGTGACGGAGCTGGAGGCCAAGCGGCACCATCCGGAGCTCGGCTACTTCGCCCGGCAGGCGCTGCGCCTGCTGGACGACTTCCGTATCCGGCACGGCCGCCTGGACGCCCCGATCCCGATCGGGGACCTGGGCGGCTCGCTGCGCGTCGAGCTCAACCACTCCGATCCCGGCGTGCTCCCGGCCGGCTACCGGTTGGGGGACAACGACTCTCGGATTCTCGCCGTAGCACGCAACCTCCAGGCCGAGGGGTACGACGTCACCGTCGTCTCCAAGGACCTCCCGCTCCGGATCAAGGCCTCGTCGGTGGGGCTGCTCGCCGAGGAGTACCGCGCCGAGCTCGCCATCACGGACTCCGGCTGGACCGGCATGTCCGAACTGACCCTCTCCGGAGAGCAGGTGGACCTCCTCTTCGAGGAGGACCAGCTGTACGTCCCGGAGGCGGCCGACCTGCCCGTCCACACGGGCCTCACCATCCAGTCGGAGAAGGGCAAGGCCCTCGGGCGCGTCACGGCCGAGGGCAACGTCCGGCTCGTCCGCGGCGACCGTGAGGCGTTCGGCATCAAGGGCAGGAGCGCCGAGCAGCGGGTCGCGCTCGACCTGCTCCTCGACCCGGCCGTGGGCATCGTCTCGATGGGCGGCCGCGCGGGCACCGGCAAGTCGGCGCTCGCGCTCTGCGCGGGCCTGGAGGCCGTCCTGGAGCGCAGGCAGCATCAGAAGGTGATGGTCTTCCGGCCGTTGTACGCGGTGGGCGGGCAGGAGCTTGGCTATCTGCCGGGCACCGAGGCCGAGAAGATGGGCCCGTGGGCGCAGGCGGTCTTCGACACGCTCGGCTCGGTGGCGGGCAAGGAGGTCATCGAGGAGGTCACGGCGCGCGGGATGCTCGAAGTGCTGCCGCTCACCCACATCCGCGGCCGCTCCCTGCACGACGCGTTCGTGATCGTGGACGAGGCCCAGTCCCTGGAGCGGAACGTCCTGCTGACCGTGTTGTCCCGGATCGGGGCGAACTCCCGCGTCGTACTGACCCATGACGTGGCCCAGCGCGACAACCTCCGCGTGGGGCGGTACGACGGAGTGGTCGCCGTCGTCGAGAAACTGAAGGGTCATCCGCTCTTCGCGCACGTCACGCTCACGCGCTCGGAGCGTTCGCAGATCGCGGCGCTGGTGACCGAAATGCTGGAGGACGGCCACATCTGACGCGTATTGCACGGTGGTTGGCGCCGTCCGGCGAAGCGAGCGAGCCTAGCCGGGCGGCGTCTTCGCGTGCCCGTGTTTCCGTAAAACTCGTGGGGCAAACGGGGTGTGAGCTTTCCCACGCAACGGAGAATTGCCTAGCGGTGTCCGGCTGGGGCAGAGTCTGGGTCCTGTCAGGCCCCGCATGCGACACACGTGTACCCCCAGCGGTACGAAACAACAGAACTTCATAGTGACCGTCGCATGCCGCCCGAGCACCACGCGGCGCTCCCCGCACGGGAGTTGTCCACCGGGTCCGTGCCTCCCGTGACCGATCGCAAGCGGAGGCCAGTGCCAGGGGCACGATTGCGTCCGCGAGGTCACCTATGCGGGCGATGCTGGAAGGAAACCGTGTGAGCCGGATTTCGGTCCGGGGATTCGCCGTGGCTTCTGCCACCGCGGTCACCACCGTCGGCGCTGTCGTGGGTGTCGCCTCGGGCGACACCCAGTCCTCGAACCCGAACGACATCGAGGCAGCGGCCAGCGACGCGACGCTCCTCGCAGACATACCCGCGGGTCAGCAGGCCCAGGTCCAGACCGCGTCCCTGACGCAGCAGGCCGACGCGCAGGCCATGGCCGCCGACACCGCCGCGAAGAAGACCGCCGCGGAGGAGGCCCGCAAGCAGGCCGCCGCATCGGCGATCGAGAAGCAGCAGGCCGCGGAGAAGGCGGAGGCCGCCAAGAAGGCCGCCGCCAAGAAGGAGCGCGAGGACAAGGCCGAGACCAAGGCCAGCCGCTCCTCCACCCGCGACGCCGCCAGCTTCGCGCCCCAGAGCTCTTACACGGTCGCTCAGGTCCAGGCGATGGCACGGCAGATGGTCCCCGGGGACCAGTTCCAGTGCTTCAGCAACATCGTCAACCACGAGTCCACGTGGAACTACAAGGCGACCAACGCCTCGTCCGGTGCCTACGGCCTCGTCCAGGCGCTGCCCGCCTCCAAGATGTCCTCGGCGGGCGCCGACTGGCGGACCAACCCGGCCACGCAGATCAAGTGGGGCCTGAACTACATGAACGACCGCTACGGAAGCCCGTGCGGCGCGTGGAACTTCTGGCAGGCCCACAACTGGTACTAGGCCGCGCACCACGGCCGTACCGCGCTCAACCCCTGGAGACCCCTCACCGTCCTACGGTGGGGGGTTTCTCCCGTGTACGGTCGGTGCGGACGACTCCAGGGGGGAGTGGTGGGGAGAGACGGGGGAAGAGGACGGATCATGTCGCGAGTGCCAGGATGGTTCGACCGGCTCGGCGCCGGGCTGAGCGGGGTGGGCGAGCGGTTGAACGAGCGGCGTGAGAAGCACGCAGGCCGGGACACCGACCCCGAGACCGATGAGCCGGGGGACGGCGTCACCGGCGAGCACGAGCAGGAGCACGTGCCCCCGCCGCCCGATTACGCGCCGGCCGTGTCGGCGAGACCCGACCCCGCTGCGGCCGTGCCGTGGGGGATGCGGGTCGCGGCCGAGGCCGGCTGGCGCCTCCTCGTCCTCGCGGGCACGCTCTGGGTCCTGATGAAGGTCATCAGCGCGGTGCAGCTGGTGGTGCTCGCCTTCGTGGCGGCCCTGCTGATCACCGCGCTGCTACAGCCCACGGTGGCCCGGCTGAGGAACCTCGGCCTGCCGCGCGGTCTCGCGACCGCGGTCACCGCGATCCTCGGCTTCGTCATCATGGGCCTGGTCGGCTGGTTCGTGGTCTGGCAGGTCATGGAGAACGCCGACGAACTGTCGCGGCAGGTCCAGGACGGCATCGAGGACCTGCGCAAGTGGCTGCTGAACAGCCCCTTCCACGTGACCGAGGACCAGATCAACGACATCGCCACGAGCCTGCGCGACGCGGTCGGCGCCAACACGGAGGAGCTCACCTCCGCGGGGCTCGAAGGCGTCACGGTCATCGTCGAGACGCTGACCGGCATCCTGCTCGCGATGTTCTCGACGCTCTTCCTGCTCTACGACGGCAAGCGCATCTGGCAGTGGTTCCTGAAGCTGGTGCCCGCCCAGGCGCGGCCCGGCATCGCGGGCGCTGGACCGCGGGCCTGGCGCACACTCACCGCCTATGTGCGCGGCACGGTGATAGTCGCCATGATCGACGCCATCTTCATCGGCATCGGCATCTACTTCCTCGGGGTGCCGATGGCGGTGCCGCTCGCCGTCATCATCTTCCTGTCCTCGTTCGTGCCGCTGGTCGGCGCCGTGGTCTCCGGCGCCCTCGCGGTGGTCGTCGCGCTGGTCACGCAGGGCGTGTTCACGGCCGTGATGGCGCTGGCGGTGGTCCTCGCCGTGCAGCAGATCGAGGGGCACATCCTCCAGCCGTTCATCCTCGGCCGCGCGGTGCGGGTGCACCCGCTGGCCGTGATCCTCTCGGTCGCCGCGGGCGGCATGGTCGCCGGGATCGGCGGGGCGGTCGTGGCGGTGCCGCTGGTGGCCGTCACGAACACGGTCGTCGGATATCTGCGGGCGTATTCCCGCGAGGCGGCCCTCAAGAAGGCGCCGCAGCCGCGGGGGGCGACGGCGACGGACGCCGCCGCGGCGGAGCCACCGACGCAGTGACCCGTACATACGGAAGCGGGGCCCAGAACCAGTGGTTCTGGGCCCCGCTTCCGTATGTGGTTACGCGAGGTGCGCCTCGGAGTCCAGCGTCACGCCCACGGCCTGGATGACCGCGGCGATCTTGAAGGCTTCCTGGATGGTCTCGCGGTCGACACCGGCCTTGCGCAGGACCTGCTCGTGCGAGTCCAGGCACTGGCCGCAGCCGTTGATCGCGGAGACCGCGAGGGACCACAGCTCGAAGTCGACCTTCTCGACCCCCGGGTTGCCGATGACGTTCATCCGCAGGCCGGCGCGCATCGTCCCGTACTCCGGGTCGGAGAGCAGGTGACGCGTGCGGTAGAAGACGTTGTTCATCGCCATGATGGCGGCGGCCGACTTGGCGGCCGTGTACGCCTCGGGGGAGAGGTTCGCCTTCGCCTCGGGCTCCAGCTCGCGCAGCACCTTCGGGGAGCGGGACGCGATGGCGCAGGCCAGCACGGTGCCCCACAGCTGCTGCTGCGGCAGGTCGCTGTTGCCGATGACCGAGCCGAGGTTCAGCTTCAGGTCCTTGGCGTAGTCCGGGACGGCGGACTTCAGTTCGTCGAGTGCCATGTCAGTCAGCTTCCGTTCACTCGCCGGAGAGCAGCGCGACCGGGTCGAGGGTCTCGTCGCCCTTGCTCCAGTTGCACGGGCAGAGCTCGTCGGTCTGGAGGGCGTCGAGGACCCGGAGGACCTCCTTGGGGTTACGGCCCACGGAACCGGCGGTCACCATCGTGAACTGGATCTCGTTGTTCTGGTCGACGATGAAGACGGCGCGCTGGGCGAAGCCGTCCTCGCCCTCGATGCCGAGGTCACGCATGAGCTCGTGCTTCGAGTCGGCCAGCATCGGGAAGGGCAGGTCCGTCAGGTCCGGGTGGTCCTTGCGCCAGGCGTGGTGCACGAACTCGGAGTCGCCGGAGAAGCCGAGGATCTGGGCGTCACGGTCGGCGAACTCGTCGTTCAGCTTGCCGAAGGCCGCGATCTCGGTCGGGCACACGAAGGTGAAGTCCTTGGGCCACGCGAAGACGATCTTCCACTTGCCTTCGTAGGTCTTGTGGTTGATCTGCTCGAACTCCTTGCCGGCCTCCAGGGAGACACAGGCGGTCAGGTCGAACTCGGGGAACTTGTCACCGACAGTGAGCACACGTACTCCTTGCGCGAGAGAGTCCCTTTTGAGGACTTTCCTGTGGGGTTGGACTGATGTCGATGGTGGCACAGGGTGCATTGATTAGGGAAATAGCTAGAGTGGGTCGTGTTGATCGGAGGTGGTTATCAGTGCGAGCCATAAATAGGGGCAAGCAACCCAGTGGCAGACAGCCCAGCCTGGCGCAGCTCCGCGCCTTCGCCGCCGTGGCCGAGCATCTGCACTTCCGCGATGCCGCCGCGGCGATCGGAATGAGCCAGCCCGCGCTCTCCGGGGCCGTGGCCGCGCTGGAGGAGGCACTGGGTGTCCAGCTCCTGGAGCGGACCACGCGCAAGGTGCTGCTCTCACCCGCCGGCGAGCGGCTCTCCCTGCGGGTCAAGGCCGTCCTCGGCGAGGTCGAGGCGCTCATGGAGGAGGCCGACGCGGTGAAGGCGCCGTTCACGGGCGCGCTGCGGCTCGGCGTGATCCCGACCGTGGCGCCCTATCTGCTGCCGACCGTGATCGGGCTGGTCCACGAGAAGTATCCGGACCTCGACCTCCAGGTGCACGAGGAGCAGACCTCCTCGCTCCTCGAAGGGCTCACCGCGGGCCGGCTCGACCTGCTGCTCCTCGCCGTCCCGCTCGGCATGCAGGGCGTCACCGAACTGCCGCTCTTCGACGAGGACTTCGTGCTCGTCACCCCCCTCGACCACTGGCTGGGCGGCCGTGAGGGGATCCCGCGCGAGGCGCTGAAGGAGCTGAACCTGCTGCTCCTGGACGAGGGGCACTGTCTGCGGGACCAGGCGCTCGACATCTGCCGTGAGGCGGGCCGAGCGGATGCGCCCGTCACGACGACGGCGGCGGGGCTCTCCACGCTGGTTCAGTTGGTCGCGGGTGGGTTGGGAGTGACGTTGTTGCCGCGGACGGCTGTGCGGGTCGAGACGACCCGCAGCAATCAGCTGCTGACCGGGTATTTCGCCGACCCCGCTCCTACTCGGCGGATTGCGCTTGCCATGCGTACGGGGGCTGCGCGGGCCGGCGAGTATGAGGAGTTGGCCTCTGCCTTGAAGGAGGCGGTGCGGCCGTTGCCTGTGCGGGTTGTGTGAAACCGCAGGCCCGGTGGGGGTTGCTCGCGCAGTTCCCCGCGCCCCTGGACGGCCCCTGCGGGGCCCAGGGGCGCTCGGGGACCTACTCCGTCCTCAAGCCGTCCGGGCGCATCATTCTGCGTAGTGGTGGGAGGCTCAGCAGTGTTACCACTGCCACCATTGCCGCTCCCGCGCCCGTCAGGGGGACGAACGACCACCAGTCCGTGACGCTCTTGCCGATCATGCGGGTCATGACCACGCCGAGGCCGAGGCCGCCGGCGATCGCCAGGGCCAGGCCGAGCGCGACCGGGAGCGCCGTCTGCCACAGCAGTGACCACGCCATCGACGAGCGGCGCGTGCCGAACGCGGTGAGGGCGGCCAGCAGGCGCTTGCGCTCGCGGAGTTGCTCGATCATCGACACCAGCATCGACGCGGCGATCAGCGCCATCGTGACGCTCGCGCCGATCTGGAGACCGCGCGCGATCGACGCGTACTGCTTGTCGCGGTCCACCGCCTTCAGCGAGTCGACGCCGAGGAACGGGCTGATGCGGGCCGCCGCGTTGCGTACGTGTTCGTCGGCGTCCGGCGTGTTCGGGTCGAGCTTGACCCAGGAGTTCGTACTCGCGTCGTCCAGCATCTTGATGTCGACCGCGCCGGGCGTGGCGAAGATGCCGTCGAACTTGGTGCCGGACGGGTTGCGCCTGGCCTGGACCGTGGGTGTGTCCTTCGGCAGCGTCCACAGGACCGGCTTGGCGCCCTTGTTGAAGTCGGGGTCCGGGCCGACGTTGACCGGCTTGCCGGGGCGTGCCGTCGTGTCCACCCAGTCGTTCTGCTCCCGGCTGCCCGTGTGCGAGACGAAGGTGTCGCCGTCCTTGCAGGAGCGGAGCTCCGCGAGCTCGCGGAGGGTCGCGCAGGTGCCGATGGTCAGTTCCGTGGTCGGCGTCATGCCGTCGGCGTTCTTGCCGCCGGGCCGCGTGACGTACGCCTGGACGGTCCCGATGACCTTCGTGACGCCCTCGGTCCCGGCGAAGTCGTCGATCATGCGCTGGGCGAGCGGGCCGCTGCCGGTCATGCTGCGGACCGTCAGCTGCGCGCGCGTGGGGTCCTGCCCGGTGACCTGGTTGAACTCGTCGTGCATGGACGCGAACATCATCTGGAGCGCCACCGCGCCCGCCACCGCGACGGTGATCCCGCTGACCGCGCGGGACGCCGTGCCCGACGTCAACTGGAGCCTGCGGACGGCGAGCTGCCACGGCACGGGACCGCCGCGCAGCCGTCCCACGACCGCCTCGACGAGCCAGGGAAGCAGCGCGCTGAGCCCGATCAGGGCGAGCGCGGAACCCACCGCGATGGCGGTCACGTTGACGGCTTCGTTGCCCATGTCGGCGTCGATGCGGCCGGAGAGGAGCAGGATGGCGATGCCGGCGGCCGGCACGACGATCCGCCACCACAGGCGGCGCTTGCGCTGCTTGCCGCCCCTGACCACGCCGAGCGGCTCGATGGCGACCGAGCGCAGCGAGATCAGCGTCACCAGGACCGCCGACACCGGCACCGCCACCGCGACCAGCGCCACCAGGGCGGGCGCGGGCACCATGTCGGACGGGTACGCGCTGACGTTCGTCAGGTCGACCACGCCCACCAGTTCGCGCAGGAGCAGGAAGAGCACGGCGCCCGCGACGAGCCCGAGCAGCGCCCCGAACAGCGCCTCGCCCGCGGCGATCCTGCGCACCGAGCGGGCGCTCGCGCCGACGAGCCGCAGCGCGGCGAGCCGCCGGTCGCGCCGGTCGCCGCCGAACCGGACCGCTGTGCCGATGAAGATCGCCACGGGGGTGAGCAGCACGACGCAGATCAGCACGACGAGCGCCATCAGGAACGGGTCGAGGGGCAGCGAGTCGTCCTGGCCGAAGCGTGCGACGCGATGGGCGCCGTGCGCGGAGGTCAGGGGGTCGGCGCCCACGTAGTAGTAGAGCTCAAGAGGGGACATGAGGCCCGCCTCGCCGATGGTCCCGGCCTGGCGGTACTTACCGAAGCGCTCCTTGAGCAGCGTGTTCGCCGGGTCGTCGAGCAGGTCGCGCAGCGCGGGCGAGACGACCATCTCGCCGGGGGCGGGTATCTTGTCGAGCCCCGGCGGCAGCACCGGGTGGTCGCCGTCCGCCTTCAGGAACCTGCCGGTCAGGGTGCGCCCGTGGAACTCGGTGCCGGTGTCGCGCACCAAGATCGTCGTGTCGTCCGCCTTCGGCGGCTTGCCGTCCGTCGCCGTGGCCGGCGTGCGGGCGACCGACCGGTCGTCGCGGTTCTGGAGCATGTTCGGCACGGAGGCCGCGCCGAGCAGCAGGGCGACGCCGAGGCCGACGCCGACGGCGGTCAGGATCGTACGGATCCAGCCCTCGCGGCCACCGCCCGCGGCGAACCGTATGCCCATGGCGAGGTCGCGGGTCCAGGCACTCATACGATCCGCTCCATGTCGCGGGAGCGGCCGTCGCGCACGATGATCTCGCGGTCGGAGTAGGCGGCGACGCGGGTCTCGTGGGTGACGAGGACGACGGCCGCGTTGGTGGAGCGGGCCGCGTCGGTCAGGAGCTCCATGACGCGCTCGCCGTTGAGGGAGTCGAGGGCGCCGGTCGGCTCGTCGGCGAAGATCACGCGCGGGCTCGTGGCGAGGGCGCGGGCGACGGCGACGCGCTGGCCCTGGCCGCCGGAGACCTCGCCCGGCCGCTTGGCGGTGACGTCGTCGACCTCCAGGCGCTCCATCCAGGTACGGGCGGTGGCCTCGGCCTCCTTGCGCTTCGCGCCGTTCAGGCGCAGCGGGAGCGCGACGTTCTCGACGCAGGTGAGCTCGGGGACGAGCTGGCCGAACTGGAAGACGAACCCGAACTCGCTGCGGCGCAGCGCGCTCAGCTCGGCGTCCGAGAGGCCGGTCAGGGAGCGCCCGTTGTACGTGATGGAGCCCTCGTCGGGACGGACGATCCCGGCGAGGCAGTGCAGCAGGGTCGACTTTCCGGAGCCGGAGGGACCCATGACGGCGACGACCTCACCGGGGTGGATGGAGAAGGCCGCGCCGTCGAGCGCGGTGGTGGGGCCGTACGACTTGCACAGTCCTTGGGCCACGAGAAGGGAACCTGCGGGGGTCATGCGGAGCGCACCTCCAGGGCGAGCTTGCCGAGCCGTGCGGCGGTCAGTTCGAGCCACCGCAGATCGGCTTCGAGGTGGAACAGCGCGTGGTCGCAGATCAGCTGGTCGGCGAGGTCGCCCTTGCGCTTGCGGTCGGTGAGGATGCGCATCAGGCGCAGGTGCTCCGCGCGCTGCACATCGAGGAGTTCGGCGGCGTCGCGGTCGGTGAGGAGCGCGAGGACGACCTTGGTGTAGAGGGTCGACTGGAGGTAGGGCTCCGGCTTCTCCGGGGTGGCGAGCCACTGCTGGACATCGGTGATGCCGGCTTCGGTGATCGCGTACCGCTTGCGCTCGGGGCCGCCGCCCGCCTCTATCCCGTCGACCTCGACGAGACCGTTCTTCAGGAGGCGGGACATGGTCGAGTAGACCTGCCCGTAGTGCAGGGGCTTGTCGTGCCCGAACTTCTCGTCGAAGGCGCGCTTGAGGTCGTAGCCGTGCCGGGGGCCGGACTCCAGGAGTCCCAGAAGGGTGTGGCCAATGGACATGCCGAGCACTGTACACCGTGTGTATACGTGCGGTGTATACGCCCTGTGTAGAGAGCGTTTGTGCGAGGCCTGGGGCAACCATCGGGGGCCCGCGAACGTCGGTTCCTTAGGGGCAGGTGCTCATTGTCACGTCCGCAAAAGACCGGATCGGCAGGAGTTTGTCCCAGGGTGCGGTGTTAGCTTCATGAGCTGACTCGACGTACGCATGTTGACTAGACGGAAGCGGAGCACTCTCAGTCATGGGCCGAGCCGAAGAACGACAAGCGCGGCAGCGCGGTGCCCGCAGGGCAGCGCGCGGGCGCCCGTCCGGCGGGGGCAAGCCCAAGCGCACCGGCATACGCCGCTTCTTCACCTGGAAGAAGATCCTGGGGACGTTCTTCGGGTTCGTCCTGCTCGGCATGGGCGCCTTCGTCGTGCTCTACCTGGTGATCGACATCCCCGAGGGCAATGCCGCGGCGAAGAGGCAGAGCAACGTCTACAAGTACAGCGACGGCACGATCCTGGCGAGGGACGGCAAGGTCAACCGCGAGATCGTCGACCTGGACAAGGTGCCCGAGAAGGTCCAGAAGACCTTCGTCGCCGCCGAGAACAAGTCCTTCTACAAAGACCAGGGCGTCGACTTCAAGGGCACGGCACGCGGCGTCCTCAACACGCTGACCGGCAAGGGCAAGCAGGGTGGCTCGACGATCACCCAGCAGTACGTGAAGAACTACTACCTCACGCAGGACCAGACGGTCAGCCGCAAGCTGAAGGAACTGGTCATCTCGCTGAAGGTGGACCGCGAGAAGAGCAAGGACGACATCCTCGCGGGCTACATCAACACCAGCTACTACGGCCGCGGCGCCTACGGCATCCAGGCCGCCGCCCAGGCCTACTACGGCGTCGACGCCAAGAAGCTGAACGTCGAGCAGGGCGCCTACCTCGCCGCCCTGCTCCAGGCCCCCAGCCAGTACGACTGGCAGGCCGCGACGCCGACCGGCAAGAAGCTCGTCAAGGCCCGCTGGAACTACGTCCTCGACAACATGGTCGAAGAGGACTGGCTGGACTCCGGCGAGCGCGCCGGTCTGAAGTTCCCCAAGCCGGACGACCCCAAGGCCCTGCCCGGCCGCGAGGGACAGATCGGCTACCTCGTCGACGAGGCCAAGCGCGAGGTCCTGCGCAACAGCGACCTCAGCGAGGCCGAGTTCGAGGCCGGCGGCTACACCATCACGCTCAACATCGACCCCAAGAAGCAGAAGCAGCTCGAAAAGGCGGTCGACAAGAAGCTGAACGACCGGCTCGACCGCAAAAAGAACAAGGCGGACGCGCGGGTCCAGGCGGGCGCCGCGTCCGTCGACCCCAGGAACGGCAAGGTCCTCGCCCTGTACGGCGGCGAGGACTACGTGAAGCACTACACGAACAACGCCACCCGCCGCGACTACCAGTCCGCCTCCACCTTCAAGCCGCTGATCCTCGCCGCGGCCCTGGAGGAAGGCGCGACGACGCAGGACGGCAAGCCGATCACGGCCGGCACCGTCTACGACGGCACCAGCAAGCGGCCCGTCAAGGGCAGCGAGGTCGCCTTCGCACCGCCCAACGAGGACGGCGTCAGCTACGGCCCCGTCACCGTCCAGAAGGCGATGAACAAGTCCGTCAACTCCGTCTTCGCGCAGATGGGCGTGGACGTGGGCATGCCCAAGGTCATGGAGACGGCGGGCAGGCTCGGCATGGACGTCAAGGGCCTGCCCGCCGTGCCCGCCCAGACCCTCGGCTCGATGGGCGCGAGCCCGCTGGAGATGGCCGGCGTCTACGCCACCCTCGACAACCACGGCAAGAAGGTCACCCCGGCCCTGGTCGGCTCCGTCGAGCACAAGGACCGCGCGGTCGACCTGCCGGACCCGATCGGGGAGCAGGTCGTCAAGCGCGGCACCGCCGACTCGGTCACCTCGGTCCTGACCGGCGTGGTCGACGACGGCACGGGCAGCGCGGTGCGCCACCCCGTGCAGGACGTGGCCGGCAAGACCGGTACCTCCGACGACAACAAGTCGGCCTGGTTCACCGGGTACACGCCGAAGCTGGTCACCTCCGTGGGCCTCTTCGGCGAGGGCGCGCCCGACACCAAGGAGAAGGGCCAGCAGGTGTCGATGAGGGGCGCCGGTGGCCGGACGCGCATCGACGGCGGCAGCTTCCCCGCCCAGATCTGGGCGGCGTACACCTTCGACGCGATGGGTTCGCCCAGCTCGTTCGACCTCGACACGGACATGGGAGCGGCCATCGCACCGCCCCCGGACCCGACGTCGGAGCCGCCGGAGAAGCCGTCGAGCACCCCGTCGAAGCCGGAGAAGGACCCGACGGCGTCGAAGTCGCCGTCGCAGACCCCGTCCTCCAAGCCGCCGTCCACGCCGCCGACCTCGCCGTCGACGTCGAGCCCGACGATCGAGCCGCCGACCGACGAGCCGGACCCGTCGAGCTCCATCACGATCCCCGAGGATCCGGAGGACGGCAGGCCCGGCAGGGACTGACCCGCGGACACCCGCGTACACGAGAGGCGCCCCGGACCGACACGGTCCGGGGCGCCTGACGTATACGCGGGCGGGTGCTCAGCTCCGGTTCAGCTCGAACCAGACCACCTTGCCGGTGCTCAGCCGCGTGGCGCCCCAGCGCCGCGCCATCTTGTTGACCAGGTACAGGCCGCGGCCGCCCTCGTCCGTGGCGCGCGCCTGCCGCAGCCGGGGCAGCTGCGGCACGTCGTCGCCGACCTCGCAGCGCAGCACGTCGGTGCGGAGCAGCCGCAGCGTGATCGGCCGCGACGCGTACCGCACGGCGTTCGTCACGACCTCGCTGACCAGCAGCTCCACCGAGTCGGTCAGCTCCTCCAGGCCCCAGCGCACCAGGGCGCTGCGCGCCAGGCGGCGGGCGCGGGACGGCGTCGCGTTCTCCGGTTCGAGGAACCAGTACGCCACGTCACTCGGCGCGATCCCGTCGAAGCGGGCGGCGAGCAGCGCGATGTCGTCGTCCCGGTCGCCCGGACCGAGCATGTCGAGCACCTCGTCGCAGAGCGCCTCAAGCGGCGGCGGATGGTCCGGGCCCGTCAGCTGGGCGGTGGCCGCGAGTCGTTCGCGCAGCTGCTCTATGCCGGTCCACACGTCGCGCAGCCGGGACTCGACGAGCCCGTCCGTGTACAGGAGCAGGGTCGCGCCCGCGGGGGCGTCCAGCTCCACGGCCTCGAAGTCGACGCCGCCCACGCCGATGGGGGCGCCCGGCGGCACCCGGAGCACCTCGGCGCGGCCGCCCAGGTGCAGCAGGACGGGCGGCGGATGCCCGGCGTTGGCGATGGTGATGCGGTGCGAGACCGGGTCGTACACCGCGTAGAGGCAGGTCGCCATGCGGTCGGAGCCGAGCCGCTGCGCCTGCTCGTCCAGGTGGTGCAGGACCTCCTGGGGCGGCAGGTCGAGCCCGGCGAGGGTCTGCGCGGTCGTCCGCAGCTGGCCCATGATGGCGGCCGACGTCATGGAGTGCCCCATCACGTCGCCCACGACCAGCGCGACACGGCTGCCGGGCAGCGGGATCGCGTCGTACCAGTCGCCGCCGACCCGGGCGGTCTCGGCGGCCGGGAGGTAGCGCGAGGCGAGCCGCACGCCGGTCGGGCGCGGCAGCGTCTCGGGGAGCATGGTGCGCTGCAACTCGTCGGCGATGTACGCCTCGCGGCCGTACAGGACGGCCTTGTCGATGCCGAGCGCGCTGTGGGTGGCCAGCTGGGCGGCGACGAGCAGGTCGTCCGCCTCGAACGCGGGACGGTCCGGGCGGCGCAGGAACACGGCCGCGCCGATCACCCGGCGGCGGCCCCGCAGCGGCGCGAGGATGCCCCGCTGACCGCCCGGCAGGGTGCGCCCCTCGCCGAGCAGTTCGGGCAGCGCGGCGCGGGCCGCCGCCGAGTCCGCGAAGACCGGGCGCACACCGCGCAGCACCTCGGCGAGCGCGCCGCCCGGCCGCACCTCGCACAGCTCGGCGCTGCCCATCACGTCGGTGATGTCGGACTGGACGACCTGGAGCGCGGGCAGCGTCGTGCCGCCGCTCTCGGTGTCCGGGTCCTCGGCGCCCTCCTCGATGGAGCGCAGCCGGTCGGAGCGGCGCAGGCGCAGGACCAGCGGACCCGTGGGCCGCTCGTCGCCGACGGGCAGCGGGTCGCGCAGATAGACGAGGATCGCGTCGGAGAACGTCGGCACCGTCGCCCGGCACAGCCCCATCACGATCTCGTCGAGGTCGATGCCGCGTGCGATGCGCCGGGTCGCGGCGCCCACGAACCGCAGCCGGTCGCCGTCGCGCCGCATCGCCACCGGGCCGGACCCCGCGGGCCTCGGCTGCCCGGAGCGCCGCTCCGCACCGTCCGGCGGGCCGACCGGTGCGGCCGGCGCGTGTCCCGGCTGCGTCGGCACACCGCCCTCGGGGGCGGGGCGCGGCCGGTGCGGGTCGGGTTCGGCGGCCGAGGGCTGGGAGTGCTCACCGGACGGCGGCACGGGGGCGCCCGCGGGCCCGTCGCCCGGGGGTTCGGGGGAACGCAGCAGCGCCCCGCGGGGATCCGCGGGGGCGGTCGGCCGGGCAGCTGGTGCCTTGCGACCCTCGTGGGGGGTGAGGTGCTCCGTCACGCGTTTCGAATCCGTCCGTCCGGGGCTGCGCGGGCGTGCGCGCCGTCCAGCGTTGCACGTTGCTCAGCCGCGTCGGCAGTGCAGAAAGATCTGGTGCTCGGGTGGTACGTCGGTGCTCGCGGGGGCGTACGAATACGTGTCCTCGCCGGTGATCTCGAAGCCCGCGTCCCGCACGACCTGCCGCAGTTCGTCCCGCAGGTAACCCGATACCCGGATTGTGTGCCCCAGGAACGGAATCGCCGCGTCGTCCAGGTCGGCCTCGACCATGGACAGCTCCATCAGGCCCCCCGGCAGCAGCAGCCCGTGCAGCAGCCGCAGCGCCTCGGGGATCTCGGCGCGCGGCAGCATCAGGAGGGCGAAGAAGCACGCGACGCCGTGGAACCGGCCGACTCCGCCCGGCCCTTCGGCCCGCAGGTCGGCGATGTCGAGTTGCCGGAACTCGGCCGCCGGGACGTTCTTTCCCGCCAGGTCCAGCATGCCCGCCGAGATGTCCGTGCCGAGCACCGAGTGGCCGGATTCGGCCAGCTGGCGGGCGGTCGGCAGACCGGTGCCGCAGCCCACGTCCAGGACGCGGGAGCCGGGCGGGAGCGCCGTCGCGAGCCGGCGGCCCGCGGCCAGCTGGCCCTCCTTGTGGGGGAAGGCCCTGTCGTACTGCTGCCCGATGGCGTCAAAGGCCTCGGCCTGACCTCTGCGGTCCTCGCTCACGTTCTGCCGCCCCTCGATGACGTCCTGTCAGGCACCGCGCAGACCCACGGAGTTGCTGTTGTGCGCCCTTGCGGAGGACGATCCTACGTTTGAACCGCGGGGGCGCATCAAGAGTCTCACGACGAGACGTGCGCGGGCGTACGGTCCCAGTCATCCGGAAGGGGCGGTACGACCCAGGACGGATCGGGACGCCAGTGCTGCCAGCCGTCCGAAAACGGCGCCCCCCAGTCGGCGATCACGTCGAGCGCGGCCCGGCCGGCGGCGCGTACGTCAGCGGCCTTGTCCGCGTCCATCAGGCCCACCCTGCGGGCCTCGGCGAACTCGTCCTCGTCGTGCCAGCGCCAGCTGCGGTCCGGGCGCACGGAGATGTCCAGAAAGTGATCCTCGGAGTCGACGCCGCCGGCCCACCGGGCGCGGGGCTCCTCCAGGTTCACGTACCAGTTCTTGAACCGCCATCCCGGGTCCCAGAAGAGCCAGACCGACCACGGGTCGCCGGGCCGCGCGAGCTTGAGGACGCCGGTGCCGAACCAGCGGTCCCTGCGGACGGCGCGCGGCTTGGTGTAGCGGGTGGCGAGCGGCTCGCGGTGCAGGGGCGTCCCGTCGGCGATCACCGGCTTCACGCATTCGGTGCCGGGCGCCATCCACACGGCGAGCAGCTCGTCGGTGTCCCTGACGACGGTGACGGGCCGGCAGATGTGCACCCGGTGACCGGAGTTCTCCCGGTACCGCCACAGGATGTGGTCCCCGGGCGCCCACCGCACCACCCCGCCACCGGCCGTCGTCTTCCCGTCGAGGTCTGTCATGCACAGATACTAGACGCCGCCTCCGTTCCCGCTGTGGGCAAATGTGCCGCAGGGCGGCACGGGTGGGCACAGCCCACGGTGCCGGGCGCGGCGCGTGGGGCGCTGGTCAGGGATGCGTCATGCGGAGCACGTCCAGCGCCTCATCCAGCTGCTCAAGGGAGAGGGCACCCCGGTCGACATACCCGGCCTCCAGGACGACCTCACGAATCGTCTTCCGCTCAGCCAAGGAACGCTTCGCGACCTTCGCCGCCTCCTCGTACCCGATGTACTTGTTCAGCGGCGTCACGACGGACGGTGACGACTCGGCGTACTCGCGCGCCCGCTCGCGGTTGGCGGTGATCCCGTCGACGGTCCGGTCGGCGAGCAGCCGGGAGACGTTGGCGAGCAGCCGGATCGACTCCAGGACGTTCTTGGCGATGACCGGCAGCATGACGTTCAGCTCGAAGTTGCCCGCCGCGCCCGCCGCCGCGACCGTCGCGTCGTTGCCGGTGACCTGCGCGGCGACCATCAGCGCGGCCTCCGGGACGACCGGGTTCACCTTGCCGGGCATGATCGACGAACCGGGCTGAAGGTCCGGCAGATTGATCTCGGCGAGGCCGGTGCGCGGCCCGGACGCCATCCACCGCAGATCGTTCGCGATCTTCGTCAGGCCGACGCCGATGGTCCGCAGCTGCCCGCTGGTCTCGACGATGCCGTCACGCGCGCCCTGCGCCTCGAAGTGGTCGCGCGCCTCGGTGAGCGGCAGCCCCGTGGCCCGCGCGACCTCGGCGATGACGGCTGCGGAGAAGCCGGGCGGCGTGTTGATGCCGGTGCCCACGGCCGTGCCGCCGAGGGGGAGCTCCGCGAGCCGGGGGAGCGAGGCGCGCAGCCGCTCGACGCCGTACCGCATCTGCGCCGCGTAGCCGCCGAACTCCTGGCCGAGCGTGACGGGTGTCGCGTCCATGAGGTGCGTGCGCCCGGACTTCACGACGTCCGCGAACTCCTCGGCCTTGCGCTCCAGCGCGGCGGCGAGGTGTTCGAGCGCGGGGATCAGGTCGTTGCTGACCGCGCCCGTCGCCGCGATGTGGATCGAGGACGGGAAGACGTCGTTCGAGGACTGCGAGGCGTTGACGTGGTCGTTGGGGTGCACGTCGCGGCCGAGGCGCTCGGTCGCGAGGGTGGCGATGACCTCGTTGGTGTTCATGTTGGACGACGTGCCGGAGCCGGTCTGGAAGACGTCGACGGGGAAGTGGTCGTCCCAGCGTCCTTCGGCGACCTCGGCCGCCGCGTCCGCGATCGCTTCCGCGATGTCCTTGTCGAGCACCCCGAGCTCCGCGTTGACCTTGGCGGCGGCCGCCTTGATCCGTGCGAGGGCGGCGATGTGGGCGCGTTCAAGGACCTGCCCGGAGATGGGGAAGTTCTCCACCGCGCGCTGGGTCTGGGCACGCCACTTGGCGTGCGCGGGGACCCGCACCTCACCCATGGAGTCGTGCTCGGTCCGGTACTCGCCGGTGCGGTCGTCGCTGGCGTCGCTGGTCATGCCCTGAACCTACCTCTCCGCTCAAACCCCGTGAAAAGTTGAGCACTTGTCTTGTTCCAGGTATTCCCAAGCCTGCTACCCACCAGTAAAAACCCTGGGTAACACCACACCGGGGAGGCGCAATGGAGCGCATCAGACGCAGTGGCCGAAACAGCGGCCGCAGGCGCCTGCGAGGTTCGTTCGCGGCGGCGGTCGCGATGACGGCGATGCTCGGCACGGCGGCGGCCGTGCCCGCGCAGGCGGCGGACGGGAGCGACGCGCGGGCGGCCGCCGCCACCCCGCTCCCGCCCGAGCTGGAGAAGATCAGGGCGGCGGAGGCCACCAAGCTGTACGGCAGCCCGGCCGAGCGCCCCATGGCCGACCGCAAGACCGGCCTGATATCGCTCGGCGACAGCGAGATATCCGGCGAGGGCGTCGGCACCTACGAACCGGGCACGGACGGCCCCGACAACTGGTGCCACCGCTCGCCGGACGCCGCGATCCACCGCACCGGCATCCCCGCCGACGTCACGTACAACGTCGCCTGCTCGGGCGCGCAGACCGTCAACATCAGGATCGGCGGTCAGAAGCAGTACGCCGACGAGCTGGTGCAGAGCGACAGCCTCGCCATCAAGGCGCGCAACACGAAGATCAAGACGATCCTGCTCGTCATCGGCGCCAACGACGACCTCCAGTTCGCCCCCGTGATGACGGACTGCGTCACCCGCTACCTCCTCAGCCAGGGCCCGTGCGCGGGCAAGTACAACGACGGCTGGCAGGCGCGCGTCGACGCCCTCGTCCCCAAGGTCGAGCAGTCCATCCGCGACCTGAAGACCGTCATGAAGGACGCGGGCTACCAGGAGGGCGACTACAAACTCGTCGCCATGGGCTACCCGAGCCCGATCGGACCGGACTTCCGCGACAACCCGAACTTCCCGGGCAAGCTCGCCTGCGGCGGCCTCGGCTACGACTCCGACACCGAGTGGGGCCGCAACACCGCGGTGCCCGCCTTCGAGACCGGCATGCGCAGGGCCGCGCGGAACGCGGGCGCGACCTACCTCGACAACTCGCGCCTCTTCCACGGCCACGAGGTCTGCATGGAGGACACCTGGGCGCGCGGTCTCTACGCGGACCTGTCCAACCCGTTCCCGCCGGACTCCAACTCGGTACGCCAGTCCTTCCACCCCAACGCCCGCGGCCACGCCGCCTTCGCGTCCTGCCTCACCCAGATCCACAACTCCCGTGCACGTGAGGCCAGCTGCGCGGACCCGGCGAGCGCGGGCAGCCCGAAGCTGTACGAGACGGCGTGGGACGACGCGTTCAAGCCCCTGAAGAACGAGGCGACCGGCAGCTGCGTCGACGTCGACGCCTCGAAGAGCCGCAACGGCACCAAGGTCCAGGGCTGGGAGTGCACCGGCAACCGCAACCAGCTGTGGTGGTACGACGGCGCGCGCGGCTCCCTGCACACCGGACTGACCCAGGACCGCTGCCTGGACGTGCCCGACGGCTCGTACAGGGAAGGCACCGCCGTGACGCTGTGGAACTGCCACGGCGGCGGCAACCAGAAGTTCGTCCGGGAGGCCGGCACGGTGCGGCCCGCCGCCGACACCGGGCTCTGTCTGACCCTCGCGGGGGCCAAGGAGCCGGTGCGGCTCCAGAAGTGCACGGGAGCGGCGAACCAGCGGTTCGCCTAGGGCCTGTCCCCGCGTCCCGAAGGGGCGCGGGGAACTGCGCGCCCAGCCACAGCGCACCCGCGGGAAGAAATCAGACCAGGCCGGGCCCGCGCACCGGAATGTGCGTGAACGTCGGCTCGGGGGCCGGGTTCTGGAAGAAGTCGTTGCCCTTGTCGTCGACGACGATGAAGGCCGGGAAGTCCTCGACCTCGATCTTCCAGACCGCCTCCATGCCGAGCTCCTCGTACTCGACGACCTCGACCTTCTTGATGCAGTCCTGCGCGAGGCGCGCGGCCGGGCCGCCGATCGAGCCGAGGTAGAAGCCGCCGTGCGCGTCACAGGCGTCGGTGACCTGCTTGGAGCGGTTGCCCTTGGCGAGCATCACCTTGGAGCCGCCCGCGGCCTGGAACTGCTCCACGTAGGAGTCCATGCGCCCGGCGGTGGTCGGGCCGAACGAGCCGGACGCGTAACCCTCGGGGGTCTTCGCGGGACCGGCGTAGTACACCGGGTGGTCCTTCAGGTACTGCGGCATCTCCTCGCCCGCGTCGAGCCGCTCCTTGATCTTGGCGTGCGCGATGTCGCGGGCCACGACCAGCGGTCCGGTCAGCGAGAGGCGGGTCTTCACCGGGTGCTTGGTGAGCTCGGCGAGGATCGCGTCCATGGGCTGGTTGAGGTCGATCTTGACGACGTCGGCAGCCTCATCGAGGTGCTCGTCCGTGGTCTCCGGCAGGAAGCGCGCCGGGTCCGTCTCCAGCTGCTCCAGGAAGACGCCCTCGGCGGTGATCTTCGCGGTGGCCTGGCGGTCGGCCGAGCAGGAGACGGCGATCGCGACGGGCAGCGAGGCGCCGTGGCGCGGCAGACGCACCACGCGGACGTCGTGGCAGAAGTACTTGCCGCCGAACTGCGCGCCGATGCCGATCTTCTGCGTCAGCTCGAAGACCTTCTCCTCCAGCTCCTTGTCCCGGAAGCCGTGCCCGGTGGGGGAGCCCTCGGCGGGCAGCTCGTCCAGGTAGTGCGCGGAGGCGTACTTCGCGGTCTTCAGGGCGAACTCGGCGCTGGTGCCGCCGACGACGATCGCGAGGTGGTACGGCGGGCAGGCGGCCGTGCCGAGCGAGCGGATCTTCTCCTCCAGGAACTTCATCATGGAGGCCTCGTTCAGGACGGCCTTCGTCTCCTGGTAGAGGAACGACTTGTTGGCCGAGCCGCCGCCCTTGGCCATGAAGAGGAACTTGTAGGCGCCGCCGTCCGTCGCGTACAGCTCGATCTGCGCCGGGAGGTTGGAGCCGGTGTTCTTCTCCTCCCACATGGTGAGCGGGGCCATCTGCGAGTAGCGCAGGTTCAGCTTCGTGTACGCGTCGTAGATGCCCTTGGAGAGCGCCTTCTCGTCCTCACCTTCGGTGAGGACGTTCTGGCCGCGCTTGCCCATGACGATGGCGGTGCCGGTGTCCTGGCACATGGGGAGCACGCCCGCGGCGGCGATGTTCGCGTTCTTGAGCAGGTCCAGCGCCACGAACTTGTCGTTGGACGACGCCTCGGGGTCGTCGACGATGCGCCGCAGCTGGGCCAGGTGCGCGGGCCGCAGGTAGTGCTGGATGTCGTGGATCGCCTCGGCGGCGAGCTTGCGCAGCGCCTCCGGCTCGACCTTGAGGAACGTACGCCCGTCGGCCTCGAAGGTGGAGACACCCTCGGAGGTCACCAGCCGGTACGGGGTGGTGTCCTCTCCCAGCGGGAGCAGATCGGAGTACTCAAACTCTGGCATTACGGCCATTCCTCACTCGGCAGACAGCGGCGCGGCCTCCATTGGCGACGCGCCAACCAGCGTAGAACGCGCCCGGCGGACCGTTCCTGTGAGGTAAGGCTCAGTAGAGAAGCGGCACACATGGAGGCGATAGTCGCGATACAGGTCTGGTCGCGATCTATCGCGTCTGGGTACGCTGCTTCCGTGGACCTCCAGAAGCAGCAACAGCCTCCAGTGCTCCGCGCATCCGACGCCGACCGGGACCGCACGGCGGACATCCTCCGCGACGCCCTGGCCGAGGGCCGCCTGACCGCCGAGGAGCACTCGGAGCGGATCGACGGGGTCTACCGCGCCAAGACCACGGCCGAGCTGGAGCCGCTGATCAGGGACCTGCCCGCGGGTCACGAGCAGGCGGCAGCCCGGGGGCGGGCGCCGGAGCCCGCGCCGTCCAGGCCGTCCCCCGGAGTCGTCCCGCCGGTCGCGGACGAGAACCTCGTCGCGGTGCTCAGCGGCTCCGTGCGCAGGGGCCGCTGGCGGGTGGCGCGCCGCACGCACGCGTACGCGATCTTCGGCAGCGTCGAGATGGACCTGAGCGAGGCGATCTTCGAGCAGCGCCAGGTGGTCATCAAGGCCGTCGCGATCTTCGGTTCGGTCGAGGTCCGCGTCCCGGAGAACGTGTCGCTGCGCGGCACCGGCACCGGCGTCCTCGGCAGCTTCGAGGTGGACACGCTGGACTCCCCGGACCAGGACGCCCCCGTCGTCTACGTGGACGGCTTCGCGGTCCTCGGCAGCATCGAGGCGCGGCCCAGGCGCGGCAAGTTCGTCCGCGACCTGCACCGGCGCCTGCGCAAGCACCTCGGGCACTGACGGCGCACGGGACAGGCGCGGGGAGGCCGTCCTTCCGGACATCGGAACTCAGTGCATAGGCGCGCACACAGCGGGTAGAGCTTGCTGCATCGTCTCTCGCTCGCGAAGCCGTCGTCAGGAGTAGACCCGTGCTGCAACCGTCGCGTCAGTCTCTGCAGGTCGCCGCCGTTCCGGGCGATGGGGTATCCCCTGTACGAGCGGAGTCGAGTGCTCGGGGAAGGGTGCCCGTGCGAGATCGGGACGATGACGCTCCATGGCACACCGAGGCCGTGTGCCGGCGCGACGAGGCGGGACTGTTCTTCGCCCCGTCCAAGGAGCCGACCGCGGCGCGGCTCTCCCGTGAGGAGGCGGCCAAGCGTGTCTGCGCCCGCTGTCCGGTGATGGTCGAATGCCGCGAGCACGCCCTGCTCCAGCCCGAGCCGTACGGCGTGTGGGGCGGCCTCACCGCCGCCGAGCGCCGGGTGGTCCTGGCCCGCCGGCGCAGGCGCGACCTCGAACTCCAGAAGGCGGCACACGCGACGGGCATCGCCGCGGCGGGGTAGCCCCCGACATCTGCGCAGCTACGCCGAAGGGGGCGTCCCCCGCACGGGACGCCCCCTTCGACGTGGCTACGTCTACGCTCCGGGCTACTTCGCCCGGTCGAAGTCGATGGCGCTGTACGCGCGCAGCTTGGAGAGGCGGTGGTCGGAGTCGATCTTGCGGATGGTGCCCGACTTGGAGCGCATGACCAGTGACGAGGTGGAGGCGGTGGCCGAGCGGTAGCGGACGCCCTGGAGCAGTTCGCCGTCGGTGATGCCGGTGGCGACGAAGAAGACGTTGTCGCCCTT